>CAYVNO010000017.1:0-39204 GCA_964452935.1 uncultured Methanosarcinales archaeon | reverse complement strand
TTGAGGAATCCGGCGACCACCAGAGCGTCTTCCAGATTATATACCTCTTCCACACCTTTATATCTAGATGCATCTAAATCAAAAACCTTTACTATCCCTAACTCATGCATAGAAGGACGATCAGTCATCTTTCCCCTCCTTCTCAATCAACTTCTTCACAGCATACTCAACAACATGGGATTTATTCCTAAAAGAACCTTCCCTAATTAATCTCCTGATCTCACATATAGTATTCTCATCAAACGATACACTAGTCTTATGTTTCACCATAATATACCGAAAAGTACCCCCAGTATATAAAGCTTTCTATTATTCACTATTATAGAGTAATAACAAATAAAACCAAAATAACCAAGAAGTACAAATATTGCACAGCATATACATTAAAATATATACATCCAACAATATATTTTCATACTTAAGAAACAAACAAAATCTCCATAGGAAATCAAGGAGAGGTATATAAACCCTATTATATCCATTTAAAAACCAAAGTATTTATAAATAAGGGTACATTTTTAAAGGTTTATAAACAAATAACTATGGGGGGATTTATATGACCAAGAAAGACATTCAAGTCGTTAATATCGTTGTTTCAACAGCTTTAGAGCACGATATACCATTAGAAAAGATGGCAGCAACCCTTTCTAACACAGAATACAATCCAGAACAGTTCCCTGGCCTTGTTATAAGGATTAGAGAACCAAAAACGTCTGCTTTGATATTTAGCTCAGGTAAAGTAGTATGTACAGGAGCTAGATCAATTGAAAAGGTTGAAGAATCAATAACAAAAATAATCAAAAGCTTGGAAAAGATCAACATAAAGATCACAATAAAGCCAAAGATAAACATCCAAAACATAGTAGCCTCTGGCTCCGTAGGTATGGATCTAAATCTTAATGTATTGGCAATGAAACTTGAAAACACAGAATACGAACCAGAACAATTTCCAGGTTTGGTTTACAAACTACCTCAAGCAAAAGCTACTTTCTTACTGTTCAGCAACGGAAAGATTGTTTGTACAGGAACAAAGAGTGAAGAAGCTGTAGGAAAAGCTGTTGACAAACTAATAGAAAACCTTAAGAAAATCAAAAGTTAACCAATAACTTTTTAATTTATTTTTTATTTCCTTTTTAACATTCACATAATATTAACTGGGGAGTGTCTAAAATCAAATTCAACAATAGACATACCCCTCTAAAAGAAAGAGGCCCAAAAAAGAAGGTAAAATGGAAGTAGCAGAACAAATAAAAGTATTCCAAGAATTTATAGATGCAAACTACCTAGCAGAACTCCTTGAAAAAGTAAGAAAAGGAGAAAATTTCTTAATAATAGATTTTAGTGAACTTGTAAAATTCAACCCAGAACTAGCAGACAATTTAATTGAACAACCAGAAGAAGTAATAAAAGCTGCTGAAATATCCATTAATAATTTTGATCTACCTTCAAAAATAAATGATTTTAAAATTAGGTTAACAAACATCCCAGAAAACCTTAAAATTATGATAAGAAACATAAGAAGTAAACACCTAAATAAACTATTAATGCTTGAAGGAACAGTAAGACAAAAGTCTGATGTAAGACCTCAAGCAACTTCTGCAAAATTTGAGTGCCCTAGTTGTGGAAATATAATTAATGTTCTTCAACTAGACAACAAATTCAAAGAACCAAGTAGGTGTGGCTGCGGAAGAAAAGGAAGATTCAGGCTTCTTAGTAAAGAATTGGTAGATATTCAAGGAATAGTTCTAGAAGAAGCAACAAAAGACCTTGAAGGAGGAGAACAACCAAAAAGAATGAATATCCTCTTAAAAAATGACTTGGTTTCTCCAATAACAGAAAAAAAGACAAATCCTGGTTCAACAATAAGAATAATTGGGATGTTAAAAGAAGTCCCAATAATATTAAGATCTGGTGGACAATCAACAAAATTTGACCTATTAATCGAATCAAACAATGTTGAAGCAATGGAAGAAGATTATACAAATATAAAAATATCCCCTGAAGAAGAAGAAGAGATAAAAGCAATTTCACAAGACCCAAAAGTTTTCCAAAAACTAGCAGTATCACTAGCACCAGGAATTTTTGGCCACGATAAAGTAAAAGAAGCAATGATCCTTCAATTTGTTGGTGGAACAAAAAAATTAAGAGATGATGGAGTAACCACAAGAGGGGACATACATATGCTCCTAATTGGTGATCCTGGATCAGGAAAAAGTTCCCTACTCAAAAGAGCGTCAGTTGTAGCTCCTAAATCAAGATTTGTATCAGGAAAAGGTGTTTCTGGAGCAGGACTATGTATTGCTCCAGACGAATTAGTACAAACAAATCCTGGAGGAATGCATAAAATAGTAGATGTCGTCGAAAATAAACTAAGAGAGGGTAAGAAAAAATATTGCAAAGGTGTTTGGAATACCAATGGTGATAAAAATAATAAGAAAATATTAACATTAGACAAGAACTTAAGAATTAAACCTAAAAAAATTGATAAATTTTGGAAACTGAAAGCACCAAAAAGGATGAAGAAGATTGTAACAAGAAGTGGAAAGTCCATTACAATTACACCAAATACAAAAATATTCACTATGGAAAATGGAAAAATAAAATGGAAAAAATCCAGTGAAATAAAAGAAGGAGAATATATTGCCACAGCAAGAAATACACATGTTAAAGAAAGTAAAAACATCCTAACAATTTCGTTAGTCAAATCAAATCCAATTGTCTATGGTGTAAAAAAAGTAGTTAAAGAGATGGTAATAAAAGCCGTTGAACAATACAAAAATAAAAGAGAGTTTTGTAAAACTCATAGATTTTCAGAAAATGCAATATACACTAATTGGGTCAATGAAAATGCCAGAGGCAACATACATCTAAAAGATCTTAAAAAATTAGCAAAACTATCTGGAACACCATTAGAAAAGATATCAAAGAGAATAAAAGGAGTGTCATTATATAAAGGCCATAAAATTAGATTACCAATCTATGTGAATAAAAAATTAATGTATTTCGCAGGATTAATTGCAGGAGATGGTGACTTAAGTGGCGATAAAAATAGAATATCAATAAGATTCTCTAATAATTCAGATTTACTAATTAAAAAATTCATTAAATTATCAAATGATCTATTTGGAACTAAATGCAACTGTTCAAGTAAAGGTAATGAGAACCGGCCCCCCTCTTTCAGATTTGGTTCAAACATAGTATTTGAAATCCTATCTTCATTAGGAGTACCAAAATCACCTAAATCAAACAAAATTGATCTAACAAACAACATATTAGACCTACCAAACGATGTTGTTGCATATTATATAAAAGCCCTTTTTGATTGTGATGGTAGTGTTATCAAAAGAAACACAAAAGGTTCTTCATACATTGATTTAACTACAACTAGCCAGATTCTTGCTAAAAAAATGCAGTTGTTACTATTAAGATATGGAATAATTGCAAAGATAAGACAAAGGATGCCAATTAAAGGTAAAATTAATAGCAAATATAAGAAATATATATTAGAAATCAGAGGGAAAGATAATTTAATTAGTTTTAAAGATAAAATTGGATTTGAGAGTTATGAAAAAAAGAAGAAACTTGACACAATCATTAATAGATTAACATCTTCAAATACTAATGTAGATATAATCCCTGGGATAAATAAAATAATAAAAAAACTAAGAAAGAGTTACACAATATCTCCAAGAGTCGTATTAAAATCTGGAACATCATCGTTAGAAAATGAATATTACAATATGAGCAGACCTCAACTTAAAAAAATATTAAACAACATGCAAAAAGCAAAGTCAGATATTAAAGATAATGAAAATTATCAAACCCTTCAAAAACTACAAAAATCTGATATATTTTGGGATGAGATAAAAGATATACAAAACATAACTAACCACAAATACAAGCATGTATATGATTTAACAGTTAACAATTCTCATAATTTTCTTGTAAATGGAATATTAGTTCATAACACAGCTGCAGTAGTTAAAGATGAATTCTTAGCAGGCTGGTCATTAGAAGCAGGAGCAATGGTTTTAGCTAATAAAGGAATTCTAATGATAGATGAGATGGATAAAATGACCCCAGAAGACAGATCTGCAATGCACGAAGGATTAGAACAACAATCCGTAAGTATTAGTAAGGCAAATATCCAAGCAACACTAAGATGTGAGACCACAGTTTTAGCAGCAGCAAATCCAAAATTTGGAAGATTTGACCCTTATGAAACAATTGCAAAACAAATCGACCTTCCCCCTGCATTAATCAACAGATTCGATTTAATATTCACAATAAAAGATATCCCCGATGAAGTAAAAGACGAACGACTGGCAAAATTCATATTAACACTCCATAAAGAAAAGATGGCAGAAAAAGCACCAGTAGATACAGATCTTCTAAGAAAGTATCTTTCATATGCAAAACAAAATATTTTTCCAACATTAACAGACACCGCATTAGAAGAATTAAAAGATTATTATGTAAAAATGAGAACATCTGGAAGTTCAGAAGAAAAAGGTATGAGAGCAATCCCAATATCTCCAAGACAGCTAGAAGCACTAATCAGACTATCAGAAGCAGCGGCAAAAGTAAGATTAAGTGATAAAATAACAAAAAAAGATGCAAGAAGGGCAATAGCAATGATTCATTATTGTCTAGAACAAGTAGGATTAGATCCAGAAACAGGTAAAATTGATATTGATAGAATATCAACAGGAATAACAACTTCAGAAAGAACAAAGATAGTCAAAGTCAGAGATTTAATTAACCAACTAGAACAAAAAGTAGGAAAAGTCATCCCAATAGATGATATAATCACTGCTGCAAAAGAAGATGGAATAGATGAAGACAAAGTAATTGAATCCATAGAAAAATTAAAAAGATCCGGAGATCTATTTGAACCAAAAAGAGGAAGCATATCGAAAATTTAACAGGTTAAAAAATGGAACAAAAAACAAATATACAAAGACAAACCGCACATAAATCCACAATAAGAGAGTTAAAAGAGGGAGAATACACTAAAGCCACAGGAGAATGGGAACCTAACTACATATTAACCCCACAAGGAAGAAAAATCTCACGAACAAACATTATCGGAATCATTGTTTCAATCCAAGAAGAAGAATTAACATACTCTTCATTCATAATTGACGACGGAACTGAAAAAATAAGCATAAGGTCATTTGAAAACAAAGATGCCATAAAAAGATTACAAATAGGGGACCCAGTATTGGTAATTGGTAGACCTAGAACATTTAATAATGAAACATATTTAACACTAGAAATAGTAAAAAAAATCAGCAATCCAAAATGGATTGAATTAAGAAAACTAGAATTAAACTATAAACAAGAAGAAGTCACTGAAAAAACAATCAGTATGGAAACACACAAAAAAGAGAACACAATAAAAGAAGAAACAATCACAGAAGACTCAGAAAAAATCACTCAACCAGGAACAGAAGAAGACCCAACAGAACTAGAAAAACTTATCGAGATAATCAAATCATCAGACAAAGGAGAAGGTGCAGATACAGAAGAATTAATAGCACAACAAGGACCATCAACAGAAGAGCATATAAAAAGATTATTAGAACAAGGAGAAATATTCGAGATAAAACCAGGAAGAGTTAAAGTGTTAGAATAGAATTTGTTCGTACGACTTAGCACAAAATCGCGTTAAGTGATTTTGAGTTTACACAGTAAACTAAGTCGTACCAGCTGGCATTTTTCCCAGGTTTTTACGAACGTAAAAAGCTGTTTGACATAAAACCAGGCCGAATAAAAGTATTGGAATAAAAACACTAGAAAAACAAAGGAGTAACAAATACCTCTACAAGAGAACCAATTAAAAGAAATACAATAGACAACAATAACAAACCAAAAGAATCAAAAACTGCGCGATGAAATTTCTTTGTAGTTACATGATTTCTAACCACACATATAGAAATGATTCCGCCAGCAAGACCAGCGATAAAATAAGCAAGAATTTCAAAAACACCATGAGTCATATATCTTAACAACCCTAAAGAAAAGGCAGCAAAATAATGGGATACACCAAAAAATCCTAAACTAGTCCCAACCTCACTAATCCTTAACCTAACAAACTCTCCCAAAGCAACACCAATTACAGAAGCATTCCAGGTGAGTATAAATAATGCCCCCACACCATAAACAAAAGCAAATAAAATACAAAAAATTAATACCTTTAAATTATTAAAAAATATAATACTAAAAACACCAGGAGTCACAACATTTCCAGAAACATGGTGATTGATATTATCAATTGTCGAAATTTGAATACCAAATAAAGAACTGATTATATTTTGGGGCATGAATACATACACTAAAGCACATAAAACTAAAATACCTAAAAAAAGAAACATGAAAACAGATAACGCTTTTGCATGCTCTTTTAACAAATGAAATTCTCCAACATTCATCTCTTCGTCTTTTGCCTCTTCAAATTTTATAATATTATATACAATGGGTACACTGGCTAGAACAACAAAAAACACCATAACAATTGACGCCTGTTCTTTAAAGATCCAGTAACTCAGAAACATGGCAACCGCAGTAAAAAATAACCCTAAAAAGAATAACTGCCAAGGTCTTTTTTCTGCAGTTAAAGGAGATATAAGAGCTTCTAACACCATATTTAATATATAATTCCCCTTATTTATAAATATTGTCAAAACATTTAAAAATGGCAAGCATATTCTTTAAAAATATGGATTACAAAAAACTATTAGAAAAGGCAAGAGAGAAACTTCCAGAAAAGGTTGAAAAGGAAGAAAGATTCACAATACCTAAAGTAGTAGGACACGTTCAAGGAAATAAAACAATAATTAGTAATTTCTACCAAATTGCAAACATCATACATAGAAAACCAGAGCACATCTTAAAATTCATACTAAAAGAACTTGCAACCCCAGGAGAATTAAAAAAGTCCGGAATCATAATTGGAAGTAAGGTTCCTGCATCCAGAATTAATGAAAAAATAGAAAAATATGTAGAAGAGTATGTGTTATGTAAAGAATGTAAAAAACCTGACACAAAACTACAAAAAGAAGGACCATTCTTATTTATTAAATGCATGGCTTGTGGAGCAAAACAAAGCATAAAAGCTAAGATATAAAGTCTAAACAAACTCTCCCAATCCGCTCTGCTTCTCCTTATCTCTACCAAACATACTCTCAACCCTTCTTTTTAATAAATCTAAACTTTGTTTTATATAAGCAGGAACATCATAATTCTCAGCCAAATTTATACTTTTGTCTAAATATTTAACAACAGAACCCTCTGAAATTGTAAAAATAATTTTCCCACTACATTTAGTACATCTTCCAACTAAAGGTGGTCTCCTAAACTTTGAATTACATTTCACACATCTAAACTGTTGTTGAGAAAACTTTCTCAAATTACCTCTTGTATCTTTTAAAAAATGTTTTTCAATTACAAGTCTAGCAACATCGCCAGTATTAACTGCCCTTACCTGTTCAGCTATCGCCATCTGTCCAGCTAATTTCTCATCCATAGAAGGAAGAGATTTATATGCAGAACAAGAAACACCAACATTGATACTTGAAACATCATGAGTAAAACCCAGCCCCTCATACTGTTCTGGTTTATTTAATCTAGAATTTAGCTGTTCAACTTTTACTTCCCATGGATTTTTATATTCTAAAGCAGCATCATAAAGTTCGAGAGGATATTTCCAAACAACATCTAATCCGTGGGCTTGGTCGTCTACTTCTGCAGGTATCAATTTAGAAGTTAAAACCAACGGAGCATCCATAGTACTTGCACCCCTTGTTGTAGGAAGATAATTTCTTGAAAAGTTTAAAACCGCATCCATTAACATACTAATAGATGCTTCATCACCGTCGCATTGCCTTGTTAGTATGGAATTAGCAACAACTTCATTTCCATTAACATTCAAACAATAAGACTCCTTCTCAGGTAAAACACGCAAAGAAACAATTTTATCATAAATAAACAAATCATCATGCTCCTGCATTATACCTCTTGGATTCTTCTTTGCTAAATAATTTAACACCCCTTGTTTCCTAGAAGAAATAAACCCAACATATTTAAAAAACCTTTTCACAAAAATGCTCTGGATTATTCCTTTCACCACAATAAATTCAGGAACATCTCTCCCTTTATCAATATAAAATTCTCGAACTTTCTTCCCAGGTAAACTTTTGTATTCATAATTCTTAATAAAAATACCTAACTGAGCAAAAACAAAGTCTAGATCCTTCAACAAGCCCCTAGACACAGTATCAAATGTAACTCTATTATCTGATTTACTAACAGAACCATCTCCTTCAAAATAACCCGATAACATGTGTCCTATTCTGTATTTGGGAAGATTCAAAAATAAAGAAGGCAACCTCTTTTCATAAGCACTTGATCCACAACCCAAAATACAAATAAATAAGTGATATAAGATCCTACTAGAGTATGTAACCCTATCTTTTTTGTTCTCTGTATGTACCAAACCAAAAATATTTCTCATATTTACCTTAACAAAAGATCTTATCTCCTTCTCTTGGGCAGCAATATATACTTGGTATAATCTCCCATCAATCCCCCTAGAATATCCTTCCGCAACATACAACCCAACTAATCTTAAAAATTCATTACTTATTTTAATCTTAGCAGGAATCTTAACATTGTCTCTTTTTGCACTTACATATAAATTATCAGAAAAAATAAGTCCTTTTCTTTTCAAATTGACAATAAACTCAATAGGGTATGAATCTCTTCTTGTGTAATTGTCATAATCCTTCTTAGAAAAATAGTTTTTAGCATATTTCTTAATATTAAAATATTTATTCACTCCCCTAACCATCACCCATTCCTGATCAGATAAAAGATCAATCAAATCGAATTCATTTATATCTTTAGTTGGAACATCAATCTTGAAAGGTAAACCGAGCTTGTCTCCTAATTTAAGGTTGTGTGCCAATATAATTCTCTTCCTTTTATCAAAAACAACATGCTTATGATTGTCTGTTGTTTCTATTAATTTACCGGATGCAGTTTTTATCCTCACAAATTTCTGAGGAGAATGCTTTGTAAAATTATTAACATTCACAATAGAATTAGAACCTAACGTTTTGACACCACTTATTTTGACTTCTTTTGTACCAAAACTATCAACAACATCAACAGGATTAAGATTTTCTATTACCTTCCCTATCTTTTTTATTTCCCATCTCCCTTTAATAAAAAAAGGCAAATATGTATCATGGGAAAAACAGTCACGCCTAAGGGCAGCATGAAACATTGGATGTGTAAAAAAACCTTGCGTATTAGAAAAACCAATAATTCTCCCAACCATCCCAGCAGAAATGTGGGGTGCTAAAGCCAGAACTAAATGACCAACTAAATCATTTTTTGATTTAACATTGTAATACGGTTCTAACCCATAAATATTAACTAATAAATCATCAATAAATTTAGCAACCCTAACAAGAACCTTATTGGATTGTTCATCTAGAGCACCATCTGCAGCAGGAATAATAACATCTTGGGGTTTTATCTCAACAACTTGGTCTGGATTTTCTAATTTATCCCCATATGTATCATTTTCATAGCCCAACTCTTTCAATCTTTCAACAGAAGTCCCAATCTCATTAGGAATAAAATGAGTTACAGGAACTTCACTCATATCAAATCTGACAGTACCATCTTTATTTACATAAATCTCGTGTTTTGCTCTTAACAACCCTTTTGATAAATTCTCTGGAACATGATCCTTATTACTTGTACCTCTCACACCCTTTACTAACTCTGGACTAATATTCATTTTACACATCTTAAGTGCATGTTTATAATAATTTCTTATATCAATGCTTTGTTTCATAAAAGATCTACATTCTCCATGATCACAAACATCTTTTTCTAAAATTCCACAAGTATTACAAAAATACAATTGTTTATTTTCTGAACCACACTCCTCACAAACACCATACACTGATTGTTTACCACATTTTTCACATTTAAGGACAGGGAACTCTGCTTCAATTTTTCCTTCTTTCAAAGCAGCCTGAAAACATCTAAGCCTCCCTCCTTCTTCTCCAACAGGAAACAAAACCTGTGGACTACCTGTAAGTTTTCTCATCTTAGCTTTTTCTGGCCGACCCATCCTTGCACCAATAAAAGTTCCAGCCTTATCTCTTATAACAACACCACAAATATTTGAAATATTCTCTAAAACACCTTTTTCTTTATCTAGTCCACAAATCACATTTTCAACATCATCAATAGAATTAATTGCAAAAGAAAATAACAGAGATTTTGCAAATGATTTTTTTAAAACAACGAACTCATTATTTATCACATTATGGGGCAAACCAATCAATTCTAAAACCCTTTTTGGTTCATCTTGTAAAGGGAACACAACTTTAACAATATCATCAAGTTCTTTAACAATTTTTGCCTTCTTCAACCACTCCAACAGTACAACTAATTGTTCCATAGAGATTAAATCCCAATAAAAAGTATATCTTGGGTGAAGAGGAACACCCAAACACTTAGAAAAAGAGATAGCTGTCTCAAATTTAGGTTTAACAACAAGAGGCAAAGACAAACATCTCTCTACAACCTCTTTCTCCAACCTACATTCCTCTGAAACCTTAGCAACATCTATTTCTCCAAACTTATCAATAATTACCTTTTCTAACTCCCTACACCACCACTCCTCATTATATCCACAAGGAACTAACATATGACCATTCTCACTAAAATCACCATAATTAAATAAAATATCTCCTAAAAACAAAACCTCCTTTATGTCTTTGATATATTCCTTTGCTTTACTAACCTTATCAATACCCACCACACTTCCATCATTCAATAAAACAATGGGCCCATGAATAGAATCGCAAGGAGTCATTGCTGCAGCCTTCCCTGGTCTTTCAACTTTAAGTTGTGTCCCTGTTGCCACATACTTTTTTAAAATATGCATTGTTGCAGGATTAACTCCTGCCGCACTAAAACCACTTAACCTAGATCTCCCATATCTCAGCCTAAAACCACCAACAGCCATAGGATGTGTTAGAACTGGTCTACCTGCAACAAGATCAGCAATAAAAGTATAATTAGGAGTTAATTTTTGTTTTTTATCAGAAGAAGCACCTCCTGTTTGTTTTGCTTTTATCTTCTTCTGTAATTTTAAAAATTCACCAAGAAAATCCCACTCAAAACCCATCTCTTTCCCCCATTTAGAAAGTCTTTTCCATAATTTTGGGGCTTTTTGTGACAAACCTTCTGCTAAAACCAAACAAATTCCTCCTCTCACCCTATTTGTTTGCACCCTTTCTAAATCTTTATGATTAGAAACTTCAATTTTTTCTGTTGGATCCCCATCAACCTCAATAGGGATATGCTTTAACAAAAAAACTAACTCTTCTTTTGAAGGGAAATATTGTAGATTGGTAACTCTTTCATGATAATCTTGAATCTCTGTCACAGTCCTGTTTATCTCCTTCTCAGAAGGATCATATTTAGAATAACCTAAATGTGTCCTAACATAATCAACAATCAATAAAGAGAATGCTGCTGCTGTTCCTCCAGCACCCCTAATGGGACCAGCATAACAAGGTGCAAAATATTCATTCCCTGCTCTTGTTTTTTTAATTTTTAATTCAATAAACCCTTCCAAAGGGGCAGCAACTATCCCTCCAGTTTGATATGCAAATCCTGCCCTAATTCCAATCTCCATTGCTTTTGTTTTATTTTCAAACTTACAAAATTTTTCTTTTGCTACTTCTAACGCAATTCTTAAAGCAACTCTCCAATCTAAAGGAGAATACTCCTTTTCCAACTCAATTATTCTATCAGTAACACCAGAACCAACAAGATTGGGAGCAACAACACCAATTAATCCCTCTACTCTTTCTGCCATATTTCTTGCTAGTTTAATCTCTACCTTATCTCTTGGGTCTAACTTTTTTCCCCTTGCTTTATTAGCTATTTCATAACAACAAATCACTTCTTGTTCTATCTTTTCAAAATAATTACTTATTTCATTACTTTCATCCATCATTTTAACACATCATCCAAACTTTAAAATTTTTACCTCTCTTGTTTTAAGATTAACCAGAGGAACCCTACTTGGTTCAGGATTATGTCCAACTTTCTCTTGAAAACTAGTCTTAGATTGCCAACAACTTCCACAAATTAAGGTAATATTTCTATAATGTGAAACAGATGTTTTGTGGATATGTCCAGTAGCAAAAAAATCAGGTACCTTACTAATCACCATGGGATCTCTTTTCTCATCAGGAATATAAAGAGAGGAAGCATGTGTAGGAGACAAATGTCTTCTCTGAAGTAAAAATTTCATCACTAAATCTGCCCGGTCATATCCTCCATTATTCCTTATCTCATCAACATTTGCAATATAATAATCAAAACTATACCCATGATACATCAAAACATCAAAACCTGAGAAAGAATCAGTTTTACCAATATTAACAATCCCGGGATTACTAACCATCAAAACATTAGGCAGATCAAAAAGAGCAGAAGAAAACTCTTCACAAAAGACAGGTTGGGGCTCTGCCATCCTAACAGCATCGTGATTACCTGGACAAATAATAATATTAATATCTGAAGGAATTTGGGACAAAAAATCAGCACATGCCTTGTATTGTTCATTGATGTCTTTTATAACTAACTCTTTTTCCTGGGAGGGATAAATCCCCACACCATCAACTAAATCACCAACAATAAAAATATAACTCACTTTTTTTACTAACTCTTTCTGTTTTTCTGTACCAATTTCCCCTCTTATCCATTTTAAAAATTTACTAAAATCTTCTTCTAAAAAATCAGTTGATCCAACATGGATATCAGACAAAAACAAAGCATATTCTTCATCCTCTGCTTTTTTCAATTCCTTTATCATTGGAATATCTGGTACATGGAGCCCATTAACAAAAATAATATCTCCATTATTTGTACCTGTGACACCAATAACTTCATCTAAAACCAAATTCTTAACAAAAGAATAGATATCTGATTTATTTTTATTAACCAAGAGGGCAATTTCTCCGGAAGGATCTTCTATTTTCAAAACATAATTATTGTTCTTAGTAAGATTTTTTTCTTTAACTAACCCAATAACTGCAACATTCTCTCTATCTCTTTTATTTAATATTCTGTTTATTGAAGTAACACCGGCTAACTCCTGCCTATTTCTTAAAATACCTTCAAGTTCTTTATATCTCTTGTTAAAAAAAGAAACAAAATCTTTTAACTGCCTTTTCTTTGCTTCCTCATCATAAGAAAAAATCAATTCAACATTCCCCCTCATATTGGTATCCTTCACAGAATCATTTATCTCACTTTTAACTCCATTTTCATCTTTATTAAGATTATCAGAAGAAGTAACAGTAGTTAATCCATCTACAAGTTGTTTATAATCTCCATAATCTTGTTTTTTATCACCAATCGCTTTCCTAGATTCTAACTCTTTCCAATTAATTCCTTCTTCTTTTCTCTCTGCTAAAAGTCTAGTATTTTTATCAATAAAAATAATTTCCACCACACCATCTTTAGATAAAAAAGATAAAAAAAGAGAAGGGTCAAACGAATCTATAATCAACTCCTCAAAAAAATCAGAACTAAGTAAAACTTTTTGTTCTAAAAAATATTTTACTATCTCCTTTTCTTTTTCTTTTTGTATAGAAAACACCCCTACCTAATTACAAACCCAAGCTTTGTTCTAAAAGAGTTACTATTTTTGGTTTTACTGAAGGAGGAATTGCAACACTAATCTCTCTTGTCCTCCCAAACCTCCCTTTTGAAATAACTTTTGCATTAATTATCCCCAACATATCAAATTCTGCAATAACATCAGAGACCCTTCTTTGAGTTAGTGGTCTTAATCCAATCTTATTGCAAACTCCTTTGTACACATCATAAACCTCCCCAGTATAAATTAAATCATTGTTGTCTTTGTATAATTGAAGTATAGAAAACAATGTTGCTTGTTGTTGTTTAGGTTGCGTTTTAACAATATCTAACACCCTGTCTTTCTCTATCTTTTCTTCTGCAACATCAATGTGTTCAATCTTAACATTCAATAACCCTTCTCTTTCTGCAAGTTCTCCAGCAACCCTTAATAACTCAAGTGCTCTTCTTGCATCCCCATGTTCCCTTGCTGCATATGCAGCACACTTTTCTATAACTCCTGAAAAAACAACACCTTCATTAAATGCTATTTTTGATCTCCTTTTTAAAATATCTTGTAACTGTAACGCGTTGTAGGGTGGAAAAATAACCTCCTCTTCACTTAATGAAGATTTAACTCTCGGATCAAGGTTATCAGTAAACACCAAATCATTAGAAATACCAATAAGACTAATTTGCCCATTAACTAATTCAGAATTTATTCTAGTCAGATTATATATTATCTCATCTCCTGCTTTTTTAACTAACTGGTCAATCTCATCTAAAATAAGAATAACAACCATTTTCTCTTCATCTACTGCCTTGAAAAAAACCTTATAAACTTCATCAGTAGGTAAACCAGTTGGGGGGATTGCCTTCCCAAACTCCCTAGCAAGTTGTGCCATCAATCTATATTCTGTATCTGCAATCCTACTCAATTTACAATTCAGATATATAACCTTAACAGGCAACCCTTTTTCCTTTGCAACCTTCAAAATCTTCGAAGTAGTATATTTCACAGTTAAAGTTTTACCAGTACCAGTTTTACCATACAAAAAAAGATTAGATGGCTTCTCTAACCTTAAACAAGGTGCAAGTATATTAGCAATTTGAGATATCTCTTGGTCTCTATGTTCAATCAAATCAGGAGTATAAGAAGACTGAAGAACCACTTTTTCCTCAAATAAGGGTTTCTTATCCAAATAATTCTCAAACAGCTTATCCAATTCTTTTACTTTCATCTCAATTCCACAAGAAACAAAGGTATATAAATTTTATTGTTTGTGATACATTCCTCCCCCCTTCATTTCCTATGGAGATTTAAGAATAATAAAAAAGATTTGTCTGAAAAATAATAAGATGAATAATTCAATATCCCTCTTCCCAATATAAAAACACAATAACATTACAAAACCAATTAACAATTTAATATCAACATATCATTAATATAATATCATTTTATTCAATAATATACAATAACTATAAACCAAATTATTATAATTTAATTTTATTAAGTATTATAATTATTATATATTATAAATATATATCAACACTACATTAAATTAAATTAAACTTTTCCAAAAAACATATATTTATATTATATATTTATTTTCTATATAGAAAATATAATAAATATAATATAAATATATAAAATAATATATCAAATATATATTATATAATAAATATAATAAAAAATATATTTAATAAAATAAATAAAAGAAAATAAAGATTAAAAAACAAACAACAAAAACTATATGACATAAAACATATTAATCAAAATATATTATAAATAAAATAAATAACCAAAAAATAACCAAAAAATAACCAATTATTAATTAACTACAATTAATAATATTAAATAAACGCCACTAATGCAGCAACAAAAACCAAAAAACCAACAAAACATTTCCATAAGAAACAAAGTTCCATACGCAATCAAGGACACACACCCCACCAAAATAAAACAAACAACCCAACAAAACACCTAATTATTACTACTAACTCACCAACAAACAGAAAGATTTTTATACTAGCACATGCAAAAACATATATAAAAAATATATAACTAAAACATATATTCAAAAAAGGGGTGTTAAAATGGCTTTTGAAGGTGCTTCATTGGATGTTATTATTCTTGCAATTATTGTAGGTACTCTTGCAGCAATAGTTTATAGTTTAAGGATTTTGGTTCTTTTAGAAAGAAGAATTGCCCGTGTTGACGCAAACATAGAAAAAATTACAAAAAGAATAGTTAAAGAAGAAATGAAAATAGAAAAAGAAGAAAAAGCAATAGAAAGGGCACTAGGTATTACTACAAAAAAAAGAAAAAAAGTGAAAAAGAAAGTAGTAAAGAAAAAAACCAAAAAACCAAAAAAAACTAAAAAGAGAAGAAAAAGATAATTTCTTCAATTTTTCTTTTTTCTTATTAAATTTGTCATAATTTAAAATGAAATTAAAAAAAACAATTAATGATATAAAATCATTAAAAATTCAAGGTGCAGAAAATGTAGCAATTGCTTCAATAAAAGCACTACAAGGCTCCTTTTTCTCTACTAAAACACACACCCCTTCTGCATTAATGTATGAATTACTAAACACAAAATCAAAATTATACAAATCTAGGCCAACAGAACCGTGTATGAGGAATGCGTTGGAACACATATTCCACAATATAATAAAGAGAAAACCAGAAAAATTCATATTTGAATTAGATGGAAGAATAAAAAAAACATTAAAGCATTTTAACGACTCAAAAAAAAAGATAGCAGAAATAGGTGCAAAAAGAATAAAATCAGGGCAGATTGTATTTACACACTGCCATTCAACTACTGTTATGGATATTCTTAAAAAAGCAAAAAAACAAGGGAAAAAATTTGAAGTACACAACACAGAAACACGCCCCTTACTTCAGGGACAAAAAACAGCCCTAGAATTAGCAAAAGCAGGAATAAAAATAAAATATTTTGTTGATTCTGCAGCAAGAATAGCAATGAAAAAAGCAGACCTTTGTCTTTTCGGTTGCGACGCAGTAACAACTACTAAAATATATAATAAAATAGGTACTGAAATGTTTTGTGAAATAGCAAAAAACCAACAAATTCCTGTATTTTTCTGTACAGACTCATGGAAATTTGATCCAAAATCAATATTTGGTGAAGAAGAAAAAATAGAAATGAGAAATTACAAAGAAATATGGAACAAAAAACATAAAAAAATAAAAATTTGCAATCCTGCATTTGAAATGGTTAACCCAGAACTAACCACAGGCATAATATCAGAACTGGGTGTTTTTTCTCATACTGCATTTATTGAAGAAGTCAAATCACACTATCCTTGGCTGTTTGAATAATTTAATTAACAATTTCTTCAAACATTAACCCTTTCATTCTAGCCAAACTCTCATTAACTCCAAAATTATTTACTGTCTTTTTCATATCTTCTATATTAATAAAAAATATTTTGCCTTTCCCAAATTTAACCGCTATCCACGGCTCTGCACCAAACAACACACAGAACTTCTTTAACTCTTCTACCTCTCTCTTTGGTATATATACATTCTTTCCAGAAGTATTCTTACACTCAATCCCTACCTTTCTTATGTTGTTTCCTGCTAATATATCTGGAGAAGGATAATTCATACTACCGCTTCCAGCAACCCTTATCGCTGCCCATTGCTTATCCCAAAACAAGTGTATTATTTCTCTTTCAAACCCTATCCCCTTTGCTTTTTTGTTCATACTCACCCAAAACCACTCAAAAATATATAAATCTTACCATTCCAACCGAAATATTTAAATAGAAGGCTAAACAAGGCATTAATTAACAAATAAACACTTTATGAGGTGAATTAAATTCTACGGAGTGGAATTTAGGATTTACCGGAGGTAAATTAAGATGTCAAAAAGACTTATTCCTTTAGCAGCAATGGAGAAAATAATGAAAAACTGCGGTGCAGAAAGGGTATCAGACAAAGCAAAGGTTGCTCTTAAAAATGTTGTAGAAGACCTAGCAGAAGAGATTGCATCACAAGCAGTCAAATTCGCACACCACGCAGGCAGAAAAACTGTCAAAGCAGGAGATATTAAGTTAGCTTCTAAATAAATTATTTTTATTTCTCTTCTTATAATCTTACAAAACTAGTTTTTATCTGTTTTAATGTAGATAATGTTTTTATTTTTATAACTCCTTTTCTCGAGATTACATTCTTCAAAAATGAGTAATAACTTTCTTGATCTTTTACTCTCACTTTCAAAATCATCTCCCAATCCCCTGTAATGATGTCAACACTTTCTATCTCATCGTATCTACTAAAATCCTCTCCAATTCTCTCAGGAGTACCATACTCATCTGGAGATAAGTTTATTAAAACAAAATTACAAAGACCTTCATCAATTTTTTTATGATCAAAAACAGCATTATAGGTTTTTATGGCCCCCTCTTTTTCTAATTTTTTTATATTATAATGTATTGTAGTAGATGGCTCTTTCAACCTCTTTGCTACCTTGGATATCTGTGGTGTACAATACCCTTCCTTGAATAACTTAACTAATCTCCCCTTTATGTCTTTCATACAATTGAATAATCTTCAATTATTTATAAATTTTATGCTTATTAATTGAATAATCTTCAATTACTTATTAATAGGTGTTAATCACTAATAAATAGTAAAATGAATCAAATAAGATCAATACAAACCGATTGTTTGGATGGTAAGCTAAGCGTTCATGAAGCAATAGAAACAATAGATGAATTAGTTGGAGGAATAAAAAATGTTGTTTTCAAATCAGGTAAAAATTTCAAAATTTCAAATTATAACAAAAAGTTTGCTTTAATATTCAACGGAATAAAAAATAACCAATTAAGAAGAGTGTATGGTATGGCTGTTGTAGCATACTTCAAAGCACAAGAAAATGGAAGTACACACCCAGGAGAAGTTCATATCTCTTCCCAAGCTTCAACAAAGCACCACAGGGAAGGAATTTATGAAATAAAAGATAAATACCTAAATTAAAACTAAAAAACAATCTAGGAGGTAATAAAAATGAAAACAAAGAAAAAAACAAAAAAAATTGTTGCCAAAATGGCAACACAAGAAGACCTAGACAAAGGTCTAAAAATAAAAAGCAGAGCATTAGTAGATGTAGAATGGTTAGATGCATGCGCACACATGGATGTAGATAACATCAACCCAAAAAAATTGCAAGACTTTCTCTGCCCAACACATACATTTGGTAAAGTAGTTGCTCAAGATGAAAATGTAATTTGTATTGCAACAAACGTTAGTGCAGCAAACGGATTGGATTTATTAGCAATACCTATTAAGTGGGTCAAATGTATAAACATAATTGGTGGTAGCTAACTTCCAAGACAATGAGAGATGAAAAAAATGAAACCAATAAATTCAATTTACATCGTAAATGCAGGTAATGATGCAGGATCATCTTCTATTGCTAACGATAGTAGTTTTCCAGCTTTAAGTGTGCTTGCTTTAGGTACTTGGTTGAATAAATACCTACCTGACATAGAAGTAACTGCCAGAGATGGAGGTATAATGTCCCAAGAAGAAATATTAAGAGAAATCCAAGAGATAAAACCAGATATGGTTGGGGTAAGTGTTTTATCTTCAGGTTTTGGAAACAGCGAAGAAATTGCAAGATATGCTAAAGACTGCGGGTCTTATGTTGTATTAGGAAACGACCAAGCTTCTCATCTAGGAGAAAGAATATTAGAACAAATGCCTTACGTAGATTTTATTTTAGGAAGTGAATATGGAGAAAGACCCCTAGAATTTTTAATTAGATCATTAAGAGGAGAACAAATATTATTTAGAGATATACCAGATTTAATGTATAGGGAAAGAGGAGTTATAAGGGGATTTAATTTTGATAGGGATAAGGCTTTACTATCTATTGTAAATTCTCCTTTATATAACGCAGAAAGTAGAAGAACAGCTCTTGATATATTCCCAATAATTGACAGATTATTATACCCAACAGAATCACATTGGCAGAAATATTTACAAAACTACTTAAAAACATTCTCTCATTTACATGGGAGGGATATCATTACTGGTGTAACAACAATGAATAGGGCCCGTGGATGTTCAAGAGCAAGAGAAGCAATTAAATGTAATTTTTGTGATATGTTTTTAGATACATCATTTTCCTCACCAGAACTATTTTGGAGAGAGGTAATTGCAGCAAATCAACAAGTAAATGCAAATATAATCTATGAGGTATTTGATAGTTTTTCAAGCTTCCCCAGGTTCCTTGACAGTATTTTAAAGAGCAGACCTCAGCTGGATTTTGACCCAAAATTTTTTATCTATGCTCAAGCATTAGATATAGCAAGAAACCCACAAATAATTCAACAGTTTAAAGAACTCGGAGTTTTCAAAGTAAATGTGGGAATAGAATCCGGAAGTAACACCACACTTAGACACATGAAAGGGCCACGCGATAGTGTGGAAAATAATCATATGGTGTTGAGAATGTTAAAAGATGCAGGAATTCACATCTACGGATCATTTGTATTGGGATCACAAGCAGAAACACCAGAATCACTAAAAGAAACAGTAGAATGGGCAAAAATAATTATGACAGAAAGACTTATCGATGACGTAGAATCCCAACCAATTGCACCCCAACCCCAAAATTCCCAAGGAAAACAATTAATCTCTTCTGGTCTTTTGCCCAGAACCAGAAAAAATAGATTCTGGGATTTAGATCATGCCTCTCAGACATTTATTGATACCTTTTCAGGAGTCTCATTTCAAGACACATTAGATGCAGCAATGGAAATAAGGGAAGCAGGAAGGGAATGTGGATTAAATTTTGGAAGTGGAACAACACTAGAAGATCATTTTGAATAATTTTTATTTTTTAGAATTTTCTTTTTCTTCACAACTCAATCTTCATAAAATCATGTGCTAACTTTGTCTCTGGAAAAATATCTTTTGCTTCTTCCTCAACAATAATACTATCTTTATATCGTTGACTAACATGTGTTAACACCAATCTCTTCACACAACCATTCTGTGCAATCATTGCAGCCTGTTTTGAAGTTAGATGCATATACTCATCTGCCTTCTCTTCTTCTTTCTCAGCATACGTTGACTCACTTATCAATAAATCACACCCATTTGCAATCTTTGTGCACCCATTACACACCACAGTATCTGCAATATATCCAACCGTAGATCCTTTAACAATATATGTATAATCATCTACATCTAGTTTCTCTCCTTTGAAAACAATATCTTCTCCCTGCTGTAATTTTCCTAACAAAGGACCTTCAGGGATCTTTTTCTTCTTCACAGAATCAACTTTTATCCTTCTTCTATCCTTCTCAAAGAATTTATAACCAACACATTCTATCTTATGTTCTAATTTATATGATTCCAACAAAAAATCACTATTCTCAAAAAATTTACCTTCATCAACCTCTCTAACCTCTATCTCTAACTTTCTATCAAATATATATGTTTTATACATATAATCCATAAATTTCTTTATCCCTTTTGGACCATAGATTTGCAACACCCCATCATAATGTGATGCTCCTAACGTTTGCATTAATCCAGGCAAACCAAGAATATGATCTCCATGCCAATGACTTATCAATATCTTTGTAATCTTAGTCAAACTAATCCCAGCGATCTTAAACTGTCTCTGAATTCCTTCTCCACAATCCATTAAAATACCATTATTCTTAAAACTAAGAAAAATCCCACAATGATTTCTATCTTTTGTTGGTACCATGGCAGATGTACCTAAAAATATAATTTCCACCGACATAAAAGAAATAACTCATCCCATATATATAATACTTACTTTATTATTCACTCTTATTATATATTATATCCAAAAGAACATCCTTGCTATTTGTTGTTGTATGTCTAAACTCTGCTTCTCTATCTGAAGCTAATTTTTTCACAATACCATATGCTTCATGACTTGTTCTTGATGTATTATAAATAATCAAATCATTCTCTCCTATTGTTTCAAATGTACTATGGGCAGCATCAACACTTATTACTCTTGCCCCAACACCAACTTCTTCTTCAATTTCACTTACTGTTTTTTCACTAATACTTTTTACAAAGAAAAGAATCCTACCATACTCTACTGTCCTTTCTTCGTCAGTTTTCAATCTTTCTTTTAATATGTCATATGGGTTTGCTTTTGGAAGATCAGCAGTAATCCTTTCTCCTTCTTCTGGATCTGCAATTACTTGTTCTATGAATCTTCTTCTGAATTCTGCATGCCCCAATAATGGTTTTTCATAAGGGGTTCCTCTAACTACACTAATAGCTTCATCTATGGCATCCAAAGATTCTTCTGAAGCATTTATTAGTTGATGGACAAACTTATAATTTTTCACAAGATCATAATTATTCATTGTCTCTAATTGATTAGTGTACTCTTCTTCAGTTCCATCAAAAGAAGATTCAATTTTTTCAATTAATACATCTTCATCAAATTCATCAACTAAGTGACCAATTGTTCCTTCACTATATGTTTCAACCTTTTCAATAAATCCCTTTAATTTATCTGCCCCTTTTTGTTTCACATAAATTATCGTTGCAGCCTGTTTAAATACCTCATCATTTGCTACAAACCCTACATATTTTTCTAAAACAGATAAATCTTTCTTTTCTCCTGAAACTAAATCTATCAATTCTTTTGACCCTTCTCCACAACAAAGATACAAAGCATTTACTGCAATAAAATTAACTGCTTCTGTATCATCTGCCATACCTGCTTCTGCAATTACACTTGCCATATCCTTTCCATTAAACATATAATCTCCAAAATCTGTTAAAATATCAACTACCTTCTCCTCTTCAATTTCTTCTTTTCTAAGAAAATGATATGCTCTAACAAAACTTGGATTTTTACATAACATTTCAAAAATAAATTCTCCCTTTTCCTTCGAAGCAACAACAGCTCCACCAACCATTTCAAAAACTTCTTCACTTTGTTCAAGCCTCAACATATTCCCTATAACATCTAGTGTTTTTCGCCCATAAGATTTTGCAACAGTAGCAAACAACTTAATTGCATTTGGAAACTCTTTATCATATAGATCAAGAGCATATGCAGTTTCTCTTATTCTTTTTAGTTCCTCTGGATCAGGAATAACTTCATCAGGATTATTAATTAAATAACCTCTAATGGGGGCCCTTCCTTTTTCTAGACCACTCCATATTTCTCCAGGATGTATGGTTTTCAATCTACTCTCAATACTTCTATATGATTCTCTAATAAAATACATTAGTCTGTTATAACTAATCTTACCATGGGCCTTAAGCAATTCATCATAAAAATCAGAAGGAATACCAAATCTAAGCAACTCCATCCTAAAAGCAGCCCCAGCCAACGATTCTTTTAAATCATCTTTTAATAGGGTAAAATTTGTTTCTTCACCAGGTGGTTCACCTTGTTCTACAAACTCTGGAAGTGGATCTAATCTATCTATTTCAGCTGCTAATTCAATAATATCATCATATCTATCCAAATATGCAGTTTCTAGTTTTTCTTCAAACCTATCTGCATTATAAACCTTCTTTCCTATTTCTGTGTCAGATAAAAAATTTACTATAGATTCATATCCATCTAACAAACTAGAAATATTACCTAATGTTTGCAATAATTCCGCTAACCATAACCTCTCGCCTCTCTCCACACTCTCTGGCCAACTCCCTTCTGCATAATCAATTAATCTATCAAACTGTCTAACAAGCAGATAATTCATGTCTTTTAATTTATAAGAGGTATCAATATATTCTGTAGCGGCTGCCATATTTCCTTCGTTTAAATCCATTTCTAAAACAGAAAGCAAAATTTCAGCATTAAAACTATCTTTAAGTTCCCACATTTTCTTCATATCTTCTGTAACTAATCCTTCTAAATCTTCCATCCATTATTTAAGAAGAAGGTAATATATAAACTTTACTATATTAACTACTCAAAAATAGTAATATTTACCTATCCACTTTATTTTCTATATAGAAAATAATTAAACACCACTACTAAAAATTAAAATAATCAACCACAAACCTTATTAACCCCTTTTAATAAGCTTCTTTTATGCCAAAGAAAGATGTAGTATCTGGGATATTAATGGATGAAAGAGTACTTACAGAAGAATCAGATGAAGCTAGAAACTTCTATGAACAAAGTAGATATGGTTCTTTAGAAAAAAACAAAGTCCAACTATCTCTACTTGAAGCATTATATCTTATGGAGAAAGGAAGATTAGAAGTAAAGAATAAATCAGGAAGAAAAATAACAACAGAACAACTAATAAAAAAAGCAAAAAAGCAAGGAGAAAACTTCTGGACTCGTTATTGTGTGTTTAAAGATATGAGAAGTAGAGGATATATAATCAAAACAGCACTAAAATTTGGTGCAGATTTCAGGGTATATGATAGGGGAGTAAAACCAGGCGAAGATCACGCAAAATGGGTCGTATTCCCTGTACACGAAACATCTACCTTAACTTGGCACGATTTCTCTGCAAAAAACCGAGTAGCACATTCTACTAGAAAAAGATTACTAGTGGGTGTTGTAGATGAAGAAAACAGTGTGACATACTATGAGATCAGATGGGTAAGACCATAACTCTAGTGCCTGCACAAAATTCTTTATATTCACAAACTAATTCGCAACCTTTCAATTCTTCTTCAAAGTTGCGTAGTGTAGCCTTGTGCTACACGACCTGTTTAAAATGCAATGCATTTTTAACATCTCAAAAATCCATTTTGGATTTTCGATATTTTCCCAGGGTTTGCTAAACGCTGGATGGGTAAGACCTTAATGCATTTCTTAACTCTGGTGCCTGCACAAAATATTTAAACCCTCCTCTTATTCTATTAAAAATGATAGATAAAGACAAAGTTCTACAATTAGTGAGAATGAAAGGACCAGTTTTACCTGTTCACATCTCAAAAGAATTCAAAACAGACACATTAACAATGGCTGCAATTCTATCAGAATTATGCAACAACCAACAGCTATTATTATCTCACACCAAGATAGGGGGATCTCCTGTTTATTATACGAAAGAACAAAAACCAAAACTACAGGATTTATACAAACACCTAAATGAAAAAGACAAAAAAACATTTGATTTATTAAAAGAAGAAAAAATAATCAGGGACTCAGAACACACACCATTAATCAGAGTTTCCCTCAGGAATATAAAAGATTTTGCAAAACCCCTAGAAGTAAATATTAATAACAACAAGGAAATATTTTGGAAATGGTATTTATTAGAAAAAGATGAAGCCATAAATTTAATAAAAATACAGATAGGTGTACAAAAACCACGGGTGCCTACCCCAAAACCAAAAGAAGAACCAAAAAAAGAGACAAAAGAAGAAATAAAACAGGAACCACCAAAAATAAAACAAAAAACAGAACAACTTCAGGTGCCTAAAGAAAAACCAGTAGAAACAGAACAAGAATCACTAAAACAATTCGACGACTCAAAAATAAATGACCCTTTCTATTTAAAAACCAAAAACTTTTTTAATCAAAAAGGGATTATTATAGATGACATCAAAATAATTCGTAAAAAATCAGAGATTGATTACACAATAATGATACCCTCTCCTGTGGGTACAATAACATACTACTGCAAAACAAAAAACAAGAAAAAAATAAATGATGGTGACCTTGCAGCAGCAGTAATTTCAGGAGAATCAAAAAAACTTCCTGTTTTTTTCATAACAACAGGAGAGCTGACAAAAAAAGCTAAAACAATGCTCGGTAAGGAATTCAAAAACCTTAAACTAGCAAAACTGACTAAGTCAAATTAAAAATTTTGTGCAACGAAATTTTAGAATTCAGCCAAATTTTGCTTGCGAAATTTGAGTTTGCAAATCAAACTAAGCTGAATTGAGGTGATAAAATGAGAAAATTAGTATTAATATTAATGGCAACCATATTACTATTAGCATTGGGATGTGGTGGAGAAAACAAACAAACTTATATTTGTTATACTGGTGAGACTGTTGATGATTTAACAGAATGCCCAACTCCTGATTTCCCACCAGAGGAAACAATTGAACCAATAACAATAGAAACAACAGAAGAAGTTGTTGAAGAAGAAATAGAAGAAGAACCAGTAAGTTATGAACTATCAAGTTCAGAATTAGATTTAATAAAAAGCAAACTAACAAAAAATACAGCAGTAATGCTCTCAAGATCAATGTTAACCAATGTTGCACCAGGAGATGTTTCTGTTTTAGCGATTGGAATAACTAATACTAGATCAAAAGGACATAATTTTACTGTCTCTGTTGAATTTCAACAAGCACTGTCTTCCAGTAGAAGCACAATAAACGGACTTGATCCATCATATCTAGAAAAATGGGTGTCAATGAATGTGTATTCTACTTTTTATATGGAATCTTCAGATCAAATTTATCTCCCTCTTATAATTGAAATTGGGGGGGAGATGGCAACAAGTGAAGAAATTATTCCTGGAACATACACTTTTGACGTGTTTGTTGATTATGTTGATGAAGAAGGGTTTAGTAAACCAATCGTCGAACCAAATGTTGAATTAAGTGTAATTATATCTTAATTTTTTATTTTGTGTGATTTTTATGGGACTACAATTCAAAGAAATGGTGGAATCAAGAGAAATTTCATTCTCTGATTTAAACAATAAAGTATTAGCTATTGACTCTTTCAATATGTTATACCAATTTTTATCTTCTATCAGAGCGAGAGATGGAACTCCATTAACAGATCAATCAGGAAATATTACTTCCCATTTAGTTGGTTTATTCAGCAGAACGACAAACCTTATGCAAAAAAATCTAAAATTAGTGTTTGTTTTTGACGGAGCTCCACCAAAACTAAAACAAGAAGAAAGAAAAAGAAGAAGAGAGATAAAAAAAGAAGCTATGAATGAATATGAGGTAGCAAAGGAAAGGCAAGACATACAAGAAATGAAAAAATATGCTTCAAGAACTTCTGTTTTAACAAAAGAGATGATAGATGAAGCAAAAGAGTTAATCACTTCACTAGGTCTCCCAGTAATCCAAGCCCCTTCAGAAGGAGAAGCCCAGGTAGCACGTATCGTAACAAACCAACACGCAAATTTTGGTGTATCCCAAGACTATGATACTCTATTGTATGGCATTCCAAAATTAGTAAGAAATTTATCTATTGCAGGCAAAAGAAAAAAAGCAGGAAAATTAGGATATGATACTGTAAAACCAGAACTAATCCAAACAACAGAAGTATTAAACAAATTAGGTATAGATAATGATCAATTAATTGTCATGGCTATGTTAGCCGGAACAGACTATAACAAAGGGGGGATTAAAGGTATAGGACCAAAAAATGCCCTAAAATTAGTAAAACAATATGGAAAAGACTTTGATTTATTATTCAAATCAGTGAAATGGGGCGATTCATATGATTTAGATTGGTCTGATATCTATTACACAATTAAAAAGATGAGGGTAACTGACGATTATTCAATAAAATTTGATAGATACAATAAAGAAGAACTCATGACTCTTCTTTGTGATAAACACGACTTTTCCCAAGAAAGAATTAAATCCAGCCTAGAAAAAATAGATAAATCCAGCCCTTCTCAAAACCAAAAAGGATTGGGGGAGTTTTTTTAATGTTAACAATAAAAGTACCTAAAAAAGAAGCAGAAAAAACAAAACAGTCTTTAATAAAAAAAAGAGCTTTATCCACAGATTATATTGTAAAAACTACAAAAACACACATCTATTTCCCTTTAACAAAAAAAATTAAAACAAAATATGAAATATTAGAACAAAAATTAAAGAAATACAAAAAACAAAATACCAATCTAAAGGAAAACCTACTTAAAAAACTTACAAAAAAAGAGGAACAGATACTTAAAACAGCATTCGATATTGTGGGAGATATAGCAGTTCTTGAAATAGATGCCCCATTAGAAAAAAAGGAAAAATTAATCGCAGAAACTCTGTTAAAATTACATAAAAACATAAAAACAGTAGTAAGAAAGCATGGTGCCCATCACGGAACTTACAGAACACAAAGAGTAAAAATCCTTGCCGGAAAAAGAACAAAAGAAACAATACACAGAGAGAACAACGTTAAAATTAAATTAGATATAGAAAAAGTATACTACTCTCCAAGGTTAAGCACAGAACGGAAACGTCTGTCAGAACAAGTAAAACCAAACGAATCAGTATTGGTGATGTTTTCAGGAAATGCACCTTATGTGTCTGTGATTTCAAAGAACACAAAAGCAAAAGAAGTCTACGGCATTGAAATTAACCCAGACGGCCATAAATATGGCCTCGAAACAGTTAAACTAAACAAACTAAAAAATGTTAAGCTTTTCTGCGGCGATGTAAATGACCTTATGCCTAAATTTAAAAAACAAAAAAAGAAATTCGATAGAATAATAATGCCTCTTCCTAAATCATACAAAGAATTCCTTCAAACTGCATTTTTATGTGCACATAAAGGGACAATAATACACTTATATGCATTCTTAAAAGTTGGAGAGTTCAATAAAGCAAAAGAAATCATAAAAAAAGAATGCAAAAAAGCAAAATTAAAACACAAATTCTTAAAATTAACCAAATGCGGACAAATAAAACCAAAAGAGTACAGAATTTGCGCGGACTTTCAAATTATATAAAATGAAAACAAAAATTTGGCTCAATAACAAAATTCTTCCATGGGAAAAAGCCAATATACACTTAACAACCCACTCTTTACATTACGGAACAGCAGTCTTTGAAGGAATTAGGTTCTTCAACACAAAACAAGGCACAGCAATATTTCGTCTAGAAGACCACATTAATCGCCTCTTTCTCTCAGCTAAATCACTTAATCACAAGATCAAATACTCAAAAAAACAGATAGAGCAAGCAATAATAAAATTAATCAAAACAAACAAACTAAATCAAGGATACATACGTCCAATTATTTTTTACGGGGACGAATCATTAGGAGTCTGCCCCTCAACAAACAAAACAAACATTGCGATCTTAACTCTTTCAAAATATAATTTATACAAAAACAAATTTCTTTCAATAAAAACAGTATCTTTTATTCGCCCACACCCAAAATCAACACTAAATCAAACAAAAATCTCAGGTGCCTACCATAACTCCGCTTTAGCATCTTTAGAAGCAAAAAAACATGGCTACGATGAAGCACTTCTTCTAGACTACAAAGGAAATCTTGCAGAATGTACAGCAGAAAACATTTTCATTGTCAAAAACAACACAATTTACACACCAAAAACACACTCAATTCTTCCTGGAATAACAAGAGATACAATTATTAAGTTATCAAACGACATAAACATAAAAATAAAACAAGCAGATATCACACCAAAACAAGCAAAACAAGCAAATGAAATATTTCTAACAGGAACAGCAGCAGGCATACTTCCAGTAAATAAATTAGACAATAAAGAATTCAAAAACCACAAAATAACTAAAAAAATAAAAAATAAATTCTCTGAAATCCTAGAAAACCCAAAAGCACATAGTGCCTACATAAAATATTTCAAATATATAAAATAACCACAACCCTTATATACTCAACTACATTATTCTACTTTGCGCACGAGGACTGAGTGAACACCAGCTGAGGCTTCGCCTGTGATGAACGGAAGTAACTTATGAGTGCGCAACTTTCTTTAGAAACTCAACCAAACATCTTTATATAATCTTTATCTTCTTCCTCTTTTTGCTCAACTTTAATAATTGCTTTTAAGAAATCTTTTTCAATAATCTTTGTTCTATTACTTCTAATCGCAAAATATCCTGCTTCTGTACAAACAGCTTTTATCTCTGCACCACTGAAGCCATCCATCCTATCGAATATTTTCTTTTTCTTTATCTTCTTATCTAATTTCATCTTTCTAGTATGGATATTGAAAATCTGTTCTATTCCTTCATTCTCAGGCAGAGGAACTTCTATTAATCTATCAAGTCTACCTGGCCTTGTTATTGCTGGATCAAGAATGTCTTTTCTATTAGTACAACCAATAATTTTTATATTTCCTAACGGTTTAAAACCATCTAGCTCAGCCAATAACTGCATAAATGTTCTTTGTACCTCTCTTTCCCCTGAAGTACCTACTTCAATCCTTTTTGCAGCTAAAGCGTCTATCTCATCAATAAATACAATTGAAGGTGCTTTCTCTCTAGCTAACTCAAAAACCTCTTTAACCATCTTTGCACCTTCTCCAATAAACTTCTGCACTAACTCACTTCCAACAATCTCAATAAATGTACTATTTGTAGAATTTGCAACAGCCTTTGCTAATATTGTCTTTCCTTTTCCTGGAGGGCCATGAAGCAAAATACCTTTTGGTGGAGTAATTCCAATCTTTTTGAATAATTCAGGTTTTTTCAAAGGCAACTCAATAACCTCTTTAATATCCTCGATTTGATCCTTTAACCCTCCAACATCTTTCCATTTTGTTTTTGGTTTAGCTATTATAACAAACTTCTCAACATTGAACTTCTTATTGCTCATTATCTTTTTTATAATTGTCAAATTCTTTTGTTCAGCCAAAACAGATTCTCCTGGTTTTACTGTTCCACAATCTTTTGCAATATTCACAAAGAATTTATTTCCATTCGGAGTCTTTACAATTGCTTTGTCATCTAGAACATCACAAATATCACACACCATCAATGCTGGCTCTTTAAATCTCTTTAACTCATTCTGTAAATTATGCACAGTCTCCCTTAATAATTTATTTTCTGACTCAATTCTACTAGAATCAGTAGTATAACTATACATAAATGAGTCTAAATCCTTTTTTGAACGTCCAACCGGTAATACCATACACCTAAAGTATTGCAATAGGGTATATAAAGCTTTCGTCTACAGCATACTAAAACACAAACTATTTAATATACGACCGTAATAGATATTCTACAAAAACAAAGGTGGTGAATTAATATGATGGACCAAAGAGAGAAAAAACTTGCTGACATTCTTGTTAATTATTCAGTAAAGATGAAAAAAGGAGATACAATCCAAGTAAATTGTGGAATGGAAGCCAAATCATTAGCATTAGAAGTGTGTAAATTAATCATGAAAAAAGGAGCAATTCCTAGAGTACACACCACCCTACCAGGATTTGCATATACTTATTACAAGCACGCAACAGAAGAAATGCTAAAAAAATACCCAAAAATAGCAGAATTTGAAGCAAAAAACATTGCAGGATCCATATCAATTGGTACTGAGTCAAACACAAAAGAGTTAACAACAGTTGATTCTAAAAAAATAGCCATAAGAAGAAAAACAACTCAACCACTATCAGAAATTCACCTAAAAAGAAATAATTGGGTTATATGTGAGTATCCAACAAACGCGTTAGCACAAGACGCAGAAATGTCTCTAGAAGAATATGAAGATTTCGTTTTCTCTGCAACAAACCAAGATTGGAAATCAATCTCAAAAAAACAAGACAAATTAAAGAAACTCTTAGACAAAGCCTCAACAGTAAGAATAATTGGAGAAGAAACAGACATCACTTTTAGTATTAAGGGAAGACAAGGAATAAAATGTGATGGAAAAAGAAATATGCCTGATGGAGAAGTCTTTGTTGCACCTGTTGAAAACACAACAGAAGGTTATATTCATTATACCTACCCTGCAATTAGAGCTGGAAAAGAGGTCGACGGAATAAAGTTACAATTCAAAAAAGGTAAAGTAGTAAAAGCTACAGCAACAAAAAATGAGGATTTCCTACACGCAATGCTCGAAACAGACAAAGGAGCAAAATATTTAGGTGAATTTGGTATAGGACTAAATTTCGGAATAAAAAAATTCACAAAACAAATATTATTCGATGAAAAAATTGGTGGAACAATCCATCTAGCATTAGGGATGGCCTACAAAGAAGGCGGCGGAAAAAATGACTCAGCATTACATTGGGATATGATAAAAGATCTAAGAAATGGTGGAGAAATAATTATGGATGGAAAAACAATCCAAAAGAACGGAAAATTCCTTATTAATCTCTAATAACTGTCTGTCTTTCATACACTCTTCCATCAGGATTAGCTACACTTCCAGCTCTAACACTAACAAAATTTCCTGCATTAAATCCTCTAATTGATTTAATATCATCTGTCTCTAACCCATATCTCTGCGCCAATGATCCAGGCACATCACCATTCTGTATTAATATAAAATCCAACTCATGAGGAAGCCTTATTCTCTGACCAACTCTTAAATTATCTCCTTCCATACCATTTGCTTCCATTAACTCATCTTCACTGCATCTCCCATATCTAGCTATCTTTCCAACACTATCTCCATTTTGAACAGTATAAAAAATTCCTTCCTCTTCTAAACTCATCCCTGTCTTAAATTCAACATATCTTTGCATATCTCTATCTTCTACATAACTAAATAATAATTCTGCATTCCCTCTTAACTCTTTAACACTTTTCCCCTCTTTTAACCCTTTATAATATGCAGTAATTTTTATTACATAAGGAACAGTCTGTTTCTGTGTTTTCTGAGGTAATCTTGTAATATAATCTAAAAACTCAACACTTCCTTCTTGTCCTATTGATCTTCTAACTCGACCATTACCTGCATTATATGCAGCAGCAATCGCTCTAAATAAATCTATTCTATTCCCCTCTTCAGCTAACTCAGGAAACCTCTCTGTTAATTTATCTACTCTATACTGTAACATCACAGTCCCTAATCTCAAAGAATCTTCTTTTGCATCCTCTCTTCCTGTCCATTTTCCATCATCTCTGCCTGTATCTTCTGCAATATCTTCCCAATCCCACTTTTCAACACCATTTTCCGTTCTTCTCCAATATCTCTGACCTTGCCTATTCATCTCTTTTAACTCACCTTGCGTAAGCATTGCTAAAGTAGTTGCATGATCCCCTGGAGCAACATATGTTTGATCTAAATCAGGATTCTCTTCACAAAAAAACATTGCAGCAGCCCAAACTAACAAGTCTTCATTTAATTCAGGAGAATTATCATATCTGCTTAACTCATCTTGTATAATTCCTAAATAACCTCTAATCTCTTCATTCCCACCACTAATTGTATCAATAATACTTTGTTCAGGATCTGCACCAGTTTCTTCTAAAACAACAGTATCAATAGTCTCTGTTGGATGTATTCTTGCTATAGCTCTCTCAAACGCTTCCTGGTATAACTCACTTCTTCTTTCTAACTCTCCAACCCTACCACTCAACGCAGCATTCTCCTGTTCTAAAGCAGAATTCTCTGTTTCTAAAGTAGCATTCTCCCTTTCTAATCTATTATTCATCACAGAATTATAAGCACCCAATGTTACACATACCCCAACTATTGTCAAACCTATCGCAGCAGTAACCATACTATATCTATCCATAAATCCACTAAAAGCACTACCTCTAACACTTTCTTCTGTCTCCCTTTCTTCATAAGAAACTTCTACTCTTCCGTCTCCAGTTGGTTGTATCCTAGGTAATCTTGACATGTTACTACTATCAAGTAAACCTCTTATATATAAATCTTTCCATATAATACTTAGAAACACTAAAAGAACTTATTTTATAATCATTAAACTCATGGGAGTCTTACACAAGCTCTCTACACCTTTCTTTCCACATAAATAGGTGTTTTCAAGCCTTAATCCATACTTTCCACTCCTATAAAGCCCAGGTTCAATCGTAAAAACCATATTTTCCCTTATTTTACCCTTTGAATAAGGCCCAAAACTAGGACTTTCATGTATCTCAACACCAACACCATGGCCTAGTCCATGTATGAATAGATCTCCTAACCCCTTTCTCGCTATATCATCAACTTTCTTCAGACCAACACCAGGCATTGCCTTTTTCTCACATCTAAAAAATATATCATAAAGCCACATAAAATCATCTAACTCTTGTTTCTTTGGCTTTCCTTTATACAATACACGGGTCATATCAGAACAATACCCTTTATACTTAACACCCATATCAACATAACAAAAACCTTTTACAATTCTTCTTTTTATCTTACTATGGGGAAAACTACTACTAATCCCTGAAGCAACTAACGGCTCAAAAGAAACATCGCACTTTTTCTTCTTAATCTCATCAACAATAAACTTCTCAGCCTCTTCCTCTGTCTTAAATTTATTAAAATTCTTCAAAAACAAACTATAAACTTCATCCCCAATTTTACAAGCCTTTCTTATCCTCTGAATCTCTCTATTATCTTTTACCTCTCTAACCTCACTTAACCCTTTGCTCACATCAACAAACTTCTTTCCCTTAAACCTTTTCCTCAAAATTTTATATCCAATTAGTGTAATAACATCTTTATTTATTCCTATCTTCTTGCCTTTTAACTCCTTCTTTAGATTCTTGAACTCTAAGTCATACTTTCTAACATTCTTAATATCACTTGTCTTTTTTACTAAATCATAATCCATCGGACTACAAAATAATATTGCCTTGTCCTTTCTCACAACCAAGTAAAGCCCACCATCATTAATCCCAGTGTAATACAACACATTTGTATCTTTATACTTGGCATTATACAACAGAACAGTATTAATCTTCTTCTTTTTCATCCACTCCCTTAATTTCTTTAACTTCATACACACACAAAGATTTATATAATATAAAAATCTTTTGATACCTAATACAACAACATCGCCAACACCTCTACCAAGCGCAGTCTAAGAAATCAACAGTACTGAAGCTAAAAGTTACTAACAATGTTCAATTTCAAACTAGGACGAAGCGTAGAGGTGTTGAAGGTTATAAACAAGCTTACAACAGATCAGATGAAAAAATACAAATTAAAGAATGGTTTAACAATAATCACAGCTCAAAGAAAAACCAAATCAGTAGTGATTGAGGTAAGTGTAAAAGCCGGTTCTATAAATGAAACAAAAAAGAATGCAGGAATTTCCCACTTCTTAGAACATATGTTTTTCGAAGGAACAAAAAAAAGACCAAACGCAACCCTCATAACCAACGAAATAGAAAAACTAGGTGGAGACATAAATGCAGCAACCTCTTATGCAAGAACACTATTTTTTGTAAAAGTACTAAACAAACATTTCGACACCGGATTAGAAATTCTTTCAGATATAATCCTAAACTCAAAATTTGAAGAAAAAAATATAGAAAAAGAGAGAAAAATAATCATTGAAGAGATTCATATGGTGCATGACGATCCTAGGCATTACCAATGGTACTTTTTCAACGAAACACTTTTCAAAAATCATCCAGCAAAAAATCCTATTTACGGAAATATCCCAACAGTAAAGAAAATATCAAGAAAAGACATATTAAATTATTACAAAAAATATTATATTCCAAACAATATGGTTATAACTGTTGTAGGGGATGTAAAAAACAAAGTTAAAAAGATAGAAAATGCATTTAAATCACTAAAAAAGAAGGTTCTTCCCAAATACAAAACAGTTAAAGAACCTAAACAACTAAAAACAACAGTTAAAAAAGAAAAGAGAAAAATATCTCAGTCTCACATGGTTTTTGGATACAAAACAGCTCCAAGAAAACACAAAGATAGTTATACTTTAGATATAATAAAAGCAATCCTTGCCAGAGGACAATCAGGCACATTATTCCACGAGATAAGAACAAAGAGAGGATTAGCATATGAAATTGGTGCCTACCATAGAACTAGCCTTGATTTTGGTTTATTTTCAATATATGCAGGAACAAATAAGAAAAACATAAACAAAATACTAAATCTTTCTCTCAAAGAAATAGAAAAACTAAAAAAAGTATCTGCCAAAGCATTAAAAGAAGCAAAAACATTTATTGAAGGAGACTTTGAAATAAATAATGATGATAACCAAAACTATGCAGATCAACTTGCTTCATGGGAACAAACAACAAAAGCAGAAGATCTTAAATCTTACATTAAAAAGATAAAAAAAGTAACAAAGAACGACATAAAAAACGTTGTTAACAAATATTTCATAAAGAATTACACAATGATTGTTATTGAACAAAATTAATAACTATCTCGTAACCTTAAAACTCTGCACTTGCTCCAACAATGAAGCTGCTTTCTTATTCTTTTCAAAATGTTTTCTTGTTGGCTCAATCATCTTATTAACATATCCAGCCACCGCCCCTTTCAAATCCATTGGGTGCAAATCTCCCTTTACAAACGCACTCTCTAAATCATTATAACAATTAAACTCAACATCTCCTCCAAATTTAGTTGGTCTCTCTATCTTTAATTTATCAAACCTTTCAAATACCAAATATTTACAATACTCTAAGATTGGATTCTCATCAACAATCTTCTCAGGACAATAAGCCTTTTTTATCTTTCTCTTAATATCTTCTTCAGAATCTGTCATAAATATTGCAGTATCAGGCTTACTCTTACTCATCTTCATCTCCATAGCCCTATCAGCACTTCCTTTTCCTTTTGGCGGCTGACCTAAACCCATAAGCATATGGTGGCTAACAACAACTGGTTTATAATTGCCCAGTTTTGGTCCTAACTCCCTAGCTAGAACATTCACTTTTCTCTGATCCATCCCTAACTGACAAATATCAGCTTTCAAATGAAATATATCTGCACACTGCATACAAGGATATAATATCTGAGATGATTGTAACGCTTCATTTTCACTTCTCCCCATTATCTGAGAACATCTAACAATCCTTTTCACAGTAGAACTTCTCGCAACCTGCATAACCTTTTTCCAATATTCACCATTACTCACAAAATCGTTTGCCCATATAAAATCAACATTCTTTAGATCCATCCCAGTAGATTTCCATACCTCAATCAAATATTTCCCAACAGTTTGTATATGTTCTAGATTTCCATCCATCTTATTATTGGCCCATCCATGCCAGTCAGCTACTAACATTTTGAATTTACATCCAGCTTTAACCATCTTATTGACATTTATCGCTCTTAGAATTCCTTGTGCAATATGTACACTCCCACTAGGCTCAAAACCGTCATAAGCTATGAATTTCTTCTTCTCTTCTAATAACTTCTTCAGCTCATCTCCTGTAAGAATCTCCTCTCCTACTTCTTTTACTAACTCAAGCCTTTTTTCTATATTCATACACAATCAAAAGAATCAAATATATATAAATTTAACCCCTGCTTCTTTGCCTCTGTTGGCATTACTACCAAGTGCAGTCCTTGAATTTAATAATACTAAAGCTAAAAATTACTGACAATATTCAAACACAAACTAGAACGGAACGTAGTAATGCCACCACTATCACGCATACAGTTACTTGAATAGTCTTCCTCTTCTCTTCTTCTCTTTCCTTGAGGGCATTTCCTCTGCTTCAACATAACACTTAGCCTTTGGCAAAACCTTTCTTACTTTAACCTCAATCCTATTAATAATCTTTTCAACCTCATCTGTCACTAATTCATCCTTCAGATTTACTTCCATAGTAACAAGAGTTTCTTCTGGACTCAAATGCATTGTCCTAAAATCCAAAACCTCATTGACATGCTTCATTCTACCTATCTCTCTTACAATCTTTTTCCTTTTATGATTAGATATTGACTCTCCTATCAATAAATGCTTTGTCTCTCCAGCCAAAACCAACGCAAAGACCATCAATAAACTACCAATAATCAAAGAAGCAACTGCATCATAAATACCATTGCCAGTATAATGGGTCAACCCAATAGCAATCGCAGCTATACTAATACTAACTAACGCTAAAGTATCTTCAAAAACAACAGTCAACACAGTAGGATCTTTAGAATGTTTTATAGCGGCCATTATCGATCTCATTTGTTCTTTTTTCATCTCCTTCTTCAACTGTTTTCCTGCAACTAACAACGCATACCCTTCAAAGACAAATGCAATACATAAAACAATCAATGATAAATAAACATGTCCTATTGGTTCAGGATGTCTTAATTTATTATATCCTTCCATAATAGACATAACTCCTGCAATACCAAAAAGCAACATAGAAACAACAAACGCCCAAAAAAACTGCTCCTTACCATATCCATACGGATGTAATTTGGTAGGCTTTTTTCTACTCCTCTTAATCCCAATTAATAAGAATACCTGATTAAATGTATCTGTTACACTGTGGTATGCTTCAGCTAACATAGAAGAACTACCTGAAAAGAAAGCCGCAATAAATTTTAACACAGTGATACAAAAATTTCCAAATAACGCAGCATATACAGCTTTACTACTTCCTCCGGCCATGTACTTCTTTCAAATTCAATTATATTTAAATTTTCCCAAAAAATTTATATTAAATAACACATACAAATCCTTATGCCTACACTTATTGAATTCAAAAACATCAATAAAGGATTTAAAGATATTAAAGTAATAAAAAATCTCGATCTCGCAATCAAACAAAACGAAATATTTGGATTTATAGGCAAATCAGGAGCAGGAAAAACTACTTTATTAAGAATCCTTATGGGTTACTATAAAATTGATTCAGGGAGCATAATCTACAAAGGCAAAAACATCACTAAAAAAACACACATAATAAGAGATTTAGTAGGATTCTGTACTCAAGAAAATTCATTCTACCCAGAACTCACAATTGAAGAAAACCTAAACTATTATGGCAGACTATACAGAATCCCCAAAGTTAAACTAAAAAAACAAGTAAATAAACTTCTAGAGCTTGTAGACTTAAACAACCACAGAAAAACAATCGCAGGCAGAATCTCAGGAGGAATGAAAAGAAGACTAGATTTCGCCATAACTTTAGTACACGATCCTGAAATAATAATCCTGGATGAGCCTACAACCGGCCTCGACCCAATAATAAGAAAAAATATTTGGAAACTAATAAGAAAAATAAAGAAATCAGGAAAAACAATCATTGTTACCTCACATTTACTAGACTTTATCCAAGAATATTGTGATAGAATTGGTGTATTAAATCTTGGAAAAATGAAAACAGCAGATACACCAAAGAATTTAATGAAGAAATTTCCAGGAGAAACAAGTTTAACAGATGTATTTGAAGATATCATTAAATTAGACATGGGATTCAAAGTAAAAAAGAAAAAGACGAAAAGAAAATGACAAAATACGGCTTTAGAAGAATATTATTCATTGTACTGAAAAACCTTAAAATAGTTTTCAGAAGCTGGACATCTATTCTCTTATTAATTCTTGGTCCAATGCTTTTAATCCTAATAATTGGATTTGCATTTAACGGAGATGAACTCCACGATATAAAGATTGGGGCAGTTGCTTCTGATTTATCAGAGGTTCAACCAGTTCTAGATAATTTAGCATCAGATGAAATTGAAATTTTAAAATATGGGAGTATATATCCTTGCATACTAGAGATGAACCAAAGTAAGATACACCTCTGCGCCGTCTTTTCTCAAGATTTCTCTGTAAGTTCAGAAAGTATCAGTGGAGAAATAACATTCTACTATGACAACTCAAGATATAACTTAGTAAGATTCATTCTAGAATATCTAAAAGAACAATTAAGTGTGACAAGCGACGAAATAAGTTTAGAAGCAACCTCCATAATCC
>CAYVNO010000016.1:24643-40736 GCA_964452935.1 uncultured Methanosarcinales archaeon | reverse complement strand
TGTGTTCATAATCATAACTCTGCGCTTCTGCACAATTATTTATCTCCTCTTGCACACATAAAAACGCTCCAACAATATCTTCATGCACTAAAACATCCCAACCTTGAAAACTAATCTCTATTAATCTCTTCTTTACATCTTCCTCACTATCTCCATAAGTACTTTTCAACTCACTCTCTTTCCTTGAAGAAAGTATTTCAACTTCCCTACAATTAACTCTATCACCTAACGAATTAATATCATAACTCAAGCCTTCAGTATCAACCTTCTCACTAGTCCAACTTATTATGGGAATAATCATCTCTTTATTCATCCTCCCAATAACTTCATTCTCATTTAAATATAAATCAAAACTTCCTTTTGGAATATCAACCAAATCAAAATTTCCCAAATATCCATCCATGTATTTGTTAAACACCACTTCCAAAGAACCGTCAACAACATCACTAAAAGGCATACAATCACCATCCTCAATAATAGGAACACCCCTATACTGACCACAATCAGTTGTAGAAGATAAACCTCCACTATCTTTCAACTCATTAACAGCCTTTTCCATTGCTAACTCTGCACTTAAATCAATAAAAAGTTGTGCTCTCTCAGCCTTAGAAGAAGTTTCAATAACAGAGAACTGCTTCTCTCCGATCTTTTTAGGAAACATCTTCACCTTTCCATCTAAAATTATAAACAAGGACATAAATGTAGTTAATAAAATTATCACAAACAACGGCATCAAATAAGCTTGTGCATTTTTCCTTTTATACATTAACATTCCTCCTTAAAACATGTTAATCCTAAAGTAACTTCAACATACTCGTTTGGATCTTCCATAGGAATTATTGTTTTTGAAGTAAAATACTCATTAGTTCCAATATTCCCATGTAAACCATCAACTAAAACAGTAGCAAACTTCCTGCTATCATCATCAACAACAGAAACATGATAAAACTGGACATACCATGCAAATCCGTCAGTAATTGGTTCAAAAATAGCTTTTGTCTCCTGCTCCAAATAACCTAAATAAACTTCATCATTAACAGCATTAACTATTAACTTATCCATTCTTCCATTCTCAGTATCTGTTCTCAAATAATTAAGTAACTCAAAATGAACACTTGGGTTCAAAGTCTCCCCTGTCATTGACATAGTCAACTGTCCAGTCTGAACATGAAAAACAAGAAAAGCAATTAACAATATAACTACAATAACAACTACTGAATAAAAGTCCACGATTCCAAGTGCTGCTCTTTTATCTCTCATCATTTTAATCATTTGGCATTAATAACGAAATCTGTAACACTCCTCCTTCAATTTTTCCTTCTGGATATCTCAATAAAACATAATATGATCTTTCTCTCTCCTGGATACTTCCTCTGCCAGGCAAAAAAGTTCTCGCCAAAACAATCCATCTCTCATACCATTTCTTATGATAAACTACAGGTTCAACCCTATGATTATTATACTCAATAACATCCCCCTCCAAACTTTTCAAAGTCATATTAACAGTAATAACAGAATATTCCCCATAATTAAAAGTCTCATTCAACTGCTTCTCCATAACATAAGTATCAGCAAACCTATCAATATCAACTACCCCTGGATAAAGTCTCTCTAACTCTTCATCATAATATGAAATTCCATCCTTTGTATTTAACATACTATACATAAAAAGATTAGACTCAATACCAAAAACATCAACACTTGCCTTAATATAAACTAGAACAAGCGCTAAAACAGCAAAAGCTGTTAAAAGAATAATTGGAATCCTAAAAAAAGCTGTAACCATTGCTTCCATATCTAACGCTCCTTTTTTACCTAACATAATAATCCTCTACTCCTGAATAAACATTGCCTGCTAAAACAGCAGTCTTCTCAAACACACCCGAACTAATTCCTCCTTTTGAATAAATCTTAACTAATACAGCCATCCCGCTAGGATTCTTTGTAATCCTCGCATCATCACTGCGCTTAGCTTCTCTATTCAACTCAGATAAATGTCTATAAGAAAGATAATTCAAAATCAAACAACCCATCTTCTTACTCTGAACAGGATTTGAAACAGATGAATAATAAACCTCAACCTTATTCTCATTACTATTCTCAACAATATCAAACACAATAACAAGATCGGTGCTAACATCAGCACTCTCTAAATCTTTTCTACTAAAATCAGCAATATTTCTAAAATCCCTTAATAAATTATCGCCATACTCTCCTTCAAAATTAACGTCGACAAATAAGGTATCCTTATCCCTTAACACAGTACTAGGCTGGACACAAACATCATATTTAAACTGTTCATCATCATACATCTCTTTTATCTCAAAATAATCTCCTTTCTTCCCAAAAACTAAGTACCTTGGGTTTTCTAGGTTATAAACATCACTCATCCTCAAACCAAGATTCCTATAAAATGGGTACAACGCAGATGCTGCCGCTGTTTCAGCACCAATCTCAAATAAATTATAACCAAAACTATAACTAAACTCACTAATATTAAACTTTGGCTGAGAATAAAACACAATCGCATCCCCAGGAACGCTTTGAACAACATTAGCCATTAGCGCCATATCTCTACTAACATATTTTTTCTCAAACAAAGTATCATTTTTAACATCATACACAAAATAGAAAAAAGAAGCTCCAATAAATAACACTAAAACTAACTGAATCACGACCCAAAAACTTAACTCAAACCCACCTCCTTTTTTACCCAGATTCATTTTATTTAAGACACCGCACTGTCCCTTATATTATAGAAATATGTTGATTTACCCAAGTAATCTAAATCTGTATTTCTACAAGTAATTCCTCCACCACTACCACCATAAACCTCACACATCTCATTATTAGAAATATAAATAACAACATGTCCTTCCCCGACACCATCAACCCTAGACCAACCATAAAACCCGCCGGGCTGCATATTCTCATAATCACCTACTTCTTCAACATAATTATCCTCTTCTCTCTCCCCATAATCTCCCCTTGTCCATTCACCAATACTACTTCTAACGCTTTTAATATCAATACCTGTCGCACAATATAAAACTTGAGCTACAAAACCAGAACAATCAAACTTAACATCTCCGTCATCATTCAAATTCCCTAAAGCTCCACCAACATAATCAACATCCAGAGATTCTCCCCACTCTTTTGCTAAACTCACTACAGAATTCCTAGCTTCATCTCCAAAAAGCACTTCTGAAGGTGGAACACAGTCATAAGGAGAAACCCCATCAAAAGATATGCTAGAAGAATCGTGATCTAAAGAACTTAAACCAATAGACAAATCCTCCCTAACACACTTCTCAGGACAGATTCTAAATACAGTCTCATCCTCGCCCTCAAGTTTACTCAAAAATACTAATTGAGGATCTTTTTCACCAACTATAACAGGAAAATCACAAACAGATTCATCCTCAAACTTACCATTATCAAACATAACATCATAATCAAATGTTTTACAACTTATCTCATGACTCAAACTACATTCTAAAGAATCTCCATGTTGTTCCCATATACACATACATAGACAAGCATCAGTCTTACAAGCTAACGGTTTATTAATATTAACATCACCTATCCCTACTTTTTCACATTTACCAGAAAGACTCTGTTCATCCTTATTAAACCCAACCACCATAAAACCCTTATCTAAGTAAATATTATAAGGAGCATTCTTCAGGTAAATGCTTGCCTTATCGAGATTATCATACAATGTATCAAAATTTCTATAACTAGAAGCACCTTCCTCTCCACCACCAGGACTAACAACACTAATCAACTCTGTAACAGCGCCCCACAAAACCAAAGTCAATAACGCTCCAACAATTATCTTAATTAAAAGAACTAAACTCATTATAAAGGCTTTCTTATATCTCATTATAAAAATTACCCCTCACTACTATCGTCTTCACTCTCACTAGAACCTTCTAATCCATCAAATATATCTAAATCATCTGCTTGTCCAGAAGTCTTATCCTCAATAACACCAAAAGTAGTAAGTGTCCTTTCAATAACTCCTGAAAAAACAAAAGAAACAACTAGTAAAAATAATAAAGCTAAAACCAATAATATCATCCACCAAGGCAGCTCCCCTTTTTTATTCAACATATGATCACCTCAATTTTTACAACAAACATCATTACCTGGACAATTTGTAAAAGCAATAGTTTTATCATCATCACAACTACTTCTACATTCTCCGCCCAAAGCACCGCATAAAGTTAAACAACACACTAAATTATCTTCGCATCTAAAATCAACAACTTCTCCATCGCAACTATTCTCAGGAATACAGTCTCCTCCTTTATTCTCACAATCAACAGCACCCTTACCAAACAAAGTCGCTTTTCCTAAAAAAATATACGCAATAACTACTAAAGCAATTAAAGCTAAAGCCGCTAAAATAATAGTATTCATAGTAAGTCCTTGTCCTTTATTTGTATAAATCATAATAATACCTCAACACCTTATCTTTCATCTCTCCAGGATTTAACGGAGTATCTCCGTCTGTAAAACCACCGTCTTTACTATCCTGATCATGAAACCATCCTTTATGATCCAAAGATTCATGTCTAACATAAACAACACTATTCAAAACCATCTTTCCTTGAACCTCAGATGCAGCAAATATCTTCTCTAAACTTACCTTATTTAATCCATCAACCTTTTTATCAAACCAGAAATCTTTTACTTCCATAACTTTCCAACCTTTCTCAGGCGTTAACCTAACAATTCTATAACTTGAATCTCCTTCAACATACGCATTAATCAATAAATCCTCAGCATCAGCAGGAACCTGCTCTTCTGTTAATCCATCAATTGTTGTTGGCAAAAAAGTTCCGCCTGCTTTTAATCCAAAAAATTCTAAAGCATTCATTGTCGTATCCTTTAATTTATCACCAAACCCAAAAATACCAACAAGTGCTACAACTAATCCCAACATGAGCAGTATCATCCAAAAAGGTAAAGCTGCTTTCTTATTCATCTCAAAACCTCCCTACAAACGCTCTCAATAATTCCAGGATCTGATCCTTAACAAGCATAATTAACCCTAAAACAATCAACAACCCTATTAAAATATAAATAGTCATAGTCATCCAATAAGGCATACTTCCTCTTTTATTCCAAAAAGCTTTAAACATATATAAATCACACACTACAACATATATAAATTTTACCATAACTATCATAATATACAAAGAAAATCAATAATCTGTCTGTTTCAAAGGCAGAATATCACAATTTAGACTATTTATTGCATCTGTAGTGTATGGATACAAAACAACACCAGACGCCCATTTTGCAGTATCCTCTGTTCCTAACTCATATCCGGCAATACCACCAAGACTTCCACTAATCAAAGCAATACCTGCTGCCTTAGTAACAGTAACATCTGGAACCAACATTAACAACAAACCTGCACCCAACCCAACAGCAGCTCCAGTAGAAGCTCCTGTCACATCATCAACTTTGCCATACTTAGAGTAAACAAATACAGTAGCATAATCATAACTAGTATCAATACTCCCAGAAGTCCCTGTCTGTACCTTATCACTCATAGAAGTGTCTGTTACATAACCAGGAAGAAGGTACTCAGCATATTTCCCACTAAAACTATAAACCAAAGGTACATTCTCTACACTCAAATAATCAATAAAATCATCCATCTTTAACATCTTGTTATCTCCTTCAAACTCAACAACACCACAAACCACACAACTAGTCTCTGTCTGTAATCTTTTTATATCAAACAACTCTAATCTTCCCTCACCCATCTTATACCAACATTTAGCCATCTCTTCAGCTAAAACCTGTTTTACCTCATCCTCTTCTAAATTCTCAACAGTTGTATAAGTAGTTGGGCATTTTACATCATCATACATCTCCTCTCCAGCTACTCTCAACAACGCATTTATTTCATTACTCTCTTTACAAACCTCAATATCTCCAAACTCCCCAGTAACTTTAGAAAACTTTGCATAATACAAAACAATCAAAAGGACAATAACTAATAAAATAATCACAGTAACTAAAAATGATAACTCCATCGCTCTTTTATTCATTCAAACACCCACAAACTAACTATAGATATAATCACAAACCTCATTAACAGACTCTTCTGTATCGCCAACATAAACAGTATAATAACTAGGCATAAACCCCCCTATATCTGCTCCAGCCTGCTCTTTAAACCCAATAAAATACACCAAATATGAGCTACCTGTACTAAAACTGTCTGCAACATAATTAAAACCTCTATATTTATCAGGAACATCTATCCACCCGTCCTCTGCATTTTGATTTAGATATGTCTCATAAGTCATTTCATCATCAAACTTTAAAGAAGAATGTTGCCTTAAATAATCTCTAAATCCAGAATATGTTTCACCCATATTATTCTTATCAAAACTAACTTTTGAACAGATCATACAAACCCTATCCCAAGTATAAGGAACTTGCCATTTATCCTCATTAAAAACATCTAACCTCCCTTCGCCAAATTTATACCAACATTCCCTCATCTCTTCTGCAAAAATATAATTAACATCTTCCTTTGTTAACTCATTATCTAAATCAAGATTCAACTGCAAATAATCAGGTTTTCCATCAACCATAACTTTATCTTCATAAATCTCTACAACTTTCCTTGGACAATTTAAGATAATGGGAGAATTAAAATAACCAGAAGTTGGTTGTGCTGTTTTCGTCTGTGCTAAAACACTTAATCTACACTGTTCTAAATCAGTCTTTGCCCCAATATAAGCAAAAGAAAAGTTTGCAACATAAAAAACAAGAACAGCAGCAGCTATGAAAAGCAAAACCCTTACTAAAGTTTCTCTCATTCCACCTTTCTTATTCATTCTAAAACCCAAATATCAAAGATAATTTATCCTTTAATAAAAAAAACAATACTATAAACACAACAATAATAGATATCAATATCACAATATGCTTAACAATAACCTCTCCTCTTTTTCTATTTAATAACATATAAGAAATAACAATAAAAAGAATATATAAATGTTTAGTTTAGCAATACCTCCAAAACAAATGACATTACTACTGATTATAGCACTTGTGCTGCCAAGCGTAGTCAAAGAGAACAATAATACTAAAACTAAAAGTTACTGATAATGTTCAAAAACACAATGGAACGGAGCGCAGCACTTGTGCTATCAAGCGCAGTAAGGTCATAAAAAGGCTAACTCAACTAGCTAGCCGACTTTGACACAACAAGATTCACCTTGTATAACATCTCCTGACGCATCAAAACATGCTCTTGTCGGATCTTTAATATATCCTTCTCCTAGATCAGAACAATCATACTCACAACTAGCACCAGCAACCTCATCACAGTCAGCTAACCCTTTACTAAACAAAGCAATTCTACCTGTAAAGATAAACGCTAATACTACTAAAACCAATAAAGCAATTGCAGCAACTATAATAACATTCAATGATATTCCTTGAGCCTTTTTCATATTAATTCACCTCAATTGTATATTAACACCCTATTATCTAATATATAAAACTTTCCATGAATTCACTACTAAACATTATATCCCGCATCCACCTATACACAAATAAGTATACAACTCCTTATTACTTGGGTACAAATTAATCACATAAACCTCTGTCTGTCCACCCATGCTCTGAGATAGATTCCCGCCAGTGATATTAACAACATAAACCTCAGGAGGAACTTCTGCAATAAACTGATACCCAAAACCTTCTGCAATCCCCCATTGATTAATCGTGCCATTCAACATCCCATCAATAACACCACTAACAAAATCGCAAGATCTTGTCCCATCTCCACACTTAATACTCCCACCAAAACTATAGGATTTAGCACAATCCACTAATAAATCCCTAACAGTAGTATCCTTTGTACATCCAGAATCAGTCTGAAACATTGCATCTGGTAAACTACTAACAACCTCCTGATGAGTATAACTCTGATAAACCGATTGAGCCTTTGATTTCTTTGAAAAAACAATCTTAATCGCAAATAACAAAGCCAACGAAATAATAACTACAATAATCACTAAACCCATTATCTCAATCTGTGATCTCTTCGAACGCCTCATCTAAACACCTCTATAGTTATATAACCAAAATTATAAGTATCACTAACAGGATCAAATAGTGCAACAGGAGTTCTAAACGGCTGCGAACTTGTAGCAGTAGAATAATTCCCAGTAAAAACAGTATAAGTCATCTCATCTGGATAAACTTGAGTAATTGTAATACTAGATGTACCTAGTAAATTCCGATAATAACTGATATGATTTCCATAAACATTTGCAAAAGCATCAACCTTCCCCAAATCATAACAACTAGAAACAACATCTCCTGAAGAAGTGCATTGTAACTCAGGTAAATATTTTACCTTTTGTTCAATCTGTATCGCACCCAAAACAATATTCTCTTGTTTCTGTCTCTGCGCACCAAACATAGACATTTTCGCATAGAAAACAACACCAAAAATTAGCAGGATAAAAAAGATAAACATAACCATTATCGTCTCTCCCATCTTTATCTGCGCTTTTGTTATTCTCATCAATATAACCTCGGACAATCATTAATAACAGCTAAATTATTAGTATCATCTAACGTCTGCATAGCATTTCTTACAACTGTTGGATTCAAATTTTGAAAATCATTAGGATCAGTATTCAAATCATCAAACGCTCCTAAAACTCCAGGATCAGTATAATAAATATCACAATACAAATAATTTGCATCTAAATTTTCAGATAAAAAACTCATCCTCTCTTTATAGACTTCTCCAATTAAATTAGCCTTAGACAGCGCTTTATTTACATTACACTCAAAAGTATCTCCATCCCTTGAAAATAAACCACCAATTAACATAGGCAAACCAACATAAGGCAATTGTCTACCATCGGCAAACATTATAACTCCAGAATCCATATCACCACTAACATAGATAACATCCCAATCTTCATCTAATCCTTCTATAAAAATATTATAATCAATATTCTCTCCGTCCTGTTCTGTAACAAAAGAAATTATCCTAACATAGTCATCATTATTATCATCTAAATAAATATCATTCCCATCATAATCAATAATCTCTTTCATAATAAAATCATTATTATCGGTCAAAAAAGTATTCAACTCATCCACAAAATCAAAAGAACTTTCATCTCTGATAAATATATATCTAGTCCTTGCATTTGTTAAATATAAAAAGTTTGTAACTTTATACGGCAACTCCCAACTCAACGCCCAAGAAATCATATCAAAAGTACTCATTCTATCCATCGCAAATATCGCTTCAGTAGAGGTATCCCTACTACTCGACCCACCGGAAAAGTCAGAAGCACACCCTATCTCATTACAAGTACTAGGATCACAAGTAAAAAGAATATCAACATCAGGAAAGCCATCATAAATCTTTGCAGTATTAGGATTCTCATTTGCGGTCGCAAAAATAGAATCTAACTCAATAACAATCTTACCAGCCATCTTTAGCTCTTGTTGCCCTTTGTACCACATAGCAACCCCAATAAAAAAAGTAAGAATAATCGCACCAATAATTAATATAAACACCCAATTAAATTGCGTTCCAAGTTGTGCATTTTTCCCCCTATACATTTTTCACCAATTTTTGTTCGTACGATCGCGAATAGCGGTCGTACCAGCTGGATTTTTCCCAGGTTTTTGCCAAAATCGCGCAAATTCTGCGTAGTGGAATTTGAGTTTGGAACAAACTAAGTGATTTTGAGTTTACTTTAGTAAACTGGGCCAAAAAACTGACCCAATTAAACTGTGTACCGAGTTGTGCTTTTCTGCTTTTGTGCATTTTCATTGTTGTACATTTTCCAAAAAATTAGTACCCTTCAATCTTCACCTTGTCTCCAAGTCCAGTCATCTTTATTTTGACTTTACTAGCTACAACATCAAAACAAACATAACTCATATCAACACCGGTTTCTATCTCACCAATATCAATTGCCGTCTTGATTTTCGCACTCATCGGACTTGCAAAAACATTTCCCCCAGAACCATCCTGCCATGCATCACAGATCAAGAAATCATAATCATCTGAACTAGCATCACAAACATTACCTCCTTGATTAAGATAATTCTGATCAAAAGATTCTAAAAAACAAATCTTATCAATTCCTTCAGGAACATTATATTCATATTTTTGCCAAGAACCATAAGCACTCTTCATTTTCTGTGCGTCTGACTCTAACTCTGTCTTAAATTGCAACAAATCAACCTCTTCAACCTTTGTCACAATCTGTCCAATATATTTAACACCTAAAACTAATAATAACCCAATAACAACAATAGCCAATATATAAACAAATAACTGCGTAGTTGGTTGACCTTTTTTATTAAACATAATAACACCTCACACAATTCGTACGACTTGTGAACAAAGTGAACAATGTCGTACTTAATCCTTTTCGCCAACGTTTTTGCGGAAGCAAAAAGGCTGACATAATAACACCTCACGTTATTCGTACGACTTTGCAAAGCAAATGTCGTACTTAATCTTTTTCCCCAGGGTTTTTGCGGCAGCAAAAAGGCTGTATCACTTCCTTTTTGCTAATTTTGAAAGAGCATCAAATGTTTTATCTTTCTTTGTCTTTGATTTTCCTTTCCTTAAATTATCTAATCTATCGACTGCTTTTTCATCTGATTTCTTAAACATGCCCCTCAACCTATCAAGTTTTCCTTCTTTTGTAACAGGCTTAGCAACTGGTTTTTGAACTGGTTTAACGACAGGTTTAGTAACTGGTTTACTTGTTACTGGCTTAGCAACAGGTTTCACCACTGGCTTAACAGGCTTTGGTTTTAATGCAACTTTCTCATCTTTCTTACTAGTCAAACCATCAAACCTACTAAATAAGGAACTTCTGTATTTTTTCTTCTCCTGTCTTGCTTTCTCTTTCGCATCCTTCATAGCCTTTGTTTTCTGAGGAGAAATTGTGGGCCTCCTTATCTGCATTCCTGGCCTACCTGGAACCTTTTGCATAGCAACAGGTTTACTTCCCGTCCGAGGAATTGGTCCTTTTGGACCCTTCATCTGAGGAATGCCTTTCTTCTTAATGCCAATCTGTCGTAAATATTTACCTAATCCAGCCTTTTCTAAATAAGGTCCTAAATCATATTTTGTTCCTCTAAATTTAGGCTCATAATATTCTGTATATCCATAAAATGTGCCAACACCAACCAAAGCTAAAACTAAAACAATAATTATCCAGAACCAAAATCCTCCGCCAGCTCCTTCTCTTTCACAAGCAGTCTGACAAGGACCACCACAATCAATTCCTTCTTCACCTTGATTCCTAATACTATCAAAACAAGTTGCCTCGACTTTTACTGACTCAGGACATAAATCAGGACACGAACCTCCACAATCTACTCCTTCTTCATTTCCATTCTTTATATTATCATAACAACTGGTCTCACTACAAACTTTCCCATAACAATAACTTGTGTCACAATCAGAATCATAAACGCAACTCTGCCCTAATAAACAAAGAGCACAATAATTTCCACCACAATCAATATCACTCTCTCCCTGATTTTTTATAACATCTGTACAAGTTGCAGCCTGACAACTCCCGCTACCACAATTCAAACTGATACAATCAACACTTGCAGTACAACTCATCCCATCTCCGCACTTATTACAACTTCCACCACAATCAACATCAGTCTCATCACCATCTTTTGCTCCACTAGTACAATAATTTGGTACACCATCTGGACCCATTGGTTCTCCAGATTCACGAGGAGCTCCAGTAGTTGTCGCATCTATAAAAACACCAGCACTAGCAACAGTATCACTCCACATTCCAACCTCATTCTTTGCTTTTACATTCCAATAATAAGTAGACCTATTTACTAAACTAAGATTTTGTACCGTGGCAGACATATTCGTTGTATTAAACCAATCAACAACATCATTATATCTAGGCATGGTTCCAATAGAAACACTAAATTCAACAATATCTGTTAAATCATCGCTAGAATTCCACCAAGCCCCTAAAGTATAATTTGAATAAGATATTCCTCCGTCCTCTACAGACCAAACATCAGGAGGAGTAGTATCAATTATCACATCAAAGTAATCTGCACTAAATCCATCGACAAATAAACAAGTAAAATAAAATGTATGCAAACCATGAGTCAAAGAAAAGTATTCACTTGAAAAATCCTTATCACTCAAAGGAGTCATTAAAGTAGAAATATCTGCCTCAGTCTGTCCATAATAACATTCATTTGACGTCCTTGTTGTTCCAATCCTCAATCTAACATTTGTTTCTGAAGTTTTTCCAACATATTCTCCAGTTGCAGGTTCTGTTAAATAAATTCCAGAAGCAGCTGAAAGATTCGTACTAAAAGCTAACTCCACTTTTTCTGACGTCAAAAACGCCCCATTCTGACATTGAAGATAATAAGTATAAGAAGTTTCATCTGACAATCCAGTAATATTTTGATAATGTTCATAATTCAAATACATATCATCATACCCTTCAAATTTATACATCCCAGTATCATAACTCTGAGAAGAACTTGTTCCATATTTACATCTAGTTATATCGTCAGTCTCAATAACTAAATCAGCTTGTAACGGAGCCTCAACTATTTTTGGAGGCTCTTTACCATCTGAATTTGTCAACTCAACACCAAGAATTGTTGGAGATGTATTATCAAACATCAACATAGCTGTCTGCTCATAAATCACATCATTCTCTAACCTACATTTCAAGTAAATATACTCTGGCACTCCTTCTAGACTAGGATTAATATCATAATCAACACCAAAACTACTTGTTCCTTTTTTCTCAAAAGGAATAGAACTTTCTAACGAAGCATCATTCTTACTATACCCACATAAATCAGCGTCTAAATAAGTTTCAATTATTAATTCAAAAGAAGGTTCTAAAGAAATTCCTGCAAAAGGACTTACAATCTGTATAGCACTCTCAGGAAACTCTGTCGAGTACATAACATGAACAGTTTCAACAGCAGATGTTGCACCAGACCTATCAATAGCATACACATTAATAGTATTAATTGAAGAAGCATTTGCTCCTGCAGTTAAATTAACAGTATAACTAAAATCATTATTAGCTTGAATACCTTCATATCTTTCAAAACTTCCATCTTCAGAATATACTTCAATAACAACATAATTATCAGATAATCCAGTAACTGCATCAGGATCTTCTACTTCACCAACAATAGTCACATAATTATGATAAATAACAGTTCCTTCAACAGGACTATCAATCTCTAAAGAAGGATCATAATGATCAACAGCCAACTCACTACATGTAACATCTTCATATAAACCACCCATACTTAAATAAGTATATTCAATAGACTGATAGCACACCTCAACACTATTTGATTCAGTTAAATCATAATCCAACGGACTAAAATAATCAACCTGAGTATCTGGTGTACACATTGTAGTATCCATACAATACATAGTATAGTCACAGCCAAAACCATCTTGAGGGTCATCCTCACATTTCAAATAAATATCAAAACTTTCTCCTCTATAAAACGCACTATAATTTAATCCGTAACCAAAACCATCATCTAAATAAGTTGAAGGTGCTGTATTATCAAACACAAACTGAATCTCATCATCAGATGTTCTTCCTAATGTAGTCATATCACATTTAACATCAAAAAAATACTCCCCATTTGACGACAAAGTATAACCAGGATAAGTATGTAAATAATAATCTCCTTCACTAGCCTTATCAAATCTATTTGTCATCGACTCAAACCTATCGACCTCTAAACCTGGCTCAAAACCACAATCTGCATCATATAATGTTTTCACTTGTAATGTTACAGCACTTTCATCTGTTAATATCGCAGGCTCTGGGTCAAATAAAACAATGTCAGCATCAACCCTTGCCATAACACTTTCATACCCTTGGTTCCCCAAAGGATCGGCACACCAAACTCTGTACGTATAATAACCATCTGTTAATCCTTCATACTTAACAATAAAATGGTCTCCTTTTTCTTCATCTAATTGGTTGGCCTCTGTCCCCTCAAACTCATCTGTACAATAAGCAATCTCATCTGTCTGAACATCAAAAATAATACCTGAGTCTGAATAAGAATCAATATCAGGTTGTACATAATAAGTAATAGTAATCACAGGAGGAGTCTTATCAACCTCTGCACTAAACATTTTTACAACCTCTAAATTATTCGCATTGTCCTCTGCATAATAATAAATGTCATGTACTCCTCCTCCCTCTCCGATCTCAATTTTTCCCGTATTATCCACTAACTCAACTAACTCATCAGGATAACAACCAAGTCCGGTTTCATCAAGACAGTAATAAACAGCCTTAACTCCGCTACCAACAGTACCATCTGGTTCAACATCTTGTGCTAAAACAGTCAAATTAATTGAAGAAACCTTTTCATCACTTAAAAAAGTTGTAATTGGTGGAGTAAAATCATTCTGAAAATCATCTGCAACCTCATTTCCATCAGCATCCTTAAAACAACCACCTAAAGAAGCATCCCATCTACAAACTCCAAAATCCAACGCATCATTACTTCTTGTAGTAATCTCATTTGTTCCGCTAGTTCTATAACCTAACTCATAAAATGCATCAACAGCAACACTTGTTGACCCACATTCTTCACTTGTCTGGAAATCTGTACAACTTACATCTTGCCAATCAGTGCATCCAAAAAACTGGCTCAAATAACATTCCTCCCCAAACTCCCTACATCGATCTAAAGTACATGCACCAAATACATCATTAAATTCTGCATCATTACATTTATCACATGACTTAAACTCATCCATAGTCTCTTTACAAATTCCAATATTCAATTCTTCGTCGATATATTCCCACTCACACATCCTTCTCAAACATTTATTATTCGCATATTGTGTAGATTGATCCTCACAAGCATACTGACTATTATAATCATAACAACTACTAATTTGTGTACAATCTTGGAAAGCATCAACAACAGTTTTTGTATAATCAAAATAACAAGTAGGAATCTCAGTACAAACAGTATCAACAGTTATAACACTCAACAACGAACTAATATAAGAAGCAGTGCTCTCTTCATCCCCAAATAAACCTAAAGGATCACCACACTCATCACAATCGCTCTGATAAACACACTCTGCCTCCTCATTTGCATCTGGCCCACTGCAATAATAATCTGCACCATACTCTGACTTACAATTTGTTTCATACACAACTTTATTATATGCATCACAACTTACAACATAAACTAAATCTTCTCCAAAACCACCTAACTCATCTAAACAAAAATTATTTGTAGAAATTTCATGACAAACATCATCACCTGACTCCACACAAATTGCATCAGAAAATGTTGGATAATCATAACCTGCTTCAATAAGATAACAATACTTCGTATTAGAAGCAATTGTCATATCTTCATACTCTCTTACATCTTCAACTTCATCAATAATATTATAACCTGCTCCTTCCAATGAAGTATAATCAACTCCTGTCAACTCTTGACATTCATCTCCTGCACATCTCCAAATAACAAAAGGAACACCACACTCTAAATCCCATTCAACTGTTAATTTTTTCTCACCTTGTGTAAAAGAAACATCCTCAATTATAGGTGTTAAAGGATTATCAATACAATCACATGGTCCACAAGAATCTGCATCACCATTGCTATCACAATCGTAAACACTTGTTGAACTGCAACATCTAAAATGCCCATCTCTATAAAATCCATAATCTCCACAATTAGTTGTATCAGCACCATTATCACAAATCATATCATAACAATCAATATCTTCGCAATTATACAAACCATCTCCATCCTCATCTCCGCTTGAATAACAAATCTCAGGATAAAAAGCACATAAATCTAAATCAGCTTCGCAATCCCCCCAATTACCGCTGTCACAAGTGTAATACATTAAACAACCAGTTGACGGATCCTGTCCACAATACTCTCTATCACCTGTAACACACTCTCCAACCTCAACATCACAACTAGATGCTTGACAAACTTCTGCCCCAACATCTCCACAACAATAATTATT
>CAYVNO010000016.1:21605-24543 GCA_964452935.1 uncultured Methanosarcinales archaeon | reverse complement strand
ACAAAATCTTCAGCTACACCTTCACAATCCTCTACATCCAAATTATCAGGATCATGAACACCACCTGCAGCAGTACAAAAACCCTGAGAACTTATTACACCAATTGTTGATCCAGCATATTCATACTCGCAACATCCTTCAGTACACTCATCAATATATGCACAATCACTTCCCCAATCTCCACCATTGTACAGACATCTTTCCTGCAACTCCGCAGAATTACATGTTTGTTCAGTCCCTTCAAAACAACATCCATAACTAATGCATTTATCAGCATCAGCTAAACCAAGATTAGCATAAAAATAATCACTCAAACAATCACTATAATCACTAGGTCCGCCATCCTGTCCATAAGTACCATCACTAGGACAACATTCTTCTTCTGTCACAGTTTCCATAACGCAATAATACTCATTAGCATAAGACTCAGCAACATACGGATTAGCACAAACACCTGTTGTTTCCGCCGCTGCAAATACAAAATGAAACATAGAAATAGTTAGAACTAGCACTATCAATACTATTAAACCCCTTTTTTCCCACCTATCCATGTTATTCACACTTAAAAACGTAATAATACTATATATATTTATCTATTAAGTTATAATCCCTACCTGAAGAGGACAATCATTACTAACACTACAATTAGTAACAAAGATCCAAAGCTCCTGATGATCACATAACCCTTCATTATCACAAACCTGCACTTTTGTAACATGTGGTCCCAAATCATTCTGTGTTAAATCATAGCTAGCATTCCTTCCAGTACTAACATATTCTGTCGAACTAGTCAAATGAAAATAATCCCCAGTATTCCTATCAATTGCATCTGCATTCATATCAACACATTGTGAAGGACTGATACAAATCTCTTCATAATCCTCTAACCACCCACCATAAGTATAATCTCCACCCATGTAACCATGAGGAATATGGCTATCTTCATCAGGATCATAACCATATGGATAAATCCTCAAATAAGGATCATCCTCAATATCAATATAATAATCATACGCTTCATACCCTGGTTCCATCTCTTCTTCTTGTCTAACAAGATCTAACGCTGGAACTCTATTCTCAATCGCTGCAAAAATTAAATAACTCTTCCCATTAATCAAAGACTCACTATCCTCAATAACTAAAACATCATCATATTTTCCTTCACTACATAAACCAGAACTCAAACAAACATCAGTGTATTTGTAAACTTTCATGCCATCTTTCAAACAAAAAGTCTGTCTTCCTGTAATCAAATCTTTACAACCCGTAACAGTCTGTGCATGACCTTGAATATCAAAAAAGATATCATTAATCTCCTTTTCAATTAGTCTAACAAACAATTCATATAATTTTTTTAACCTAACCTCTAAATCAACATCTAAACTCTCAACCTCAATTACAGCCATATAAGTTCCCCTTGCTATCTCAATAGAAAATGATGTAGAAACATGAACACTCTCTTGTGTATAAACAACTTCTGTCGTCACATTACCTTTTTCAACACTCAAATTATCTAACTCAGGCATATCCTCAAACCTAACACACTCTTTTGTATGTTGTGAAACATACGCCTCTACATACTCTTGAATAGAGTTATGATCATTAACATTCTTTGAATCATAATTTTCACAACTAAAAATAGCACCAGTAATATTAGCCCTATTTCCGCCATGATAATCACACAGAGGTGTTATCGGATTTGATAAAGAGTTCCCCAAAGTATTTTTATAGATTGGATTAAACAACATCGGCTCTGAAACTAATTTTGTTTTTCCAAAAGGATAATCAGGAACATTCGGGTGACTCTGCATCCCTATATCAATAACTGGCTTAGTAATTGCATAACTGATATTATAAACCACATCCTCTGAATCTGGAAAGATATCAAAAACATCTTCATACCCATAAGGTAAAATATATTTTCCATAATTGTGTACTGGCGGACCTAAAAACGGTTTTGTATTATTAGCTTGAGAATCATAAATAACAAATCCTTGCATTCCTAAAAGAACTAACGCTTGTTTTGCAGACTGTTCCACACAACTCCTCATATAACTATGATACTTTCCTTGTTTCTGAAACAAACCCTCCAATTCATCTTTTTCTAAAGAAACCTGTTTCTGTTTCATAGAACCAGTTACATAATACAAAAGACCGAAGACTGTAAATATAACTATTCCCAAGATTATAAAAATTGTAACTTGTGCTTTTTTTGATCTCATTTTAAGAAAGCCTTAACTTAGAAGTTAAACTCTGCCAATGTTCTGATCCTGAAACAGTTCTCTCTAACACAATTACTGGCTCACCACCATAACAATACACATCATCCCCTTTTGATGCATATGAGTCTTCTATCTGTTCACAATCTACACTCGTTCCTTCATATGTAACAGCCAAATAGTTTCTATTATCCATTGAAATCTCTGAATCAAATCTCTTTTCCTCAACACCAAAAATTGTTTTTGAACCAACTTTTGCAAGATATAAATTATTAAAGTCTGCTATATATTGATAAGGATCAGACGACAGAATTAAATCTTCAATATCGTCTTCATGATTAGATACATGAGTAATTATTTCATCAGCATATGCATCTAATTCATCTTGATAACTTGTAAAATCAGTAACACTTGTTATTGTTAAACCATCCACTGAATAAATCAATGATCTTGTTGCATTATTATACCATGCATTATCATCTTCACACTGTACATACTCTCCAAAAGTGTATGCACTTGAATAAGCAATCGCATCATCGCAATCCCCAACATCATCGTCATCTAAGATCGCACTAATAAACCCGTTTGAACTTCCGAATAAAACATCTTCTGAATCAATATTCATCGGCTCATCTTCATCATCTGAATTAAATGAAACACCAATAACTGTTTTATCACTAGTCTCTAAAACACAGAAACTATTGACTAATTCTGGGATA
>CAYVNO010000016.1:0-21505 GCA_964452935.1 uncultured Methanosarcinales archaeon | reverse complement strand
AACTGTTTTATCACTAGTCTCTAAAACACAGAAACTATTGACTAATTCTGGGATAGTATCTACAGGAAGATAATTAACTAAAGCATCAACATAATTATCACAATAAAGTTTGTATTCTGTTCCACCAATTGACATCATCTGCATTGCAATAAACTTTGTTCTTGAAGTCCATCTAGAATCATCAGCTGCGCCATCTCCATTGGTATCTAAAGCCTCACATAAATGATCATCTTTGAAAAAGTTTTCAACTAAAGTACAACCAGCCTCAAAATATTCTCCTTCATAAGAACAGAAAGTATCGTCCTCATCATTCTGACTACATACACATGAATACTCCTCAATACAATAATCAACAGTATCTGCTTCAGTGTTATAATACCAATTATACTTTGCACCAACCTCTTTCCAATCTCCGCCAGAACAGACATAGTTTACTGTTTCATTGTCAGCTTCTTGTGCATACCAGCTATACTCAGTAACACAAGTAGTTCCATTCCAGCACTTTCCACCAAAACAACACTCTTGTGAATGTTCTAGTTCTAAATCCTCTGCCCATGGAGCCTCACTTAAAATCGCACTCCAATTCCCAGTATAACCCATTACATCATCTGCATACTCCCCACTAACAGACAACCAAGTATTATTAATTGCACCACAGACCTGATCCTCTTCCATAACATAACAATAAGGTTTATTTGTTGAATCACCCATAAAAGTAATCCCTATTAGATAATCAGAATCTAGTAAACTTGCTTTATCTTTTTTAGCAGGACCAAGATTACCAACACCTAGTCCTCTATCCATAGAAAAATCAAATTCTTTATAATAATCAAAACCATAACTCATTGGTGTATTAACATGACAACCATATAATGTTCCATTTGCATTCAATAACTCAATAGAATCAACATCATCTCCATCTGCAGTTTGATTCATAACAGCTATATGTCCATTCTCAACAGCTTCTCCCTGAACACAAGCCAAGTTATCATAATCCATTGCCCCACTCCACTCTGGATCACTAAACGTCTCATTCACATACCTTCCATCATCATAATCATATTTATTCCCACAACAATGACTCCCAGTCCAAACACCACCTAAGAATCTTTCACAAATAGAATCTTCCTTTTCATTTACACTCAACTCTTCACCCTCAGCATTAACAAACAATTCACCTGCAGTGTTGATATCTAACCATTCATAATCCTCAACATAATCCTCAAAACTGTAAGAACAAAAATAAGGATTATCTCCGGCTCCATCAGACCACTTACCAATATCAGTCTCATAATCACCAGAATCATCAAAAACAAAAGGTGCATACCTACCAACAACTATCTCTTCCTCTTCTTCAACTTCATCCGGATCATAAAGATCATCAAATTCTAAAGAAAGATCATATGCTGAGAAAAAAGTTTCTAAACATGTATAAGCATACTCACCCGAATTAACCTCTTCCCCAAGATTGATAACAGAATCAACATCTTGGAGGGGCATATCAAATGAATTGTACAAACAATGCAAAGAATCATCATCAATACCTTCATATATATCAGATAAATCAGAACTTGAAATAAAAGGCTCCTCTTCGTCTTCATACATTGCCTTATTCATTATCCAAATCCTATCATCACCACAACAACCATAATTTACCCCGAACATTGAAAAATAGATACCTTGTTCTCCCATATAGTCTCCACCAATTAATTCACAATGCTCTTTTTCATCTTCCCAAAGTACATCATAACCTTGACTTGAATATAAATTAAAATAAGAACTTTCAGTATTTCTTAACATTCCATCTTTCTGATGATATGCAAACTTGACTGGTGAATCAAATAACTCCTCAGTGTAATCAACATAGTGGTTGTTTTTAATTGCAGGAACACAACCATGCTCTAAAGCAAATCCACTATTAACATTTGGTTCACCCTCAAACCGGTATAATTTAGCTTTCATTCTTTGGTCCTCTGGTTCTAAATCAATATAGATCGGTTTACTCCAAGAAGTAATACCTCCATCAATATAAAAATCACTATCTTTCATTAAAAACCAAGGTAACAATTCCCCTGAATAATAAGATACTTCATTACCACAATCATATTGATTTTTACCTGACCCTTCATTATCTGCACAAAATAAATACCCTGCACCCTGATAATATTCTTGAATAACAAAAGTAGCATCTTTGTACATACCATCTTCCTCAGAAGGAACAATCTCAAAACCTTTCCTACCATCATAATGGCAATAAATTCTTAAATCCTGTATAAGTTGGTGACCAGGTAAACCTGTCTCAGTAAAGTATTCATCCTCAGGAGATTCCACTCCTTCAGTAACCCACTCATCTCCTTCTTCATCATCCTCACCACCACTTTCCTCTGTCACAAAAACATCACTACTATCTCCAGGATCATCGTAGGGCCCTGCAATAACAACACCAACTATAAAAACAAACATAACTAATAAAATAAGAATAAAGATTCCCCTATTTAAATTCAATTCCCCTTTTTTCATTTATATTACTCTATTTCACCCAATACACATATATAAACCTTTCCAAAATAACAAAATTCACTATTTTCTTAGTGAATTTTGGGATTACAAATTTAAGCACGCACAACATTGTTTCCTACATAAAAGGAATATATTTAGGGCTTAAATTTGCAATGAGTATATTAATAAAAAACAAAACTCTACCACCAAGTGAACACAAAGCCTTTTATATACTAAACCACATACAATCAAGCAATGTCTCAGTTAACAAATTATATTGAAAAAGAATTAAGTAAAGGTTTCTCTAAAGAAAAGATTAAGGGAAAATTAATTGATGTAGGATACAAATCAAGTTTAATAGAAGAATCATTCAAATTCATTGACGGAAAAAAAGACACAATAGTCAGAAAACCAGAAATCTCCAAAACACTAAAAACAAATACTAAAAAATGGATATTTGTGGGCCTAGGAATTCTAGCCATAATCATCTTCGCATTTCTTCTATTATATGTATCTAACATAACAAAAAAAGTTGAAGGAATAAAACAAGTACAGGAAACAACTGAAAAAGAAACTCAAAAGCAAGGAACAATAAGAATATTACAAATTACGCCTGAAAGAGATGAATGTTATTATATAAATAATAGGGAAGAAAAGAGTGAATGTTACATTAGTTTAGCAATTACAAACTATAGCTCTAAATATTGCTATGAATTAGAAAATCCAGGACATTGTCTAAGATCCATGGCAATAGACCTTAATAACGTCACGTATTGTTATGGATCAGAAAAATGCACTGCAAAAGTAGCATATACCCATAATAAAAAAGAATATTGTGATAGCGAAGAATTGGGAGATACAAAACATATGTGTTATAGAGAATACGCAACACTATCTAACAATCCAAATGAATGTTTTCAAACAGATGTACTATGCTTTTATTTATTAGAAACAAATGAGGAAGAAAAAAGAAGACTAATAGAAGAATACATAATTGAAATGGATCAAAATAGTATTGATAACACACTACCCAACTTAGCAGTGAATTATAACGATCAATTATTTTGTGACTTTGTCTCAGAAGATAAAAAAGAGGATTGCATAAATACATTATAAAAATGAAATTCAATAAAGAAACGCACCATAGAATAATTGTAACAATTCTAACAATTTGCATAATCTATCTAATCAATGGGTGTGCTAATGCAGACGAACTATCAATCGCAGTCATATATCCTGAAGATGCAAATATGGCCTGCGATAACCCAAACCACATATTTAATGAAGAATACGGTGGTTTTGATGAAGAATTTAATACAGTGAGCTTTCTGAGTTATGCTGTACATTATCAAAACAAAGACGATGGAGAGGGCGAACATATAGATTACCGTTGTGGACTCTGGGCGTATTATGCATATGGATCAGAAAATGAAAAAACATTGTATAACAACCCAGATCAATTAATGAACAACAAAGACAATGCAGAAAGCAGCGGGTTATGTTCACATTACGACATGGAAGATGATGATACAAATGGATTTAGATTTGTAACAAGTACAGACTGGGCTGATCATGTACCAAGACAAGAAGCTGAAACAGGAAATGTTGAGTTAAACAATGACGGAACGACAATAACAGCAACATATACTCATCGTGTAGAAAATCCTTGTACACATTTAGTGGCAAGAAATCTTATGAAAAGAGAAGGAGAAAGAAACGTTAAAGCAGAATTCTCATGGAGTGATGATGGAGGAGATTCATTCAAAGATGAGAATACAGTCACCATCAATCCAAAAAAAGATTATTGCCAAGGGAGTAGTTCAACAGGACTTATTTATAGTGATTGTGCTACAGATGTAAATGACAAATGTGCATTATTTGAGGACGATGGTTGTAACAATATAAAAGAAGAACTTGAACCACTTATTACTGATGCAATAGAAGACATCAGCGACTAAAAATGATTCTCTCTTTGTTTATTTACCTAACAAATGAAAAAACAAAAACAAATAAGAAATCAAATTTTCGTAACTCTTCTTCTTATTTACTTAGTATACTTCATTAGTGGATGCGAAGTTAATTCTGGAGAGATAGCAATGACAATAATACACCCATTAGATGCTAAATTAACATGTGAAAATCAAAACCACATATTCGGCGAAGGATTTAGTGATACAGATAACTCAATTAGTTATACTATCTATGCAATTACAGTAAATGATTTAGTAAGAGATCATTGTGGATATTGGAAATATTATGCATATGAAGATGAAGAAAACAAAATAACAATTGAGTACACTGGAGAAGACGGAAGAAGATATATGCAAAAAAAAGATGAGGCAGAAGATAGTAAAAAGTGTACACACTATGATATGGAAAATAATGATTGGAATCTGGAATATTTTTTAGATGACAATGTACCAAGACAAGAAGCTGAAACAGGAAATGTTGAGTTAAACAATGACGGAACGACAATAACAGCAACATATACTCATCGTGTAGAAAATCCTTGTGTTGGACATGAAAGCAAAATTCTCATGAAGAAAAAAGAAGATGGATCAAACAGAGCTACTAAGTCTCACTATAGAGACACAATTGATGACTGGAACAGTTATAACAACGAAATAGAAATAAACCCTGGATCACAATATTGCGAAGGAAGTGAATCTTCAGGATATTCTAAAGACAAATGTAGTAGTAATGAATATGAAACTGCTGACGCATTATTAACTGCTGATGAAAAGAATATCCCAGAAGAATTGCATGAATTTATTGAACAAGCAATTGAGTCATCATCACACGACAATTAATTATTTTTTTCCTAACTTCCACAACCCAACCACACCAACAACAATTATCAAAACAGATGTGACTTGCCCTAAAGTTAAAAAATCAAACAAAACAAATCCAACCTGTGGTGCTGGTTCTCTAAAGAATTCAATAAAGAATCTAATCCCTGCATAAATCAACATAAAACTAAAAAACACAGTTCCTTTTGGTAAATTCTTGTGATTCAAAAACCATAAACAAGTAAAAATAAAACTTCCTTTAATCATTCCATAGATCTGATATGGATGTCTCCACATACCGTCGCCAAAATCAACTGCCCAAGGAACTGAAGTAACTCTCCCAACAACTTCTGCATTCATAAAATTACCAATACGACCAAAAACAATTCCAGAACCAACTGGAACCACACAAAGATCGGCTAATTCTAAAAAATCCCTCTTCTTCACCTTACAAAACAAATACACTGCACCAATTACTCCAAAAAAAGCTCCAAAAAATTTCAAACCGCCGTTCCAAACTCTAAACAACATCAAAGGATCTTGTAAAAAAACATCAAACTCATAAAACATAACATGAAAAATCCTCGCTCCAATAAACATTCCAAGAATCATGTAAAGAGTCAAATCATAAAGATCGCCATTACTCAACTCAATTCTCTTAACCTTAGCTAAGTGCCTTATAACAAAAAAAGCTAAAACATAACCAACAATAACCATTAAACTATACCACTTCACACTAAACCCAAACAAAGAAAACAACACAGAGTCTAAGTTATGTACATATACCATAAACAAAAACAATTAAGTGAACTGTTTAAACATTTGTAGTTTATAACATATATATTAGAGAATACCAAAAAACAACTAGTATTTATATATAAAACACATAAAATGTTACAGTAAAACGTAACATTTATATACTAATTGTTACACCCAACTGTAACATGGAAATAGAAAAATTAGAAGAATGGAACCCTTGGTGGGAAGACCCAAAAACAATAGAAAAATCTAAAGGAAAAGAGAGATCAAAATACAAGTTACTATTAAAATCTATAAACATAAAAGAGATAACAATAATTACAGGTATTAGAAGATCTGGAAAAAGCACATTAATGTACCAGATGATAGACAACCTACTAGAACAGGGAATAGATCCAAAACAAATACTATTTGTAAACTTAGAAGACCAAAAACTCACTAAAGACTCATTAGAAGATATATACAACTCATATAAAACAAACATAAATCCAAAAAAGAAAGCATACATTTTCCTGGATGAGATACATAAAAAAGAAAAATGGGAGTTATGGATAAGAAAAAAATATGATCAAAATAATAATAAATTCGTTATTTCTAGTTCATCATCATACCTATTAAAAAAAGAATATTCCAGACTATTAACCGGAAGGAATCTAACATTTGATGTATTCCCTTTAAGCTTCGAAGAGTTTCTAAATTTCAAAGAAATAGATAATAAAAATATTGTATTAGAAAAAACAAAGGCATTAACATTAAACTATCTAAAAAAATATTTAGAAAATGGAGGATTCCCAGAAATAGTACTAAAAGAAAAAGAATTCAAAACAAAAATATTAAAACAATATTTTGATGACATTATATTCAAAGATGTTATAGATAGATTTAACTCAAACAGCAAAAAAACAGAAGATCTTGCATTATACTTAGCTACAAATATTACAAATATTCTCTCACTAAGAAAGATAAGGGAATCATTGGGAATTTCTTATGATACCATAAAAGATTACATATCATTCTACAGAGAAGCATTCTTGTTTTTTAGCTTAGATCACTTTTCATATTCATACAAAGAACAAAAATCATCAGCATCAAAAATATATTGCATAGATAATGGTCTAAGAAACGCTGTTTCTTTCAAGTTTTCAAAAGATGAAGGAAAATTAGCAGAAAACCTTGTATTTGTAGAACTAAAAAGAAGAGAAGAGAATATTTATTATTGGAAAGAAAAAGGAGAAGTTGATTTCATAGTAAAAAACAATAATCAGACATTAACAGCAATTAACATTAGTTATACAGATGAAATAAATGAAAGAGAAACAAGAAGCCTTACAGAATTTAAGAACAAATTTAAAAAAACAGAAGAATTGATATTAATAACAAAAAACACAAAAAAACAAGAGAAAGGAATAAAATTTATTCCGCTTTGGCAGTGGTTACTAGACAAAAACTAACTCAACACCTTCTTCACAGCATCTAAGTCTTTCCTTGACCTCAACTCAAACTCATTTGATGCAAAAGAATATAACTCAAAATCAACTTTGTATTTCTTAAACAACTTAATGTTCTGTTTCATTCTACCAATAATTTTCACCCTATCTTTATTCAAAAGAGATTTAAAACATAAACAATACTTAACCTTGTTCTTCTTCATTATCTTGCACATGATATGATTCAATCCAGAATTCCTATGATGAATAAAATCTTCATTAGAATGATTCTCATAATCAAACACAGCATAAGGCCTAAAATTCTCAACTACTTTCCTATTATCCTCAACACAAGAAACAAAAACATATTTACTCAACTTCTTTGCCTTAAAAACATCCTTTCCATCAACCAAAACACCAAATTTAACATTAATATTATACTTAATCAAACTTTTTTTCTTAAAATCACCTAATTTATACAAAAACATGACCTCTTTATAGCCCAACCTAACTAAAACATCAACAATCTTCTCTTCATTTCCACTAGGCACAACAACATCCATAAATGCAACTAACAACTAAGTATTTATCAATATTTCTATTTATAAACAAAATATAACCATTTATAAAGCAACTCAGAAAAATTTATATAGAAGGCACACCCACAAATATACATAAAACGGGGGTGTAATAGTGGATAAAATATATCCTAAAGGTAGTTCTAACAAGATAGCACTATTTAAAAAAGTAGCATCCTCGATTCAATCAGAATATAAATCATTCAATATCTCAAAAATAATGTCAATCATAATCTCCAAATACAAATTAAGCAGAAGAGATCTACTAAAAGACATCCAAGCATGGATAAAAGAAGACCCATTAGTCATATTGGAGAGAACCGATAAAAACATAAAATACTATCGAATCTAGGAGGTGGAAACATGAAAAAAACAATATTGTTATGCTTAATACTGTTCACACTAACAGCAACAGTAGCTTTAGCACAAAACATGACAGGAGAACAGGAAGACGCTTGTAACGAAATCAAAGGAACAGTGGATAACATAACAAACTTGATTAGCATTATTGGCGGATCAATCGCAACCCTTGCTTTAATAGTTGTAGGAGTTATGATGTTTATGAGTCAGGACCCTGCTGAAAAAGACCAGCTAAAAGACAAAATAAAATACATAATCATGGGAATTGTACTAATAGTAATTGCACCGCAAATAGTAAAATTCATTGCAGGTTCAGGTACTTGCGCATGAAATGGTTTGTATTTGGATTTATTTTTTTATTATTGACGACGACAACACATGCACATGATGACCCATTAGAAGACTGCTACGAACTAGATATACTACAGCCATATTGCGCACAGGTAACAAACGCAATAAACACATCACAAATAACAGAGGAAGAAGGCAAACAATTACTATTGAACTATATGGCTCCTAAAAACTACTTACCGCAGTTTGAATTTACACAAACATGGAACACACTAATAACACCTGATAGAACACCCCCATATAACCTAAGCTCTGAATCAAAAACATGCGATATTGATTCTGGAGTAAATTGTATTGACTACGCATGGCTAGCCATTTTTGGTGTCTACAACGCATTCATAGAAAACAACACCCTTTACACAGAAGATAACGGGTACATACACACAGCGTTTTACTATGAATTCAACAAACCAAATGATTGGGAAACATTAGACATCGACAAAGATGGAGAATGGCCAGAGTCAAAACTAACAGGCGAATGTAGAAAAAAATACTTCCTAGGCTCAGATAATAGTGAAATAACCATCGAAATAGATGGAACTGAGATAGCTACACATCCGCTAAGTTCAATACCAACTTTATACACATTAACACAGTTCACAAACTTAGATCCAGGAGAACACATTATCACATCAACATTAAACCTTCAAAACGAACTAAGAAGAGAAGTATATGAATGGTCTTCACAGTGGATTTGCATTCCAATAGGAGAAGATAATGTATGTGGATACATAAACAGATGTGACACACTCGTCGCAATAGAATCCCCAGTAGAATCAAAAACACTAGAAACATCAGAATACAAAATAGAAAGATACGAAAAAACAATTCAACCAATAATAACAACAATTGAAGAATCAGAAAACACACCAAGAATAATCCTAGAAACTGAAAATCCTGACTACAAAATCACACTAGGTGATGCAGAAGTATTAGTAACAAACTCACTTTACTACATAAATTACACGCTTCCCCATTATGACCCAGTATATGTTCATAAAAAAGAAGAACATTCACACTTTGGAACAAATTCATATATTTCACAAGCAATCAACAACCTTGTTTTCACAACAGAAAAGCATAACACACAACAAAACTGTTCAGCAACAATTTACTACCCTTTCACAGAAGACATAGTAACATGCAACAGCTCACTAAAAACCCCAGTAAACATTTTCATTTCATTAGATAAAAACAAACCATACGATGTTGGAGAAACAGTAAAAATAAACATAAACATAAACGGACCAACAGAAAACGTCCCTGTAGAAATAAAATATGGGACAAATAAACAGACAATAGACATTCAAAACACAGGATACATAGAATTCAACGCAGAAAAAGGTAACACAAAAGTAACAGCAACATATGAAGGCGACAACACATATGATAAAGCAACATCAAACACAATAACAACCTACGCATCAGAAACAGATTTCATCGACTGGATTGCATTTATTGCAATAATCATTACAATAACAATTCCAATCATATTCATAATAAGACTATTCACAAGGAGGATACTAGATGAATAAAATACTAATACTAACATTATTATTAATATTAATACCAATAACTTATGCAGACGAAACATATTTAGGAATGCATTGCTCTGACGCTCCAATAGGGAGTATTATCAACGAAGAAAAGTGCAGAGTAGAAACAGAATACATTCTAAAAACAGAAATACTTAAACAACAAAACTCAATAATAATGAACACCTCCCGTTCATTAACAGAAAATTTCCAAGTAGATGATATTTATTTTGATAAAGCAAAAAATAAAGCACAGACATACGTATTAATAATAGCAAACCTATTCCTTGTCCTAATTCTAACATACATTGGATATCTGTGGATGATCTCAGGATCAACCCCATCAAAAAAGAATTATGCAAAAAGTCTATTAAAGAATTTCTTTATAATGCTAATCTTCCTAAATGTTGCCCCATTCCTGTTCAGCACAATCTTTGACATCTCAAACCAAGTAACATCATACATACAAGTCTCAACAAATGAGACAAATAATTTTTTTGAAATGGAACCGTGGATGGACATAACAGATCAATACGCAGGAAGTCTTAACGTAACAAACACATTTCTAAAATACAACAGCATCCAGTCACAATCAAACATACTCTACCCATCTGGCTGGGCATATATTGGGTCAATGCACGCAAAAAATATAATAATTTTAACATTAATGATACTTTCCCCGTTCATAATAATGCTTCTATTATTCAATCCGACAAGAAGTTACGGAAAACTATTCCTTATCATTTTTGTCGTCGAGATATTTATGCCACTAATTATGGTATTAGTCTTCAACATATCAGGATGGTTATTTGTAACCGATGCACATGAACTAAATTTTGCCATAATCATAGCAGCATTCGCCACAAATACATTTCTCCACCTATTAATCTTGATGGGAGCAATAATCAAATCAGGGATATCAATAATCTCAGGAGATGATGATTAGTGGCATATAAAATCCCAAAAAATCTCACAAAATATTCTGAATTATTTTTATGGGGACTATCCTTCAAACAATTCGGATACGCTGCATTAACAATATCAATCTCACTCCTAATAATCATAAGACTAGAATATTTTTCGCTTCCAATAAGAATCTCATTAACAATCCCAGTAATCCTACTTGGTGCTGCACTAATGTTCTTAAAAATAGACGAAAGAATAATGACAAAAAGCAACTTATCCTCAAGCCTAAGAAAAACAGGATACTACGACAAAAAGATTGACTCATTCATTTCAATTAAAGAAATCAACGATAACATAGTATTCTTGAAAAGCGGAAAAATTCTTGGAGTAATGGAAGTAAAACCAATAGATTTTGAAATATTATCAGACGACCAACAAGATTATGTAATGAACACATACAGAAATTGGCTTAGAAACCTATCATTTGAAGTTCAAATAACCTCAAAATCTGTAGACCTAGATATGACTCAGTGGATCGATAATCTCAGCAAGAAAAAACATACAAAAACTGATAAAAAAAGATTCAATAGCTTCAAAAACTGGATGACAAAAAAGATTTCAAAAGAAAAAGTCAGAAACAGAGTATTCTACCTAGTAACTCCACTAAAAGTATCACTAAAAACAAAAGACTCAAAACTCAAAAACATAATGTACAAATTATTAGGAGTAACACCCTCAAGCACAATAGATAAAACAGATCAATCATACAAAAACGCGGTTAGAGAACTCCACGAAAGATTAACCACGACAAAAGAGATCTTAGAGATGTGCAACCTAAAACTAAAGAGACTAAATACAGAAGAATTACTAAGTTTATATTCATCATATTTCACAAATAACCCGGGAAGAGGAAAATCATATTTAACACCCATAACTTGGCTAAAAAAATGATAAAAAAACAAAAAAACCCAAATTACGAATCAGAACTAGCTAATATAAAAGAGATTAGAGACAATTCTGCAATATTAAATGATCACTCAATCCTTTGTATCCACAAAATAGCCCCAATAAATTTCAAAAAGATATCAAAGACAAAAAAAGACAAAATAACAAAAGAGTACAATAACTGGCTAGAATCGTTAGATTTTCCAGTACAAATAATAGGAAGAAACGTAAACTACAACATGGAAAAGATCACAGAAATTCTACTAAACAATCTAGAAATTGAATTAAAAAAGAAGGAAGAAGTAAGAGAATATCTTAAACATTATGAAAACTTCAGGGACTGGCTTAGAAAATTCATAAAAAACAATAACAAAACAAAAAGAGTATACTACCTAGTAATCCCATTTATAGACACAACTTCTGCATCATTAATCAACCCATTCAAATATAAAAAACAAAGCGAAGAGATATTCCAAAGAAAATTAACACTACTAAACAAAAGAGCTAACAACTGCATCACCTTATTAGAAAAAACAGGAGTAAAAACATCTCGTCTTGAAAATCACCAAATTAAAAACTTAATTCAATCATATCTCAAACCATGTATATATACAAAAAAATATCTCTCTCCAGAAAAATTGTTCTCGATGTGGAAAAAAGAAACAGGTGAAACAGATGCCTAAAAGTATAAAATTCACCATATGGAAAACTCAGAGAAGATTAAGAATACTCAAAAATAGATTAAAATATGAATATATCTACTACAAAGTTAAATTAAGCAGAAGACTAAAACAAACAAAACATAAAACAATCCACCCACAGATCCAAACAAAACAAGTCCCAGAAAAACACACCAACCAACAAAAAAAGACAACACATGAACAGAGCTTTAAAAAAACAAAATCAAAAGGATTTGTAGAAAAAACATTGAAGCAGTTAAAAAACATCAACAACAAAGAAGTAAAATTAGTAACAAAACACCTAATAAACAGATTAAACCTTGGCGGAGAAGTATCATTAGAGGATGTAGAAAAAATATGCATAAACTTAAATGAGGAGGAAAAAGAGGTTGTATTTGATAACCTCCAAAATAAAAATATAGAATTACAAGAAAACTCATTGAAATACAACGAAAAATTCGTGAGTGAAAATGAAAAAAGATTGAACGAAATAAGAAGGATATTCACCCAACAATCCATAATAAAAATAACACAAAATAACATCCAGTTTAACCAACAATTTAACGAAGGCATTGTTGCATCAGGATTCCCAGAAGAGATAGAAAAAGATTGGTCTGGACCACTAACCACACAAAAAGAGAACTATGATTTCTGCATTAACATCTCACCTTCTTCAATAAGATCCATAGAATTATACATAAACCAAAAAATCAGAGAGATAGAAGAGAAAATACACTTTGCCACATCAAAAGGTAAAAAAGACTCAAAACATGAAAAAGAGATAGAAAATCTAAAAGAACAACTAACTAAAATTACAAAAAACAAAACAAAACTATTCAATTTCTCTGCATACCTAAACTGCAAAGGGTTAACAGAAGAAGAAACAACAGAATTAAGCAGAAAAATGATCTCACTAAACTCAACAAAAGGAATAGACTGTAAAACCGCAACACATTATCATAAAGAAATACTAAAAAACACAATCCCTGTAGGAATTGACTTCATAAAAGGGAGAGAAATGATAATGCCCTCAGAAGTACTGAAAAAAGAATTCCCATTCAAAAAGGTGGAACAATGAAAAGAGAAACAGAAGAAGATTTCATAATCTCAAAGATATCAAACTTTTTACTAATAAATGAAGTTCTACTCCCAGAAGAATTAAAAGAATTCTGTAAATACCTAACAACAGATCAAAAAAAGAGCGTAATGAAGAAACTCTTAGCAAGAGGATTCAGAAAAGAAGAAGACCTATTAGTATTCAACAAATATGTAAAAGATACTAAGACCATTGAAGAAAAAGAACTACTCTCCCTATCAATTAGACCAGAATACGTTAACACAGAAAAAGAATATATCCAAATAGGAAAATTATACTATCAAGGAATTCACGCACATGGATTCCCGGCAACAGTAAAAAAGAATTGGTTAGGAAGATTAAGTGAAGAAAGATCAAACGTAGACTTCACAATACATATCACTCCAGGTTCAGTGAGAGCCGTAGAAGTATATCTTAACTCTCAACTAAAACAAGTCGATAATGACCTCTACAAATATAGAAAAAGAGGATTAGACAACCCATCATTAGAAAACCGAAAAAAAGAACTTCTTGAACAATTAAACTCACTGATTAGAGGAGAATTCAAACTTTACAAAATGAGCCTATTCCTTGCAAGCAGAGCAGAAAACAAAAAAGACGCACTTACTACAGGAAAAAGAATAATGGATGCAATGCGTTCAGAGGGAATAGAAGGAGATTCATCATCATATCTTCAAGAAAAAACATTAAGATCAATAATCCCATCAGGTGTAAACTTTCTTCCACAAAACCATGTCTTTGTTCCTGGACCAGCAGCTTCAGCAGGATTCCCGTTTAGCGCATCATTCTATGATATAGACGAAGAAAGTGGGGTTCTTTTAGGATTTAATGATAGAGGAGCACCAATCGCAAAATCAATCTGGAAACTTCCAAAATACATTGGTTCAATACTTGGAGCAACTGGATCAGGTAAATCATACGGAACAAAAGCACTTCTACTGAACGACCAACTAATCAACGGAACAAAAGTTTTTGCATTAGACCCAGAAGGAGAGTACATTGATATGGCTAAGATGGTGAAAGGTTCACAAATAATCTCACTAAACAGAAAAAGTAAAACTATCCCCAATCTATTAAACCTAATGGGAGGAAATCTAACAGAAAAACTAGTCTCACTACCAAAAGTTTTTGATGTATTATTAGACGGAGTCACAGACATACAAAAACCATTATTAGAAAAAGCAATAATATCTGCATATAAAACAAAAGGAATTTATGAAGACAAACCAAAAACATGGAAAAAATCAGCACCAATACTATCAGATATACAAAAAACACTAAAACTACATCAAAGACAATCAAAAAACAGAGACACAAAAGAACAATATGAGATATTATTAAGTAAAATTAGTAGATACACCACAGGAATATTCAAATTCATAAATCAGTCTGGAAAAGATATCAACCTAAACTCTGATTTCATAGTCTTTGAATTCAAAGAGATGACAGAAGAAATAAGACCAGTAATGATGTTGATACTTCTAGAGTTCTTAAAAACAAAATTCGCTCAGGACACGGAAAAGAAAATGCTTATTCTAGATGAAGCATGGAGAATGTTGAAAAACAAGAATGAAGCAGATTATGTAGAAGGATTTGCAAGAACATTTAGAAAAAGGAATGGGTCATTGATTCTTGTCACACAAAGTGTTGCAGAACTAAAAGATTCTCCTGAAGGAAAAGCATTCTTAGCAAACACCGCATTTCGTTACATACTTAAAACAGAAAAAATAATACTAGATGAAACATGTGATTTATTTGGACTAAACGAAAGAGAAAAAGAAATAATAGCAAACGCAAGACCCGGAGAAGGAATTCTAATATGGGAAAATAAACACCATAAAATACAAATATCTGTCGACCCAGAAACACATAAACTAATAACAACAAACCCTAACGAATAACTAATACCACCAATAATCTTGTCTATCGATCCACCACCATCTGAACTCAATCTCTCCATAGATTATTTGATTCCATTCTGATTTCATATCAAAATTCTTAGCACCACCATGTTCTTGTAAAAAATTTGCATCATCTTGTGAAACACCATAATAAGAAGACTTTTGTGGATCCCAATCATAAACATCCCACCAATTATTTCGCACATTTCCTTCAATAGTAACAGTATTCCCATTTCTAACCAAGGTAAAATCACCATGTGACTCAATCGTACTCGTTCCAACAGCTAAATACAGCTTAGGCTGGATACCCCAGTACATATTATCCCACTGTTCTCTAAACACAAGTGTCTCTCCATCCTCTAACTGTTTTGCTCTCTCATAAAACGACTCCTCAAATCTTCCTTGATTAACCTCAATAGCATGTCTAGTCTCAATAAAACCCCTCAACCAATCACTATCCATCTCTTTAACACCACCATTCCCATCTAAATACCACTCCAAATTATCAGCAGCCATTGTTAATCCTAAACTTCTTCCTAACGAAACCAAACCTCTAAATTTCTTCTCAATCTCTTCAAGTTTTTGTTGTGTTTCATCCTTTTCTTCTTCTGGTTCCTCTTCTGGAACTTCTTCTTCAGGAACATCTGGATATTCTATATCTCCCTCCTCAAGAGCAGGACCGTGGTATTCAAAATGCATAGTGTCATAACTATAAGGAGGACCCCAATTACCCCCCCAATCAAAAGCATACCTTTCAAACGAATCAATAACACACTGGGGGATATCTGTCTTAAAAGTACTACCGTATGGATTCTCTGCAGGATTAATATCAACAGCAACCCCAAAACTATGAAGACTTAAACTATTCCCTCCAGTGATTTTTCTCCAATTATATGTCCCCACATTATAAAAATTATAATTATTCCCTTCCTCACATTTCTTTATATCTTGGACAACACACTCAAAAGCGTGCTTTGCTAACCTGTGCACACTAACAGTATTTCCCATAAAATCAACCGACTCCAACTGTGCAGAAACCTCTCCCTCGGTATATCCATAAACCGCCTTAAAATCAGAATCACTATAACTATTTATTGCCCAATCTAAAGGTTCACAAGAAGCAGTATAACACTCTTTCTCATCTGCATAAGCTACCTTAATAAACATACCTAAGAAAGACCTAATAACACTTTTATCTTCAGAAACACTAGCACTTACACAAACTTCTGGCAACTCAGAAACATCCTCTTCAACTGTATCAACATAATTAATCTTTGCCCTTATTTTAGCCTTTCTGTCGGGGTTATTCTTATCGCCCCTATGAACAATAACTTTCGCATCCCAGTTCTCATTAACATTAATTCCTCTTGCATCAACCTTTAACCCATAATAATGTTTCTCTCCTTTTTTAATCTCAATCCAACTTCCTGGAACAATTTTATCTTTGCCGTTTGTAAAATAAATCCCTTGATCCCTATACTCAAAATCAATAATATACTTAACTGGAACATTTCCTTTATTTTCCACAACCATCCTATACTTCTTATTTAATTTTCCAGAGTCAACACTTATCCTTTTCAATTTTGGCCAATCTTTGCTAACATCCAACTTAACTTTGACTTTGGGAATATCATTACCACTTTTTATCTTCTTAACAGAACTATGTTCAACATTCAACAACTTTGCATTATAACCAGGAACATAATCATAGTAATACCTGTAAGTATCAGTACTTGAAAACCACCGTTTCTTACAATTATTCACAAAATAAATCTTATTATTAGAAACATCCTTGATTAGATTCCCATTATAAAAACAATCAGCACTAGAATCAATACTCTTTCCTTTCTTTATTTTCTTTACAGTTTTCTTATTCAAATAGACAGGATCTCCTCTCTTAACACCTTTATCAAACCAAGTCTCTAGATCCAAATATTTATTTTTCACACACTCTTTTGTCACATAAAAAATATTATTATTGTATCTATTCTTTATATTCTGTTTTTTCCACAAACAACCTAGAACATTTTTAATATTTTTTCCTTTTTGTATCTTTTCTACATCCGCATTTAACTCAGTTTTCTTTCCCAAATTTCTAGCAACATCCTCAAGTATCTGCAAATTAGGGATATAGAATTTCTTACAATTATAAATCAACCAAATCTTATTTTTATCAGGGTGTTTCATTATCTTATTATTATATTTACACCCAATTGTAGAAGGAACATCTCTCCCCTTCTTTATCTTCTTAACAGTCTTATGGGATAACTCAATTGCATCTCCTGCCCTACCTAACCCAATCGAATTCCAAGTATGCTCGTCCTGATATTCATGTTTTTTACAACCAGTAACATAATACTTTTTTCCAGTTTTTTTATCAATAATATTCTCTTTATTCCACAAACAACCTAGAACATTTTTCAAAAACCACCCCTTATCTATCTGTTTTACATCTTTTGTTTTTGTAACCCTTTCATTTAACCTATTTTTAACATCATCTAAAATTTTATCATTCTTAATCTTATATTTTTTACAATTAAAAATCAACCATTTCTTTTTATTGCTTGGATTTCTTAATATCTTCTTATTATAATCATGATTACAACTTTCTTCTACACCGACATCCCCATCAATCTCTTTCCACGGATCAAACTCATCCTCTTCTTCATCTATTTCTCCTTCTTCTACATCTTCTTCTGGCAAATATAGCTCTCTTTCAACAGATTCACTAGGTCTCCTAACATAAACCTGTCCTTGAAAAAGAATTTCTCCATATTCATCAACACATTGTTTTTTTCCAGGCATCCACTCACTCCCTTCAGGACAACATGCCCTTAAAAAACCAGAAACAGCACCAATATGTGAACAATAACCAGAAGAACATTGACTATGTTCAATACAAACCTCCCCAAAATCCCTCTGATCTCCTAAACAAGACTGAGAACAAGTAATATTATCGCACATTTGGCAACCATATGAAACACACTCACCCTCACTACACTCTAAATCACTCCAACACTTAAAAGCACAATCATCTGCATTAACACCCAAAGCAAACAACGTAGAAATACCTAAGAAAAAGAAGCCTAGTACTACTAATTTAGTTGTTTTTTCCATCTCACCTCTAGCAAATCTGCTAAGAATGTCTCCATAGAATATTAGACGACAATCATATAAAAATTTTTCTAAAAAAAGAAAGAATCATTTATAAAGCAATGGTCTAAACACTAAATTTTTTGTTTTTACCGTCTTGAAAGCCTCTAACTTCTCCCCAGTAACGACGGCTTCACACTTATTCTCTTCAACTAATTTATCAATATCCTCTGAAAAATCAACTATTTTCAACTCATCGCCAAAATAACATTCACTAACTAAATCATAATTAATTTTCTTTTTCAGACATAAAACAACCTCACAACCTCGTTTCATCATTAACTTAGCTGCTTCAATATCATCTTTATTCTCAACCAAACATAAAACACGACCAGTAACTCCCAAAGGCAAACCACCATTGCACTTTTCTCTTTCTAAAAAAACATATGCATGATCATTAAACAACTCAACACATAACTCTAAATCAAAACCTTTTAATGTTACTTTTTTATCAAATTTCTCGACTATAAAACTTCCTAACTCTCTTTCTAAATCAGCAGACCTAAATTCAATCCTTTTATCTGATCTTTTAACACTAACTCTGAAGGTATTAAACTCTTTATCACCCAACAACTTCAAAATATAATTCTTCATATCTTCAACATCTAAAGAAAGCTCTTTTGCTCTACTAAAAGAAACTAATCCAAAGACATTACTAAAATCAATATCATTACTACAATAAACAACTAACCTACCTCTGGGCCGCAATATCTCTTCAAACTTAATCCCTTTCTTCCTCAAAAAAGATTTAACATTACTAACTAGCCTTTTCTCAAAATCTATCCTATTTCGACCCTTTAGAGCCAACTCCCCATATCTGAGTATATATACATCCATACACCCAATAAACAAGCATTCATATATAAATATACTGTCCTAATATAATGAAAAAAACAGAATGAGAACTGACTGGAGAGGGAAAATACATACAAAGTATGTATTTTTCCTTTCGGAATAGGGCATTTTTCTTCGAAAAATGACCGTGTTCGAATCCAACGACATCAACTGATTAATACTACAACCATAACCTTTAAATATGATTACGACACCTCACATCACTAAGGGTTCTAGGCTAAGAGAAACCTTATGCTTGTGGGCATAAGTTGTCCACGTTTTTTTCTTTTATTTCTAACAAACTAGATACACTTAAAAAAAGAAAGATATATATGAAATAATATATAGAATAAATATTCCATTTAAAAATTGGATTCGAAAGAGGTGGGCCGAGTGAAATTAACAAAGACAATACTACATATAACACTACTAGTAATTATATTCATACTTTCTACAGCAATAACATTGGCATGTACAGACAGCGATGGAGATGGCTTTAACGCATCTGAAAACGGCTGTTGTAACGCTAGCTTAAATTGTGACTGTGACGACTCAAGCGCAAACATCCGTCCACCTCAACTATCATTCACATTCACCTCTGCAGGTAACTACCAACTCTGCAACGGAACATATTCTATCCCAACTGGCGGAACATTAATGGCCACCACACATAATAACAACATAACTTGTAGAGGAACAACTCTCCAAGGAAACGCTTCTGGTTTTGGATTCTACATAGCACAAGGAACAAACATAACAATAAGAAACTGTACATTCAGAGATTATGAGAATGGAATCCTAGTAAATAATATTAGTAATGGAACAATACATAACAACTCATTCTATAACAACTTAGCATCTGACGAAACATTTGTCGAATTAGCTTTAGACAATGCAAAGGACACAAATATAACAAGCAACTTCTTTAAATCAATAAATGGTGGAAATGGCATCAGCTTCTGCAACAATTGAACTACCAGTATTAAAAAATGACAAAGGATCATTGATTATTCTATCATAATTATCCATAACACAAGATGCAGGTAAACCAAACATCAAAGCAAGTGTAGCAAAAGCAACGCCCTTGACAGCATAATCACAAACCCTTCCAAAATTCCAATATCTCTCTTCCTTCTCTTCTGGCTCATAAAATAAATCATGATCATGATGTTCACCCCCCCTAACAGCTTCTAACCTAGTCAAAGTTAAGTCTAACTCCTCAACTCTCTGTTCTAAATACTTAGCATGCCTTTCATCCCATTTAGTAACTCTCTCTTTCTCTCTCAATCGTTTATGAGTCATACCTAGCTCATACTCCCTGTGAATAAGTGTATGTTGAAAAACATTCTCAAGATACTTAACAACCCCTAACACATAATTTGTATGATCTTTACTGTCTCTTAAAGGAAAAACAACATCTCTCAAAAAATCATCTACAGAATACTCTTTCTCATAATAAAGAATTCTATCTTCCCTAACATCAATATCCTCTAAACCAAAAACTCTTTGCAACCTATCTTGTTTTTGTTTATGTACATCCTTTAATTTACCAATCTCTAAAATAAAATCAAAATCTCTCTCATACCCCTTATACAACATCCCATCTAACTTTGTAGATAAATCTTCTTCTGCATCCAATAATCTTGCCTCATTCAACCCATCATCATCAAAAGCAAATCTTCTCAGAAAGTC
>CAYVNO010000015.1:0-44155 GCA_964452935.1 uncultured Methanosarcinales archaeon | reverse complement strand
TTGATTTAGATGCTTTGATTGAGGTGGAGAGGACAAGAGAGGTTAGTAGTTCTTGTGTGGATAAAGCTGAGTCAAGTGTTATTATTCCAAATATGGTTGTCGGTAGTTTAATGGTTGTGGAGATGCAAAATATTTGTGGTAGTAAGATGATTCATTTCAGTTCTTATAGTTCTGATAGAATTAGAGAAGAAGATGTATTATTTGTTAATAAGTGCGGGTGCAGATATGGGTGATTTAGATGAATTTTTGAAAAGTGAAGAGTTTTTAGAGGATCAAAGAAGAGTTAGAGAGAAGACTAATAAGAAATTGTTGGGTTTTTATAATTCTATGTTAGAGAGAAAGATTTCTGAAGATAAGGAGTTTAATAGGATAAGAATGACTAAAAATGTTTGTAGAAAGGTTAGAAAGGTTGCAGATAGGTTTAGATACCATGTTGGTAAGGAGTTAGAAATCTGTATGAGAGTCTTGAATAAGAGGAAGAAAAAAGATATTGCTGTTAGAGATGTTTATATTCCAAAACAAGAGGTTACAGAAGCGAGTTATAGAATTGTTGAGAGAGAGTTTAAAGGAAAGGATGTTGTTTTAGGGAATATTCATTATCATGGAGATTTTGGAGCTTTTCATAGTGGTCCTGATGATGTTCAATCAAGTAGAATGGCTTTTATGTTTGATGCATCTAAGAAAATTAGAATAGATGATTATGGTTGTGTTCCTGTTGAGAGAGATGTTAAGTTTAGTTATAGTGTTGTTTTTGATTCTTTAGATAGATATTTTGGCGTTGTTAATGTTCAATATTTTCCGTTTGGTTATTCTGGGTTTTGGGATTTAGTTGATGTTAATAAAGAGGTTGATGTTGAGTTATTTGATGAGTTTGGTGGGGCGAGGATGAGTAATAGTTTTATAGATGAAGAGTTATGTAATAAAGTTAGTTATAAAGGGGAGAAGATTAAGAAGAGAGAGAAGAAGCCTTTTGTTAGAAGAGTTAGAGAATGGTTAGGTCCGAGGTTGGATTATAGTAAATATTTGAGGGGGAAAATTTAAATATGTCTTTAACATATAACGATGTAATGAAAGTAAAAGGTGTTGATCCGTTAAATGTTGCTATTGTTATTTTAATGATAGTGTTATTTATATGGTTTATTAAGTCAATTATAGGTGGTTAAAATAGAAGATAAAGGAATTATTATGAAGATATTTTATTGGATTCTTTTTATATTTATTATTTATTTAACATATGAAATAATAAAGAAAATTTTAGGAGGAAGTTTAGGATTTGAAAGTCTAGTTGTTGGTCTATTACTTATAAACATTGGATTTACATTCTCGCTTCATTCAAAACTTTCTGGACATCTAGGTTGGCATAAAGGAAGAGATACTAAAAGATGAAAAAAGTAATTACAAAAGATGGTTCTGTTACATTCTTCAATAAGAAGTATGATGAATGGTATCATTCAAAGACTGGTGCAGTAGAAGAAGCGTTTGAGAAGTATGCAAAGCCTTGTAAATTGAAAAATGGGATGAAAATATTAGATATTTGTTTTGGGATTGGTTATAATTCTGCTGCTGCTTTAGATACTGTTAATGAATTAAGGATAGTTGCGTTAGAGAATGACTCTAAAATAATTAAGAAGATTTTGAAGTTGGATTCTAAGTTTGATAGTTATTGTGTTATTAAAGATGTTGCTTTGAATGGTCAATATGATAAAGATGGTGTTAGGGTTGATTTAGTAATGGGTGATGCAAGGAAGAGTGTTAAGGAATTAAAAGAGAAGTTTGATGTTGTTTTTTTAGATCCGTTTTCACCAAAGAAATGTCCTGAGTTATGGACGTTTGAGTTTTTTTCTGATATTAGAAAGGTTATGAAGAAAGGTGGTGTATTAGCTACTTATTCATGCGCTAGATCTGTTAGAGAGAATTTAGTTAAAGCAGGATTTAGGGTTGAAGATGGTCCATGTGTTGGTAGGAATGCACCGAGTACATTGGCTTATGCTTGAGTTGTCATAAAAAAACAGAGAAATTAAGATGAGTGTATTGAAGGAGCTGAAGAAGAATAGTCTCTTCTCGAAGAGCCAGTCATTCTTTCATTTATAGAAAGCATCCTTCCTCTGTTATATCTTTGAAGAATAATTGGATATGCATTAACTAGAATATTTAGTGAAGTTGCTAAAGCCGCTTTTGACCATTCTCCATTAGCAAAGTATTGAACTGAATCAATACCCATAATAATCCCACCTACCCAATGTAATGCTTCAATGTTTACTGTTGATTCAATTGCTTCTTCAAGTCCTCTTCTTGTGGGTGTTTGTACAAAATCTCTTCCAGAGACTTTTTTCACAAGTGTTCCAACAGTAGCATTGTAGACCCTTTGAAATGCTCTAACACCTAATTTTTCATATAATCTACTTTCCCAAGGTTGAATTCTGTACTCATCTGCTGAATAGTCTCGATGAGTAACTGTACTTTCAAGATTTGAAGTCATGAGTATTTAATAGACAAGCTTATTTATAAAGATTTCTATTTATTTACTACTTATTAATGACTACTAATCATATAAACCGAAACATTTATATATAACTCATACTAAATAGTATTCATATGAATACTAAAAAGTATAATACACTCACAAAAACACAGTTTGAAATAATGCAGTTGTTTGTGTCACAGATTACTAAAAGGTTTAGTTTGAGGGGTGTTGGAAAAGAGCTTAAGATGCACCAGGCTTTAGTGTACAGAGCTAGCCAAGATTTAATAAAAAACAAACTCATTATTCATGATGATAACTGTTATGTATTAAACTACAAACAAAATCATCAAGAATTAGCATATTTTGAATATCTAAGATACAAAAAGTTCTTAAGCAAAAATAAAACATTTTCCCTCTTTGCAGAAGATGTTGTTGAAAAATTTCCATATGGTTATCTTACCTTCCTTATTTTTGGTTCAGCAGTAAAAAGTTCTAAACCAAGAGATATAGATATCCTCATTATTATTGAAAAAACCGAAGATATTGAATTTGCAGAAAAAGCATTATACAATATTGCAAGGAATTATACTCTTAACTTACATACAATAGTCATTTCTTTTGAAAGTATGTTTGAAATGTTAGGTTCAAGAGACGAAAAAAATATAATTAATGAGGTATTAAACAAACATATAATTGTATACGGTGCAGAACTTTTCTATAAATTGCTTAAGAAAGGGAGAAAATGATTGAAGATAAAAAACTTAAGGAAGCAGAATCAAGAGTCAAACAATATCTGAGTGATGAAATTATCAAAACAAAACAGAAAAAAGAATTTACAGATTTCTTTCTCGCTAATGCAGATAAATCATTAAATTCAGCAAATGCTTTATATGATCTTTCAACTGATAAAAATATGCAGCAAAAAACAGGTTACATTAACTTTGATGGATTATTGTGGGTAGTGAATGCTTGTTATTATAGTATGTTTTATATGGCAAGGGCTTTGCTGGAAAACGAAGGAATTAGGATAAAGGCAGATTTATCAGTACATACTATAACCTTTGATGCTGTGATCAATTTTTTCTATCTCAATGGAAAACTTCAAAAAAGGATTATTGAAGATTTTGCAGAAGCAAAAGAAGAAGCAACCCAATTACTCGGAAAACAAAAAGCTGATCAATTAGTTGAGGATTATTTCTTTGAAAAAGGAAAACGTGCAACCTTTACTTACAACACAAAAGAAATTGTTATTAAAGCAAAGGCCAAAACATCTATTGAAAGAGCAAAACGATTTAATCAGGAAATAAAGAAAATCATTAGATGAGTATTCAACAGCTTTTCTCGTTTTACAAGGAAAGGCTTTATATATCATGAGGACATATTTTGTATTTATTGGCAAGCTTTGATTGTTTTTTGTCTAAGAGCTTGCATAGTAGTTAACATTTAACAAGTAAAATTTCAAATTTGGGCAATAGAAGGCTTGTAACCTGGCAAGCAAGTGCATTTAACGCCAAAGAAATGTCCAGAGTTATGGACATTTGAGTTTTTCTCTGATATTAAGAAGGTTATGAAGAAAGGAGGGGTTTTGGCTACATACTCATGTGCTCGATCTGTTAGAGAGAATTTGATTCAGGCAGGGTTTCATGTTAAGGATGGACCCTGTGTTGGTAGATGGGCTCCGAGTACTTTGGCTTATTGTTGAATTACTATTATTCTGTAGTTATTGGAAGTAATCTTTATAAATGGGTTCGTATTTCCTTTATTATTGGGATGATAACCAATAGAAGACAGGTAATGTGGATGCTTGGGGCATCAGTATTGAGTTCTAGTTCTGTAGGGTGTGCTATACGACATGTAGCTACGCCTTTGCGTACACGTACAATTGAAGATGTTGTTGGGTCAATTGATTGGTTAGCTGTGCCAAGTGAGAGAGAAGTTAGGGAAAGTTTGCCAGTTATTTTTGAATATTTAACAGGTGAAAGACTTGATGGACATGTTGATGAGTTACATTTTTATGATAGGCCAACTGGAGATGTTATGGACTCAGGTGTACTTGCATATTTTAATTATGGAACACAGGACGTTACTTTTAATATGTTTAATTTTGATGATAGTGATGGTGTTGATTTTTGGGCGACAACTTTTCATGAATCCGGACATTCTATTTCATTGAAAGTTGATGAGGAGATGTCTACGGTTTATGAGGGATGTGGAGCTGTTACTGAGAACCAAAAGAGTGTAGTAATGAATGTTTTGGGTTTTGTGTCAGGTTTAACTGATGAACAGAAAGAAAAACTGAAAGTTAGAGACTATGTTACTTCAACGTTATCAGAATTAGAAGCGATTAGTTTTAATCTTGCTTCAATTGTTAAGATGGGAAATGTTTCTGGTTTTCCTAGAGATAAATATTTGAATGGGAAAATTGTTTCATATCTTAAAGAGTCAGATAGTTTTGGAATAGATAATCTCTTATCTAATAATATCTTTGGAGATAATAATTTGCCTAAATTATTTTCTAAATACACTTTTTCAAACTATTTCTTATTAGTTTTAGCTGGAGATTTTGATTATGATCTTGAATTAACTTATAATTATATCAGAGATGCATCTAATGAAGAGTTAATTGAGAGGGGGATTAGTATAGGAGAAAGACCTAGTGTTTACAAACTTCGTTCTGCGATTGAAGGGGTTGCAGAGAGGTATAATGTAGTAATTGATTTACCAGATATTACTAAAGACGATTTGAGAGACGAGATCAACCCAGTAGTTAAGTTGTTGAGAAATTATTCTTGGGGTATTAGTTCAAGTGATTTTGATGGTTTGTCTTTTTTAGATGAATTGGATCAAGGAAAAATCAAGTTTGAAGCAGGAAAAGGTTATGATCCTGAAACTGTGTTAGAGGATAGTGATTTCTTAGCTTATGTTGCTTTGGTGTATACTGGTTTAGTGGAACATATGTCAACACAGACGGAACTAGATGATGATTTTTATTCAGGTATGGAAGACACGCTTTGTAGTTTTATTGAGAATAATCCTGATAATAGATTTTTATTTGCAGCTTATAATGATTTGTTAAAATTGGATATTGCACAACACGATTGGCATGGGGTAGTGGAACATGTTGGTGAGTTTGTAGAAAGAAATCCAGAGAGTCCTTATTGTGTTCCATTTCTTGATAGGAGAATGGAAGTGCAGGCAGAGGTTTTACAAGACTATGATGGAGCGTTGGATACTGGAGGTATGTTATCTAATCTGATTAGAGAACGAGGTGAAGAAATAGGTTTTACAAGTGCTCATAATGCTAATATCACTGTTTATTCATTTGTGATGTTTCAGAGAGCAGGAAATCATGAATTTGCTGCTGAAAATTTAAGAGCATATGTTGATAGTATAAATGAAGCTGTTGAAGCTAAGCCGCATTTAGAACCTTTTTCAGATATGGTGTATTTCTTATCAGAAGCTAACCTATATTTAGCACGTTCTTTAGAAGAGGTTGGTGAGACTGAAGAGGCAAGAGAGATTTATCGGAGTTTATTAGGTCATGTAGGTGGAGTTAATGGGAGGAGAGGAAGTCATTTAGTTAAAGAATATGTAAATGAGTCAAATGATTCTGAGATAGTTAATGACTTGTATATGAGAAGAAAATCGGATATGGATTTTATTGATATTTTACCTATTGCTAAGTTTGCTGAGTGGAGATTGAGTTTGTTGTAATATCGATCTTATAACCGAAACATTTAAATATCTCTAGATATCTCTAGATACTTAAAATGCAACAGATTAATCTAAAAATACCTGATAATCTACTTCAGGCGGCAAAAAGATATGTAGACAACTTTGGATTCAGAAATATTCAAGATTTAGCACTTGAGTCAATGAGAGAGAAAATTTTTGAAAGAAACGAATATGATGAGTCATTTAGTGAAAGAGAGATTGAGTTAATTGATAGTTTAATTTCAACAGCAACAAAAAAGAAAGATTTTGTCTCTGAACAAGAGCTTAACAGAGTATTGTTAAAATGAGTTTTTCAATAAAAACATTATCTTCTTTTCTAGAACAGGTTAAGAAACTAGACGAGAAATCTAGAAGAATTATCTATGATAAAATACAGTTAATAAAAGAAAATCCATTTAGATATAAAAAGATTCATTCAAAACATTATTCTCGTGTTTTTAGAGTTAGGTTTAATCTTCGCTCAAAAGAGATAAGATTAATTTATGTTGTGATTGAACCAAATATTGTTTTAGTGTGTTTGTTGAATAGGAAGAATGATTATAATGATTTAGAAAAATATTTGAAGAAAATTTAAGTCCTAGGTTTATACTTGCTTCTTCTAGTATAGGTTTATGTATACTAAACGGGTAGGTCCCCCTTGTTTCATATGGAACCTTTATTCTGTAGTAGTGAAATTTATGCAAACATTTATATATAAGTTGTCACCTTTATGTGGTAAAATGAGATTTTTAGCTATTTTAATGGTGTGTGTTGTTAGTTTATTAGTGGTAGGTTGTGGAGAGGATAGCTTTGATAGGACAGAATATGCCTTTCCTGTGGGATATACGCCTACTGTGGTAGTAGTAGAACAGGAGATACCTGAGGCATATAATATATATAATCCCGACTCCGAAGTCGTCAGGGATTATAAGACGTTGACTACGTCAAGTATGGAAACAAGTGTCTATGAAGACACTTATACAGCTGAAGAAAAGGAAGCTGTGTTCAATGAATGGAAAGAGACTAATGAAGCATTAGACAAGTATAATACATTGACTGATGTGTGGTCAAGAGAAACTTTTGAAGAACAAGAACAAGAACGAATAGAAGAATACTGTGAAGAACACGGTTTCTTCAGCTGTTATGATATTAAATATACATGTGAAGATGAGTATGATTGTCATAAAGTATATATCACATGTGAGACAAGATATTTTGATCCTTATGAGTTAAGTCACCAATTCTATGATAGAGATACTAATGATGAATGCAGAGATTGGGAAGTAGATGTAGATGAAGATACATTTGATTGGAGAGATGTTGATGATTCTTTTTTAGAAGATGCTGGATATCAGTGGTGATAGAATGTGGAGGATATTTGATTGGTTATTGGGGAAATCTAAAGATGACGTAGTGGATGCGCCTGTAGCTGAAACTAATCCATTATTACAGAATGAAAGGTATTGGTATCTTATAGATGTAAAAAATAAATTAGAAGAAGCTGAAGGAGATTTAGATAATCATCTTGATTATATTTATGAAGAGTATGAAGGAAAGTCTGTAAAGTTTAATATTTATACTGGAGAAGATTGGCAAACTCAGTTTGGGTCTTCACAACTGATTGGAAAAATTGCTTCTGAATATGTTAATTTGGAATATAGTGGAAAGGGACTAGATAATAGTCATGTTGAAGGAAGAATATACAAAGGAATGAGAGAATGTAAAGATGAGTTTATCTGGGATTCCTCAAATTGGAGATTATCAGTTGATAGATTAAGAGAAGAGGAAGATGTAGTTGGTTTTTTTGCCAAGTTTTATCATAATGGTAATGCATATCCCAGAAAAGGCGTAGATCGGTATGATGGTAATGAATCACAGTTGAGATATAGAAAAGCAATAAATGATATGGAGATCTTTTTGATTGAGAAGGATATTAAGTATGAAGTGAAGGTTGAGTGAAAATTAATTCTAGATGTTATGTGTAACATAATATTATGTTATTAGTAACAACTAATTTTTCTTTATTTTGCATACGAAAAAACCCTCAGTGTCATGATCTTGTGGCCAGATTCTTAGACAATTCTTAACTTGTTTGTTGAATTTAACTCCGTTGTATTCTAGAATTGGTTTTGATTTTGTTAGTCCTTTCAATTTTATCTTTTCTGTTTTTGCATTTGGATATTTTTCTAAGAGAAAGTGAATAATTGCTTCGTCTTCTTCTGGTTCTAATGTGCATGTTGAGTAAACCATTGTTCCGCCAGGTTTTAAACAGTTGAATGCTTTATCTATCAGTTGTCGTTGTGTGCCTGCTAGACGTTTAACCATGTTTGGGTTCCATATTTTTAATGTTTTCAGTGATTTTCTAATTGTCCCTGTTCCTGAACATGGTGCATCTACTAGAATTCTATCAAACTCTATATCTTTGAACCATTGACCTTGCATAAGGGTGATTATTGAGTTAGTTAATCCTATCCTTTGTAAGTTAATTCCTAATGATTGTAATCTATCTCCTTTGTAGTCGTTTGCTATCAAAATTCCTTTGTTTTTCATGTATTGTGCTATCTGTGTTGTTTTTGAACCTGGTGCTGCACACATGTCTAAGATTTTTTCTCCTGGTTGTGGGTCTAAAGCTAACGGAGGAATCATTGAAGCAGCTTCTTGGATATAAATATAACCTAAAGAATGTTCTGTTAGGTTTCCAACATCTCTTCTTCCTTCGTTGTGTTCAATCCAGAAGCCTTCTTTACACCAAGGGATTGGAGTTAGTTTCCATTCTTTAATTCTTGCTTTTAAATCTTTGATTGATATCTTTAAAGTGTTTACTCTAATTGATCTTCTTAGATATGATAATGAGTACTTTTTGAATTCTTTGAAATCTGTTAATTCAGTATATTTTTCTATGAATTTAGGTTTGAATTCAATCTCTTCTGAGTTTGGCATTAGTTTTGGCATTGTGTTAGATTATCTGTTTGTTATTATATAGTTTGTGGTTTTGGAAGAAAATAAAAAATATTATTTTCTTATTTCTGCTGCTTTTTTGTGCGCTTCTAGTCCTTCTATTTCTGATAGTTTTGAGGCAATTGGGATGAGCTTATTTCTGCCTTTTTTTGTTATCTCTTGGAATGTTGCTATTTTTACGAAATCCTTTACTGATAATCCGGCAGTGTATCTAGCTGAACCATTTGTAGGTAGTGTGTGATTTGTTCCAGAGCAATAATCTCCAAATACCTCTGCGGTGTCTTCTCCAATGAATAATGATCCGTAGTTTGTTAACAGTTTAACTAATTCGTTGTTATTTTTTGTTTGCAATTCTAGGTGTTCTGGAGCTTTTTTGTTTGATATTTCACATGCTTTTTTTAGACTGTCTACTATAATGATGCAGCTATTATCTAGTGCTTTTTTAGCTGTCTCTTTTGTTTTGAGTGTATCTAATTGCTTGTTCAGCTCATTATTTACCTCCTCTGCAATCTTTTTTGAGGTTGTTATTAGATTTGCTATTGCGTTTGGATCATGTTCTGCTTGTGCTAGTAGATCTGCTGCTATATACTTTGGGTTTGAGAGTTCGTCTGCAATGATCAATATTTCGCTCGGACCTGCTAAAAAGTCAATTCCAACATTACCATAAACTTCTTTTTTTGCGGCAGTAACATATTTGTTTCCCGGACCAACTATCTTATCTACTTGTTGGATTGTTTTTGTTCCATAGGCCATTGCTCCGATTGCTTGTATCCCCCCAATATTGAATATCTTATCGGCTCCTGCGATATCTGCAGCAACTATTGTTATTGGTTGTATTTTAGGACTACAAACTATTATCTCTTTTACACCTGCAATTTTTGCAGGAATAACTGTCATTAAGGCTGAGGAAGGAAGAGGATATCTCCCCCCAGGCACATAGCATCCAACTTTTTCAATAGGGATAATTTTCTGGCCTAATGTAATTCCATCTTGTTCATATTTGAATTCTTTAAAACATAGCATCTGTTCTTTTGCGAATTTTTTAATCCTTCTAGCTGCTTTTTTTATTGTTTCAATAGTTTCTTTGTCTAGTTTTTTATATGCTTCTTTTATGTCTTCTTTTTTTATTTCAAAACCTTTTAGATCTAGTTTGTCAAACTTTTTTGTGTAAAAGGCTATTGCATTATCTCCTTTTTCTTTTACTTCTTTTAATAATTTTTTGACTAATTTAATATCTTCTATCTCATTGAAATCATAAAAATCTTTAGGTATTGTTTTTGTGATCTTCATTTTCTCCTCCTCCAAAGTTCATTTTTTATTTCATTGGGCGTTATTCCTTTTTTTGCCATTAGAACCATGATAAAATATGTTAAGTCTGCAATTTCCCATGTTAAATTATCTTTATCTTTGTAATTTAATACTTCTTCTGATTCTTCTTTGATCTTTTCTTTTATTTTTTCCTCGTCATTGATTATTTTTGAGGTATATGAATCTGGTCTTTGGTTATTTATTCTATCTAATATTACTTTGTAGAGGGATTCCAGATCAAATTCTCTATCGAAAAAACATGAGTACTTATTTTTGTGGCAACAAACTCCTTTTTGTTTTACTGTAAATAGCAAGGTGTCTCTATCGCAGTCATATTTTACGTTAACTAATTCTTGAATATTTCCACTAGTTTCTCCTTTCTGCCATATTTTATTTCTGGATCTGCTGAAATATGTGCCTTTTTTGTTTTTTAGTGCTCTTGATAATGAGTTCTTGTTTGAGTAAGCTAACATAAGAACATCCTTGTTTATGTTCTGAACAATTGTGGGGATTAATCCCTTGTTTTTTTCGAAATCAAGTAGTTCAATGAATGCTTTTTCTAGATTTATCTTTTTAGTGTATAGTGCCATGCCTAGCTGTGAGTCCATGTCTAAGTTTTCTAGTTGTTTTATCTCTTTAAATGTTGAGATCCCTCCGGCAGCAGTTATCTTTTTGTTTGTTATTCTTTTGATTCTTTTTAGTGCTTCTAAGTCTGTTCCTTGCATTAGTCCTTCTTTGTCTACGAAAGTATATAAAAATCCTGAGCAGTATTCTTCTATTTCTTTGACAAGTTCTTCTGGTGTTTTATTGATCTGTTTTGTCCAGCCATTTGTCGTTACTTTGCCTTTTCTTGTGTCAATTGCTACAATTATTCTATTTTTAGGTAATAGTTTTAGAAAATCTGGAGTTGCATTTGTTCCAATAATTATCTTTTTTGCTCCTGCACTTAGAATATTATTTGCTTTTTCTATTGTTCTAATTCCTCCCCCCACCCTACAATTTGCAACTTTACAAATATTCTTTATTAGTTCTAAATTATTTCCCTTATTAAGTGCTGCATCTAGATCAATTACAGCTATTTCACCATACTTTCCAAACTCCTTTGCAAGTTTTATTGGATTATCTATTTCAATCATTTTTTTCTCTGTTTTTCCTTGTATAAGTTGTACCACCTTTCCATTCATTATGTCTATGCTAGGAATTATCATTTTCTTACCTCCACTCCATTTTTTTCTAGATATGATTTTATTTCTTTTATGGTGTATTTTTTATAGTGGAATATTGAAGCTGCTAATGCAGCATCTGCTTTTCCTTCTGTTAATACTTTTAATATGTCTTCAGGAGATCCTGCACCACCTGATGCAATAATGGGGATATTGAGGTTTTCGCTAAACATCTTTGTGATTTTAATATCATACCCTTTCTTTGTTCCGTCACTATCAATTGCGTTGAGCAATATTTCTCCCGCACCTAGTTTTTCCATCTCTTTTGCAAATTCTAGTGCATCTAATCCTGTAGGGGTTCTTCCTCCTCTGGCGTATATCTCATACCCACATTTCATTATCGGATTAATTTTTGCGTCAATTGATAAAACAATTGCTTGTGAACCAAATTTTTGTGATGCTTCTTTTATTAAATTTGGGTTAGTAACAGCATTACTTCCAATTGATACTTTTTCTGCACCAGCTTTTAATATTACTTGTATGTCATCAATTGTTTTAATTCCTCCTCCAACTGATAATGGAATAAATAATTCTTCTGAAACATTTTTCACAAGTTCTAATGTTATTTTTCTTGATTCTACAGAAGCCATAATGTCTAAAAAACTTACTTCATCAGCTCCTTGTCTGTTGTACTCTTTTGCAAGTTCTAGTGGGTTACCTGCATCAATTAAGTTTCTGAATTTTGTTCCTTTTACAACTCTGCCTTTTTTTATATCCATACAAGGGATTATTCTTTTTGCTAACATTTTAACCACCTTTTCAATATTTTTAATCCAAATTCTCCACTCTTTTCAGGGTGAAATTGTGTTGCAAATATATTATCTTTTTTTATTGCAGCAACATATTCATTATAATAATCACCAATTGATTCAATTATATTTTTGTCGTCAGGTATTGCATAATATGAGTTTACAAAATATACATATCCATTACCTATTGTTTTTGACGTAATATTATTCCATCCTATCTGAGGTACTTTTCCTTGTCTAAACTTTACACATTTTCCTTTAATTATTCCTAATCCCTTGATATCTGGTGCTTCTTCACTTGATTCAAAAAGTAGTTGTATTCCAACACAGATACCAAAAAATGGTTTACCAGAGTTAATGAATTCTTTAATTGGCTCAATCAGATTCCTTTTTTGTAAATTTTTCATACAATCACCAAAGTTACCAACACCAGGCAATATAACTCTATCTGCAGTTAAGATGTCTTTAGGATTAGAGCTAATTCTACTCTGAACTCCTAGATAATCAAGTGCTTTTTTTACACTCATTATATTTCCTGCTCCGTAATCTATTATTGCTATCATTTATATCACTCCCTTGGTACTAGGTATCTCTTTTATGCTTCTTGGATCTCTTGAACAAGCCATTCTAATTGCTTTGCCAAATGCTTTGAATATACTCTCAATTTTGTGGTGATCATTTCTACCATACTTCATTAGTATGTGTAGTGTTGTTTTTGAGTTATCCACAAATCCTTTGAAAAAATCTTCAGTTAGATCACTATCTAAATCTCCGCAAATTCTTCTATTGAAATCTGCTTCAAATTTTAGGTTTGGTCTTCCCGATATATCTAATGCTACAATTGATAGTGCTTCGTCCATAGGGTATACAAAGTATCCTGCTCTGTTTATTCCTTTCTTATTACTTAATGCTTGTTTTAGTGATTGTCCTAAAGTTATCCCAATATCTTCAATTATGTGGTGTTGGTCTACATCTATATCTCCATTTGCTTTGATTTCTAAGTCAAATAGTGCGTTTTTAGTAAATATTTCAAGCATATGTGAGAGAAATTTTATTGGGGTTTGTATATTTGATTTTCCTTTTCCGTCTATGTTTAAGCTAATTTTAATTTGAGTTTCATTTGTTTTTCTTTCTATTACGGCCGTTCTCATTTTAACACCTCAATTTCATTTATGTCTTTTAAGATGAATTTAGCACCATTTTCTTTCATTAGTGATGCCAATCTTGTGTCATTATATCCTGGAGGAAGAACTCCTATGCTGTCGATATCTGCGTTGTTTGCAGCCATTATATCATCTATTGCATCACCAATGTATGTTGCTTTTTTTGTGTTGAGCTGTTCTATTGCTAGTTGTATGCCAAATGGATCTGGTTTTTGTTTAGTTTTCATGTCTTCCATTGTAATAATTACCTCAAAGAATTGTTTTGTTTGGTTTTTGTTTAAGGTATATAGTGCTTCTTCTTTTGGTCTTCCAGTAATTATTCCCAGTTTGTATTTTTGTTTTAGTTTTTGTAATATTTTCTTGTTCAGAGTCCATTTTTCATTGTCACGAACTTTGAGATATATTTCTTGGAATTTGTTGATTATACTTTGTTTTTCTATATTTCTTCCTTTGTTTATTATTATTGCTTCTGTTAGGTCCCAATCGTTGTTATATCCTCCTTTTTTTTTGAATTCTTGTACTGTGTTTGGAGTTATTTCTTGATTTGTAAAGAATTCTACTGTTTTTTGTATCGCTGTTCTGTATGATTCACTTACATCAACAAGTGCTCCATCCATATCAAATAGTAATGCCTCTTTTTTTAATATTTCTTTTAATGTTCTAAGAAAGTTATTGGTTTGTTCTAGTGTACCTATTCCCATTCTTAAACATCCTTTTAGAAGAGGATATTTTGATCTATTTCTAACTAGTATGCTCCTTTTCTTTAACTCGTTGTATATCCTATTACAATCTTCTCCAAAATTTACTATAATAAAATTTGTGTCACTAGTAAAATATTTAATATTTAGCTCTTTGAAAGCATTGTACAAAATTTCTTTGCTTTTATTTACTTCACTAACATATCCGTCAACATATTTTTTGTCTTCTAGTGCAGTTATAGCCAATGTAGATGCAACCCCATTAACACTATATGGAGAGATCACTTTTTTCATGTCTTTAATTACATCCATATTTGATACTATAAATCCAAGTCTAATAGATGCTAAGCCAAATGCCTTAGAGAGTGTTCTTGTTATTGCTAGGTTATTGAACTCTTTTAGTAAGAGTGATGCTGTTTTTCCATAAAAATCATAGTAAGCTTCATCTATAATTACTAGTGTGTCTTTGTTTTTATTAAGAATCCTTCTTATTCCTCTATTATTTATCGATGTTCCAGTAGGATTGTTAGGATTTGCTATTAATACTAGTTTTGTTTTAGAGTTTATGTTGCTTAGTAATTCTTTTAAAGGGAATGAAAGATCCTTTTTATAGGGGATTTCTTTTACTCTTGCTCCTGCTGCATCTGCGTAAACCCTAAACATTGCAAAGGTTGGCGAGAGAATTATTATTTCCTCATTTTCTTCTACAAATGTATCGAAAAAACATTTTATAGATTCATCAGTTCCGTTTGTTGCTAATATTTGATTACTCGGTACATTTACGTATTCACTAATCTTTTCTAACAATTTGCTATATGTGGGATAAATAGACAAATCTTCTGCTGTAATTTGTCTTAATTTTTCTATCACTTTAGGAGAACATCCTATGCTGTTTTCATTGAAATCTAATCTTAGTTTTCCTGTTCTGTTTTTTGTTGGAGGATCATATTCCTTCATTGTTTTAATTGCTTTTTTTGTTTTAATCATTTATATCACCACTTTTCTTAGTTTGAATTCAAGAATGTCTGTTGCTCCTTTTTCCTTTAATAATGGAATTAATTTTGGAACTTCTTCTTTTTTTACTGCTACTTTTATTGCAAATCCTTCTGCCCCATATAATTCTGAGATTGTTGGAGATTTCATGCACGGGAGAATCTCTATTAGGTCTTGTAGTTTGTTTTTTGGAACATTCATCTCAAGAAATACCCTCTTTCTGGCTTCTAAAACACTTTTTAGGAGCATTACAATACATTTAATCTTTCTTCTTTTCCATTTGTTTTCTAAAGAGTTTTTGTTTGCAATTAGTCTTGTTGAACTATTTAATAATGTTTCAACTATTTCTAAGTTGTTTTGTTTTAATGTTGTTCCTGTCGATGTATTATCCACTATCATATCAGCATCATCAGGTGGGAAGACTTCTGTTGCTCCATATGTACGAACATAAACAAATTCAAAGCCTTGTTTTTCAAGAAAATCTTTAGTTATTTTTTCATACTCAGATGCTACAACTATTTTTCTTTTCTTTAGTTCATTCAAATTGTATTTCTTTGGTATTGCAGCTATAATCTTAACAGGATCTGTTCTGATATCAAGAAGTTCTTTTACATCTGCTTTTTGTTCTAAAACCCAATCTTTGCCTGTGAATGCTATGTCTTGGGAACCTAGTTCAACAAGTTTTGGTATATTTCTGGCCTTCAGTACCTTTACAATGATTTCATTATCATTTATTGAAGGTCTATAAGAACGTTTGTTACCTTTTATGCAAAATCCTGCTTCTTTGAGCAGTTTTACAACATTATCATATATTCTGCCCTTAGGTAGTGCTAATTTTAGGGTGTTATCATTGCTTTGAACAGTGAATACAACCAGCATCTGTTATGCATTTATCCTCATTTTGTCTCATTTTTATTACCTCATTATGTTTGATTTTAATATAGAACCAGCTCAATAAAATTTAGCTCATAAAGGCAAATTGGTTTTAAAACTATGCAAAAGAAATCAATGATGATGTAATTCTATGATTTTTGCCATATTGGTAAATAGTATGTCTTAGGTTATATATAAATGTTTCGGTTATTACTATCACTCAGTAATTACATCATCTATATTAATAATAGGCTTAGAAATCTTTTTAGAGTCATCGTAAGCTATTCTTGGGCAGGCTGTGTTGATGAAGCATTCGATGAATGGGAAGTTTTCTAGTTCGTTGAAATCGATTGTGTCTGTTAATAGAATGTAGCAGTTTTTATCTTTTAGTTGTTTTTCAAGTCTTTTTGCTTCTTTTAGTCTATTCTGTCCTGGTTTTGTTGAGACAAGAATCCCAATCTCTTTTGCTGTCAAAAATTTAAGTAGTGCTCCTTTTTGTCTCTTTTTTATTTTTTCAATATCTTTTTCTTTGATTTTTGTTAATTTTTTATTGAATGGGTTGAATGCGAATGTTGGTTTATTGTTTTTTAACATCAAAGCGTATGGGTGGAATAGTCCGTCTCCAATGTATAAGAAGGCCTTATTATTTAGTTTTTTTACTTCACAGCCTAATAGCTGACCTTTGTATTTTGAATGGATTCCTTTAGATAGTGTTACTTGGATTTTGTTCTCTTCTAGCTGTTTTTTTATGTGTTTTAATGAATCTAAGAATTGGATGGATGAGAATAAAGCTAACTCTTTAGGTAGTTTATCAACCTGTTTTTGAGAAAGCTTTACTATTTTCTTGTATCTAGTTTCTAAATGAACTATTTTCATTTTAGTTTAGCCATTGCTTTTCTGTATTTTATGCTGTGTTCTCTTGGAAGTGCTATTACGCTGTCTCTATTAGGTATTAAATCAAATTCAGAGTCTGGATCGAATTCTGTTTCTATTCTACGTGCTTCTAGACAATCATACCTGATTACTGTGGTTGCTATGCCTGCTTTATTATCAACACTATGGTATGCTTTATAATCTGCCATAATATTGGTTTGTTTGTGGATTATATAAATATTGTGGTGTTGATTATAGTAACATGTAACACTGCTACGCTCCGTTCTAGTTTGATATATAATGTGCTTAGTAATTATAATAAGATTAATGTAATAGTGATGGACTTCGCTTGGTAGCAGTGTCACTTTGGTTGGCTGTTGTTATTAACTACCATTAAATGCTAAGAATTATTTATATACTGTAAGTAGTATGTTCTGAGTATATGAATGAGGATGGGGAACATATTGATAGTGCTGAGACTAAAGATCAGAGTAGTGATAGTCCTCAACTTCAGAAGGTGCTGAGTTATAAGGTAATTCTGTTAATAACAATCAATAGTATTATGGGAACTGGGATCTTTTTCTTGCCAGCGGTTGGTGCTGCTACAGCTGGACCTGCTTCTATATTATCCTGGATTATATTATCTATAATCTGTATTTACATTGCTGCATGTTTTGCTGAGTTAACTAGTATGTATCCTAAGTCAGGTGGTGTGTATGAGTTTTGTAAGCAGGCTTATGGTTATTTTTGGAGTTTTTTAATCGGATGGACCACGTTAATTGCAGGAAATATTACTATAGCTATGTTAGTTGTTGGTGCAATTCAATATTTATTGCCAATAGATGCTCCATTAATTAAAATTCCTTTGGCTTTGTTTTTTGTTTATGCATTTAATTATATAGCATTTAAAGGGATGAAAACTAGTGCTGTAATGCTTGTTACTTTTGCGTTTATTACTATTGGTACACTATTAGCGTTGATTATTCCTGGAATATTTAAGATGAATTTTGGAAATTTTTCTCCTTTTTTTGTGTTCCCAATGTCTTCTTTAATTGTTACAATATTCTTAATCTCAGAAACCTTTTTTGGTTGGGAGACTGCGACTTTTTTAGCTGCAGAGACTAAAGACGGAGAAAAGGTTATGCCTAAAGCGTTGATAACTTCAACTATTGTCATTGCGGTAATGTGTGTGTTGTTTGTTTTAACTTCTTTAGGAAATATAATCTGGAGTAAGTTTGGAGAGAGTGCTGCACCGTTAACTGATTTAGCAGGTGTACATTTTGGTGCGATTGGTGTTAATATCTTTACTATCTTAGTTTATCTAGCTATAATAGGTTCTGTTGCTGGTTGGATTGTTTCTGCGCCTAGATTGATATTAGCAATGGCTGAAGATAAATTATTTTTGAAACAGTTAGCTGCTATTCATCCTGTTAATTTTACTCCTTACAAAGCTATTATTTTCCAGACTATTTTAACGACGATATTAGTGATTGTTGGGGCAGGATCTTATGAAACATTATTGCATTTGTTAGTGCCTATGGTTTTAATGATGTATAGTGCTGTGTTGTTAAGTTTGGTGTTCTTGAGATATAAGAAACCTGATCAGCCTAGATATTATAAAGTTCCATTTGGTAAAGTTGGACCAATACTAATTGTAGTGTTCTTAATGTTTTTAATGGTGATGTGGTTGTTGTATGTACCTCATGCTATTCAAATATTGTTTTTAGCGTTATCTTTTATGTTTTTTGGCATTCCGATATTTTTATTACTGAAAGTTTATTATGATCCTAATGCAATTATTTATTTGAGTGATTTCTTTTCAGGCTTTTCATTGTTAATTGATAGATTTTTTATTATAAGGGAAGTGAGGCAAGAAATATTTGATTTATTAGAGAGTGAGACAGGAGAGAAAGCTGTTGAAGGAATGCATATCTTAGAGTTTGGTTGCGGTGTTGGAACTCTGACATTGGATTTAGCACAAGAGGTTGGAAAGAATGGGATGGTTTATGCTACAGATGTTTCACAGAAGTCTATTAAGATAGCTGAGAAAAGGATAAAGAAGAAAGGACATGAACATATTCAGTTTATACATGACATACATCAGGTTAACAGAGTACACCCGACAGTTCCTCCTGTTGATGCAGTTATTTCAATTGGTATGTTAGGGTATATTCAGGATATAAAAAAAGTGTTGAAAGAGATGAATAGAATATTGCCAGAGGATGGAAAGATTTGTTTAGTAGATTATGTTGATTTCTTTAAGGTTATTCCTAATGTTGGTTGGTTAGCATCTGATGATGTTATTAAAGATATATTTAGGGAGGCTGGGTTTTCTGTTATTGTTAAGAAGAGGAAATCACTGTTTTGGAATTATCTGTTTATTTATGGAATAAAAGCTGAAGAAGGAGTACCTTTTGTTTAAAATGGGGATTGAAGATACAATAATAATTGGTGCAGGTATTTCTGGGTTAGCTTGTGCTAGGACTTTGTTTGATAATGGTAAGAAGTTTAAAATAATCTCGGAGGATGTTGGTGGGAGAATTGTTATGTCTAAAAAAGGAAATGTTCCTTATGGAGCTTATTTTGTTGGTTCTGATTATGATCATGTCTTGAATTTTGTTAAGAAAATGAGAAAAATTGATTTTTTTAGTATAAAGTTTCATAAAGGAAAGTTATCTTATTTAACTAAATCGTCTATAAAATATCCTTTACAGTTAATGAAAATTATTTTTATATTGTTAAAGTTTAGAGTGCATTATTCTAAATTGAAGAAGAGGTGTGTTAATGTTTCTCAGAAAGAGGCCATTATGAATGATAAATATTTGTTTAAGTTGTATAAGCAGAAGGCTGCGGATTTTGTAAAGCAGAACAAAATTAGCGAGATTGTTGATATGTATCTTGGAGAAGCATCTCATGGGTTATTATTTTGTAATCTTAATGGGTTGTATGCGTTTGAATTTTTGCGTTGGATTCAATATTTGATTTTGCCTGTCTGGGAATTTAAGTTTCTTAAGAATAAGATCACAAAAGGATTTAAGAACAGGATTATTATTGATTCTGTTAAATCAGTAAGAAAATGTAAGGGCTATTATAAGGTAAAAACTGTTAAGAAGAGTTATAATGCTAAGAATGTTGTTGTTGCAACACCTGTTGATGTTTCTAAGAAGTTATTAAGGATCAAAAGAATAAAAAAGCCGTGTAATGCTTATATGTTTCATATATCTGGAAAGCCTATTCTGAGAATTGGTGCAGAGTTTGAGTTTTTCCATGAGTCATCTGATCTTTTTGATTTAGCTCATCAAGCAGATGGTACTTATCTGTTTTATTGTGATAATCCTAGACCAAAGTTGAATAAGTATTTTAATAGGTATAAAGTGATTGCTAAGAAACATTGGAATCCAGCGTTTAATTTGAATGGAAATATTTTGTTAGAATGTGAGTTGGATGAGAGATTGTATCTTATTGGGGATCACAATATCTGTGGTTTAGATGACTCTTTTATTACAGGAGTTTATGCTGCTAATAGAATTATTGATTAAGAGCATTTATTGCCTTGTTCTATATAGAATACTGGTCTTTTTTTATGTCGCATGAATGTAAGTCCATCTCTTTTTTCAATCTGGGTATGATAGATTAGGTTATCCTCAATCTTTATTATATTAAGTTTTGTGGTATCCATCTTAAATATAAGATGGGCTTAGAACACTATGTTTAAAGAAAAAAACTAAGTTCTAAACCACACCCCCCTAGTAATAATTTTGAGGTTTAGAGTTTAAATAGTTTGCTATTTCTGGTGTGGTAATTTGTATAGTGATGTGGAGATAATTGATAATTAACTGGAATTGTATCTTTCTGGCACAACTATTCCGTTACTTCTATGCATTGGAATTTCTAATGTGAATGTTGTATTATTTCTTCTTCCACTTAGAGCTAATGTTTTTGCTTTATGTGGGTCTTTGCTTGATATTGCTACTGATCCCTTTCTATGGGAAGAAATGCATTTTATTTCTCCTTTATATCCATGTGCGATCTTTGCTGCGGTGCTTAAACCTTCGCCATAATTTAATCTCTGTGTACTATATCCTCTTTCAAATATTCTTGGAGCCCTTAATGGATCAATTCCTTCTCCATTGTCCTTTACTTGGGCTCTTAATACTCCTTTGTTGTAACTAAATTTAATGTGAACTTTTCCTCCGCGACGTGGGACTGCATTTTTAGCGTTTGAGTAAAGAGCAAAGAGTGCGACATAAAAATCTGGGCTCAAATACACTTGTGAAGGGTCTGTTCCTCCATTAATTGTATTATTTACTAAAAGGTTTAATCTTGATTGTGATTCTGAAATTTCTTTAATAAATTCTCCAAGTTGCATGATACTTATTTTATCTGTTTCTTCTGGCTTTGCCCCTGAATGTTGTTTCATTGCGCCTAAAACATATCTTAGATGAGTTGCGTTTAATCCAATTCTTTTTGATATATCTGGAGCGTTATTGTCTGGTCCACAAAAGATGTCTAGGTAGTTATCTAATACTAAAATTACATCCACAATGTTTCCACAGCATCCAAATGCTGTTTGTAATTCTACTAGGTCTTGGGATGTTTTTGTTAATTCTCTAAATCTTCTTTGGAGATTGTTTGCCCCTTTTGCTATTTCAATTAGTTGTCTTAGTCCTTCTACTCTTTCTTCTAAGTCTTCACTTAATAAGTCTCTTATTGATGGTTTTGCTTCTTCATCTATCCATCTATATACTTCAGAATCAAAAGGGATTTTATTTAATGCCGCAGAGAGGCTATATTGGACTCTTTTTAATGGTGGTGTTTCTGCTGGTACAATGAAATATGGGCTCACGTCAACCATTTTTACATGTCTTTGGGTTAAGTACTAATATTTAAATCTAATTGAAAAATAACCTAAAGCCGGCATAGATTAGGTATAAAAGAATTAATGATACTGCTTGCGGTTTTGTTATGTCTTTGCTTTTCTTTATAAAGATATAGACGAGAACTGAGGCAAAGAACCAGACAGGAAGATCTATGAATTTTATATAGTTGTCTAGTGTGTAAGAGGAGATTGCTGCTCCTAAGCCAAGAGCGAACATAGGGTTTGTTATGTTTGAGCCAACTAGAACTCCGATTGACATCCCTTTTACTTTTCTTCTTAATGCAACTATTGCTGCAGTTAGTTCTGGGAGGGCAGTTCCTAGTCCGATTAGTAAAACTCCAAGTAAACTTTCTTCTATTCCATATGAGGCAGATATTTTGTATGCGTTTGTTATTACAAAATGTGCACTCAATAATAAGAATATTAATCCGACAACTATTAATGCTACGTGTTTTAATAGACAGGATTTAGTGCATCTGTGATTGTTTATTATTTTTCCAAAGAAGTGTTCTGATTCTCCAAGTTGATATAAGTAAAAGAAGTATAACAAGACAAGAATGATTCCTTCTGCTTGTGAGATTTTTGAGTCTAATGACATTATGAACAGTAGAAATATTGCTCCAAGCATTACCAAATAATCTTTTTTCATGAATTTATTATTTGGTTTGATTTTCATGTATAAAGCAGAGATTCCGATAATAACTGTGATTTGTACTAGGTTAGAACCAATATTTGTTCCTACTGCAATCCCAGATGTTTCTATTCCATTTAGAATGTTTATGCTTGAGATGATGTGTGTTCCTATTTCTGGAAGAGATGTTCCGATTGAAAGAATTGTTAATCCTATGAATGTTCCTGAAAGTCCGTATAGTTTTGAGAGTGTATTACAAGAGTGTATTAACAGTTCTGCACTTAGAACTAGAATGATTATCGCGATGATTGTGTATAGGAAAAGTTCTAGCATGATTTGTTTTGGTTACGTAAACTATATATACTTTGTGATTTTCTTGTTTAGTATGATTGAGATTGATGGAAGTTGGGGCGAAGCAGGTGGCCAGATCATGAGGACAGCGTTAGCTTTGTCTGTTTTGACTGGAAAATCCTTTAAAATTAATAATATTAGGAAAGGGAGAAAGGTTTCAGGTCTGAAAAACCAACATTTGTTTTGCATCAAAGCTTTGCAGCAGTTATGTGAAGCAGAAGTTATTGGGGATGAAGTGTGTAGTTTAGAAGTTGAATTTAAACCTGGGAAAATAAAGAATAGAAAAATAGATGTTGATATTAAAACTGCTGGATCTATTACTTTGTTGTTACAGTCTTTGTTGTTGCCTTGTATGTTTTCTGGGAAAAAGATTCAAATTAATATTAAAGGGGGGACAGATGTTAGATGGAGTCCACAGTTTGATTATTTCAGTGAAGTGATTTTACCTCAGTTTAGAAGATATGCTGATATTGAATGTAAATTAATGAAGCGCGGTTATTATCCTAAGGGTGGTGGAGAGGTAGGGATTAAAATAAATGGAAGAAAGTTAGAAGAGTTGAAGCCTTTGGATTTAGTTGAACAAGGAAAATTAATAATGATAAGGGGAGTGAGTCATTCTCATATTGATTTAGAGAAAGCAATGGTTTCTGAGAGGCAAGCTAGATCTGCAGAGGTTTTATTGCAGAAATTTGGTGTTCCTGTTAATGTAAGGGCAGAATATTGCAATAGTTTATCTATTGGTTCAGGGATTAGTTTGTTTGCGTTCTTTTCAAAGGATGAAGATATTGATAAAATAGATCCAATTATATTGGGGGCAGATGTTTTAGGAGAAAAAGGGAAGAAAGCAGAGATAGTTGGTAAGGAATGTGTAGAAAAGTTGATTAAAGAGATGGAAAGTGTGGTTGATGAGCATTTATGTGATAACTTAATTCCTTTGTTAGGTTTAGTTAAAGGTAGTTTGAGGACGTCTAATGTTAGTGATCATACTTTAACAAATATTTATGTTACAGGGAAGTTCTTAGATGTTAAGTTTGATGTTGATGGGAATTGTGTTAATGTAAAGTAGTTATTCTAAATTCTTCTGTAGTTGGATCGTCTAGTTTGATACTTCCAGTTAGATTTAATGAGGTCTCATCATCTAATGATTCTAATGATTCTCTTGTTGCTTCTTCAAGAGATAATTGTTTTGTATCATCAGTGAAGTATCTTGCGTTGTAGTGTAATTTGAACACTTCTAAATCAGAATGAAGTACACTTATTGGAATTCTTAAGTGATATTCATTTTCTGTTTCAGAATATCTTAATAATTCTTGGTCTATTTCTAGTCTTACTACAAGTGGCATGCTTCCATCTCTTGAGGCTTTTAAGAGTGCGTAATACTTCATTCTTAATAATCCTGGTTTGTTTTCTACATAAATTGGACCTTGTCGGTATAAATTAACTTTATCAGCTGTTTTTATACTACCCTCTTCTGGATCTGGACAGAATCTACATGTGTAATCAGGGATAATCACCCTTCTACCCCTACTTTTTCCTATAATTTCATTGCTACTAACTCCAGCATACATCTTTATTCCAGCCATATTAATGAAGAAGTAGTATTTTATTTATATGTATTATTGTAAGAATTATAATAATCCTAGCTTAACATCGTTCTTCAATCCAAGAATTTCATAATAAATCTCTCTTTTTCTAGGGTGATCGTCATGTATGGATGTGTAGCGGTTCATTAAATTGTTAATATTTTGATTTGCTTCTGTGAATCTTTTGTTTCTAATAAGATTTCTTGTTTGGCCTAGTAGTACTGCAAAGTCTTGTATGTCAGCTTTTGGTAGAACTCTAGTTTTATATGGTTTGTAAACAACTTTTGGTGTCGCTCTTCTAGTTTTCCTTGTTTTTTGTGCAGTTTCTTCTATTTCTTTGTACATCTTTCTTAGTCTGACTTTTAATCTATCATGTGTTTTTTCCATCTCTTTTAGATTATCAACTTTTTTCACTAATACTTTTACTCTTTTTAGTTCTGATTGTAGTTCAGACTCTTTTTTTGTTAGCATAATATTCTTTGATTCTATTTTAGTTATTTTCTCTTCTGTTGCCCTTTTTATTGTTTCTAATTTTGTTATTGTTTTTATAAACTCTCTCTCTTGGTTCTTAAAGTCTTTCTTTTCTTTTTCTAATGTCTTTATTCTGTTAATTATTGAATCTTGTTCTCTTTCTAGTAATCTTTTATCAGATTCCATTATTTTAATTTTCTTAGTTATGGTTTTTTCTTCTTTTAGTAACATTCTTTCTGTGTCGACGATATCTTTCTCTCTTAGATCTAGTTGTAGTTTTCTTGCTTTTAGTTTTTCTTGTGTTTCGGCTATTTTTTCAAATGTTCTTTCTGCAAGTGTTCCATCTCTTTGAAGAAGTTTTTGTTTTTTATTTAATGCGTGTTCTCGTTCTATAAGATCTTTACCTCTTAATTTTATTTCTTCTATTCTTCCAACTATTGCATCTTGTTCTTTGTCTAATAATTCTTTATCTCTTTCTAATTCTTTTATTGCTTTGATTATTGATTTCTCTCTGTTCTCAAGGATCATTTCATCTTTTTCTAGTTCCTTAATCTTTTGTAGAACACTTTCTTCTTTTCCTTCTAGAAGTTTTTTATTTTCTTCATAATTCTCTGCGTATTGTTTAACATGTAATTCTTTCTGGTTTAATCTATTTTCCTTTATATTTAATGTTTCAGCTTTTTTACTGAAAGATGCTTCTTTTTTGTCTACTTCTGCCTTTATTTTCTTTATTTCTTTCTCTTTATCTTTGATAAACTTGACTGAGTTAGCAATGGATGTTTCTTCTTTGTCGAGCATTGATTTTGTTCTTCTTAACTCTTCTACCCTTCTTGTTACCGAGTTTTCCTCTTTTTCTAGGTCTATTCTTAGTTTTAAAAGACTTTCTGCCCTATTCTTGATTGTTTTTTCATCTTTTTCTAGTCTTGCTATTGTTTCTTGTAGAAATTTCTGTTGTTTTTTTACTTGCTTTGATTTATTACTTAATTGATCATCTTTTTTCCTTAGATCTTTTCTTTGTTTTGCGATTGCTTCTTCTCTTTTTAGAATATCATCTGCTAGTTTCTCTATTTCTTCTGATTTTTCTGTTTTTTTAGAAACTTCTTGTTTTAATTTCTTTAATCTATTTTCTTCTTCAACAAGTTTGTTATATTTTTTATCAAGAGTTTTTCTTTGTTCTTCGAATGAAGCAGAAATTTTCTCTACTGGTTTTTCTTTTGTTTTAATTCCTTCTAGGAAATCATCTTCAGGTTTTTCTTTCTTTTTTGAGAATAGGTTGCCAAAGAATCCTTTTTCTTTCTTTTTAGGTTTTTCTTTTACAGATTCTTTGATTTTTTTAAGTTCTTTTGATAATTCATTTAATTCTTTGTCAGAATTCTTGGTTTTTTTGCCTTTTTCATGGAATGCAGAGGTAGGTCTAGGAGGTTCTAAAAACTCTTTATCTGGTTCCACCCCTTTGTTCTTTCCCAACATAGGTTGTTTCATATATATTAGAGTTTAAAAACTTTTATTATTTCTCCGGAGTGGTTATATGTTGGGTCCAAAACATTTTTAAATAATGGGAGAAAACAGCTATTAGGAGGTTATTAGAATGGATGAAGTATGTATGTCATGTAAGAAAAGGATAACAAATACTCCTGGAACAGCTAAATTTAAGTGTCCAGAGTGTTCAGATTATGATATTATTAGGTGTAAACATTGCAGAGAGATAGCTGCAAAGTATAAATGTCCTAAATGTGGGTTTGAAGGCCCTGCTTGAGGTGAAAAGAATGGCAAGTGTTGTAGTTACAGTTAAACTTATGCCTGAGAGTCCTGAAGTTGATTTAGATCAGATGAAGGAGAAGGCTACTGAGGTTATAAATAAGGTAGGTGAGGTAGGAAAGACAGAGATTGAACCTGTTGCGTTTGGTTTGAAAGCCCTACTGTTATACTTTGTTATGGATGAAGATAAAGGTTCTACAGATCCTCTAGAACAAGAGTTAAGCGGTTTAGAGGGAGTTAATTCTGTCGAAGTAACCGATGTAAGGAGAGCTGTTGGATAAATGTTTTACTTTGTAAAACATTTTCGTGCCTCCCCTAAATCACATCACCTTCTATTGGCCCACCCCAACGCCCATTCTTTGTCTATCACAACTAATTTTAATGACACATAGTCAATCGTTAATTTTATATATTAAATAATTCTTAGATTTGTTATGAAACGGATATTACTGGTATTGTTTGTATGTTTGTTTATATCAGGTTGTGTTGAGCCTGAGCCTGTTAATCTTGGTGTTAAGGATAATATTCTTAGTGTTAATATAACTGGGTATAAGCCAGATTGTATTGAGGATCCAAATATTTATCTTTTTGAGGATGGTGATTGGAGATGGGCTAATGATTATTTGCCCCATATGCAAGAATATTATGTGGATGGGGATTATTGGATCAATAGGTGTGATTTAATTTTTTGTAGGGAAATTGAGTATCCTGTCGAGGTTGAATTAGTTGAGTATGAGATGGTTGGTAATAGTTCTGAGTGGAATTATGAAGGATTCCCGGAGTATGAGTCTGTTGTTTTACATGGTAAATTAAAGGTTGAGATAGGTTATTATGCTGATGAAGAGTGTGATGAAGCAAGGAATTATACTGTTATTCTTGAGAACTAATAGGAAATTTTATATATTCTGATTATTGAGTTGATTCTTATGGAGCATCATTTTAAGAAAATACATAAGAAATACGATGAATTTGAGACTTCTTTATTGAAAAAAGGGCAGTTAATAGCTAAGGATACAGGTATTGGTTATTGGGGTGTTACTAATTGTAGAGACCTATTTAATTTCTTTAATGAGTTTAAGTTGAAAGGGTATAAGAATTTTATTGATCTTGGAAGTGGTGATGGAAGAGTTGTTTTAATTGCATCGTTGTTTGGTGTTAAAGCTTTGGGTATTGAGTATGATAAATGGTTAATGGATTGTGCTTTAGATATGAAAAGAAAATTAGATCTTCCACATTTTAAGAATGTTTCATTTAAGGTAGATGATTTCATGCAACATCATGTTGGAAAACACGATGTTGTTTATGTAAGTCCTGACAAACCTTTTTTTAGAGGTTTGGGAAAGAAAATGGCGAATGAGTTAGATGGGAAATTAGTTGTTCATAGTTATGAATTTCATCCAGGTAATTTGAAAAAAGAGAATGAGTTTATTGTTAATGGAGAAAAGTTTGCTGTTTATTCTAAGAAATAAGATGGTTGAATGTCCTATTTGTGAAAAGGGAGAATTAAAAGGGATAATGAAGAGAGAAATATTTCTTGATGTTGATTTAGGTGAGTATCCAGCAGAAAAATGTTCAAATTGTGGAGAGACATTTGTAGATGGAGAAGTAATGAAGCAAATAGAGAAGAAAGCAAAAGAAAAAGGAATTTGGGGTTTAGGGAAGAAAAACTAGTCATTGAAACATGATTCTATTGTTAAAAATCTCTTTGCAATGTCTTTGTAGACGTCAAAAGATGATTTTCCTTCTTTGATTATTTCTTTTACAAAATTAAATGCAACATTATGTAGTCCGTTGTTTGCTGGTTGTGGGTTAATGTTCATTTTTAGTCCTGCGATGTTGTTTTCTACAATTGCATCCATCCATGCGAGTTCGAATGCGAACGCTTTTGCTTCTTCATCTTTTGAATTAGGTAATGTAGGAGTTAGTACATGGCCTATTTCGTGGCCAATTACTAACATCATTTTATCTAAATCATTCTTTTTTACAAAGATTTGTTTTATTTCAGTGTTTAAAGCAAATCCTTGTATTCCATCACTCCATTTCCCGCTGTTTCTTTTATGAATTCTTTTTAGTTCCTCTTTTTCTACTACATTAATCATAATATTTTTAGGAAGTTCTTTACCTGTTGTTGCTTCAAATGCTTCTTTTATGTGATCTTCTATTTCTTCTGCATCTTCTATGAATTGTGTTGCTGGTCTGTAAGGTATTAAGAATGTGTTTGGTGAAAAGTATTGTTTTGGTTGTGGTTTTAGGTAATGATCTGAGAAGTAGTTGAATGATGTGTATTGTTTTGGTTGTTCTGTTTCTATTTCTGGTGTTGTTTCTACTGAATGTTCTAATGTGTGTAGAGGGGGAGAATAGTCCAATCTGCTTTCTATGCTATAGTTTATGGGAGCTTGGGAGCTATAGCCACATTGGGTTTGTGTAGAATATTGGCAGCTTTGATACATTGTTCTCACCTAGTGTCCTCCACAACATGAACTTGAGTATGAAACTGGTGATGCTTTAAGATAGCTAGCTTGTACTGGATTACTTAACGCACTTTTGAATAATTCTAGTGGGCTTGTATGTCTTCCAGGTACTTTATCTTGGCCTTGGTAGCCTTTACCTGGAGCATCATATTGAGCTCCTTGCATAGCGCTATATAAATCGTTCATACGAGCGTCTGGAGCTCCATGCCTTGGTTTATTGCTTAATCCGTCATATACTAATACCATATTAATCACTCTGACATAATTGTCACACTGTATGTATAGAAGGCTTATTGATTTATAAATAAGATTGAGATTAGGTATGTGTTAGTGGGACAGAAAAGTCATAAAGTAACTTCTTGAGAGATTTCCTCTTTTTCTACCTCTTGGAATATGATCTCTAGATAAAATTTTCTTAGTGCTTTGCCTGTATCACTTTCTTTGTTATATGTGTAAAAAACTGCTTTTCCTATTCTTCTTGTTGGTTTGACTAATTCAGATTTAATGAAGTTGTGCCATATCCTCTTTATTGTTGCATATCCGACGTTACTTTTCTTTGCGATTTCTTTTAAAGTGAAATCATAGTTTGTTTCTCCAAGTAGAAAATCAAGAATTCTGTTTCTAGGAGAATCACCTAAAACTTCTAGAAATTTACTTGGTCCTTCTAATGTTTTTACTTCCATGTTATTATTGTTATCCTAACTTATATATAAAAGTTTCTATCATGAGCCTTTCAAAGTATCATTATGTTGGATAATCTTTTTATATATAAAACTTTTCTAGTTTTGTATGAATGAGATATTGGAAAGACATTTGTTGGAGAAGATGTTGAGAAAAAGAGTTATCGGAAGTAAGCATATTAGATTTGATAATATTGTTAGTAGTGTACCTGCCAATGAGATTAAGAATTTGAAGAAGGTTATTGATTCTTTATTGAAAAAAGAGTATCTGGTTTGGTATAGCAAAAGTAAGAAAGCGATACAACTGAATAAATACAAATTAAAAGAGATAAAAGAATATGTTCTAGGACACAGCTAGAATAATGGTATAAAGTCCGTCTACTAGCTCTCCTTCGCAGTTTTCTATGCCTAAAGAGACTGTGTTTACTAGGTCTTTGTCGAAATTACCCATAGTGTATGGGCATGTCATGCTTTTTCCTTCTAAGAGTTCTCTTATTTCATCTGGTTCATCGTCTGCTAGTTTTGTGTATTCTCTATAGAAAAGGCAGTTTTCTCTTATTTCGTAGAATGTAGTTGTTCCGTCTTCAATCATTGTTAATGTTGTTGGTGAACATAGGTTTGCGTATCCAATGAAACAATCGGCTGTGTTGCAATCTGTGTCAGGTGTTATTGGTTTTAATACAAACCCTAGAATAATTCCTAAGATCACAATTAATGTTGCTAATGCGATAATTACATAGGGTAGAATATCTTTCTTTTTGAATAAAGGATTAATTTGTTCTGAAGTATAACCAGCCTTTAGTAAGGCTTTTTTTATTTTAAATTCAGAATAACCTTTTTTCCTACCTTTGTTTATGTATGCTCTTAACTTTCTCTTTAATTTAGGTGTTATTTCCATTTTTTTATTTTATGTGTTGTTTTGTTTATATAAATTATGGAGTACTTGATAGGAGTTATGTGGTGGCTGTTTGTTCTTCAATCAGCTGATCTAGTGTTCTGTAAACTACTTCATCCTCTTTCTCTAGTGTTATCTGTCCTTCCCCAATTACTGTTATTTTCCAGTCTGTACTTGGTTCTCCATTTATTATAACTGTGAATTCGTATTCTGTGTCAAAACCTAATACTGTAAGTTCGTTTATTATTTCTTCATTTCTTAATCTTTCTTCTACTGAATTTGCAATCTCACTTATGGTGTGTGGGTCGTATCTTTCTGTTGGTGTTCCTCTGTTTAATAGTTGTTCTTCTGGAATATTATCTTGGATTAGTTGCATTAGTGAACGAGATTGAGAGTGTTGTTCAAGTGTTTCATAATCTATTACAACAACATCATGAATTCCATTATTTTCTAGTAATTGTTTTACTGTTTCTATGTGTTCAGGAGTTGTTGCTATTATTCTTGTATTTAATCTTTCTATTGCGATCTCACCACTTATACCTACTGGTCTGTACCAATGTCCAAATCCTTCTCCTATTACTGTTACGGGTATTGTTGAAAGTGTTAGATATGTTTCATAATCTTCATCACTCATTTCAAGAAGTTTTTGTTTTAGTTCAATTAGATGTTGTAGTTTATTTTCTGCTTCTGTTATCCCTTCTTCTAAATCTGGGTAGTTCTCTTTTTGCCATTCAATTGTTCCTTTTTGATGTTCAATCTTTTGGTCAATATTCTCTCTTGTTGCTACAAAGTTAGATAGTATTCCTGGGGTAAATTCATCAGAAGAACTATGTTGTGCATATTCGTTAGCTTTTGTAATCCCCCCGCTATGTGTTGTGTCCATAGTTGAAACATAGTTTTGATTTAGGTTTGTTGACCCCCCTGACTCGCCTGTTCCGATTATTGTTTTTTCATCAAGTGTTGAAGTAGGACGTAGTTGAAGGTTTGTTTGCAGTGATTGAAATATTGTGAATAGGTTTGTACCATGTGCTAATAAGCCTGATTGTGGGTCTAAATAAGATACATGTGTTCTTTGGTTTATGGATTCTGTATGTTCTTGTAACAGTCTTTCTGCATCTGTTACAACGTTTTTATAAGGGAATGGGATGAATTTGGCATTACCCTCCTTCATTAATTCCATTATTCTTGAATGTTGGACTGTTCTTTTTATAACACCTCTTTCTGTTTCTATTATTGTTTCATATTCTAGTTCATCTTTGTCTCTTATTACTCTAATTATTCTGACAAATTCTTTATCATTCTGGTATGCATTACCTTCTTGCATATTTCCAGAAGCAAATTCTATCATTTTTTTAAGTCTATAATAATTCATGTTAGTTGTTTTTATTTCTAATTGTTCTTGTTCATTTGTGTCAAATAACAGGTTTTCTAGGAATTGATATGATGAAGAGTCTGAGATGTATAAAAGGTTAAATAAGTTAAAGTATGTTTCTACATCTAATCCAGTTTTTTCGGCTGCTTCTGAAATTAGATTAAATGCTTCTTGTTCTGTTATTTGATTTTTTAATAAACTGCCTAAAATATCTGATTCTAATAATGTTGTTGCTAATGTTATCTGTGAATCTTTGAATCCTAACTCTTTTAGAAGTTCTGTTACTATTTTTGTTGTTTCCTCGTGTTGGAGATCTCTGTTTCCTTTTCTTAGTGCGATTGGTTTTCCGATGTCATGGAGTGATATTAATGTTCTCATGAATTGTAATGTGTTTATTGGATCTTCTATAGGAATTGTTTCTTGGTCTAAGAACTGAATTTGGGATTCTATTCTGTCATGAACCATTTCTGTGTGTTCTTCTATTGTGTAACCTTCTCCCACACCAGCATCGGCTTCAAATAGTTGTTCTAATGTGTATCCTTCTGACTCATAGTTTGGAAAGCTTTGTTTGAAGAACTCCATTAATCCATATTTGTCTAATGGAGTAGAGGAGATAAGTTCTTCAAATCTCTCTTTTGTTTTTGATTGAATCTCTGATCTTGTTGCTTCATCTACATGTGGTGCAATCTTGTTTAGAACTGAAATAGTGCTTTGAATTATTTCTTCATTTGTTTCTTCTTCTAATAATTGTTTTAATGTTTTGGTTAGTCTTTTATTCCATCTACTTGAAACTTTCCCATAAAAGTCTTGATCTAATTTCTCTAAAGCAAACATTACTTTGTCTCTTGATTCTCTATTAATTGCTGGTTCCATCTCTTTTACAACTATGTTATGGAGATCTAATTTAATTGCTTGAGATATAGCTAAACTTCTGATTTCTTCATTAGAATGCCGTATTGCTTTTGTTAGAATGGGCATGGTTATAAGTTTGTATATAGTGTGAAATCTTTCTTCATTACTTAACATTGTGAGTTTAATTAAATCATTCATAACTTTATGTTTAGTAAATACATCTAACTTTTCGTCTAATAATTTAGATGTCTTGAATAATAAACTTAGATGTTTATAAACATTGGTTATTGGTTCAAGTAAATCTGGTATTGTTTCTTCTCTTAGTTCTCCATATTTATATGCTGTAAAGAGTACTGAAGCAGCAAAAATTGCCCCAGATGATTTCATTATTTTTTGGACTGTGCTTAATTCTTGATTATTACTTATTTTTTTTATTTCCTCCATCATCCAGCCTTGATTCAATGTTGGAATAACCCATTGTTTGACTGCAAAGTATGTTCCAGCGGTTGCTAAAAATGCTAAACCAATGGCCCCCACAATTGGTAATGATACTGAAAGAGCCGTACTAGCTACTGCTCCTGTTGCTGCTAATGCTGGAGTTGGTAGTGCAGCCATAAGTGCAACTACTCCTGCGCCAATTGCTGCGAGAATTCCAATGGATGCGGTTGCTGTTGGTGGAGATGAGTCAGATGGAGTTGATTCTTGTTGGTCTATCCAGTTATCAATAACTTTTTCGTTTCCTTCAAAATCTATTACTTCAATATCAATTGGATATGCTGTTCCTGTTTCTGATACTCCCCAATTTGAACCACGACTCACTTCGTTCATGTTGAGAAGATTAAATAAACTCATTTGATCTGGAGTTGATTCTTTATTTAGATCAGGATATAATCTACGGTACCACTCTAATATGTGGCTTCCTTCATCAAGAATTGTTGGGTCTGTAGGATCATACGTAGGAACTCTTTCGTTAGTGTTTAGTCTTCTAGTAATTGCAAATAATTGGTATTTTCCTTCTTCATTAATGTAGATTCCCCATTTTGTTTCTGGATGTAATATTCCTTTCTCAGTAAGATGTTCTGCAACTCTTAGGTATTTCATAGCTTGTTCTTCAGTATCTGCTGTTTGATATGGTTTTGCATAAAAGAAGGAGTCATCTTTTTCATATGTTCCACGACGTAGTTCTGTGAATCCATTTTCTTCTAAGAATGATCTAATTTCTTCACTAGTTGCGATTCTGTCTTTAAAGGACTCCATTAAAGTATCTTCTAATGTTTCTTGTGGTGTTGATTCTGTTGGAGTTGAAGGTGGTGTACTTGTTGGTGTTCCTGAGTATTTTTCAATCAGTGATACTGCCATTTCAGGTGCGTTTTCAAATAGGTATTGTATTTTAGTTAGTGCAGTTAGTGCTGTGTCTAGATTATATTTATTACCTCCTTCTGCTTTGTCTAGTAATAATCTAAACAACTCGTTACTGTCTGTTGTTGATCTAATTTCTTGTTTTAGTTCTGCGGACTGTTCTTGACCCATAAAGGTATCTAAAGCGTCAATAACTTCTTCCAGATTTCCGTGTATTCCGTTGAATATTATGTTTCTAATTAATTCTGTTTCTTGTTCATTGTGATTTCCTGTTTGGCCAAAGTCTATGAAGTATATTTCTTTATTAGGAGTTAGCATCACGTTACTTCCGTGTAGGTCAGCATGGAACTTACCTGTGTCAAAGAGTTGGAAAAACATATGTTCTAGTAGTATTTCTGAGATTTGTTTTATATCGTAATCATAATATTCTCTTATTTCTATGTCTGAGTAACCCATATTTCTTAGGTTTTCTTCTATTTCGTCAGCTTTTCTAACAATATCTGCATCTTCTTCGTTTGTTATTCTTTCTAGTGATTTATGTTGAGCTATTAGTTCTCTGCTTTTCAATAGTGTTTCTAGGTCTGTGAGCGTGATTCCTTTAACTCTTTCTTGTATTGTTGTTCTTTCTGTTGCATCTAATAATTTAGGCAGTTTTACACTGAATTCGTGTTCAATTTCTTTTTCACTTGTGAATTTTTCTTCTCCATAACCATTTTCTTCTAATAATTGTTGATTTTTAGCTTCATTTCTTAGATCACTTTCTTCTTGTATTTGTGTTTCTACAGTATCTTTTATGTTTGGTAGTCTAATTCCATGATATTTTTCTACCATGTAGGATACTTGTTCTAGTACATGCATATCTTCTTCATGATATTTTTCTACACTTGGTTTAACTACACCTACTGCAACATCTGTTCCGTCATGGTATTCTCCAAAATGGACCTGTTTTATTGATGCTGTCCCTATTCTGTCGTCTACTGTCTTTAGTTTATCTTCTAATCCAGATTTACCTACAACTTTAAGTACTCCTCTTTTGCTTAATGGATCTACCTCTCCTTTTAGATAACTTAATTCTCTTCTTATATCTTCATCTTCAATTAGATCTTTTTGTTCGCTCAAATATTGTCCTACTTTGACTCCGCCTGCACCCATTGTTGTTAGGAATGTTGCTAGTTTTTTACCAACATTTTCTTCTCCTACTTTATTTTGTAGTTCTAGTAGTGATGTGAATACCTTAACTCTTCTTTCTGGGCTGTAGCTTGCGAATATTGATAAGAATGCTGTCCTTAGTATCTCTTTTTTCCTTGTTCTTGATTCTTCTGTATCTCCTAATGATTTTGTTGCTTCTTCATCTATTATAGAATCAAACATTCTATTAAGGAAGTAGAACATTGTTTCTTCTCTTTTATTTGGGTCTTTTTCGAATTCTCTGTCCCCTTCATCCAATTTATATTCTAGTACATTTAATGCGTCTGGACTTTCAAATAACCCGTTCTCTCCTCTTAATATTCTATTGTATATTGCTTGTTTTACTGATGGGGAAAGTTGGGATATTATTAGTGGTAATGTGTCGAAGGCTATACTTCTTCTTTCTCTTATTTCTGTCAGTGATTTTGGATGTTCTTCTCTTATTCTCATGATCCATAAAAAGAAGTCTGCTTTTTCAGCTCTATCCATTGAATCTATTATGTTGTTTATCTTTTCTACAACACTTGATTCATCTAATGCTTCTGTTTTATAATCTCTTCTTTGGTTTATTTTAAAGTATTTTTCAACTACGTCTAGTTGTGGAGGTGTTCTTACTTTTCTTTCTATGAGATCGTTTAGTATATCATCCCTTTCTTTGCTAGCTAAGTCGTATAGTTCTACAATGACTGCTATTTCTTGTGATACCTCTTTTATACCAAATAATTCTCCTATTATGTCTAGTTCTTCTTGTAGTGTTGAGTCTAGTCCTCCTAGCTTCTTTAGGTATATTTGATATGCGTTGTTAGCGTATCTTATTCTTCTCTCTTTATTTGCTGTATTGGGGATTACTTTTTTATAGAATTCAAATGCTTTCTTTGCTTGTCTTTTACTTAGTTTTTCTACATCAAAGTTTTCTGTTCTTTGGAATGCTGTTGTTAATCTTGGACTAGTGAAAGGTAGTCTTTCTTTTATTCTTTCTATTTGTTTCTTTTTACTTATGTGAGGGATGATTCTTTCTTCATATACATCAAAGATTCTGTCTTTGAATATTGTTTTTTCAGGAAATATTTCTATTATCTTATCTATTTTTTTCATTAATGGTTTGAGTAACCATTTGAAGCTCATTATATAACTCTTATCAAACCATTTATCTCCACTAAATAGCTTTGTTTTTGAATTTTCTGGGTTTTTAGTTAATACTTCTGGGTCCATAGCAAAGTCTGGGTATGGCGGGTTTCTGTCTAGACTTTTTTCATATTCAGTATCCAATTCCATTGGCCTTATTAATTCAGCTGTTTTTTCTAGATATTTTGCTTTTTTGAATTTTTTGTGTTTGTCTAAGAATACATCATAATAATCATAGTAAGAATTTTTAAGAGCTTCTACTAATTTGTTTATTGATGCTTTAGCAGTTATTATGGCTAGATGTTTTATTCTTGGTTCATCTTCCCTTATTTCATATAAAGCATTAATTACTTTTTTTCTGTATTTTTCAAAGGATGTTGATGGTTTATATTCATTTCCTGTTGTTGCTTTGTATAGGTATAGTGCGTTGATAAAGGATGATACTCTGTATTCTTTTTTTGGGTCATATGCATATTTTGAGGTTCTTCCTTTTTTTAGTTCTTTTAATACTCTTTCTAGTTGTTCTTTATTGAGTCTGAGTATTTTATTGAAATATTCTTCTTGACCATTTATTTTAACTCTTATCTCACCATTTTCATCTATTTCTTTTTCTTCATTTAACAAACCGTTTTTAATATCAGATATTAGTTCCTCTACAACTACCTCTCCTTCGAAGTTTTCACCATGTTTTTCTGTTCTTAATCTCCAGAGGGTGTTTATGATATGTGTTCTCATCTGATCTGACCATAAAGGGGTGCCAAAAGTACTGGGATCCTCTGCTAGATGAAGATTCTTGTGTTTTTCATCTATTTCTACCATTTTTCCCGCATCGACCATTTTCTTAAGAAGGTTCATATGGAATTCAGGGTCAAGTGAATCTCTTTCTGATTGAGAAAGACTGAAATATATTTCATAGAAATAATCTGCATGACTTCCTTGAGAGATCATATCGAATAGTTTTAGTTTTGTTTCTCCTGGGATGTTTGCTATTTTGAGGATTTTTAATATATCTGATTTCGCTTCCATAACTTTATTACTTGATATTGTGTTGAGGAATTGGTTTATTATTGGAGCAAGTTCTTCAACGCTTTTTCTTTCTAATGCGATAGGTAAGAAATCTTTCATCATTGATTTGATTGTTTCGTCATAATTAGATCCGCTGTCTGGATCTATAAATTTGCTGTATCTATCTAATACTCTTTGTACGGTTTGTTGATATCTTTCAAGTGCTCTTTTATCTTCTGGATGTTCTACTGCTTTGTTTTTTTGAATTTCTAGTATGGCTATTATTACTTGGTCCTTGTTGTTGGTTTCTTTGTTATATCCATCATCCATTTTTTCTAGCTCTAGTTTTTGAGGGAGATGGAGTCTTTTTAGATAGTTTATATTTGTTAGTACGTTTATTAATTCATCTAATTCAGAATCTTCTAGTTGTTTTAGGTTTTCACGTATAAATGAAGGCATATGTGTAGGTGCTCCGAATGGTGTTGCTAAATTGTAAAATGAATGCATTAATGATACAGCAAATAGGTTTATTGCTCTTTCTGATAGTTGTGGATAGGATTCTCTTATGTTTTTTACAATTTGGTAATATATCATATCTCTGTAAATATTATCACTTCCTCTTGTTTCTCTTAGTAGCATTGCTGTTAATGCTGTTTGAGCAATTTCTTCTCTTTCTTCAGGTGTTTCGTATGTTGCTCTACCATAATCAATTCCATAGACTGTTTCTGTTAGATCTTCTGGGTTTAAACCCCTTTTAGATAATTCTGATCTTCTTTGTTGTGGTCCTGTTAATTTTCTGTCTGAATATCTATAGAAGAACATTATTGAGTTTGTTTTTATTATTTCTAATACTCCTTCTGTTGTTTCTTGGTCTCTTACTGCTTCATTTAATACTCCATGAGATGTTACTTCTGACTGAATGAGTGTGTTGTAGTCTTCTACTGTAATCTGTTCTAGTATTTGGTCAAGATTTTCTACAATTGGGAGAAGTTTTTCGTATAATTCAATCTTTCTTTCTACTTCTAATAATCTTACTGGGTCTTCATCTCTTTCAACCTTTGATTTGTATTCTTTTAATTTTTCAATTTCTTCTCTTGTTACAGCATCTTTAATACTAGTTGTTTCTCCATCTTCTAGACTTAATTCTGGTAATGTTAATGATTCTCCTTCTTCTAATGTAGGATCTGAGTCAAGGTCGAATCTTGATCTAATGTAATGAGGTACTTTAAGATCATCTCTTGGGGGAATTTTTGTCATCCTTGTTCCTTTTTCAAATATTGCTGCATATAAGTTATCTAAGAATACTTGTTTAGCTAATAGTGCTTTGTGTTCATCTTGTTTAGCTGCTTCGTGCGCTCTTTTAACTTTTTCAATTGATGGTGTGATTGAATCAATTTCACTTGTTAATAATGGGTCTGATTGTGATGATACTACTTCTTCTAATCCATCAAATGACCCTGATTTGATCACACGGTCTAATAAATGGCTCTTACTTGATTCTATACTTCTTAGTGTTTCTTCATCTATTGGTGTTGGTTCTACGCCTGTATTTAGTTCTTCGTCAGGATTTTCTATTATGTTTATTAATTCAATTGTTCTATCAACTGATCTTGGGTGAGTTGTGGAAAATCTAGAGTCAGATAATGACATTAAGAATCTTAATGATTTAACAGCTTCTCGAGGATTGTAACCTGCTTGAGTCATCAGGTAGACAGCACTTTTGTCTGCGTCAAACTCCATATCTTGGGATAGTTGGAGTCTTCTTCTTTGATTACTCTTTATTTCTTCTGGAAGATCTTCTGGAGTTATTCCTTGTTCAATGTGAGCTAGTTCGTGAGCTACTACAAATGCTACCATATCTTCTGTTAATGGGAATCCCCCTCTTTCTGCGTATCTTGATAGTTCAATTAGAAGTCCTCTATGGAAGTATATCTTGTTATCTTTATAATATACAAATGCGTTTATTTCTGGAGAGTCAATTAAAATTATTTCGTCGACATCTTCTGTTGAGACTGCTGAAATCTTACTTAGTATATTTCTTAGTAATGTTGCTGATGGTGCTGATTCATCTACGTGGCCGTGATAGTTTTCGCCAAAATTCTTATGTCTTTCTGTTTGGGATTCCATGTTTTCTTCTTCTGTCTTTTCTCTATTACTTTCATCTGCAATTGATTGGAATTGTTGAGTTCTTTGTGTTATCTCTTCTACTGTGACTTCTCCTTTTGCAAATCTTATTAATTCAGGGCCATAGAGTTTTAGTTTTAGCCCTTCTTTTGTTTTTTCTGGGTTGATTTCTAGTGCTTCTTTGATTGATTCTATTAATGCGTTATTTATTTGTCCGTGTTCTAGAGCTAGTAATGCTGATTCTTTATGTTCACCATATGCAAAGGCAAATCTTGTAATTTGATCAAATAATAATTCTTTTGTTGGTTCTAGCTCTAATGCTTCAACTATTGCAGCTCTTTTTTCAGGTTCTGCTTCATTATATTCAGAGCATAATTTGTCTAAGAATTCATCAAGTTGTTTTTTTATTTTACGATATTTTTCATGTTCTTCTTTTTCTTTATATGCGTTAGCTACTTCTAGGTTTCTTTCAATTATTTCCATTAAAGAGTTTTCTGATTCAAATAGTTCTGCTGAGTTTGGGTAATTTATAATAACTTTGGCTAGAGTGAGAAGGTTTTTATTGTGTAGGTTCATTATTGCGTTTACTAGTTTGAATTCATTGTCTTCATTCTTTTCAAATAGTTCTGGATGTTCATTTTGGCTGTTAAATATTGATGATGTTATTTCTCCTATCTGATTCATTATTGCATAGTCTGTTATTGATCCGTCTTCAATAAACGGTTTAAGTAATGCTTCTGTAAATTCCATATGTTCAAGGAATAATGATTTCGTGTTCCCCCCTATATCTAGTATATGTAACATAATCTCTTTTCTTTTTTTGTCGTTGTATTTTAAGAATGCATTTGCAACTTCTTGAGTTATCTCGTTAGCATAGGAATTATCCTTCCAGTGTTCTTTTTTTATTTTTAGTATTACGTCTTTTATTTCGTCTCCAAACTCTTCTGTTAGTCGGTCATCATCGAATAACTCTAGTAATTGTAATGCAACTTCTACTCTGTCACCTTCATATAATGATCCTGTTGGTATTCCAGTGTATGCTTTGTTCAGGTAAATTGAGGCAGAATTCGAATTACCTACAGATCTCATTAGAATTGCAAGATAATATTCTTTGTTTTCTTTGTTTTCTTTTTGGTCTAATAATCTTTCTTTTACTAGTTCTAAGAATTTAAAGTAGTCTACTTGTGATAGTGCTTGTAGTCTTACACGGATGTCTTCGTTTTCGTTCTCTCCTATTTTTAATGTGTTTTCTTCTATTTTTGTTTTGGCTGTGTTTTCTCCCATCCTATTTATCTCATAAACCTTTGCAACTATTGTTAGTTTTTGTACTTTATCTAGGTCATTGAATTTGTCGTCTTCAAGAATAGAGTTTAAGGATTCAAAGTCATTTCTTTCTTTTAATATATTAATTACCTCCCCATAATGATATATCCCATTTCCTGCATCTTCTAGTGTTTCATATTCATCTGTTATTAATTCTTTGTTTAGATACATATCAATTAGTTTATCTGATGTTACCCCTTTCAGGCTGGCTAGTTTCATGTCTTTTGGATAGTCGCCAGTATATATACTTAGTAAGAAGTCATTTATATCAATTTTATTTTTGATAGCAAAACTAGTTAGATATCCAAGGATGTCTATCTGGGCTGGTTTGTTTCCAATTAGTCTTTCTGTTATTAGGTGTTTTAGTTTTTCTATCACTAATTCAGCATTTCCATCTCTTTCTGAGTTTATTTTTCTTTCTTTAATTTCATGTAGATAACCTAATGTTGTTCTAGTACGGGCAGGATCATTTTTAATTACTTCATGGTCTAGTATCTCTGTGATATGATCTATGAATTCTTCTGCTTTGAATTTTACAGATATCGCTGATATTAATGAGGAGGTTTTACTTCTGACTTCTATTTGTTCAAAGTTTGGATGCTCTGTTATTAAGATCTTTTTTAATAGCTGTATATGGGTTTCTGGGTTTCTTGGTTGTAATTCCTCAAGGAGGTATCTAATTCTGTCCTCTGATACATCTCCTTTTAATCTTTCGAATACATCATCCCAGAGCTCTTGACTTGATAGTGGAGTTAATGCTTTAATTGCTGTGTCTATTACCTCTAGATTTGCTTCTTCGTCAAAGATTAGGTCTAGTAATGTATTAACATCGTTTTGTGTTAAAGTCTTTTGCTTTGCTTTTATTAGGGCGATTTTTATAACTTTATTGTCTTCTTCAAATAGTTCGTTTAGGTATGCTATTGCGTCTTTATTCCTGCTTTCTCCTACACGGCGTATTGCTTCAGTTCTTACTTCTACTTTGTTGTTTTTATCTAGAGCAGTTTTTATTAAGATATCAATTTCTCCTTTATTTGCTACTTTTTTTACGTCGCTGACTTTTCCTTCATTGTTTAATAATCTGTTTTCTGCTCTTTTTGTTGAGAAATATTTTACAAGCGGGTATATTCCAAGAGTGAGAACTGTGAGTCCTGCAGTTATTATTTGAGTACGTATTGGTATTTTGCTTTCTAGTTTTTGAGGTTCTATGTTTGGTAGGTGTGTGGAAATGAACTCATTGAATGATTGGAATATTGTACCTTCTTCTGATCTAGCAGCCTCTCTAAGTTCTTCTAATGCATTTCTTGTTTCTGAGTGCAGCATTGATTCAGAAGGATTCTTTTGTCTTAATTCTTCTAGTGAACTTTCTAGGAGTTCTTGTGCTTCTGTGTATTTGTTATATGCTTCTTGTCTATTATTATTTTTTAATGCTGCTCTTCCTTGGTTAAGTAATGTTTCAACCTCTTTTGTTATTTGTTCTAGTTTTGCTTTTCCCTTGGTTATTTTATCTAAGGTTGGCTTTCTGGTTATTCCTTTTTCATTTTCATCTGCTGCAGCGTATACTTTGTCTAATTCTTCTGTTATTCTTTCTTTTGTGTTTGTTAATAGAGATAGTAATTGTTCATGTTTTTCATCTAGCTCTTGTTCATCTATTTCTGATATTTCTACATCTTCTAATATTGCTTGTTCGGTTTCTTTACCAATTATATCATTTCCTGCATAGTATATTATTCCAAGTACAAAACCAATTGTAGATTCTACAAAGTGTAGTGAGTTCTCTTTTGCTTTTTTGATTAAGTTTGTACTTTCAATATCAACTTTTCCTTTTTTGTAATAATCATATGCATCTATGAATGCTGGAAGAACCCAATTCTTTATTGTATAATATGAAACAAAAGCTGTTGCACCCGCTATAGTAATTATTATTCCAATTGTTAGTATAGATACTCCTGTTGTTATAACTCCACCAATTGTTGCTGCGGCTGCTGGAGTTGCTGTTGTTAAGGCGAGTATTAGTGCTCCAATAGAAACAACTGTCCCTGCTGTTCTTGACCACCAAGCCGGTGATGGTTTTTCTTTAAGATTTTCTCTTGTTTCTGCAACTGTTTCTTTTAACTCTCTTGCTTCTTCTGGACTCATTGTTAGAGATGGATTTGTTTCTGCTACTTCAGCGTATTCTTCTAAAGCATTTTCTAACTTTTTGACTTTATCTATGTTATCTTCTGTTATGTGATCAATTAGATAATAATTGATTATATTCTCAAGTTCTAATCCCACTGATAACAATGCGTTAAGTTTATCTGTAGAAATAACTTCTTCTAATGCTTGAATAATTCTAGACATATAATAGTCTTCTATATCGACTATATTTTGACTTACTACATCTTCGTATTCTTTTGTTTATTCTTCTATGGATGATGATCCTATTTCACTTATTTCTCCTTCCGGAGTTACTGATAATGTTACCTCTTTTTCATTTATTGTTGATTCGATTGCTTCTATTCTTTCTTGTAACTCAAAAAGCATTGCTTTATCTTTATAATCTGTGATTGATGCAATTTCTTCTTTTACTTCATGAAGTTTTTTTGTGGCTAACTCAAAGTTATCATGTCTAGTCCAAAGAAGTGTTTCGATATGTGATATTGTGTTATCTAGCTCATCCAAGTGTTTATTTTGGTCGATTGTTCTTTGTTCTTCTTCAGTTATTGTTGGTTCTACAGTCTCTTCAATACTTTCTTCAAGTATATATTGACCGTTGTCTTCAGTTATTGTTTCCGGTTGTTGTTCCACTTCTTCTTTTACTATAAATTCAGAATAAATATGTCTTCCAAGCATAACGGCTGCTCCAATTATTAGTGCTCCTGCAATGAATGGTGAAACAGCTGCCAGAGTTGTTGTAATTGTTGCTAGAATTGGAACTGCTCCTGTTGATGCTAAAGTAATTCCTGGAATACCCAATGCTGTGATTGCTGTTATTGCAGCGCCAATTGCTGCGAGAATTCCAATGGATGCGGTTGCTGTTGGTTCTGTTACTCCTGTATACAATTGCAACCATATATTAAATAACCTCACTGC
>CAYVNO010000014.1:44279-44713 GCA_964452935.1 uncultured Methanosarcinales archaeon | reverse complement strand
GAACCTGTTCTTCTTGATGAGCCTAGTGAGCCAACAGTAGATCCTTCTGAAGAACCAAGTGAAGATACTCCTAGATATGAAAAACCAGATTATAAGAGGCAGAAACCTGCACCTTTGTCAGTTGGTCTACCCCAAATGTTTACAGGTGAGATCCCAGTTAGGAAGAAAGAGTGAATTCTTAGTGATTAAAGAGAGCTGTGCTAAAGCAGACTTTTAGGCAAAATCTAGCAACTGTTTCAAGTTTAAATCTGAAACGCTAGATTTTACTCTTTGTTTTTATTTGCTTCTACCCTCCCACCTCCCCTAAAATGGCACAGCCCATATTTATGTGAATTCTGAGTAATATTTATAAATAAAGCACATATTCAATGCGCTATGGTATTGGAGAAACTGGGTTCAAGCTTGAAAGATACACTGAAATATGGGCTGTGCCA
>CAYVNO010000014.1:36677-44269 GCA_964452935.1 uncultured Methanosarcinales archaeon | reverse complement strand
GAAAGATACACTGTCAAAGATAGCTAAAGCAGTGTTTGTTGATGAAAAGCTAGTCAATGAGCTTGTTAAGGACATACAGAGGGCTTTATTGCAGGCTGATGTTAATGTAAAGCTTGTTTTTGACTTATCTAAGAAAATAAAGGACAGAGCGTTGAAAGAAGAGACACCTAGCGGGCTTACTAAAAAGGAGCATTTGATCAATACAGTATATGAAGAGTTAACAGCGTTCTTAGGTGGAGAAGGACATAAGATTTCTATTGAAAATAAGCCTTTCAAGATAATGCTAGTTGGTCTTTTTGGAAATGGAAAGACCACTACTGCAGGAAAATTAGCAAAGTTTTTCCAGAAAAGAGGGAATAAGGTTTGTTTAATACAGACAGATACATGGAGACCTGCTGCGTATGAACAATTATCTCAGTTAGGGAAACAGATTGATGTTGATGTTTTTGGGATGAAAGAAGAAAAAGATCCTGTAAAGATTTATGAAAAATTTGAGAAAGAGTTTGAAAAGTACGATGTTATTATTGTTGATACTGCTGGAAGAGATGCGTTGAGTGATGATTTAATTGAAGAGTTAAATCTGTTAAATAAAAAAGTTAAGCCTGATAATTCTATGCTAGTTATTGGAGCAGATATTGGGCAGGCAGCTGAAAAACAGGCAAAAGCTTTCCATGATACATGTGATGTTAAAGGAGTCATTATAACAAGGATGGATGGAACTGCAAAAGGTGGTGGTGCGTTATCAGCTTGTGCAGTTACAGAATCAAATGTTAATTTTATTGGTGTCGGAGAAAAGATTGATGATTTAGAAGAGTTTAGACCTAAAAATTTCGTTGGAAGACTATTGGGCATGGGTGATTTAGAAGCTTTGTTAGAAAAAGCAAAAGAAGCAATTAGTGAAGAGGATGCAGAAGACTTAGGAAAAAGATTTTTATCAGGAAAATTTAATTTAATTGATCTTTATGAACAGATGGAAGCGATGAGTAAGATGGGTCCCTTAGGAAAGGTTATGGATATGATTCCTGGAATGGGGCAATTGAAATTACCAAAAGATATGGTTAATGTTCAGGAAGGAAAATTAAAGAAATGGAGATTTATAATGGATTCTTGTACAAAAAAAGAGTTAGAAGATCCTGGTTTAATAGATGTTTCAAGACTAGAAAGGATTGCAAAAGGTTCTGGATCAAGTGTTAAAGAGATTAGAGAGTTATTGAAACAGTACAAACAATCAAAAAAGATGATCAAGATGATGGGTGGGAGTGCACAATCTCCTAAGGCCATGGAAAAAATGATGAAAAAGATGCAAAAGGGTGGAATGCCTGCAAATTTTAAAATGAAATAGGGGGAAACAAAATGACTCAAGAAGAATTACAACAAAAATATATGGAGTTTCAGATGATGTCACAACAAGCTAATCAGATGAAAGAGCAGTTGCAAGCGTTTGAACAACAAGCAGAAGATTTGAATAAGGTTCTTGAATGCCTTACAGAGATTGAGAATACAAAATTAGGTACAGAAATACTTATTCCTATGAGTTCTGGAATATTTCTTAAAGCTGAGTTAAAGGATAATAAAGAAGTCAATGTTAATGTAGGAAGTAATGTTTCTGTAAAGAAAAGTATTCCAAAAACAAAAGACTTAATAACTACTCAAATCAAAGAAATTGAATCATTAAAACAAAGATTAAATACAAATCTTCAATTGATGGGGTCAAGAGCTAAGGAGCTTGAGGCAGAGTTGGAGAGTTTAGTAGGTGAAAAATAATGTTTGGTTTTTTAAAGAAAAAGTTAGGTGAAGCTGTTAATAAGTTATCCAAAGATGTTGAAGAAGAGGTTGAACCTGTCGAAGAGAAGAAGGAAGAAGTAAAGGAAGAACAGGTCGACGAAGAACTAAAAGAAGATATTGAAGATGTTTCTGAGAAAAAAGGAATTTTTGGAAAAATAAAGGATGCTTTTACAGGAGAAAAGATTTCTGAAGAAGAGAAAGAAAAGTTAGAGAAGAAGAGAGAAGAGGAAGAAATTAAATTAGGTAAATTAGAGGAAGAGAAGATCAAAAAAATGGAAGATCTTCACAGAATACAACAGAAAGAGAAAGAAATTGTAGAAGAGAAGAAAAAGTTAGAGGAAGAAGGGAAAGTAAAAGCACAAGAAGCTATAAAAAAGTTAGAGGAAGAGAAGAAGATTAAGGAAGAAAAAGAGAAGAAAGAAGTTAAGAGTGTTATTGATAGTGATGCAGAAAAAGCTAGGAAAGATAGATTAGAAAGATTAAGGAAAGAACAAGAGAAAGAGTATGAAGAAAGGAGAAAGAAGCGAGCTACAGATGAGGTTACAAAAGAGGCTACAGATGAGGTTGAGTCACAAAAGAAAGCGGAAGAGGAGAGATTGAAAGAGTTAGAAGAGGAGAAGAAGAAAGAGATCGAAGAGATAGAAAAACTTCACGAAGAAGAGAAAGAGGTTGTTGAAAAGATAAAAGAGGAAGAAAAAGGCAAGGGTTTCTTAGGAAGATTATTCTCAAAGAAAGAAGTAGAAATTGAAGTTGAACATGTTGAAGAGAAGAAAGGAATTATAAGTAAGATAACAGAGGTTGTCACAAAAAAAGCTATATCTGAGAAGAAGTTTGAGGAGTTATTTTGGGAGTTAGAGGTTGCATTATTAGAAAATAATGTTGCTGTAGAAGTTATTGAGTTAATTAAGGATAATTTAAGAAAAGAGTTAGTTGATAAGAAAGTGTTGAGAGGAAGTATTCCTGATGTTATTAAAGACACGTTAGCTAAATCTGTTGAACAAGCTTTTGATGTTGAAACATTTGATTTATTGGAGAGAATTAAAAGTAAAAAGCCGTATGTTATTGCTTTTGTTGGAATTAATGGGTCAGGTAAGACTACAACTATTGCAAAGATGATTAAGTTATTGCAAAACAATAATATGACATGTGTTGTTGCAGCTTCTGATACATTTAGAGCAGCTGCTATTCAACAGTTAGAAGAACATACTACAAAATTGGGTGTTAAGTTAATCAAACATGATTATGGGAGTGACCCAGCTGCAGTAGCATTTGATGCTGTTAAATATGGGCAAGCAAAAAAGTTAGATTGTGTTTTGATAGATACAGCCGGAAGATTGCACTCTAATATTAACCTTATGGATGAGATGAAGAAGATTGTTAAGGTGTCACAACCAGATATTAAGATATTTATTGGTGAGTCAATAACAGGGAACGACTGTGTTGAACAGGCAAAGAAGTTTGATGATGCTGTTGGTGTTGATGGAATTGTTTTATCAAAAGCAGATATCGACGAGAAAGGTGGAGCTGCATTATCTGTAAGCTTTGTTACAAAGAAGCCGATTCTTTATTTAGGTGTTGGTCAAGAATATGGTGATCTGATTAAGTTTGATAAGGAGAAGATAATTGAAAACATTGGTTTATGATTTTCTTTTTTTATATCTTTCACTTCTTGCTTTTCTGACATTTAATTCCCATTGTAGTTCTACTACACCATATGGTATGCTTAGATCTCTTTTCATTTGTCTGTATGAATCTGATGCTTTAATTCTTGCTTGTAATGGGTTTGAGGGAATGTGATCAAATGATCCTGAGAAATCTCTGTTAGTGTTACTGAATGGGTTAAAGAAGTTTTCTAATCCTTGATTATTTTTTATTTGAGATGCAACTGCATGAAGTACAAGTAAATGTTGAAGATCTGCTGAGTTTCCCATTGCGTTTCTTAAAAAGTTTGCCCAGATATGTTTCCTGTATTGTTTTGTTTGATCTCCATGTTGATACCAGTGTTGAGTTAGTTCTTGTATTTTTCTTAATGCATCTGTATGTGTGTAGTGTGAATCATCTGGTTGAAAAGAATCGAAATAAAGTTTTGCTACAGTGGGGCTATATCTATGTACATGTCTACCTGGTTTTGATTCTTTTGTTCTATGTGTTTTTGGTTCTGCTGTAACTCTTACAACGAATGGTTCAAATGGATGAGTAATTTCTGGGTAATCTAGTTCTGGGTAAGCAAGTGCTCTTTCATACTCTTTAAATTCTTTTAATGCGATAGATAGTTCTCCTTCTAGTCCTGTTTCTGTTGGAATTAGAATTGATTGGACATCTACTGCAACTTGTTTTGGTTTTGGAGGTTGAGTTGGTTGATATGTCCTTTCTCGTTTTCTTTTCCATTGTCTTCTCATTTTAATTTACAATCCTCTCTTATTTTATCAAATAATTCGTATGCTCTCGGATGTTCCTCTCTTAGAGCATTTTCTATCTCATCTGTCATTACTCCTTGAGCCATGTAAGTATAAAATTCTTCGGGTTGTCTTGAAGCAGCATAATGAAGATTAATACCATTATATCCACTACTAGCTCTTGCTTCAATAAAAGGACAATTTTCCATACCTGAAATTCTTTGAACTATATCACTACATGGCCTATCTCGTTCTATAAAATAATTTGCAACATCAACCATATAATCATAATCCTCTTGAGGGAGTTTATCTAATTCTATATGGAATCTCTCATGAGGCAACATCCATTCAAATGTACCATCTTCAAGACTATGTTCACTCATTATAATTGTTCCAGGTGTTGCAAATAAGTTATAATAAAAATTTATTTCCTTTGGTTTTAAATCTAAATCTCTTAATCTTCCAACAAATTCATCTCTTCTTGCAGCAGTAAAATAATTTGCATCAATAGCAACTCCTGGATGGAAGCCTGCCATAGGAAAATCTTTATCAAGAGTTAGTGCATAAGCAATCATTACATCATCTGGTACAATATGTTCATTTTCACCTAATTGTTCTATAAGAGGATTTTCTAAGGCATTAATAAAAGAATCATAACTAGCAGATTTAGTTGTAGCACAGCCCCCAATTAAGCCAGCTAGGCCTCCTGTGGCCATTTTAGCTGTTGCTGCTGATGCTAATATTAAGAAGTTCCTTCTTGTTGTCATATGTGTATGTGTTGTATTTCCCTTTATAAATCTTTCGTTTTTGTTACCACTTTACAGGAGATAATATAATAAGATTTATATATGATGAATGTGTATATGTTATGTATGTCAAGACGAGAAGAGTTAGCAAGAGCTAGAAGGATTGTATTAGACAGTCATCCGGATGAATTCTGGGCAGCATATCATTTATCTAGTGAGTTAAATGGTGGTGTTGATCAGTATGATTTAAGAGCATCTAGTTATGATGAAGAAGAAGGAGCACAAGGTGAACAGAGCTATGGAAGATCTGGTCTTGTACAAGCTGTTGATGAGTTTAATTTTGAAGATATGGATGGATTTGTTCAAAGTGGACATCAGTATAGAGTTTTAGAGCCTTCGTGCGGGACAGCGACAAGAGCTATTCGTTATGTTGAGTTTGTACAATCATTAGGGGCAAGTGTTGATGTTGTTTGTTTAGATTCTGAAGAAAGAATGCTTGCTGAAGCACAAAGTAATATTACAAAGAGGGGGTTTGAGGATATTAGTGTTGAAAATGGAAGTATGACTGATTTGAGTATGTATGGAAGTGATTCTTTTGATATGATATGGAACGTGTTCACAGGATTAAGTCATATTGATAGAGATGATTTTTTGCCAACCTTACAAGAGATTAGGAGAGTTTTAAGACCTGGTGGAAAGATGTACATAGACTTGAATATAAGAGACAAAGAGGATGATAACTACATGGAAAAGGTGACTGAAGATGATATTGCAAATTGGAGGTTTTGTTTACACCATAGACTAGATTGGAAAGGACATGTAGGAAAATATGGGTCATGTTATTTTTTTGGACAGGAAGAAGCAATTGATTTATTTGAACAAGCAGGTTTTACTGTAGAGAAAATTAAAGAAATAGATAATAAGTACACCCCCACTATTACTTATGTTTTAGTTTAATTTTATTTTTCCTTGTTGCCAATCTTTAAGAACTAGTCTTCCGGTTAATTCTAAATCTAATTTTCCGCCTTTTTTTAATTTGTTTAGTTTTTTTGCGATTGCTTCTAAAACTTCGTATTCGTCTTTTGCATCTACTTCGTAATATCCTTTTATTATGTCTGGGTAGAGTTTGATAAGTTCCATTGCAAATAGGTCTGGGTCTTTTATTTTATCAAAGTTTATTGTTCCAATCAAAACATGTTTTAGTTTATCTTCTTCTCTGAATGGGATTACTCCTGGTGTGTCTAATAATCTTATTCTGTTATCAACTTTTATTATTTGTACACCTTTTGTGTAACCTGAAATAGAACTTGTTTTTGCACCGCCTTTACCTTTCAATGCGTTTATTACTGAACTTTTGCCAGTGTTTGGGTAGCCCAGTGCTCCTACAACCACTTTTTCTTTTTTCTCTCTTTTTCCTGTCATTAATATTAGTTGCCTTAGTTTTGTTGTTCCTAGATGTTCTGTGGAGCTAACAAAGACAGAAGGTTTGTAGATTTTTTTATATTTTTCAGCTAATTTTTGGTCTATTAAGTCACATTTATTTAAAACATAGATTAGTTTTTTGTTTGCATCTTTTACCTTATTTTCTATTTCTTTGTTCCTTGTTAGTTCTGGTAGTCTTGCATCTAAAACTAGCAACAATATATCTGCATCTTTTATTACATTATTTACGATTTTCCAAAAATCATGTGCCATATAGTGTGTTTGGTAGTGTTTATATATAAATCTTATCGAAAACTATATAAATAAAATATACGGTGGAGTGTATATTCATAATAAATGGGGTGATCAAATCCGTGTTAGTGGATTTGAATTCAGCTCAGAATGAGGTGAATTATATGGCAAAAAAAGGAGCAGTAACAGGAGAACAAATTCTATTTGGGATTTTAGCATATCTAGGAATTTTAGTGTTAATTCCATTGCTAGCTAAAAAAGACGATGATTTTGTACATGACCATGCAAAACAAGGACTAATGTTCTTGATAGTAGGTGTTGTGTGGTGGTTTGTTAGCATGATCCCAGTGATTGGGTGGTTTGTAGTGTTTCCGTTAGGAGGACTAGTTCTAACTATCTTTGGAATTTGGGCAATTGTTAATGTAATACAAGGAAAGCAATGGACATTCCCAGCTTTGGGAGAACATGCAAGGAAATGGAATTTTTAGATTTTTTATTTTCTTTTTCTTATTTTTGAGGTGAAAAAATGAAGTTAGCAAATAAAGAGTTGAAAGAGTATTTTGATATGATGAAATTACCTTTGTTGGTTGTTATTGCAGTAATGTTTTTTAGTTTTGTTATTGGTTTGATACCTCTAATTGGGGGACTGTTTAATGTCTTTACAGGAGGAATAAGATGGTTGCTTTTTGTTGCTGCAGCTGGTTATGTTGGATGGGTAGCAGTTAAGAATTATAAAGCAGAGATTGTACATACAGTAATTGCTGGATTGATCTTTGGTGTTATAACTGGAGTTTTTGGTGCAGTGTTTGGTTTTTTGAGGATAATGTTAAGTGCATTTACTACAGCAGCATCAGGTAATTTGATTGGTGCAGGAATTGCTGGTGGATTTGGAATGGTTTTTAGTGTAATTGGGTTAATCTTTGCAGTGTTTATTGGAGCAGGACTAGGAGTAGTTTGTTCATTAATTGGAGGATTAATTGCAAAGAATTAA
>CAYVNO010000014.1:0-36577 GCA_964452935.1 uncultured Methanosarcinales archaeon | reverse complement strand
TTGATTATTCCTGTGTTGAGAAGTTCTTCTGTTGTTCTTTTGTTTGGGTCTTTTCCATACTTTGGACTAGTTTCTGCTTCTTTTTTTACGAAAACTTCTCTTTCGATACGTTCTACTGGTAGTTTATCTTCCATGAGATGGAGTTTGGGAGGGAGGTATTTAAAGGTTATGGTGGATTATTATAGAAAAATTTAATAAATAGAGGTTATAATTTAAGGATATGGTCGAACTATTGGAGATATATGATATAAAAGGCAAGTTTCTTGGCATTAAAGATAAAAAGGACTCTCATAAAGAGATGATGAATGAATTCTTTAAGACTGGTAAGGTAACAAAACAACACAAACATTCAAAGGTCTTACTCTTAACTTCTGAAGGAAAATTGATACTACAAAAAAGATCTAAATGGAAAGGAGATAATCCGGGGTTATTGGATAAGAGTGTTGGAGGGCATTGTTTTAAACATGAGTCATTTGATTTTGCAGCAGTTAGAGAAGGTGCAGAAGAGTTACAAATCCCAACTACAGTTGTAAAAAAGGAAGAATTTATGCATGCTTATAATCTAATTGATTTAAAAGTGATGGGATTAATCTTTCTTTTGGAGGTTAATAAAAAAGAGCTTTCTGTGAGAAGAGTAAAGGAGAAGTTTTGGGAAGAACCATCCATCACTGCATATTATTTAGGTTATTATGATGGGCCAATAAGGTTTGAAGTGGGAGAATCTAGTGGATTTAGGATATCCTCTTTAGAAGAAATAGAGGAAGAGATGAAAATAAATCCAGAACTGTTTACAAAAGATATGTTTTACATATTAAAGAAATGGAGGAAATTGATTAAACCAATAAAAAATGACAAGTGAAATTGAGATATATAAAGAGAAGATAAAAGTATATGATCTAAAAAATAAACTGTTAGGATTAAAAGACAAATTTAAGTTTTACAAATCATTAAGAACAGAATATAAAAATAAAGGAAAAATAACAAGAAAGGTTCATACAGTAAGATTATTCTTGTTAAATAGTGAAGGAAGGATGTATTTATCTAGAAGAAGTCGTCTAAAAAAGGAAAACAGTCTTCTTTTTGATAAGACAATCGGAGCACATATTAGAAAAAATGAGACACCTGAATATACGGTATTAAGAGAGGCTGAAGAGGAGCTTGGATTTCCTGCTGTTGCTTTGGATGAAGAAGACTTTAGAGATTCAATTAAAAGTGCTAACTTAAGATTATTTGGTATTGCAAAGAATTTAGGAACTATAAAGAATTTTGAGGCAATCTATAAATACCGAAATGGAAAAAAGGCAGTATTCCCTCAGATTACTACTGTGTTCATAGCTATTTATGATGGACCAATTAAATTTGAAGATTCTGAGACAGACATAATAGAATTATTTGACTTTGAAGAGTTAGTGGATGAATTAAAAAATAATCCCGATAAGTATACTGAAGATTTAAAGATACTAGTCCCAAAATATGGGAAGGACATACATAAAATAAAGAGATTACTTAATAAATATAGAAATAACTAAATCTTACCCAACAGCTTCTTAACACTTACTACATGCTTATTCAGACCTAAGTACTTTGGATTAATACCTAGTGCTAGGCCAATTAACTGTGGTAAGTGTAGAACTGGGAGTTTTCCTTTTGAATTTATTGCAGACAGTGAATTAGTTTGATAGACATCTAACATTGTGTGGCAGAGTGGGCAAGGTGTTGCTATGCAGTCTGCTTGTTTCAGAATAGCGTTCTTTAGTGGTGTTCCGGTCATCTTCAATGAAGCTTTTTCATTCGTAAGTATTGTGTGAAATCCACAGCATTCTGTTTTTCCTTCGTAGTTTAATGCATGTCCTCCAAGAGATCTAATCAAAGCTTCGAATGATTTTGGGTTTTCTGGATTATTCTCGTATTCTAGATATTTTCTGGGTCTTAAGATGTGACAACCATAGAAAGGTGCAATCTTAATCCCATTTAGTGGTTTTGTTACTAATTTATTTAGATTTTCTAAGCCATAGTCATCTATTAAAACCCAAAGTAAATGTTTTATCTTTACCTTACCAGTATATTTTAAACCAAAGTCTGATAGTTGAGTATTTATTCTTTCTAATCCTTCTTTTGATAGTGATTTTAGTTCTTTATCTGCCTTTTTTAGAACCATAAGGCAGGTGTTACATATAGTTACAATATCTTTTCCTTCTTTTTCTGCTAGTGCGATATTTCTTGCATTTATCAAGAGATTTAATTCTGGGTTTTTCTCGTCTACGTGAGATGCTCCACAACAACTCATTCCTTCTATTTCAATTAATTCAATATTTAATTTTTCAGCTACTGCAATTGTTGAGTCGTATGTTTCTTTACATAGGTTCTCTGCATTACATCCTGGGTAGAAGATGTAACTTAATGTTTCTCCCCGGTCATCTTGCATAATGATTTAACCTCCTCAAGATTTTTTATTTTTTTAACAAATGGCGAAGGAACTTTGCCTGTCAAAGTTAATTTTATTCCGGTAGGAATTTGTCCTAGGAATCCAGTAATACCTTTTGTTTGTAATGGCATCATTGCTTCGTCTAGTTTTCCGTGTTTGTATAATGAGTCAATGAATGCGTCAATGTGTCTTTTTGACTCTCCTGGAGCAAGACCTTGTTTTATTGATTCAACTCTTAAATCAGATATCAATTGAGGGACATCTATATTTTTTGGGCAAAGATCTACACATTTGAATGAATGTGCACAAGCCCATAATCCTTTTTCATTTATTATTCTTAATCGTTCATGTTTTATTGTGTCTCTTGGATCATTTATTAGCTTGAATGCTTTTACTAAAGAGGCTGGACCAATAAACTTATCGTCTTGGCAAGAAACCTCACAATCGCTATAACATATGCCACACATTATGCAGTCTTCTGATTTTTTTAGTGCTTTTACTTCTTCTGGTTTCATTACTTGTTCTTTTTGTTTTTCTTCTTCTGAAAATTCGATAGTTTCTACCCATGGTTTTATTGCATTCATTTTTATCCAGAAGGGATCAAAGTCCACCACTAAATCTTTTATAATATTCATGTTGTTTAGTGGTTCTAAAGTTATGCATCCGTTTGTTGTACAGTTTAATACTTGTGTTTTGCATATGAGTTTTGCAATACCATTTGTTTTTACTGCACATCCACCACAGATTGCACTTCTGCATGATGCTCTGAAAGTTAATGAACCATCTATTTTGCCCTTAATCTTAGTGAGGCAATCCAATACAGTATCTCCTTTTTCTACATTTACCTTATACTTGTCGTATTTCGGTTCTTTGTCCAGTTCTGGGTTCAGTCTAAATATTTTGAATAATATTTCTACCATTAGTATTTCCTCACCGTTGGTTTGAATTTTGTTATGTTAACAGGTTTATAAGCTAGTTTTATTCTACCTTTATCTTTGTATGCTAGGGTGTGACATAAATACTTTTTGTCGTCTCTTTTTTTGTGGTCTAGTCTATAATGGCAACCCCTTGTCTCTTTTCTTTCTAATGCACACGCAGCAATGACTTCGGATAAATCTAACATGTTTCTTAATTCAAATACTTGTATTAAATCTGTGTTGAATGTTAATGACTTATCTTGAATCCCAATATCTTTAAATCTCTTCTTTAGCTCTCTTATTTTATCTAATGCTTTTTTTAGTCCTTGTTCTTTTCTTATAATTCCGCAGTGTTTCATCATTGTTTTTTGTAATTCTTCTTTTATAACTGCTGTTTTTTCTTTACCATTGTTTTGTTTTATTAACTGGATAAAATTCTTTATGTTAGATAATAATTCATCTTCATTTATCTCTTCAAATTCTCTTTCTTTGACAAACTTGTTAGCTTCTTCTCCTGTTATTTTCCCGAATACTATCGCTTCAAGGAGGGAGTTACCACCTATTCTATTTGCACCGTGAACACTTAGACATGCACATTCTCCTGTTGCGTATAATCCTTCAATAAAATTACCTTTTGAGTCGATAGTAACTCTACCAAAAACATCAACAGGGATTCCTCCCATTGAATGATGAGCTACTGGTTGCACAGGGACAGGTTCTGTAATACAGTCAATTCCTGCAAAATCTTTGATCAAAGAATGTATTTGGGGAAGTTTTTCCATTATTTTTTGTTTTCCTAGTTTTGTAAGATCCAGGTGAACATAATCTTTTCTATTTATTCCTCTAACACTGTCAATCTCTGTTTGTATTGCTCTTGTTGTTATATCTCTAGGAGCTAGACCTAATTTTTTTGGAGCATAGTATTTCATAAATCTTTCTTCCCTGTTGTTTAGGAGTATTCCTCCGTCTCCTCTTGCTGCTTCTGAGATTAAAATTCCTTTTTTGTATAATCCTGTTGGATGGAATTGTATGAATTCCATATCCATTAGTGGAGCTCCTGTTCTTAGAATCATTGCAGGACCATCTCCAGTGTTAGAGTTTGGGTTTGATGTTAAACTAAATAACCTACAAAATCCACCTGTCGCTAGGATTACTGATTTTGCCTTTAATAGTTGTACATCTCCGGTTTTCATGTTGTATGCAACAACACCACAACAAGAGTTATTTTTTATTGCTAGTGATAGTATGTTCCATTCTCCATAGATTTTTATTTTATTTCTTTGAAACTGTTCGAATAATGCTGTAAGAATAGTTTGTCCGGTTTTGTCCTCGCTATAACATGTTCTTTTGAAATTTTGTCCCCCCATCTGTCTTTGGGCTATTTTTCCTTCTTCTGTTCTGCTAAATATTGTACCTAGTTGTTCTATCTCAATTATGTTTAATCTTGCTTTTCTTGATAGAATTTCTACTGCGTTTTGGTCAGCTAGAAAGTCTGAACCAAGAACGGTATCATACATGAAATCCTGCCAGTCATCATCTAGATTTAAAGGGGCATTAACTCCACCTTGAGCTGCACCGCTATGACTCCTTAATGGATGAAGTTTTGAGATTATTGCTACATCTAAGTCTTTACATTCTAGAGCAGCTCTTAAACCTGCAATACCTCCTCCAATTATTATAACGTCATGATTAATCAAGATTCCACCTAATTCTTTTTACTTTTTATAATATTAAAGGCAGCCTTTATTCCATCCCCTACTGCAATCCCTATCTGTTTGTAACTGTTTGTACAATCTCCTGCTGCAAATAAACCTGAGACATTAGTTTCTTGTTTTTCATTTACCGTAATTAGTTTATCATTTATTTTTATTCCTAAACGTGCTGCAAAATCAGATACTGAAGCATGACCTAATGCTACGAATACTGCGTCTGTTTTTACCTCTTGTTTATTGGTTGTTATTGAATCAACAAATTTCTTCCCAGTTATCTCTTTTATTCTTTCTGTGACTATTTTTATGTTGTTTTTTTCTAGTTTTTTGTTTAATGATTTTGATATCCCTACTTTTAATCCGTTTGTGTAAAGTGTTACGTCTTTTGTGTAATCTAGCATTTCTAGTGCTTCATTTGCTGCAAAATCTTTATTTCCTACAACGATTACTTTTTTATCTTTGTAGGCATAACCATCGCAGGGTACACAGTAATGAACTCCTTTTCCAGAATATTCTTTTTCTCCGTAAATATTAGCATTTTTTATGTTATTGCCAATTGCTAAAAGAATAAATTTTGAGGAGAATTTTTTTGATGTAGTTTTTAATGTAAATAGATTCTTTTCTTTTGAGATGTCTAGTACACCTTCTTCCAGAATTTCTACTCCAAATTTTTTTGCCTGTTTTTCTGATTCTTTGAGAAGTTTTTCTCCCGTTATTCCATCTGGAAACCCAAGATAGTTTTCTATCATATGGGGGCCTGCGAGATATGGTTTTTTCCCAATTACCAATGTTTTTAGTTTAGCTCTTGCTGTGTAGAGTGAGCAGGATAAACCTGCAGGTCCTTTTCCAATAATGATTAAGTCGTAGTTATCCATTAGTATCCTCTCAATTCTAGAACTATCTTCATCTTTTTTATTGCGTGGATATATGCAGCGGTTCTCATATTCACTTTGTGTTCTTCTGCTGTTTCATAGATAGCAAAAAAGGATTTTAACATTTTCTTCTTTAGTTCTCTTTGTACTGTTTCTAAAGTCCAAGAGAATGCTATTTTGTTTTGTACCCACTCAAAATAACTTACACAAACTCCACCAGAATTACAAAGAATATCTGGAATAACTTTTACACCTTTTTTGAAAAGTTTTTCGTCTGCTTCAGCAGTTATTGGGCCATTTGCTAGTTCTGCTATGAACTTAGCTTTTATTTTGTTTGCATTGTCTTTTGTTATTACTTCCCCTAATGCTGCTGGAATTAGAAGATCACATTCTATCTCTAGAAGTTCTTCGTTTGTTATTGCCTTAGTGTTTGGGAGTTTTGTTACTGATTTTGTTTTTCCTTTGTGTTTTTTTAATTTTTCAATGTCAACTCCTTCAGGATCATGTATTCCTCCTTTTGAATCTGAGACTGCAATTATTTTGTAGCCTTTTTTTGATAAGAGTGATGCAACAATTGATCCTGCGTTTCCAAAACCTTGGATTGCTACAGTAGGTTTTTCAACATTATTTAGTTTCATTAGTTCTTCTATTGCGTGAACTCCTCCTTGAGCTGTTGCTGTGTTTCTTCCTAATGAACCTCCAACTTCTATTGGCTTTCCTGTGATCATTTCATAAACATTATGGCCAGCGTATTTGCTGAACTCATCCATCATCCAAGCCATGACTTGTGGATTTGTGTATACATCTGGGGCAGGGATATCTACATCTGGGCCAATAACTTTTTCAAATGCTCCAATATAACCTCTGCTTAACCTTTCTAACTCTGTTTGTGACATATCTTTTGGGTTACAGACAATGCCTCCTTTTGCACCGCCGTATGGGATATCAATGACTGTGTTTTTCCATGTCATTAAGAATGCTAATGTTTTTACTTCTTCAAGATCAACTGAAGGATGGTACCTTATCCCTCCTTTTGCTGGACCTCTTAGGAAACTATGTTGTACTCTGTATGCTTGAAAAACTTTTATCTCTCCGTTATCCATTCTTAATGGAATAGAAGCATAATGTATTCTTGCAGGGCTTTCTAGAATTTCAATATATCCTTTTTTTATCTTTAGTTTATCTGATGCTAGATGGAATTGTTTTAGTGCATCTTCATACACAGAACTTTTTGATTCGTTTGTCACTTTTATCCCTCCTTTTTATGTGATAATACCTTACTGGGGAGGGCTTTTATTTATATGTATTGCGGTATGGTATTACCTAAATTTAGGTAGGTATTACTCAGAAATAAGTAAGAAAGAAGAAATTAATCTTCATCTACACTATTTATTGGGTAATAAGTTGCTCTTTCACTTGTGTCTACTGCTCTGTGTAGTAGTGTTTCCATGTTTAGATCTCCAACTAATACAACAGTATCTCCTGGTCTTGGGTCTGTGTCTGGGTATTCTTCAAGTGTAATCACAATTTTATCATATTCGTTAGCATATGAAGGATGATTGAAAGAGAATCTTTGTGTTGCTGTTGATCTTACGCTAAACATGCCCACACTTAATTTATATCCAGAATGAACATCTACAAGCCATACCTCATACATATTATCATTGTCATTTAAAGGCAGGTTGTATAACCACACTTCTCCTTCCATATTATTCCTATAGTATGAACGTTCTGTAGAGATCTGAAGTGTTCCTTCAACAGCTGTACCTGTTTTTTCAGCTACCTCTTGTGCATGTGTACTTGCAATTGTTGTGAATTCTGCTACTTCTGGTGGAAGTAGATCAACTGTTTGCTCTTTTTTATCTGGCGAAGTGTCGTTAGAGCCAGCATATACAAATGCTATAGAAGCTAATGTTATTAATAGAATTATGAATATTGCTTTTTTCATAGTATTCACCTCTTAATCCATCTACGATGGATTGTAAAATTCCACTCAGTTTGCTTTGCAAACTCAGATTTCTCTGCGCAGAATTTGCGCAGAAAATTTATTTACGTCTTAATTTGCTTTTTGACGAATTAATTACCAATATATGATAAAATTAGGCTGTACTGGTATTTAAACGTTTCGTTGGACATTTAATTGTTTGAGGTATTTTCTTAATTGTTTGTAGTTTTTGTCTCTATCAAGAATACACAATATTCTTACAAAAGGCTTGTCTACTTGATATATGGCTCTTTTTTCTTTGCGATTATCTTCAAATCTGATCCTAAACAGGAATAAACCATAACCACGAATTCTTTTATATCTAAAAGGATTAGTCTTGATTAATTTGAGTTTTTCTTCTAGAAGTTTTTTAGATTCAATAGTGAGATCACTTAATTGTTTCAAGAAGAATTGAGTTGGTTGCAGACTATAATTCATTCTATTTTCTCTTTAGCTCTTTAAAGAGTTCTTCTTCTGTCCCATATAATTTGTTTTTTTCACTAATTTCTGCAAGTCTCTTAACTAAAGCTAATTCTTCCTTAGAAATTTCTGGTTCTTCGAATAATTTTTCCCTTATGGTCTCCTTTATAAATTCCTGTACAGTACCAAATCCATGTTCTTCAGCATAGGTTTGAGCTGTGCAAAGAATTCTTTCAGGTAACCTTAAATTAATTTGAGTGTTCATCTTGGTATCTATTGATACCAACTTGTATATAAATTTTTTGGTTGTATTACTATAATAACACTACTGCGCTTCGTGTCTTAGTGTAATATGTGTTAATGAAAATGATATAGAAAAAAAGAAAAAAAGAAAAAAACTTAAGCTACACAAGCACCGTTTTCACATGCGTTTTCACAAGTATGTATGATTCTGACCTTTTGGCCTTCCTCGTTACATGTGTATTCGTAAAGTCTGTTTTCGTAAACATAGCTTTTACTACATGTGTCTGCACCGTGTGCGTTCTTTGCGTCGAAAACTTCTCCTGCTTCGTTAAAGTCTTCTCCACCGTCTGAGTCAACACATCCTGCTAATTCTAAAGCAGTTTGTACTTCTTCAACAACTGGTTCTTCTGCTACTGGCTCTTCTACTGGTGCGTCATTTCCGCAACCGATAGCAAGCAAAGCAGTCAAAACAACCATAAAAGCTGCTATATATTTCATCATTTTTTTGCCTCCAATATTGGTATAATAACCATATAGGAGTAGTAAAAATGCCTTTCTTTATAAATGTTTCGGTGTTTTATCACTTTATAGTGATTACAGAAGGAAAGATTTAAATATGAGCTTTGTTTTTTACGTTTATATAAGATAATGAGGTACAAAAAATGACAAATTTAACAACAAGGGTGGCGGCTTTACTCGCTTCAGCAGCATTTTTAGTTACAGTAGCTGGATGTAGATATACTACTCCAGAGACATCAGGTAGTCAAGATCCTTATGATACTGATGATTATAGTGCAGAAACAGCTTATGATGCTTGTGATGATGAGTTATACTTGCCTGGATTAGAATCTCTTCCAAATGATAGACCAATACATATGGTTAGAAAAGGAGAAGATGGTAGTATTGAAGTTGATAGAGTAATGCCTGGACTAACTAGTCATAATGGAGGAGGAGTGTTATCGTTTTCTGATGACTCAACCCATTATACAGGTTTATTATCGCCTGGAGAAGATGTTTATGGTCCAAATGATTGTGAAGGATTAGCTGACACAGTAGGACCAATAACAGAATAGTTTTTCTATTTTTTTATATTTCTTTTAGAGATGTAGTTTGTTAATATAGTAAGAATATTTAAAAACAACACTCAATTTCTTCATATAATGGGAGTTGTTAGAATACATCCAGAGGTTGAAGAACCAGGGAGGGGAAGGAAGAGTATAGGAGATATAATTGAGGATGGTAGGAGATTTAGAAATCCTTATAGTTCTGTAGAAGAATATAGAGAAAGACAAGACAGATTCTTTGGTTTACAGGCACAGATTGCTGAGTATTTTGGTGTTAGTAGGAGTGCTCTTGAAGGATCAGGGCATAATCTTAATAGTCTTAAGTATCAATTGGAGGAGTTATTGGATGGCAAAGTTAGAAATGTTTTTGGTAAGTTGTTAGATAAAGGAAGTGTTTCTATTGGTGGTAAGAATTACCATGATTGTCATGGAATGTTGACTGAAAAGAGAACTTTTAGACATGAAAGACTATTTGCTTTTTATGAAGAAGAGGAAAATAGGATTGTATTATATGATTTGGCTACAGATGATTTAACAGACGAGGAAAGAGCAGAATGTGCACAAAGAGCTTTTGATTTGTATGATGCGTTTGAGTTTTCTTGGACACATTATGCAAAGACTGGGATATATTTTAGAAATCCGTATAGTGAGTTTCTTATGGATTTATTAGAGATAGTTGGAAGAACAAATCCTTCATTAGCTCCTGATCAATTTCATAAAACAACACACCATGGTTTTTATGAGAAAACAGATATGAATGTTGCTGGACTGTATGTTCCACATCCATCAGATGGAGATTCTGTTGTTATGGATAATATAGAAGAAAGAGTTCACAGTGGAATAATTAAACCTAGTTGTTGTATAAGATTTACTGTTAAACCTGTTGAAGCAGATCTAACTGCAATTGGCAGAGTTATTTCTATTGCATATGAATCTGAGCATAGAGTTGTTTAACCAGCCAAGTTCAAGTTCAGTTTAATTCTTCTTGCCAGTTCTGAAGGATCGAATGGCTTACACATGTAGTCATCTGCTCCTACGTCGATTGCGTGTAGTTTGTCATTCATCTGGCTCTTAGCTGATAGAATCATTATAGGGATTCCTTTAGTCTTTGGGTTTTCTCTTATTGCTTGGCAGATTTCGTAGCCGTTTACGCCGGGCATCATGATATCTAATACTACAATATCTGGTACATGGTCTCTCATCAAAGATATGGCTTCTCGGCCGGAGTATGCTCCAAATACATTATAGCTCTTGTTTCCAAGGCTTAATTTCACCAGGTTTACTATATGTGGTTCGTCATCTACAACTAAAACATTTCTTTTCTTAGATATGTCTATATTGTCTTTTTGTTCGTTATATAGCTCATTTCCGTTGGTTTCTTTAAAATATATCATATTATCCCCTCCCATTGTTATACAGTATTGTATAACACTAGGGCATAACTGATATTTATATTTTTTGGTTATGATATATAATCACATTCCTTTCTCAATAGAAATATAACCTTTTTTTACTTTTAGGGTGATTTCTTCTTTTTCTTTCAGATCTGCTATCTTAGTTGCTATGTCAGGTAATAATAATCTTTCGCCTCTGAATTCAGCTGGAGTTATTATCTCTTTTAGTCCGTCTGGTGTTGAGTCATCTATGCCTAAATCTTGTAATATTTTAGAGGCTTTTGTTCCTTCTTTAACTTCAACTAAAGGTTTTGTTTGTTTGTATAAATGTCTTGCAATTTTATCTGCAATGTCTATACTTGTTGCTTTTGTTATTCCTTGTAAACCTGGAGATAGATTAATTTCGATAACTAATGGTCCTTTTCCTTCTAATATATCAACTGCACAGATATCTGCACCGATTGCTTTTGCAGCTTTGATTGCTATTTTTTGTGTGTGAGTATCTATTTGGGTTGCTTTTCCTGTTCCACCTGCATGGATGTTTGCTCTTTTTTCACCCTTAACAGCGGTTCTTTCCATTGCGGCAACCACTTTATTTCCTATAACTAATGCTCTGATATCTTTTCCTTCTGTTTCAATATATTCTTGAATAATAAATGGTTGATTTAATGTTGCTAGTGCGTCGAGCATTGAAGAGGCTGAGGCATATGAGTCTGCAAACATGACTCCTTTTCCTTGTGTGCCCTCTGGGAATTTCATGATAATTGGATAATTTATTTTTTTAAGAAGTTCTTTTGCTGCGTCGGGATTTGGTGTTAAGTATGTAGTTGGCATTGGTACTCCTGCTGTCTGCATTTTAAGATGTGTAAGAAGTTTGTTGTGTCCGAGAGTGAATGATTTTGATTTAATTGGCATACATGTGTTATGAGATACCAATTCTGTGACTGATCTTAGAACAGATGCGTATCTGAATGAACCTTTTGCATAAATACAGTCGTATTGTTTCAAAGGTTCTCCTTTGTAGAGGACAGGATTATCTTTTGATCCTAGGTTTATTTCTATCTCTCTTACATCGATCTCATCAACTTCATCGAAATAATTCTTCATAGCTTTAAGTGTCCACTGTGATGAAGTGCTTCCTAAACTTATTAATGCTGCTTTTATTTTAGTCATTTGTCCCCCTTACTTTAATGGATCGATTAAAAACTTTCCCTCTTTGAGTGTGTTTTGTCCGATTAAGACCTGGTATTTCATATGTGATCTATTTGCTAATGTAAATTCTGACTTTAGTTTTTTATTTCCAATTTCTATTTCTGCTTTTATTATTGGTCTTACTGTTGTTCCAAGTGCTGACTTAACAACCTTTGTTCTAATTGTTGGGCCAAGTTTTAGTTTTTCTGCTAGGCTCTTGTCTATTGAACTTTTGGTTGCTCCGCTATCTATTCTTGCCTTTATTTTCTTTTTCTTTTTTTCACCATTGATGGTTATGTTTTCGTATAAACCTAGTGTTGTTCTTGGCATATTGGAGAATTATGTGTGTTTATTTATATAGTTTGCTGTTTTTATAAGTGGTCAAGTAAATAATATTTCTACGCTTGACAGCATTAATGCTGCGTTTCGTTCTATTGTGTAAGGTATCCTTGTCAGTAATTTTTAGCCCTAGTACTCTCAGATTTTATAACTCCACTTGGCAACATTAATGCTATCGTTGGCAGTAATGTCGTTAAAGGAGATCACACACTATCAAACAACTTAACAGCCTTGTCCTTTATCTCAATTACAAATGCAGCTAATTTTGGTCCTTTATCTTTGTTTATCAGAACATTGTATGCTGCTTTGAAGAAGTCTTTTATTTCTAGGTCATTGTTCTTGATTATTATGTAAAATTCTTCATGTAGCTCTTTGTCTTCCCAGTTATCTTTCTTCTTTAGAATCTTTGCTACATCTTTTAATGCATTCTTTTGTTTTTTGTTTAGTTTAATTCCTTTTGGGACTTTTTCCTGTAGAGTAAATTTGAAATCTTCTGGTGCGTGTTTGTTGATCCAGTTAACTGCACATTGTGCTCTTTTTCTTAGTCTTTCTTTGTCAAATTTATCTTTCAGTTGTTTTTCATAGAATGATATTGATTTGTTAATATCTAGGTTATTAAATTGTAGAACATTTGTTAGATGTCTGAAAGAAGGTTGGAATGGAAGTTTTTTTGGAGGTTTGTTTACTGCAGAAAGTTCATAAATTCTTTTTTGGTTTGCTTTTTCCTTATCGTTTTTTGCTTTTTGTTCTCCAAAATATATTCTTTCGCATTTATCAAAGTCTTCGTAAATCTTTAAAACATCTAGGTCGAATGATATTGCGAATTCTGTGTTGGGTCTTGTTCCTGCAAAAAGCCACCTAACCATTTCAGGTTCGTAGACTTCTAAAACTTCTCTTAATGTTATTACATTTCCCAATGAACTTGCCATTTTTCCGCCAGAACCTTTGATTGTTATAAAATCATACATAAATCTTACAGGAGGTGTGTGTTTGAAAACATTTCTACATAAATCGTGGCCAGTATCTATAGAACCTCCTTTTGTGTTGTGTTCTTTTCCTCCTCCTTCTGCGCTAACATCTTCATATTTCCATCTCATTGGCCAGTCAACTCTCCACAGAAGTTTGACATTGCCTTGTTTTTTAAAATTAGTTTCTCCTTCAAAACCACACTCGCATTTGTATTTTAGAGTGTATTTTTTGTTCCAGTCAGTGACTTCTGTTTGTTCTCTCTTACATTTATCACAATATATTGATAGAGGGAACCATTTTTCTGGAAGAGGTTCTTTTCTGTATTTGTCTAGAATTAATCTTACTTTGTCTTTGTTTTCTAGAACAAATTTAATTTGATCAGCGTATTTGCATTTCTTGTACATTTTGTTTTGATAAATAAATTCAGGCTTTATTCCTGTTTTGGGTAGGACGTCTTCTAACTCTTTTTCAAAATGTTCTGTATATGATTTATGGCAACCCCATGGATCTGGAGCGTCAACCCCTGGAATAAACATATATTTTTTGAACTCTTCTTTGTTAGGAACATTTTTTGGGACTTTTCTTATTCTATCATAATCATCCCATGAATAGATAAATCTAGCTTTTTTCCCCTGAGATTTAAGTGCTCTGTAAATTAGATCAACTGTTATTATTTCTCTAAAATTCCCTATATGGATTGTTCCAGAAGGAGTAATTCCGGCGGCTACTGTGTATATTTTCTTATCTGGAAATTGTGCAATAATTCTTTGAGCAAGTTGGTCTGCCCAATGTAATGATTTATCCTTTCTCATTTTTTTAGTCTTTTAAATTCTTTTTTTATAAAAATTGCGTTAGGAACAAAGATCATGTCTCCTTTGTTAGTTTCGAGTTGTACATCTATTAGATTAAAATCAATTACTTTTCCTTTTATATTATCAATCTCAATCATATCCCCTTCATTTAGGAATTTTTTTCTATGTAAAGTTAGCCCTGCAAAAAAGTTAGGTATAAAATCTTTTATCCCTAAAAGAATTGATGAAATAATTATTATGATTAAACCTGCACTCATTATGTAAATTATTATTGATGATAAGTTCATAATTTCCATTGCCATAATTATTGCTATGAAATAGATAAAGTATGAGATAGCATGACTTATGAATTCTTCTAGTTTTAATCTCAAACCAACTGTTCTTTTTGCGAGATTATTTAGTTCTACTTCTCTCAATATTTTATGGATTATTTTTTGAAAGAATTTTCCTATAATAAATCCTATTAATAATATTATTAGGGCAACCACTATTTTTGAGAATATAGGTTTTATTAAATCAATGATATAATCCACCTTACTAGGTGCCTCAAGCAAGGATTGTTCTGCTATTGTTTCATTTGCCATGACCTTTAAAAATAGTGATGGCTTTATATATTTTTTGCGGTTATATACCAAAAATCATTTAAAGAAATAGGATATACATTTCCAAGGGTTTAAATGTCAAAAGTACTTCTATTAGGCAATGGGGCAAGAGAGCATGCTATAGCAGAAGCCCTTAAAAGGGAGGAAGGTCTGAGATTATATGCGATTATGAGTGCTAAGAATCCAGGCATTATATCATTATGTGATGATTATGTTGTATGTGATCCGTGTGATGTTGAAAAAGTTAAGGAGTATGTTTTAAAATTAATTCCTGAGTTTATTGTTATTGGGCCAGAAGCACCTTTAGCAGCAGGAGTTGTTGATGTTTTGGAAGAAGAAGGATTTCCTTGCATTGGTCCAAGAAAACAGTTAGCCCAGTTAGAAACTTCTAAATCTTTTACAAGAGACCTATTAGAGAATTATCATATCGAAGGAAATCCCAAGTTTAAGGTTTTTATATCTATTGATGGTGTTAGAGAGTTTATTGAAGAACTTAGGGAATATGTTGTTAAGGCTGATGGTTTGAAAGGTGGAAAAGGAGTTAAGGTTTCTGGAGAGCATTTGAAAAGTGTTGAAGATGGTGTTGAGTATTGTAGAATGTGTATTGAAGAATCTGGAAAAGTTGTTGTTGAAGAGAAATTTATTGGAGAAGAGTTCTCGTTACAATTTTTAACTGATGGTTATAATCTAATTAGGACACCGACTGCACAAGATCATAAAAGAGCTTATGAGAATGATGAAGGTCCGAATACGGGAGGAATGGGATCTTATTCTGATTCAGATCACCTACTTCCATTTTTAACAAGAAAGGACATAGAAGATGCAGAACTTATTACGAGGAAGGTTTGCAATGCATTAAGGCAGGAGTTTGGCGTTCCTTACAGAGGAATAATGTATGGTGGATTTATTGCGACAAAAGATGGAGTGAAATTAATTGAGTATAATGCGCGATTTGGTGATCCTGAAACGATGAATGTGTTGCCTATTTTAAAAACAAATTTTTCTCAAGTTTGTAGAGCGATGATTGCAGGGAATATTGGTAAATTAAATATTGAGTTTGAGAATAAAGCTACTGTTTGTAAATATGCTGTTCCTGAAGGTTATCCAGATAACCCAATAAAAGGTGAAGAGATTGATGTTAGTGGAGTTCCTAATAATGTAAGAAGATATTATGCTTCTGTTAATGATGATAATGGTAGACTAATTTTGTGTGGTTCGAGGGCTATTGCTTTTGTAGGAGTAGGGGAGAGTATTAATGAGGCTGAACAGATAGCACAGATGGGTGTTAGTTCTGTGAAAGGAAGAATATTTTATAGAAATGATATTGGAACAAATGAGTTAATTGAAAAAAGAATTAACCATATGAAGGAACTAAGATGAAAGCAGAGATTAGGACTAATATTTTAGAGAAGAGAAGAAGTTTGGAGAAAGATGAGATCATGAAGAGAAGTGCCAGAATAAAAGATTGTTTGTTTTCTCTTCCTGAGTTTAGAAATGCAAAAACTGTTATGTTTTATGTTTCATGTGGATCGGAGGTTTTTACAAAAGACATGATCCAAGAATGTTTAGGAGAAAAGGAGATAGTTGTTCCAAAAGTTATTGGGGACGAGATGGTGGGTTGTAGAATAAACTCAATGGATGACTTATTTCCAGGGTATTGTGGTGTGTTAGAACCCAAACATTATGAAGAGTATGATGGAAGAGTGGATATTGTAATTGTTCCTGGTGTTGCTTTTGATATGAAAAAAGATAGAATAGGGTTAGGGAAAGGATTTTATGATTTCTTTCTTATGGATAAGGAGAGTTTGAAGATTGCACTTGCTTTTGATGTTCAGCTTGTTGAAAATGTTCCGATAGATAGTCATGATGTTAGAATGGACAAGATAGTTACTGAAACAAGGATAATAGAATAGTGAGATTATAAACTAATAATTAATATAAATTATATGGTTATTGGAGAACTGAGGTGGAATAATGGCAAATTTTAAAGATGGTCTTTCTTTGGTTGATACTGAAGTAAAAGAGGTAATTGATAATGAGAAAAGACGACAGAACGAAGGATTAGAGATGATTCCTAGTGAGAGTTTCTGCAGCAAAGCTGTTCTTGAGGCTCTCGGAAGTGTTATGAATAATAAATATTCTGAAGGTTATCCTAAAAAAAGATACTATGGAGGGAATCAATTTATTGATGTTTGTGAAGAGTTAGCCATTGAGAGAGCAAAGAAGTTATTTGGGGCAGAGCATGCGAATGTGCAATCGTACAGTGGAAGTCCTGCTAATTGTGAGGTTTATTTTGCGTTGTTGAACTTTGGAGACAATGTTATGGGGATGAGTTTGACACAAGGAGGACATCTAACTCATGGGCATAAAGTAAATTTTTCTGGAAAGGCTTATAATTTTGTTCAGTATGGTGTTGATAGAGAGACTGAAAGATTAGATATGGATCATATTAGGAAGTTAGCGTTAGAACATAAACCCAAGTTGATTATTTCTGGAGCAACTGCTTATCCTAGAGTTATAGATTTTAAGGCTTTTGCAGAGATTGCTGAGGAGATTGGAGCTTACTCGATGGTTGATATGAGTCATATTGCTGGGTTAATTGCAGGTGGAGTGCATCCGTCTCCGTTTCCTTTTACAGATGTTGTTACAACTACAACTCATAAAACTCTTTGTGGACCAAGGGGAGCTATGATTTTGTGTAAGCAAGAGGACAGATTAAGGGAAATGTATCATCCTAAAAGTAAATTAAATCTAGCAAAAAGAATTGATAAGGCTGTTTTCCCTGGAATGCAAGGAGGACCACATAATCATCAGATTGCAGCTAAAGCTGTTGCGTTTGGTGAAGCAATGAAACCTGAGTTTAAAGAGTATGCAAAACAGATTGTTTTGAATGCAAAAGCTTTGGCAGAGGTTTTAACTTCAGAAGGTTTGAGATTGGTTTCTGGTGGAACTGATAATCATTTGATATTAGCAGATTTGACTCCGTTGAAGGTTACTGGAATTCAAGCAGAGGATGCTTTAGATAAAGCAGGGATAACTATGAATAAGAATACTATTCCTTTTGAGACTAGAAGTCCGTTTGATCCGTCTGGTTTAAGAATGGGAACACCTGCGTTGACTTCAAGAGGGATGAAAGAGTCAGAGATGAAGTATATTGGAGAGTTGATTGCAAAAGTAATTAAGAACTGGGAAAGTGATGAAGTGATTGCAAAGGTAAAACAGGATGTAATTGATTTGACAAGAGGATTTCCGTTGTATAGTTGAGTGGTAAACAAACTTTATTAATTATTTAATTTTTCTATTATTAATATGTCTTTGAGTTTAATTGTTGATAGAGGTAAAGATTATGTAGCTGGTTCTAGTTTTACTTATACATTTATTGATAGTGCTGAATTAGAACAGTTAGCTGTAGAAAGAGATAGAAGATATGTTTCTGCGTTTGATGTTCCTGATTATTTAGAGGACAAAGCAAGAGAGTTAGTTGGTGTAAGATTATATGAAGCAAACACGATGGGTTGGGATGATCATGATTTAGATAGTTATGCTGTTGAGTTTAAGATGTTTAATCCTTTGAAAGGGAATGAAGAGTTTATTGGTACTGGAATAGGTTCTTTTATTTTGTCAATGACTTTTGCTGCACTTTATGAAGATGCTCAACGAGTGGAGACTCCTTTTAATGCTGGAGACGAAGTGTATGGGAAAAATTTTGATACAGATGCAATGAGGGATTTATTGAAGAGGAGAGGTTTTCATGAAGATCCACATGGGGATGCCCCTGATGACGCACTACTTACTAGTATTAGAGGAGCTTATGAAAAATCCAAGGAGCGAGAGAGGGCAAAACGTTGAGTTTGATAACCGCTTCAGTCAACGGAGAGGTTTGTGTTTATAATCCGGAGAATGATTTTTCTTTAGAAGATAGATTAGATGTTGGTGAAGGAGTGAACTCTTTTGAGTTAGCTGAAAATAGGTTATATGTTAGAAAGAAAGAAGGATTATTTGTTGTTAGAGATGGAAGGATTGAGCAAGTTGTTGAGGAGAAGATAGAATTCGAAGGGAAAAGAGTTACAGAAGTTAAGTTTGGGTTAGTAAACTATTTTATTGATTTAGGTGATGAGGAAGCTAGAGTTTATGATTCAAAAAGAGGTTTAGTTAAGGGTATTGAAGGAAAGTATGAAAAAGTTGTTCCTCATAGACAGGGTTTTGTTTTAGTTCAAGCGAGAGGGAGTGCAATACATAATAGTTATTCTGTACACTTTTATGATAGAATGTTTAGGCATTTAAACACAGTATTTCTTAGTGAAGAAAGATCTTCTTTAGACTGTGGTACATTTGATTTAGTTAATGAATCATTCTTTGTTGATGCATTACATGATTCTAAAGGGAGTCATAGAGATAGGATAATATTAACTATTTATGATCATAGAGGGAAGTTTGTAAAAAGACTTTTAGATATGGATCGATGGTATGATGATGACGAGAATCAAAGGTTTGAAGAGATGAAAGCCCATAGATTTAGTAGTGGTTCTTATATTTATGCAAAAACATGTGGGGCAGAAGTTTATGCTTTTGATAGAGAGTTTAATAGACTAGGAGTTGCAAGATATCATGATGGGCATAGTCCGTTGTGGTATTTATCATCTGAGTTATCATTTTTTGAGTTAGATGAAAAAGAGTTTGTTGTTGTGAGTGGGAATCAGTTAGATGCATATTTTTTTACTCCAGAATTGGAAAGATTAAAGATAGTTAGTATGGTTGGGAGAGGGAAAGCAAAGGTTACTGTTGGTGGAAAAGATTTGTTAGTTTATGGTTCTATTGATGGTAGTGTTAGGTTATTTAATTCTGAGTTAGATGTTGTTAGAGAGTTGCATGATTTGAAGGGAGAAGTTGATCATAAATTCACTAGAAGTATTAGTCAGGTTTTAGTCGGTGATTATTGTAACTAGTTGGTTACTAAATTCACTGAATGGTAAAGAAATTACCACAATATTTTTATACTAAGTTTTATTTCTGTTTTATATACTAGTGGGGGTGTTTTAATGTCTGAAACTGAAGTTCAAAAAGATTATTTTACTATTGAAGATTTAAAAGCAAAGGGAGGCTTAGAAGGAGTTCTAATTGGTACAAGAGTTGATGTGAATACAACTTTAAAATCTGATAACAGGTTCGGGATTAATCAGAGAATAATTACTGCAATGAATAATGTGTCTGCTTTGACTGATTTAGGAGCAAGAGTTGTTGTGTTGGCACATAATGGAAGAAAAGGAAAACCGGATTATGTTGATTTGAGTGGAATGTTGAGGGATGTAAGGAGTGAGACTGCAGTTAGGGGAGTTATTAGCAGGATTGATTATGGATTTAATCCCTTTGATCATGAAAGAAGATCATTGAATAAAACAGGGTTTGATGCAGTAAGAGATTTGGAAGCAGGTAGAGCATTTTTATTAGAAAATATTAGATACATGGATGATGAAACTCTTAAAAGATCTGCAGAAGAACATGCACAAGTTCCTTTAGTAAGAAGATTAATTGATGATTTAGGGATGGAGTTTTATGTTTCTGATGCATTCTCTGTTGCGCATAGACCTCACATGTCTATTGTTGGATTTTCTGAGTTGCCGATGGTTGCTGGGTTACAGATGGATACAGAATTATCTGCGTTAGGAGAGGTAAAAAGAAGACTCATGGAAGATGGTGGAGAAGGAGTTTATGTTTTAGGTGGAAAAAAGATAAGTGATTATTTTGGTTTGATGAGAAGATCATTAGAAGAGGCAAGAGTGAGTAAGATTTTAACAGGTGGTTTTCTTGCAAACTTATGTTTATTTGCTCAAGGTGTTGATTTAGGAGAGCCTACAAAACAAGCATTAAAAAGAGAAAAAGATGGAACAGGAAAATCAATGTGGGATTATATGGGTGAGTTAAAAGGGTTAATGGACCAGTATGAATATACATTTGTAGTTCCAGAAGATGTTGCATATGATGTAGGTGGTAGACGAGTTGATTGTCCAGTTGATAATATCCCCGGTGATGTAAAAAGTGCTTCTCCTTGTTTAGATATTGGGGGAGAAACTGATTTAAAATATTCTGATATTATTAGACATGCACAGGTGATTTATATGAAAGGTCCACTTGGCAAGTATGAAGATAGACCTTTTGCAAGTGGTTCAAGTAGAGTATTATCTACTTTTGCAGGTTCTAGAGGATATTCTGTGATTGGTGGAGGAGACACTACATCTATGTTTGATCATTTTAGTCTTGATCATGATAAGATCCGTCACATCAGTCTAGCTGGTGGTGCTTTAGTTAGAGCGTTAGCTGGAGAAGAGCTACCTGGTGTTGAAGTGTTGAAAGCTAGTTATAGGAATGCTGAACATAGAACTGCTATGGGTTTGAAATAGTTAATCCACTTCTGGTGTCATGCTTGTTATTGAAGCGATGAACATTATTACAAAGATTAAGCAGAATGTGAATCCCCATGTTAAATCTAATCTTCCTGAGAGTGTGAATCCTGCTGATATTAGGAATCCAAGAATGCTCGCTAGGAAGAATGATTGTGATAAAGGAATCTTTCCAGGTTGTTTTGGTAACATTTTTGATGCCATGGGTAGAAATTTGTTTGTTTAGTATAAATACTTTTATGAGTACTTTGTAGTGGGGTTAAAGTATGAACAGAATTAGAGTTGACCATTTACTTACTTCTTTTGCTATTGCGAATAGTTTTTCTCTTTTTTCATTATTTAAGTAGTATTTCCAACCGTGTTTGTGTTTCTTTTTCTTCACTAATCCTTGTTTTATTAAACCATTGATTATATCTTCAACTAAAGGGACTTCATTATCCTTGAAACCAGATTTTTTTATATTGTCAAGATACATAGAACCTTTTCCCCAACATGTTTCTCTCAATAATAATCTGATTATTTTCTTAGATATAATTATGTATTCACTTTTTCTTATTTTGGTCATGAAAATTGGAACGGGTGTTGATATATAAGTTATAGGCTAAATATTTAGCCATTAATGGCTAAAATAGTAACATTTAAATATTAGTACATGTCACTATTAATAAAATGGGATCAGCGTTTATAAAATATGAAGGAAATACACCTAAAAATAGGATTATGGAATTTTTAGTAACATTTGCTGTGGAAGATGATTATTCTATGATGGATATTGCAAAGCATAGTAAAGTATCTTATGCAATGGTAAAGATTATCTTTAAGGATTTTATAAAAGATGAAAGAGTTGTGTTTACAAGAAATGTTGGAAAGGCTAAGATGTATAAATTAAATATTAATAATCCAATTATAAAAAAGTTTGTTGAATATTATTGGAAGATAATTGAACAAGAGTCAGAAGAGAAGAAGGAGTATGCTGTTTCCTCAGTTGGAATGGTTTCAGCGAAGAAGGTTTAGTTTAGATATTATTATCTTTAATAAATTTCTTAACAACTTTTTTTGCTTTTTCTCTTTTCTTTTGGTGATTATTTAAGAAAATAGTAATATTATCAATTAGAATCTGTTTTAATTCTCCTGTTAATAGCTTGCCTTTTTTGTAATCTGTATATATTTTCTTTAGTTTTTTATCGTCTTGTTCAAGGCCGTATAACAACATTTGGAAGGAAACATCTATATCAGGATTGCCTCCTTTTTTTCTGTGTTCTTCTAAAGTGCTTTGTCCTCCAGAAAATGCGTATTTTTTAATCTTTTTAGCTGCCTCTTTTGGTGTCTCTGTTAGAGCAATATATGAAGTTTCATCTGATGATGACATTTTTCCACCTTTTAGTCCTGGAAGAAATTTATGGCATGTTGAACTTAGTTGAGTGAACTTGAATTCTTTAATTTTTCTTGAAATATCTCTTGCTAATCTTATGTGTGCATCTTGGTCATAACCTACAGGTACTACTACTGACAATGGTTTGCCTTCAAACTCTTTCAGTTGAGGATGGAACATATCTGCAGCTTGTAATAATGAGGAAGCCATTTTTCCTGGGGTAATTTCTCCGTACACTGCTTTGAATTCATTAAATGTAGCATGCCGAGCAAACATACTTGCTAGACTGTAGTAAGCATTTGATTTTTTTCCATCCTTAGATCGTTTTGATTGGAAATAGAAATCACATTTTTTTAGGTCTAAACCTAATGCAACATAATTTGTTAAGTATTCTTCTAATGCTGTTTTTCTAAGCTCTTTCATATTTGGGTTTCTTGAATTGTATGCTTCTATGTCTGCAACTGCTAAGTAGATTTTTGCTCCGAGTTTTTGATAGAATATTATTTGATCTGCGACAACTTTATGGCCAAAGTGAAATTTTCCAGAAGGCATTAGCCCAGTCATCATTGCAAATTTTTTCTTTTTCTTAAATGCTTCTAGAATTTTCTCTAAATCACGTTGAGCATATATGATCCCTCTTCTGAATAATAAGAAATCTTTGAACTGTTTAGGAAGGTTTTTTATTGGTTTGAGTCCAAACTCTTTAATTAATCTATCATAATCGACATTTCCCTGAACTTCCCATGGAGTTACTTTACATTTTGAAGGCATGTGTTAGAATGAGTGAGAATTATATATAAAGGTTGCTGTTTTTAGGATGGTGGACCACTAGGAGGTATTTCTAATGACAGTTGAGCAGCAACTCTTGCTGTTGCTTCTTGAACTATTCCTGCCTGTGCTCTTTCTAAAGCTGATCCTTGTTTGTAGACAATTCTTATTGCTCCTTCGTATCCTGTTTCAGTCTTTTTCATGATAACAGAGTTTGGTCTCTTTGTTTGATCATGAGGATCAATATAACCATCACTTGGTTTAGTTATTTCTAAATCATATCTAGTTTTCATATCTACTATTCCATGCATCCATTCTCTTTGTTGGAATGCTGAGAAGTTAAGTCCTCCATATTCAACTAGGATACTTCTTACTCTTCCTGTTAGCAGTTCTGTGTCTTCTGCTGAATCAACTAAAGGACCTTCAATATATGGTGTTCCTTGGTTATGGATTACTAAATCAGAATCTAATTTAGGTTTTGCTTTATCATATGCTGCTTGTTGTTCTGCTGTGACTAGGTAGTCTGTTTGGTTTTCTGGTAATTTTTTACCTAGTTCTAACTCAACAAATACTGTTAGATTTCCAAGAGTGTAGACAACATCATATTTTCTGTGTACATCTTCACCAATTTGTACAAATGGTTTATTAACTTGTCTATCTAAATATCCTTCTTCTGGAAGTGAGTCTAGTAATTCTGTTATGTCTGAACAGGTTGTCATTTCGGTACTGTCTCCCAGTCTTTTAAGAAAGCTTCTATTCCTTTGTCTGTCAGAGGATGATTGAACATTTTTCCTAGAACGGCTGGTGGAATTGTTGCGATGTGGCACCCCATTCTTGCGCACTCTTTTATGTGTAGTGGGCTTCGTGTACTTGCTGCAATTACTTGTGTTTTGAAATCATATTGAGAGTATATTTCCATAATCTCTTGGATTAGTGTTAAACCGTCTTGTCCTAGATCATCTAGTCTTCCTAAGAATGGGCTTACGTATGATGCTCCTGCATTTGCTGCTAGTAAAGCTTGGTTTGCTGAGAAAACTAAAGTTACATTTGTTTTAATTCCTTCAGATTCAAGGATTTTTGTTGCTTTTATTCCTTCAAAGGTCATTGGTAATTTTATTATTACGTTTGGGTGTATTTGAGATAGTTCTCTGCCTTCTTTTACCATACCTTCTGAGTCTAAGCTTACTGCTTCTGCGCTTATTGGTCCGTTAACTATTGTGCAGATCTCTTGGACAACTTCTTTGAAGTTTCTGCCCTCTTTTGCAATTAAGCTAGGATTTGTTGTTACACCTTCTAATAGGTGAGCATATTTTCTTATTTCTCCGATGTTAGCTGTATCTAGGAATATCTTCATATTATCTACCTCCAATAGAATGTGGGTTTATTATTTGATATTTAAGGTTTTTCTTATCTTTTCTTCGTCAAAGCCTACTACCACAGTTCCTTCCATATCAATTACTGGAACTCCTCTTTGGCCTGATTTTTGTACCATTTCTTCAGCTGCTGCAGCATCTGTAGCTACATCCTTTTCCTCAAATTCAATTTTGTTTTCTGTTAGAAACTCTTTTGCCCTAACACACCATGGACAGGTGTTAGTTGAATACACTATCACTTTCATTTTTTCTTCCTCCTTGTTTTCTTTTTTCCTTTATATTTAGAAGTAAGTTGTGAGATGAGTTTTTCATTTTCTTTCATCTTATCTTCTGATTGTTTAGTTTTCTTTTTTTCTTTTGGTAGATCTTTTGTTATTTCATCGATCATTTTAGCAGCTTCATCCATGTCAACATCTTCTTCATCTTGTTTTATTTTTGGTTTCTCTTCTTTAACTGTGTCAGTTACTGCAGATATTAGTTCTTCATTCTTTTTTACTTCGTCTTCTTCTTTTTGTATCTTCTTTTTATCTTCTGTTACTGCTGCATCTATCTGTTTTGAGATAACATCATCAATTTTTTCTATGAATTTTGCATCATCTGTTCCTGACTTTTGATCAAGTTTTGCAAGAGCTGCTTCCTGTTGTTTTAGATAAGATTTATGTTCGTTAGAATATGAGTCTTCCATCTTTTTTCCTTGTTCTTCTAGCTCTTTTTCTTTTTCTTTTCTTAATTTTTCCTCCTCTGCCCTCATTCTTTCCATTTCTTTTTTCATTTCAATTAATTTTTCCCGGTGTAATAATGAGAGTTGTATTGCTTTTGCATAACATAATTTGAGGAATTTTTTTGGATTATATTCTGCTTTTTGTAGAAGAAGTTTTAGTTTTTTGTTATCGAAAGGGAAGATGTCATGTCCACCATAATATTCTATTCTCTTTTTTATCATTTCTCTTGATAGATCAAAATTCATTGTGTTATGTTGAACTTTTAATCTGTCTGCATAATCTTTGTTGTTGAACTCTGTGTTTTTTAGATGCTTTTTTTGTCCTGCAATTATTAGTTGTAATTTTACATTTGAGTTCTTTAGTTTGTGTATTACTGGAAGAAACTTTGGAGGGATTTTATCTGCTTCATCTATCAAAAGAACCAATGTTTTTCTTCCAATCTTTTGTAGAATGAAGTTTTCAATATTTCTGTTGTTAATATGTTCTTCAGGTCTTAGTACTTTTTCTTCATAGATTGAAACCATTGGATTGATAATTTGTTTAATCAGTTGTTCTTCTGAATGGATTCCTTTTGAGGCATCTACATATGCAACAACCATTTTTCTTTTGTATTGTGATAACTCCCATACTAACCATTTTAGTAATGCTGTTTTTCCTGTTCCTGGTGGGCCTGTTATTGTTCCAAAATTGAAATTTCTTATGAAGAATGTGTTAAGAATGTTTTTTTCTTTTTTTTCATGGACATAGAATTTTTGGATTGGTTCTAGAACTTTGTCAATGAATGGGTTTGATTTCCAACCAAATATTGTGTTCCAATCTAGCATGAAGTCGTTCTCTCTTAGAGCTGGTTCTTTTCTCTTTTTTATATAATTCTTAACTATTTCTGTAGGTAGAAATGGGGTGATTTTATCTTCGAATCTGTTTAATTTGTTGATTATACCTTTGGCCATTATGTGGTTCAGTGCGATTTATATATAAAAATGTTTGTATTAGCATATATATTTAAGCGTAATATTTATAAAGAGGCTTAAAGTACAAGAACAGTATGTCCCTGTAGCTTAGTGGTTCGAGCGTGCGGCTGTTAAAGTCTATACTGAAACCGCAAGGTCACCAGTTCAAACAATCCTTTTGTAAAGAATGGATTTGAAAGTCTGGTCAGGGACGTTTATTTTTCTATTGGGTTGGTTTTTTGACCAACCTTTTTGTTTCTTCTAGATATAGCTTTGGGAAGTATTTATTGTATCTTTCCAGATTTATAAGAAAGATAGATTTATCAGCATCATACATGATTTTACCTTCAATTAGTTTTGCATCACCGTGTTTTTCTCTGAGATGTGTGGTGTGGAGGAGCATTATCTCTTTTATTTTTGATATCTTTTCTTCTGGATGATTGTTTTCTTTTAGAAATTTCTCTGCAATCTTAATACTGTTTTGTGTATGTAGTTTTGGATCAGAATAATCAATATCATGAAAGATAATTGCTAATTTTAGAGATTCATAGTCAATATTATCAAAGTTTTTAGCTATTTCTAAGGCTCTTTTTAGTACATTTTCAATATGAGTCCATTGGTGCATTGGATCATTCTTTTTATATTCCTTCTTTGCAAAGTCTATTGCTTTTTCTATTATGTCCATGTTTGGTTAAGAATGAAATTAATATTTAAAATTATCGGGTTAATGCGCGCTGTGTGAAGCGAGCAGTGAAACTAGTTCACTGCAATCACATTGCGGGAGTCTCGAGGATCCCCCAATTAACTTTTGAACCCGCGCAACTGCGGTTTACAGTTAACCTAGTCATCAACTAGGCGCCTTAACCTAGCTTGGCTACCTCGGCTTTACGCAAAATATATATAATCCCGACTGCAAAGATAATGCCGAGCTAAAGTCGACATTATTGAGCTTGATTACATCAAGCGTCGAGATTATAAGACATTTACTTGCTTTGCTGCGTAAAGTTTATATATCATTGTTGACTAAGAAACATTACTGCGGTTTACATTTAACCTAGTCATCAACTAGGTCTATTTTTTCTTTTAATAAAGAATGTCGTGGATTTTTCGGATAATTTCCAGATTATTCGGAAGAAGTTTGTTTTCATTTGGAAGATTTTTGAGAATTATGGATTTTCTCGTAAGAATCACGGAAAGTTCGGAGAATTTAAACTACTTCACCAACTACACTTCTCAACATATGGTCAACTATTTTTATGTTATAGAATTTTTTCAGCTCTAATCTCTGTTTAACACCAACAATTAATGGATAAGTACCTAGTTGTCTGCAGAAGGTTGTTTTTCCATCGTAGATCTCTGCTTTTACATCTTTGATTATTGTTTCCTTGGGAAGAATTCTTTTTAACATTGGGAAGTCAATCTTTTGTCTGATCTCGTTTCTCCATTTCCAGTAAAATTTATTATTTTTTCTTAAGAATTTGTTTCCGCAGAGTTTTTCTAGTTTAGTTCCTTCTAAGATTGTTGCCTGTCTAATGTTTATTCTTCTTAATAAGTTATTTTTTGTTATCTTTTGTAGTGCCTCTAGATTATGTTTGTGTGTGCTTTTTGATTCTTTGTTTAGTCCTAAGATCAGATTAATTCCTGGGAGGAATTCATGCATTCCATTCTTTCCTCTTTTATTTCCGTATTTGTTGATAATTTTGATTGCTTTAAATGCGGTTTCTGGTTTGCAATTTAGAGAGTTTGCTTTTATAACTTCAGGATCGAAGGATTCTATGCCTAATGAAGCAATATTTCCTGGAGTTGTGTATTTAACAATTGCTTTTGTTATTTCAATTCCATTCTTGGTTATGACTGAGTTTGGGTTTACGTTGTCAATATGTAACACTTTTATTTTTGGGAATTTTTTGTTAATTGTTTCTAAGAGTTTAATTGGTGTGTTTATTGAGTAAAAATCACTTTGTTTTCCTAGTCTGAAATATCTTGCACCTGCTTTGTAATATTCGTTGATTTCTTCTATTATATTTGTTGTTTTTCTGTTTGTGAATTTGCATTTAATTGGTTCTAAGCAGAAGCTGCATTTGCCTATTGGACATCCTCTTGAGGTTTCTATTTCAATAATTCTGTGGTCTGGGATTTGTTTTAGAATTGATGGGTTTGCTTTAATTTTGTTTAGTTCTATGTTATACTCTTTTATTTTGAATCTTTTTGTATCTATTTTTTCAGAGAATCTTCCTCCTTGAAGTTGAGTTCCGTGGATTGCAGGACCTGTTAGTGTGAGTTTGCAGTTTAGGTCTTTTGTTAGTTGTGTGATCTCTTTTAATGTTCCTGGAAGGGCTGAAAGGTACTTTCCAGGGACGTGAACACCTAAGATAATAATTAATTCTTCTGTTTTGTCTAGAATTTGTTTTATTTTTGTGTAGTTCTTTGTTAGGTTGTAGATTTTTATGTTTGTTTTGTCTTTCTCTCTCGTTGGTTTGATTTTGTCTTTGTAGAATATGTGTAGCCTTAAATCATCTATTGTTATATAGTTAGGATTTTCTAGTTCGGCAGCGAGATATCTAGGATATGTGCCTAAATAAGGAGGAACACCTAACCCAGAGGGTTCATCTGTGTAACAGTCTAGGATTGTTGTAACCATATCATTTTTGGGTAGTGTAGATAATATAAAGTTTATGATAATAATATTTAAATACAAGTTAATCCTTCGTGTTATATGGATGTAAAAATTGCCACTATTGGCTCACACACTGCACTCCAAATTCTAAAAGGGGCAAAGGATGAAGGTTTTGGGACTATAGCTATTTGTAAAAAGAGTCAGGTTTCTCCTTATAAAGCTTTTAATGTTGCTGATGAGATTATTGAGATTGATAGTTATGATGAACTATATGACTTACAAGAAGAGTTGAAGGCAAAGAAAGTTATTATAATCCCTCACGGAAGTTTTGTTGATACAATGGTTAAAAAAGGTGTTAGTAATTTAACTTGCAATTATTTTGGTAATAAAGAGATAATTGATTGGGAGTCTGATAGAGGGTTGGAAAGAAGATGGTTGCATGACTCTGGTTTAAAATTGCCTTTGATATTTACTGATCCTACACAAATTGATAGAAGCGTTATTGTAAAGTTTTATGGAGCAAAAGGTGGTCGTGGATACTTTTTAGCTAAGAATACAAAGGATTTTCATGAGAAAATTCAAGATCATGTTGGAAAAAGGTATGTTATCCAAGAATATATAATAGGGGTTCCTGTTTATATTCATTATTTTTATTCTCCTTTGACTAATAAATTAGAAATATTTGGTTTTGATAAAAGATACGAGAGTAATGTTGATTCAATTGGAAGGATTTCTGCAAGAGATCAGATTGCTTTGAAGAGTGTTGATCCTAGTTATGTTGTTGTTGGGAATGTTCCGATTGTTTTAAGAGAGTCATTACTGCCCAAGGTAATTGAGATGGGGCTGAGTGTTATTGAACAGAGTAAAAAGATAACTCCTAGAGGGTTATGGGGGCCTTTTTGTTTGGAGGCAATACTAACTCCAGAACAAGAGTTTTTTGTTTTTGAGATTTCTGCAAGAATAGTTGCAGGAACAAATCCTTATACGCATGGAAGTCCATATACACATTTCTTATATGATGAACCAATGTCAACTGGAAGAAGAATTGCAAGAGAGATTAAGTTAGCTTTGGAGCAGAATAGATTGAAAGAGGTTTTGGGTTGAGAGTTTTGCTTTGCAAAACACGTTGGTCCTCCCCAAATCCATACACAGTTTAAGGGCCCGCCCCGAACGTTTATTCAGAGGATCACACAACTAATAAAGGTGAAAGTATGATAACACAAGAACAAATTAATCAAATCTTAGAAAAGTATGATAAAAATAATATAACAATTGGAGTTCTTGGCGGGCATAGTGGGCTTGATGTTTGTAGGGGAGCAAAAAAGTATGGGTTTAAAACTTTAGCTGTCTGTCAGAGAGGGAGAGAAAAGACTTATTCACAATATTACAAAACAAAAGGGAAGAAAGGGTGTGTTGATGAGGTAATTGTGTTAGATAAGTTTTCTGATATAACTAAGCCAGAGATTGTTAAGGAGTTACAAGAAAAGAATGTTATTTTTATTCACAACAGATACTTCTGGGTATATTTTAATTTTGAGAATATTGAGAATGATTTTTTAGTTCCAATTTTTGGAACAAGAACAATGTTAAAATTAGAAGAAAGAGATGTTCCAAAGAATCAGTATTATTTATTACAACAAGCAGGGATAAGAATTCCTAGAATTTATAATTCTCCCGAAGAGATTGATAAGTTAGTTATTGTTAAAGTGAATGAGGAGATGAGAGGTTATGAAAGAGCTTTCTTTTTTGCAGCTTCGTTTGATGATTACAAGGAGAAGTCTAATGAATTGATAAATAAAGGAGTTATAACAGAAGAAAGTTTAAAGAAAGCTGTTATTGAAGAATATATTTTAGGAGCACAAGTTAATTTTAATTATTTTTATTCTGTATTAACAAATGAGTTAGAGATAATGGGAACTGACACAAGAAGGCAGACTAATCTAGATGGTTTTTTACGATTGCCTGCAAAAGAACAGATGGAAGTTCTGAAATATATGAAACCTAAATTAATTGAGACTGGGCATGTCACTTGTACAACAAAAGAGAGTATTTTAGAAAAGATCTTTGATCTGGGAGAGAAGTTTGTAGAATGTTGTAAAAGAGAACATCATCCTGGAATAATTGGACCGTTTGCTTTGCAGGGAGCTATTGCTGCAGAGCATGGCAAAGAGGAAGCGATTATATTTGATGTTTCGATGAGAATTCCTGGAAGTCCTGGCACAGCGTTTACACCATATACTGGATATTTACATGGAGATAGTGTTAGTTATGGTGAAAGGGTTGCGATGGAAATCCGGAAAGCCTTGGAATTGAATAGATTGAAGGATATTTGTACATAAAACATATAAATATCTTGATTTTTCCATAATTAAGATGACTAGAGGAAGACTTTCTTTTATACCGTGTAAATCTGGCAGATATTTCACAGAAGAGATTGTTAAATTTTTGCAAGACATTTGTCCTAGCGATGATATTAGGATGATTAAGTGTAAAGATGAGAAGTTTGCAAATGGTGAAGTGAAGGTAGTTCTAAATGAGTGTATAAGGGGGGATGATGTTTATGTTGTTCAGTGTTTGCATGATTTAGATAGTGGTAGAAGTGTAAATGACTTATTAATGAGTTTAGTCACAGCGATTGATGCTGCTAGAAGAAGTGATGCAGCTAGGATTACTGCGATTGCTGTTCCTTACCCTTATGCAAGACAGGAGAAACAAAAAGCAAGAGAGGCGATTACTGCTGCAATTGTTTCAAAATTATTAGAGGATGTTGGAGCAGATAATGTTATGACATTAGATATACATGCTCCAGCGATTGCTGGGAATTTTCAGAAAGCCATATTTTTTAATTTGCATGCTGTGTATGCGATAACTGATTATTTTGTTAAAGAACATAAAGATATTACAGATAATTTAATAGTTGTTAGTCCAGATATTGGTGGGACAGCTAGGATTGATGTTTATGCAAAGGTTTTAAAGACAAACATGGCGATTATCTCAAAAGAAAGGGATTACAAAAAGGTTAATGAGATCAAAAGTATGATGTTGATTGGTGATGTTAAAGATAAGGATTGTTTATTAGTGGATGATATGGTAGATACTGCAGGTACAATTGTTGGAGCTGTTGAGTTATTGAAAAATAGTGGAGCAAGAAATATCTATGTTGCTTGTAGTTTACCTTTGTTAAGTGGCCCAGCTATTGAGAGATTGGATGATTTATATCAGAAAGGGTTATTAAAGATGTTAGTTGGTACAGATGTTATTCCTCGTGGTAGTGAGTTTAAGTTAGAGCATCCCTGGTATAAAACAGTCAATATGGCTCCGTTTTTTGCAAAGGTAATTAGAGGGATAAATAACGACGAGTCTGTTGGAATGTACTTAGTATGAGAGTTTCAAAAGAGGTCTGGAGTGTTGTATTGATTTTTATTGTTGTTAAGGTACTTATTTTTCTTATTGGGATTGTTGGGTCAAATGTTTTTGATGTTTCGGATCCTTATTATAGGAATGCTTATATTTTTGAGGAGAATGGAATATGGGATAATTGGGACGGACAGTGGTTTTTGAAGGTTGCTGAAGAAAATTATACACCTGAACCGCAGAGTGATAGAGATTTACAGAGTAGGTGTTTTTTTCCTCTTTATTCTATGTTGATATTTATCTTTGGTTTTGTGTTTGGTAATTATATTAGTGGATTGATAATTTCTACGATTGCTTCCTTAGTTGGAATTATTTATTTGTATAAACTGGTTCGTTGGGATTATGGAGATTTTATTAGTAAGAGAACTGTTTTGTACTTGATTATTTTTCCTACTGCGTTGTTTTTTTCTGTAATCTATAGTGAAGCGTTGTTTTTTATGTTCACTATTATGGCTTTTTATTATGCACGTAATAGGGCATGGTGGTTAGCTGGTATTTTTGGCTTAATGAGTTCTTTGACTAGGTTTATTGGGTTGTTTATTATTGTTCCTTTATTGATTGAGTATTTTATTTCAAAATCAGATATTAAGAATTGGAAATTTACATGGAAGATTGATTGGGATATTTTGTGGTTGTTATTGTGTCCTTTAGGAGTGTTGTTTTATTTTATTTATTTGAAATTATATGTTGGAGATTTTTTTGCATATTTTTTAGGACAGAGTGTGTGGGGGAGAGGTTCTGTTCTTGATTTGTTTTCAAAGGTTGGGGAGGTTTTTAGTAATTTCTATATTCATTACCCCCATTATTCAATGATTGATATTTTTGTGTCTTTGGTGTTTGTTGTTATGTTATATTATGTGTTTAAGAAAACTAAATTATCTTATTTTGTTTATTCTGCTTACATTGTCTTGATTCCCTTGTTAAGTGGGAGTTTTATGTCAATGCCTAGGATGGTTTTAGTAAGTTTCCCACACTTTATTGTGTTTGCAATGTGGGGAAAGAATAAATGGTTGAATTATTTCTTTGTGTTGTTGTTCTCTGTGTTGTTAGGTGTTAGTGTAGTGATGTTTGTGAATCATTATTGGGTGGCGTAGTCATTCAGACTAATCTGTCCTTTTCTTTTGTTTTCTTTGATTTTTTCTACTTTTTCTCCTAGCTGTTCTTTAATGTCTGCTGCTGTTTTTTTGCCTATTAGTTGAGAGAGTGTTGTTATGTCTGCTTTTTTTAGATCTCCGATGTCTTTAATTTTATTGAAATAAAGTTTTCTTGCTCTTTTTCTTCCGATGTTTTTAAGTTTTAATAATGTTAGGATTTCTTCTCTTGCTCCGTATTTTATTCTGATTCTTAGTTTGTTTAATTCTGAGTTTACTTTTCTGAAAGCTAAAAGTTTACCTAGTTCTGCTGCAGAGTATAGAAGCCAATTAACCATATCAATCTTTGCCCTTATTTCTCCTGGTCTGATGTTATATTTTTGTAAGAGATATTCTTCATCTTTTTCATCAATCCATTCTTCAAAAAACATTGCTGTTTTTACTGCGTTTTGGAATTCTTCATACTCTGGATCAAAGTCTGAAGGTTCTAATGATAAAAATAATTCAGAGTATTCAACTATTTTTTCATTTATTCTGTCATAATCTTTTATTCTTGCTTTTAGTCTTGGTCTTAGTTCTATTTGTGTGCACATTAAATGTGTTAAAGTGAATGGGTTAGGTGCTTTTAAAGAGGTTGCTCTTCTTAACCCGTTGATTATATTGTGTGCTGTTAGTGGGTCAATGTAAAGTTCTGCAACTCTTTTTCCTAGTTTTGTTGCTTCAAATTTTTCGTTTGGATCTCCGTTGTATTCTAGGGCGTCTATAAAATCTGTTGATTCTCTGAATTCTGTTTTGTTTGATTTAATGAATTCAAAGTCTTGGAGAAGTATTAACATTTTTTCTATTATTCCTGAGAGTTTTTGTATGTCTTTGTATTGATGTGCCCAGAATGTTTTTGAGAAGAAGTCAATGATTTGTTTTTTTGTTCTTACAAAATCTGATGAGATTAATGATAATAAGTAAGTTCTTAGAACAGGTTCTACTGCTAGTTTTGAATAAATATCTTCTGGTTCACCAAGAATGTAGTTGTCGTATATTTTATCTTTTTCTCCTTCTGTTCTTGCGATGCTTATTGCTTCTCCTTTTGTATCTTTTCCTGGTCTTCCAGCTCTGCCGCAATTATGTAAAAGGATGTTAGAAACAAAATAATTATTGTTTTTCTTTACTTCTAAATTATACAGATCCGATGGTTTTTCTAATTTTATTGCCCTCTTTTTTGTTACAGTACTAAAATAGAAGTCTTTATTTAATTTATAGTGATTATTTAGATTATTGTAACTACTATAATTAACAACCAGGTTTGCTTTTATTGGTTTCGCGTATTTCTGGAACTTTTTAATATAGGATATCTTATTGAAGTATATTGTATATCTAGGTTTTTTAAATGTACACGCCTTCCCTCTTATTTTAAACTTTTTAATACCATATTCTACATTTTGTTTTGATATTATGCCTAGTCTCAATAATAAATGTTGAATGCCGTTTGCAAATGATTTACTGGAAGTTATAAATAATATTCTTCTCTTTTTTGTTGTTTTGAATCTTTTATCCGGAACTACAGTATAAGATCCGTCTCCGTCAAATACTCCCCCCAAATAAGCCCCCACTAAATTTAGTGGAGCTTTGTATAATATTTTAGGTATTTTTACATTTGTTGTTTTGTTACCATAAGGTATTCCAAAATGTTTTTTGAGAATCCTAGCAAGCAATGTTGCACCAATTTCTATTGTATAAAGTCCATCATCCCTCTTGCTTTCATAGACTTTTCCTTCAATAACCCTCTTTAATATTTTTTTCGATTTATCAATGATTTTTTTATTTGTGTTGTGTACTCTTATTTTTATATATTCAGATTTTGTTCTAGAATCAATAGTCCTATTAATGTTGCCATCAGTTGCCATCATTCCAATTAACCAAAATAGATCCTCACTTAATCCTTCTGATAAGTCAATATATGAACCATATCTTGTTTTTACTTTCTTTATTTTTTCAGATAGATTGTCTTTGTTTTTCCCCAACAATAACCATAATTTTATAATCAGTGATAGTGGCATTGCCTTGATATTATTCTTATAATGATACATAAGTTTATAATGTGTATTAGTGATCTTAGCAATCACTTTCTCAGTAATATTTTTTTTATATTTTACTTCAGATATAAGATGTCCTTGTCCTTTAGTATATGTGCCTTTTATTGGAACCAAATCTAGAAAATTTTTTATCTTAACATTTGAGGGGTTGCTCTTTGTTAAGAACATCATTTTGTCCCCATTTTCAACTTCCGAAAATTTCTTCCACACTATCTTATTATCTCTTTTTATTAATATTGGGTGAGATGGAGTGGCCTTTATTTTTATTCCCTTGCAATTTTCTAATTCTATAAGATTATTACTTTTTCTTTTATAATATTTGGATATTGACATTAACTCAACCTTATTCTTTTTTACATTATATGATGTAATCTTAACATTTAATCTATCTTCAACAATATCCCCTATTTTGATCATTCCCTTGTTAGTCGAGATTAAGTAGTTATATGGCAAACACATTTGATGATATTCTAGGACAGGAATATATCTTGCGCCCCATGATCCGCTAAACCTTTTTAGATCTTTGATCACTGCCCTATACGCTGGCAAATCCATGCCGATTGCTAACGTTGGCGTACATGCAATTACTTTTATCTTTCCTTCTCTAAATGCATCTTCGATTATCTCTTTTTGTTTTTGCGTCAAACCTGCGTGATGGAATGCAATACCATATTTTATACAACGTGATAATCTTTCACATTGTTTTGTTGGCTTTGGAAGTGCTTTTAGAATCTTTTCTGATAGATTTATTAGATCACTTGATGAATTTTTTATTTTTTTTGAGATATCTTCTGCTGTTTTTTCTGCAGATCTTTTTGAGGAGGTGAAGATTAATGCTTGT
>CAYVNO010000013.1:0-48480 GCA_964452935.1 uncultured Methanosarcinales archaeon | reverse complement strand
TAGATGAAGGCGATACTATATAAAGATTGCTCTGAATTACTAATTCTCACTGGACACCGTTTGTCCACTGCTCTTAAACCATCGAATTCTGCACTTTTGACCATTCTCCTCACTGGACAAAACCCACTGTACAGGCTGGTGTGAGACTTATAAATAGGTAATGTTTCTATTTTTGCATGGAAGCTAGAAATAAGTCTAAATTGAAGTATTATTTAGATACTTCAATCTGGATGGATTACTATGAAGATCGAAAAGATCCCAGTAAAGACCTTGGTGAGTTTGCTTTTATTTTATTATGTAAACTACTATCCACTAAGACAAAAATAGTTGTTTCGAGCTTTTTGTTGAGAGAGTTACAAGTTTCCTATTCTTTAGATATGATCAGGGGACTTACTCTTCCGTTTGATAAATTAATGGAAAGAGTTGATGTCTCAGATAATCAAAGAGATGAAGCCAAAAAAGTAGCCGAAGAAAGACATGTACCAAAAGGTGATGCACTTCATGCAATCCTTGCTAGAGATAACAATGCCATTCTTGTTTCTAGAGATAAACATTTCCAATTATTAACAGATATTTGTGAAGTTGTAAAACCAGAAGAGATTATTTAACTTGTTTTTCTAATTCTTTGAAAACTAATTCTCTAATCTTCTTTCTTTCTTTATCATTAGTTTTTCTAGGTGCCTTGCCTCTTAAGTTACCAAGTTCTATCATTGCCTTTTTTAGCTTTACTTCTTCAACTTTTTCTCTTAGGGCAGTTCTAATAAATTCTGTTCTATTTTGAAAGCCAGCACCTTTTGATGTTTGATCTACATCTTTTAGAAATTCATGTTCCATTTTGAATGTAACTAATTCTGTTGCCATATTAACATTGTATATACACCTTATATATAAATGTTTCTATATCTTCCTACTAATTAATAATGTATTGGTAGGAATAAAATAGTTAACCACTACATCCTTAGAGAATTATAAAAGCCTCTGATGGGATCTGCACCCACGACCTTTGCCTTTTAGGACTCCGCTTTGCTACGTCCTAAACTGTTAAGCAAAGCTTAAAGTTACCAAGGCAACGCAATTTGTAGGGCGTTTGAGCCTAGCTACTATGCTACAGAGGCATTATTAAACTTATTTAAATGTCGTTTGTTTGAAAACCTTATTTCTTTTAAAAATTTTTCTGATTTAGAATCCAAGAACTATTTATACACATTCTTTCTATGATCAAAACAATTAATGATAATCCTATTTTTCTCAATTCTATAAATGATCCTAAAAGGAGGTATTCTTACACTTCTGTGACCTTTTAGTTTATATTGCAATGGTTTTCCTGATTCTGGAATTTGTCCTAATTTTTTAAGATGTTTTATTAACTTTAACCTCGTCTGCTTATCTTTAATCCTCTTAAATTCTTTCCTAAATTCTTCAGAAAATATTATTTGCATTTTATCCCATTAATAAATCATCAATTTCTTCATCAGTCATTTTAGTATCTGCTTTAATAGATCTTCCATCTTTTATTTCGTGTTCACTTCTTTTGATTTTGTCCATGAGCATCATATCTTCTCTAAGAGACTCTTTTTTAATTTGTTTCAAGAGGATATTTCCATCTTCATTGAATACAAGAAACTTGGTTGATGGTTTTAAACCTGCATCTTTCCTCACTTCAGAGGGTATTACAACTTGTCCATTCTGAGATATTTTGGTTATAGCAACTTCCATTTGTATCACCTACAATATATTTTAATATTAAAACATATTTTATATATAAATTTTTCGGTTTTAGAATCAATCTTTGCTTGTCAATCTCCTAATCTTGGGTACATGATTCAGTATTTTGTCATCTTTTGGCTTGCCGCAGCCCATGTAGTCTTTCTTGTGCTTTATTATTACGTAATCTTGGATATCTGTGCCATATTCTATATCGTGGCCATGCAGCCATAGTCTTGTGAGACCCCAGGAGATCTCAATCACGTTCTTTTTAGCTATTGGACCGATGATTTGTGAGCCTTCTATACTTAATCTTAGTTGATTATTTCTTAGTTCTGCAAAATAAAGGCCTAATGAGTTAATTCTTAGCTTTGAATCATCTATTTCAGCGAATTCTTTGTTTATTAAGAAAATCTTATTATCTTTTGGCCTTAATAGGAAAGCATAGTCTAGATCTGGTGAACAATTGAATTGCTTTTCTATCTGTTTCAGTATTTTCTTTATCTCTTTCTTATTCAAAATCTTTAGTTTTTTCATTGTTTTTTGGTATTAGCTTGTTTCCATATAAAAAGATTTTTATATTAGGGGTTGTAATTTGAGTGTATGGAGCTTATATTTTGGACTTTTATATTTGTGTTGAGTATGGCTGTTTTAGTTAAGTCTGCTGATTATTTTACTGATTATTCTGAGAAAGTTGGAAAATTATTTGGAGTTCCCCAATTTATTATTGGGATTACAATTGTTTCTGTAGGAACATCTTTGCCAGAATTAATAACTTCTCTATTTGCTTTGTTTAATGGACATAGTGAGTTTATTGTTGGTGATGTTGTTGGTTCGAATATTACGAACACCCTGTTGTGTTTAGGTGTTGCAGCTGTTGTTGCTAGTAAGATGAAGATTAAATGGGATATGTTACATGGAGATTTTCCTGCAATTGTTGGTTCATTGATTTTGTTATGGTTTACTATCTATGATGGTGTGTTTACATTTTTTGAGGCAGTGATATTATTAGTTTGTTTTGTTGTTTATCTAGAGTATGCTTATTCAAGACATAGTCATAAGAAAACAAAATCTAAGGAAAAGTTTTCGATTTGGATTCCAATTGTTATTATTTTAGCAACAGTTGGTATTTTTATTGGAGCAAAGTATACAATAACTGCTACATTGGAATTAACTTCATTACTTGGTTTTGCAGATAGTTCTATAATTGCTTTAACTGCAGTTGCTTTAGGTACTTCTTTGCCAGAGTTAGTTGTTTCTGTAAGTGCAGCAAGAAGAAAGAATTATGAAATGTTAATTGGAAATATAACTGGATCAAATATATTTAATGTACTAGTTGTTATGGGTGTTCCTGGTTTACTTGGTACTCTGATTATACCTGCAAGTGTTTTAACTTTTGCTTTGCCGTTCTTGGTAGCAACAACTGCGATATTCTTTGTTGTAATGGCAGACAAGAGTATAAATAGAACAGAAGGTTTGTTATTGTTGTTGTTATATGCGTTATTTATTGTTAAAGTTTTGGGAATTGTTTAGATTCAGTAATAAATTTCTTTAATGTTTTATAATATTCTTCTAGTTCTTCTTTACAGATATCTAAAGATAAAATATTGTGTTTTTCGTCCATCTTTTTCTCTGCTTGATTTAGACAGTCATCAAAGTTATCCTTTGTTTTTCCTAAGAATGTTAGATAAGCAAAGAATCCTTTTGGATGAATGAATCTATAACAATCTGCGTTTGCACAGATTTCTGCTTCAATGCAATTAAATGGTATTGTTCCATGATGTGCTTCTACACAATTTATTATTTTGTCTTTTGTTTCCTGATTTAGGTTAGACTTTTCTAAGAAATCTTTTGCTGCGTCAGAACTCATCTTAACATGTTCTTTTATTCTGTCTTCAGATTTGGCTTGTCCTAGTTTTAAATCCATTAAACTGTTTCCGATAAGAACAACCTCTTTGTTTGCGTTAAGTTTTTCTGCTAATTCGACTGCTTTTCTCTCTGAAATATTAAAATTAATTAGAGTAGGTGTTCCAAATTTTTCTATTTCTGAGATAGCGTATTTTCTTGCTTCTTCTATCATTTCAAACACCCCAGACTGGGTTCTTTTCTCGCATTATTTTTGCGAATTCTTTTAGAATTTCTATTTCAGATTTCAATAAATGTTTTTTGTATTTTTTTAGTTTTTTGAAGTCTTCTTCTGGAATATAAGCGTATAAATAATCTTTTTCTTTCAGTTGTCTGCCCATTGTTACTCCTGGGAGTGAGATTGCAAGTTGTTTTGGAGCTTTGACTTCGTTTACGCTATCTTTTTCTAGCTGCATTGATTTAACTGATGAAACTATTTCACCATTTTCTTTCATTAGTTGTGTTCCTGTTCTTAGTTTTCCTGTGATGATATCCATACCGACGACAGCAGGATTTGATTGTCTGAATGTGTGGTTAACCATTATTTGCATTCTGCATGGTCTAGTTAGTTTGTCAATCTTTTTCTCTATTAGTTGTTTATTTTTTTCTTCGATCCATTTTTCATAGTCTTCAACTAATTTGTAAATAATTGTGTTGGTTATGATTTTTATTTTTGCGTCTTCTGCTGAAGCTTGTGCATCCCTGTTTATTTCCATGTTAAAACCTAGAATAATCCCTGTGAATGGATCTTTATCCATATTAGCGATTGCGTCTGTTACATCTTTTTTAGTTATGTCTCCAATAGTTGCTTTTCTTATTTGTACTCCTTTTTCTTTTAGAATTGTTGTTAATGCTTCTAAAGAACCTAAAGAATCTGCTTTTATTATAATCCCGTCTTTGTCTGTCTCTATTAAGACTTCTTCAACTTCATTCTGTATTTCTTCTTTTAGTTGTTCTTCTGTTTCTGGTGTTGAAACTCTTATTGGCATGCCTGCGATTGCGTCTTCAATCTCTTTTGCAGAGATCTTAATGCCGATAGCTGCATGGACTTGTTTTACCCCTTTGAATTTTGTTTTTTTATCCCTGATTTCAGCTAGTTCTGCTGGTTGTAGAAGAGCTTTTACTTTTGTTTTTATCGGGGTGTCAATTCCACCTATTAGTATTGTATCGTTTACTTTTATTGTTCCGTCGTATATGATTACATCTAATGTTTTTCCTAGTCCTGTTTCTTCTTTTATTTCCAAGATAGTTCCTTTTGCAGGACCTTTTGTTTCTACGTTTAGGTTTTTATTTAGATATTTTTGTAGTAATCCTGTTAAAACCATCAGTAGTTCTGGAATTCCTTGATTGAATTTTGCAGAGATTGGTACTATTGCAAGTTCTTGTGTGTGATCTTCGATTCTATCAAATCTTTCTGCTTTTAGTTCTAGTTCGTAAAACTTTCCAACTAGTTCGTACATTAGTTTTTCAAATTTTTCTTGAACATGAGGTTGTTGCTGGTTTATGTTGTCTAAGATTAATTTAGATTTTTCTTCCCAACCTGGAATTAGATCAATTTTATTAGCTGCAACAATGAATGGTGTTTTTGATTTTTTTAGAATTTCAATTGCTTCTAATGTTTGTGGTTTAAACCCTTCGTTTATATCAACCATTAATATTGCGATATCTGCTAGGTTTCCCCCTCTTTTTCTTAAGGATGAGAAAGCTGCGTGACCTGGTGTGTCAATGAATAGTAAACCAGGTATTGTTAGATCTAGTTTGAGTGCTTTTAGTAAGTTCCCACACAATCTCTTTACTGTATCGATTGGTACGATTGATGCACCTATTGCCTGTGTGATAGCTCCTGCTTCCCGCTCTGTGACTGTTGTATGTCTAATTGTGTCTAAAAGCTTTGTTTTTCCGTGGTCTACATGACCTAGTATGCAAATTATTGGTCTTCTGATCATGATTCTGTAGAAATGGAGTTTATATATAAATGTTTGGGCACATTACTTTCTATATAGAAAAAATATATATCATCACTTATTAGTAGTTAAATATGGAAAGATTTATATATGATTAATATATAAGCAAATGTGTATACTTATCAGTTTTTAAAAGTGGGGCAAAATGGCATTATCATTAGAACAAAAGATGGAAGCGATCTATTGGAGATCACAAGGAGATTCATTTAGTGATGTTTTGGAAGGTTATGAGATAACTGCAAATCAATTCTTTGGAGCTGTTAGATATGTTGAAAGAGAAGATGATGGTGTGTTGAGAAGTACTGGTCCAGAAATTGTTGATGATATTAAAGAAGTTCTAGATGATGAAGATAAAATGGCTGAGTTATTTAATATGGGCAGAGATTTTTTGAAAGAGAGATATGATGCAGTACAGAGAGGAGATGAAGGTAAATTGCCTAAAGGAGTTTATTTGCATAAAGAGAATGCTTATTGGCTAATTGATATTGTTTTGTCTAGGATAGAAGGTTTTAAAGAAGCAGATAGGGCAGGGAAGGTTGACTTGATAAGAAAGCATGTTGTTAATTATGGAGGAGGTCCACAAAAATATTTTCATGATAATAAATTAAATGGTTTATTGGCGACATCTGGAATATTCAAAAAAGAGGGTTCTCCGATTGCTGTGTTAGAATTCTGGGATGAAGAGTATTGTAATAGGAGTGATGAAGTTAGTATATTTGATTTAGAACAGGATACTTGCATTAGATTTTGGGAGATTAGGGAGAGAGGGTTATGGAACGGTTCTAATGGAAAAGAAAATGCTTATACTGCTTTGAATTATACATTGAATCAAATTGAAGGATTTAAGGAAGCTGACAGAAAAGGTAAAATAGATTTGATTAGAGAGAGTGTTATGGGATATGAAGGAGGGGCTCTAAAGTATTTTCATGATAATGGACTTATTGGTTTGTTATCTCATGGTCATTTTAGAAAGAAAAATTCCCCCATTGCTGTATTAAAGTTTTGGGATAAAGAGTATTGTGGAAGGAATAGTGGAGAGAGTATATTTGATTTAGAACAGAAAGAGTGTTTAAAGTTTTGGGAGATTAGAGAGAACGGTTTATGGAACGGACCAGATGGAGAAGAAAATGCTTATACTGCTTTGAATTATACATTGAATCAAATTGAAGGATTTAAGGAAGCAGATAGAGCTGGAAAAATAAAGTTGATAAGAGGGCATGTTGTTAATTATAATGGGGGAGCTCAGAAATATTTTAAAGATAATGGACTTACTGGATTGTTAGTCGAGGGCCAATTTAGAAAGAGTAATTCTCCGATTGCAGCTTTAGAATTTTGGAATGAGGAATATGGTAGAAGAGAAGAGGAAGTTAGTTTGTTTGATTTAGAACAGAAAGAGTGTTTAAAGTTTTGGGAGTTTGGAGAGAATGGTTTGTGGAACGGACCAGATGGAGAAGAAAATGCTTATACTGCAATTAATTATACCTTAGAACAGATTGAAGGCTTTAGAGAAGCCGATAGAACGGAGAAGATTGCGTTAATAGATGAACATGTTATAAATTATGGTGCTCTGAAATTTTTTAGGGATAATGGACTTATTGGTTTGTTATCAAATGGTAAGTTTAGGAAAAATGACTCCCCAATTGCAGCCATAGAGTTTTGGGATAGAGAGTATTCTAAAATAAATAAGGAAGTTTGTTTGTTTGATTCTACTCAAGATGTTTATCTTGCAGGGAGAGCTAGGGGAGAATTTGAAGATTTAGAGGTTAGGTATAATTAAAATGGCATTATCATTAGAACAAAAGATGGAAGCGATCTATTGGAGATCACAAGGAGATTCATTTAGTGATGTTTTGGAAGGTTATGAGATAACTGCTCCTCAATTCTTTAATGCTGTTAAAGATGTTGAAAGAGAAGATGATACTGTGTTAAGAAGTGCTAGTCCAGATATTGTTGATGATGTTAAAGAAGTTCTAGATGATGAAGAGAAGAGAACTGAGTTATTTAATATGGGCAGAGATTTTCTGAAAGAAAGGTATGGAGCAGTTCTATGTGGGGATGAAGGAAGATTGCCTAGTGGAGTTTATTTGCATGCAGAAAATGCTTATTGGTTGGTTGATATTGCGTTGTGTACAATTGATGGTTTTGAAGAAGCAGATAGAAAAGGTAAAATAGATTTGATTAGAGAGCATATTATTGGTTGTAATGGAGGATCACAAAGATTTTTTTATAATGGTAAATTAACTGGTTTACTAGGATCAGGATTATTTAGAAAGAAAAGTTCTCCTATTGCAGCTCTAGAATTATGGGATGAAGAGTATTGTAGAAGAGAAGAAGAAGTTAGTATATTTGATTTAGAACAAGATACCCATATTAGATTTTGGGATGTCAGAGAGAATGGAATGTGGAATGGTCCTAAAGGAGAAGAGAATGCTTATACTGCTTTGAATTATACATTGAATCAAATTGAAGGATTTAAGAAAGCAGATAGAGCTGGTAAAATAAAGTTGATAAGAGAACATGTTATTGGATATGAAGATGGTTCTCAAAAATATTTTATTGATAATGGTCTTGCTGGGTTGTTGGATAATGGTCTATTTGACAAATCTTCTTCACCAGTTGCTGCTTTAAAATTTTGGGATAAAGAGTATTCTAGAAAAAATAAAGAAGTTAGTATATTTGATCTAGAACAAGATACATGTATCAGATTTTGGGAGATTAGTGGAAGAGATATGTGGAGTGGTCCTGATGGAGAAGAGAATGCTTATACTGCTTTGAATTATACATTGAATCAAATTGAGGGTTTTAAAGAAGCAGATAGAGATGAAAAAATGGAATTGATAAGAGAACATGTTATTGGTTATAGGGGAGGAGCTCTAGAGTATTTCCATGATAATGATCTTGCTGGATTGTTGATAGTTGGCCCATTTAGAAAGAAAAGTTCACCTGTTGCTGTTTTAGAGTTCTGGGATGAGGAATATTGTGAAAGAAAGGGTGGAGAAAGTATGTTTGATTTAGAACAAGATACTCATATTAGATTTTGGGAGTTTGATGGAGTGTACATATGGGGAGGTGGTTCTGATGGAGAAGAGAATGCTTATGCTGCTTTGAATTACACCTTAGAACAAATTGAAGGTTTTAAAGAAGCAGATAGAGATGAAAAGATTGCGTTAATTGATGAGCATATTATTGATTATGGAGCTCAGGATTTTTTTAATGATAATGGCATGAATGGTTTAATGGGAAGTGATCTGTTTGAAAGAGCTGATTCCCCTGTTCTTGTTTTAGAATTTTGGGATAAAGAATATTGTGAAAGAAATGGTGGAGTTAGTATGTTTGATTCTAGCCAAGATGTTTATCTTGCAGGGAGAGCTAGGGGAGAATTTGAACATTTAGAGGTTAGGTATCAGTCTTGAACATCTTTCCATGTCCAGGGATGATAAAGTCTGCTTTTTCTAAGAGAAGTTTTCTGCTTTTTTGTAATAGTTCTTTGTTGTTTGCGTATGGATCTTCTTCTTTCCAGAAGACATCTCCACAGATTGCTATTATTCCTTGTTCTGTTTTTACTAGAACGGATATTGAGTCATCGCTGTGTCCTGGTGTTTTAATTATTTCAATGTCTTTTAATTCAGAATGTTCTTTCCATAAGTCACCTTCCCAAACTCCTGAGAAGTCAATTGACTTTGCGTTAGGAAACATTCCAATGTTTCGGTAATGATCTAGATGGGAATGTGTAATTAAAACATATTCAATATTATCTGGTGTTAGATTATTTTCTTTTAGTTTTTCTATGAGAATATTTTGATTAGGTAGTGTGCCTGGATCAATTACCATCTTTAAATCTTCAATTAGAACAATTGTTGAACAAGAATGTCCGTTTGTTTCTCCTGATGTGTATCCTTCAAAGAGTATTTTTATTTTGTGCATTTTATTGTTCATCTTTGTGATATAAGTTTAGAAAGATGATTTTGTTCTCTTCTTTTATGTAGGTATAAGATATTCTAAATGGTTGGATATAAACTTCTCTTGTGTTCTTCCTTACATTCCTCATTGGTTTTCCTATTTCAGGACTATTAATTATCTTTTTTATTTGCTTTTTGACCTGATTTTTTATTGCGTGATTCTTAATTCTCTTAAATGTTCTTTCAAACTTGCTACTAAAATCAGTAATTACCATTTTTCTAGTTCTTTAAGAAAATCCTCGGAATCCATACTTTTGAATTCTCCTCGTTCATAACTTTTCCATGCTTCCTCAGTTCTTTTAGCAAACTCGATGTCTTCTTTTAGATTTTCATCTAATTTAGTTGCTTTTTTCATGATAATTTGATTTTTATTATGAATTATCAAAATCTTATCTCCTTCATGAATATCTTCTCTCATTTCAACAGGTATCACAACCTGGCCTTTTGAACTCATTTTAGTAATAGCAACATCCATAATTATCACCTAAGTAAGATTAGTCTTACCTTGTATATAAATGTTTTGGTTTTTAGAACTATTTCTTTCTAACCATATCAACAAAGTATTCGTGGAATGCTGTTGATTTAGTTAGTTCTGGATGGAATGTTGTTACAAGAAGATTATCTTGTTGTGCAGCAATTACTGAATCTTCTAGTCTGCCGAGAATTTTTACATTCTTGCTAACTGCAGTTATCTTTGGTGCTCTAATGAAGATGCCTTCGAATTTATCTGCTTTTGGGATTGAAACTTTTATTTGTTTACTAAATGAGTCAAGCTGTCTTCCGTAAGCGTTTCTTTCAACCTTTATATCCATAAGTTTTAAAGAAAAGTTGTTATCAAAAAATGATGTGTTAGATTTCTTTGCTAGTAAAATAGTTCCTGCACATGTACCGTAGATACACATTCCTTGTTTGTATCTTTCTATTATTTTATTTCTTAGCTTGTATCTCTCTAATAATTTTCCTATTGAGGTTGTTTCTCCTCCAGGGATTATTAGTCCGTCGATATCTTCAAGATCTTTTGGCATTCTAACTTCTGCTACATCTACGTTTAATTTTCTAATTTTTTCTCTGTGTTCTGCAAATGCACCTTGTAAAGCTAGTACTCCTATTTTCATTTATACTCCTCTTTCAGACATTTTTATTTTTAGATCTTTGATTTCTTTACCTTTCATTGGTTCGCTAAGGTTTTCAGAAATCTTTGCAAGGATTTTAGGATTTTTGTGATAGGTAACTGCGTCAACTATTGCTTTCCCTCTTTTTACTGGATCTTGAGATTTGAATATTCCTGAGCCGACAAAAACTCCATCTACACCCATCTGCATACACAATGACGTGTCTGCTGGTGTTGCGATTCCTCCTGCTGCAAAATTAACTACAGGTAATCTTTGTAGTTTTTTTGTTTCTTTAACTAAACTAGGTGGAACTTTGATTTTTTTTGCGTAAGCTATTATTTTTTTATCATTCATTGTTTTTAGTGCAGCGATTTCATCATTAATTGTTCTTATATGTTTTACTGCTTCAATTATATTTCCTGTTCCTGCTTCACCTTTTGTTCTTATCATTGCAGCGCCTTCATTAATTCTTCTTAATGCTTGACCTAGATCTAATGCACCGCAAACAAATGGTATGTTGAAGTCGTGCTTGTTAACATGAAAAGTATCATCTGCAGGTGTTAGAACTTCTGATTCATCAATGTAATCTACTTTTAGTGCTTCTAGAATCTGAGCTTCTGCGAAATGGCCTATTCTTATCTTAGCCATAACTGGAATAGAAACAGCTTTCATGATCTGTTTGATCATTTGTGGATCAGACATTCTTGCAACGCCACCATCTTTTCTGATATCTGCAGGAACTCTTTCTAGAGCCATTACTGCACATGCACCTGCTTTTTCAGCGATTCTTGCTTGGGATGCGTTTACAACATCCATAATAACGCCGCCTTTGAGCATTTGTGCTAGGCCTGCTTTTACTTTGAATGATCCATACTCTTTTTTCATGTCAAATTGGAGAATGAGGTGGTTTAAAAATGTTATTAATAGAAAGGTTTTTAAAGTGAATATAAAAACTGAGGTAGATGCTTATTAATGGAGAAGAAATAGCAATTAGTAGGGCAGGACCGATACTTTTAGTAGATGATGATCCTTCTTTATTAGATTCATATTTTGGAATTCTTACTGAAAGAGGATATGATGTTGTAACTGCTTGTGATGGGCTTGATGCTATTGAGAGATATATTGAAAGAGTTGAGGGAGGTGTTGATCCATTTGCAGCGATTGTTTCAGATGTTCAGATGCCTAAGTTAGATGGCCTAGATTTTTATTATAGCTTAAGATGCCTTGATGATTGTTTAAATCCAGGTATTCCTGTTGTTCTTATGTCAGCTTGTGCTGATTATGCTGCAGGAGATCTAGATAATCCTACAGAAAATAGATTTTTTCTTCCAAAACCGCTAGAAAGAGATAGATTCCATGATACTGTTGCTACAGCTCTTGAAAGAGGGGTAGCTTATTTGAATAGGTAGGTTTATATATTCAGCTTCATTCCCTTAGAATAGTGATAATATGGGAGAAAGTATAGATGTAAAGGTTCTTTTGGTTGAAAGTTTTGATGTTGTACAAGATGTTTGTAGATCAATGTTTGAGAATAGATGTTATGGGTTAGATATTGCAGGAGATGGGCAAGCAGGGGTTGAAGAGTATATAGCTGCTCATGAAAGAGGGGATCCTTATGATGTGGTTGTTATGGGTGTGAAGTTGCCTGTGATGTATGGGGATAAGGTTTATGAGGCAATAAGGAATTATGAGGAAGAGCATGGGAAGGAAGCTGTTCCTGTGTTAATAATTTCTGGGACAGGTATTAAGTATATAGATGAAGTGAGTGGGTTAAAAGAGGCTGTTAGGGATAGAGATGATGTTGAGTTTCTTATGAAACCTTTTGGGCCAGATAAATTATATGAGAGGTTAGATCTATTATTAGACTGAAGGAAAATTATGTGAACTACACCGCCATGAATGACGGAGCTTCCTGCTTCATAGACTTTGTAACCTCAGTCTCCACAGAGGCAAGTACCTTGCCTAAATTAAGTATATTAATAGCTGAATTGTGGTCTCTGTCTAATTTTAGACCACATTCACAACTATATGTCCTTTGAGATAAAGGCATATCTTTCTTATTTCCACAACATGAGCATTTTTTAGAAGTATCTCTAGGATTTACAAATATCAATTCAGATTCAGTACTCGAAACCTTAATCTGAAGCATATTTGCAAACATTCCCCAAGAACTTGCTAAAATATTTCTCATATTGAAATATTTGTTTTTATCATTTTTCTCAGTCATTGATTTTATATTTAACTTCTCCATGCAAATTAGTTTATTATTCTGAACTAATTTAGTTGTTAATTTATGGAAGAAGTCTCTCTTTTGATTATCAAGCCTCTCAAAAACTCTCAGTAATTTTTTAACTAACTTACGACGATTAGAACTGCCTTTCTTAGATTTAGAAATTTTTTGTTGCCATTTTTTAATTTTTCCTAATAGTTTGTTAAGCCAGAGTGGATTGTCGACTTTATTTCCACTAGAATCTGTTAAAAAGCTTAGTATGCCCATGTCAATTCCAATTTTATTGTCGTGAATATTCTTACATTCATATTTGCCATCAGTTACTAAATAAGCATACCATCCAGAAGGTTTTTTCTTGACTTGAATCTGCTTGATCTTCCCTTTAATTTCCCTATGTTGCCTGATTCTAATCTCCCCAATTTTTGACAGATGAAGTTTATTATATCTCTTTTTTGTTTCAATTATCTTAAAACCACTTTGATTATAGGTAAACGAAGAAAATCTATTTCTTGATTTAAATCTCAAGAGACCAATTTTATTTCCACTCTTTTTAGATATTGCTAATCCTTTTATGTTTGAGAATATTCTATCAACAACTGGTTGAAGCATTTTAGAATAGCAGTTGTTCAAGAATTTAGTGTCTTCTCGTTTTTTTATTTTAGTTAGATATGCTGATAACATATTTTTGTTTATTTTATTTCCTTTCTCTCTTTCAATCTTTAGCTTTTCAAGAAGTTTATTATATGTGAATCTACATATACCTAAATGTTGATACAAAATATTTTGCTCTGTTTTTGTGGGAAATAGTCTGAATTTATATGTCCTCATTATTATTTAATAAGCACTACCCCTTTATAAGTCTCACACCAGCCTGTCCAGTGCTTTTTGGGGTGTCAGAGAAGGGCTGAGAGTGCAGAATTCTGGCATTTAAGAGCACTGGACATTAGGTGTCCAGTGGGATTATTAATTATGACTAAATGTTTTTAGCAGAGAGAAGATGTAATTCATCTCTGTCCTAAAGTGGCAGAGTGTTCTTGCCATTATTGATAAAATATATAAATACTTATTCTGTTGATTTAGTTATGGCAAAAATAGAGCTAATGAATGCTAAAGGAACTAAGGATTTCAAACCTGAGGAAAAGATAGCTAGAGACAAGGTCATTGATTTATTTAGAGATGTTTTTGAGATATATGGATTTAGTCCGTTGGAAACGCCTGTTATAGAAAGGTTGGATGTTTTATCTGCAAAGTATGCTGGAGGAGATGAGATCTTAAAAGAGACTTTCAAGTTAAAAGATCAAGGAAAAAGAGATTTGGGTTTGAGGTATGATTTAACTGTTCCCTTTTCTAGATTTGTTGGAATGAATCCTACAATGAAGATGCCTTTTAAGAGATACCAAATGGGTAGTGTTTTTAGAGATGGGCCAATAAAAAAAGGCAGAATTAGAGAATTCATACAGTGTGATGTTGATATTGTTGGAACAAAGAATATGGTGGCTGATGCTGAGATTGTAAAAGTTACTCAGGATTTTTTTAAGAGAGCAAAACTTGATGTTGTAATAGAAATTAATAATAGAAAATTATTAGATGGTATTCTAGATTCGTTAGATATTCCTAAGAATAAAAGAATCGATGTTATTTTAGCGATTGATAAAATAAAAAAATTTAGTATTAAAGATATTGAGAAAGAGTTAAAGCGGAAGGGTGTTAAGAAAGTTAGTGAGTTATTGAAAGTGTTTAAAACTGCTGGTAGTAATAAAGAAAAGTTAGAAAGATTAAGAAAGTTTTTGAAAACAGATAAAGCTGTTGAAGGTTTGAATGAGATTGAAGAGGTTTTAAGTTATGTGAATGAGAAGAATGTTGAGTTCTCTATAAGTTTGGCAAGAGGTTTAGCTTATTATACTGGAACTGTTTTTGAGGTGTTTATGAAGAAAGGAGATTTTAAGTCATCGTTAGCAGGCGGTGGAAGATATGATAAGATGATTGGTGATTATTTAGGTAGTGGTGATTATCCGGCAGTCGGTATAAGTTTTGGTGTTGAGCCAATCTTAGAAGTTATGAAGATGAATAAAAAGATTGATTCAAAGAAAACAGTTACAGATGTTTTTGTTATTCCAATAAATGTTGGTAAAAAAGTGTTTAAAATTGTTGACGAGTTAAGAAAAAATGGAATAAAGACTGATTTAGATTTAATGAATAGAGGAATTAGTAAGAATTTAAGTTATGTAAATAAGTATGGGATTCCTTATGTTATTTTTGTTGGAGAGGAAGAGTTGAAAAAGAAGAAAGTTAAGTTAAAAAATATGAAGACAGGGAAAGAAGAGTTCTTGGATCTGAAAGCTGTTATTGATAAATTATAAGGGCAAGGTTTATATATTATATTCGTTTTATATATTTGGGGGTGTAAAATGATTGTTAGAAATGTTATGCATTCAATTACTACTGTTCCTCATGAGATGAATGCAGCAAGTGCTTCTGTTGTTATGGATTTAAAGAATGTTGGGGCTGTTTTAGTTGAAAGAGAGAAAGAGGTAGTTGGTATATTAACTGAGAGGGATATTTTAAGGAAAGTGGTAGCTAGATGCCAGGATCCTGCTAACACAAAAGTTGGAGACATAATGAATTCTCCTGTTATAATGATTGATGAGAAGGAAGATGTAGAAAAAGCTAGTGCAGTTATGAGAGATAAAAATATAAGAAGATTGGTTGTTACAAATGATGGAAAGATTACAGGAATATTAACAACAAGGTCTATTTCTAATAATTTAAAGTTTGTTTAGAGAGTTAGTATCTTAGGTTCATCATCTACTAAAACAGTGTGTTCTGCTTGGGAAACTAGACCTGAGTTAATTTCAACTAATGGTGGGTATTCTCTTATGTTTTGATTTATTGTTAGACGTTTTAATGCGAAGAGAACTTTGTTTAAAGGGTTGGTTTTGGTTAAGTGTCTTGTTGAGAATGGAAGTTCGTTTAGTTTGTTAATTTCTTTTAATATATTTCTTGCAGAGATGTCTCTTATTGGTTTTTTATTTATTTCTGAGAATATCATTGCGTTGCCTTTTTCTTTTATTTTTCCTGCACCGTTTGTTGCGAAAGGTTCTATTGCGATTATTTGTCCTTTTTCTAGTTTTGTTTTGTCTTCTGTGTTGTAGTTAGGGATTGATGGTGGTGTGTGAATTCCATATAATTCTAATCCGTGACCTGATAAGTTTTTTATTGGTTTAAATCCGTAAGATTCAATTGTCTCTTGAATTGTTTTTCCAATTTCTCCTAGCGTGATTCCTGGTTTGATTATTTTTATTGCGTTTGCTAACGCTTTTTCAGAAGCTTCAACTAGTTTTTGATTTTTGTTTGATAAATCAATTGTGTATGCTGTGTCACCAATTGCTCCGTTAACATGAACCCCAATATCTACTTTTATCATTTGATCTTTTAAGATTATTTCGTCGTTTGGTATTGGGGTGTAGTGAGCAGCACATTCGTTTAATGATAAATTTACAGGGAATGCTAGCTCTCCTCCAAGTTCTATTATTTTATTTTCTATTTTATTTGCAATGTCTAGAAGTTTTGTGTCGGGTTTTATTAAAGATTTAGACCATTCTCTAACTTCAGAAGCAATCTTTCCAGCTTTGATCCAGTCTTTGTTTTCCATGAGATAGAAAAAATAGAAATGTTATATAAAGGTGATGGTTTGGATTATTATATTTTCTTACTTCTTATATTAACATACCCCTTAATAATATCTCCAAACTCTCTAGCCCTATCAATAGAAGTCTTTGCTTTTCTTAATTCAGCATCAATAGTCATCCCGTAGGTGAATTCATGTCTTTTAGTTCTCTCGGCTTTTATGTACTCGACAACCCTTTTAGCTCTTTGTTGTGTTAGTTCTTGGGTTTCTTCCCTTGCTTTTAAGAATATTTCCAATGCTTTAGACAATCTTGATTGTTTAATCTCATCCCATTTAAGATCTTTTTTATTTTCTAAATCAGATCCTTTGATAATAAAATAATACAATAGAGCTAATTCAATAGTTTTGTGAGTATCTTCTACATTTCTTGGAAGTTTCTTGTTATCGAATGCTAATAAATATTGGGACAAAAAGAAGATTCTGTAATAGGAAGCATTAATTATCCATAAAGTTCCATCATAATCTTCAGCATTAAAGAAATTATTAGTTTTTGAATCTTCCATTATTTTAAGAATAAACTCAGCAGTTTTCAATGCGTTCTCTGACTTCTTCAAAGTGTGATGTTTAAATGTATCTGTAGGGGTGTCCCACCTTCTTTCATTATCCCATCTCCTAAATAGTTTGATTGCTCTTCTAATGTCCTCTTTTTTTATCATACACACTCACCAAATTATAATATTGCTCTGCACCATGAAGAACCATTGAGCCTTCTAAAACTTCTCTGCCCACACTGTGTTTCTCATCAAACATCTCAACAAGCCATTCAGTTGTGATAACTTCAAATTCTATTTTAATATTAGTTAAAGATAACACAGATTTAATTCTTTTCTTTGTTTTTTCAATATCTTGTTCATTCTGAACTACAAAAAGGAGATCAACATCTGACTTTTTTGTAGCTGTTCCTTTAGCATGAGATCCAAAAAGAATCATGATGTAAATTAAGTCATCCAATTTCATGATTATATCAACAATCACAAAAGAAAATCTACTTCTCATTAAAAAATTTTGAATATTAATTACTGATGAAAGAGCTAATAACTTTGAATTAGCTGAAAGATTTACCTTACAGATTAAAGAATTACCTATCTTCTTTGCCTTTATCAAATCTTTTTTTATTAATGATTTCATTGATTCATGTGTTAAGGAATAACTAATTTTAATCAATTTACTTATCTGTCTGACAGAATACTCTTTAAATGGTTGAGGTAATACAACCCCCATTATTTTCCATTCACAAGCAGTTAACATTTTATCGTAATTACCGATAATATTATCAGTTTTACCGATAATTTATAAATGTTTCGTTTTTAGTGTTTATATTTTAACTCTTTCGGCAAGAAGTCTCCTTCCTGAACTCAAAGAGTTATGGAGAGGTAGTTCACATCTAAATAAAGAAACACACCAGCACCTCTCTTGCGAAAGGTGCTAGCATGTAGTTGCTGATTAGTAAATGATTGCAATAAGAAGTCCTTTGATTTGGTTGAATCTAACTTTTTCAGAGTCTTTTACTGGATTATTATCTCCTTTAGTGATATAATAGGTTCCTTCTTTGTCTCTACCTGTGTCTATTACTCTGTGAATTATTGTTCCGTCATCTGTTTCATAAGCGATTACATCTCCAATCTTAATATCATCTTCTGTTGAAGGCATAATTTCTATACCGTTTGCTCCTGCATCTAGCAAAGGGTCCATTGAATTTGAATCTGTAAAGTACGTCCATTGAGCGTTTGCAATATCTAGTATGATTTCATCTTCATACACATTAATTTGGTCTTCTGTAACGTGGTTTGATGGTGAAGATAGCTCTACAGGTTTATCTAGTAAGAAATCTGATATAATTGACCCTGGTTGTTCTAGGATAGGAGATCTATCTGTGTAAATCCCATATACATTATTTGATACCCAGCCTAGTAAAAATATCAATGTTAAGGCCATTATTAGTGCAAATTTCTTATTCATATATGGAAGGGGTGTAGGTTTATTTATAAATATTCGTATTTTTAGTACTTCTCAGTGGTTAATATAGAAAGCTTTATAAAGGGAGGGTGTGTCCTTATATATGGTGAATACATGGTTAGATATATACCAGTTTCTAAGAAAGAGCGAAGGAAAAAAAGGCGTGAGTTAGATTATAGAAGTTTATATAGAAGAGTTACAGAGTTTCTTGGTAGATATACACCTAGAATGCCCAAACTTAGGTCTCCTTGGAGAAGAAAAGAGATCGAATATAGAAGTGTTTCTGGAAAACCAGATCCTGATTTTAGAAATGATGCAATTATTATGAAGAAGATTCCTCCTGAACAGCCTGATGATAGAGCATACCCTCCTCTTGCGTATACACGTGAACAACCTGGTGCACTTTCTGACAATGTGAGAATGATGCAAGAGGAAGATAGAACACAGTATGCAAGAGAAATGCCAGTTCCTCCTGAAGCAATGGAAGAACCTGTACAAATGCCTAGGACAAGAATGCCAAGTACACAGACAAGGAGAAATTTTCTTTATTATACAAATAGTGCATTATTAACAGCAATTGTTGGTTTATCTGGTGTAGTGCTGGGGATTCGTCTAAATGAAGGAAAACATAAAAGAAGAACTAGAAATGCAGCAGTTGATACATTGGATGGGGTTGTAGAAGATAATGAAGCAATTCAAAATGGTATTCATGAAAATGGTGTGAGACCTATTCAACAAGTTGGAAGAGATATTTCTACAAAAGAGGATATTCAAAGTTTGTTAGGACTAGCGGTAGATGGTGATGTTGGTCCACAAACAAAGTATGCTTTAGAAACATTATTGTTAGATATTGAAAAACAGGTTGGAGCAAAATTTAAGAAAGTAAATTATGCGGATATTAGTGATGAGATTTATGCTTTATTAAACAGAGTTAATGATAGGGATATTGATGTTAGGGTTACAAATGTTGAGGCTGTTGCTCATAGATTCTTTGGAGCATATATTATGGATAAGGGTTATTTAGATGGACATAAAGATACTATTCATACAGAAGAGCAAGCTTTTGAATTCTTTGGAGTAAAGAATAAGAGAAAGAAAAAGTTAAGAGAAGAGTTACTTGCTTTCAAAACAATAATGAATTATAAGCATGGAATTTCTATGCCAATTAATACAAAACTAGATGATACTGCGTACATTGCTATTAATTATGCAAAGGCTGTTGCTTTAGATAGGAAAGTTAAGGATTTTTCACATAGTAGATTAGAGGTTACTGCAAATGGAAGAAATTATGATTTTTTAATTCCTAGTTTTGGTATGAGTATTATTCCATATAGTTCTGTTGTGAGAAAAGAGGATGCTATTGATCCACATGATCCTGTTATTAGAATGGTTGCAAATGAGGTTACAAAAAACCTATCTACAAAAGAGGGAGAGGCAAAGCATTTGTTGAGATTTGTTCAGGAACCTGGTTATTCATATGATGTTGGTGGAGGAAGTTTTCATAGACATCCGCTGAAAACTTTAACAGAAAGAACAGGAGATTGTGAGGATTCAACTGATTTATACTTGTCGTTGTTAAGAGCAAGAGGGATTGAGTGTGGATATGTTTTTATTGATGATTTAAGACCTGATACACTTAATCATGCGATGGCTCTTGTAGAAGGAAAGTTTCATGGCGAATACTTTAAGAAATTTGGAGGAAAATATTTTCTAACTGAAACAACTAATCCTGGATGGAATATTGGAGATAATCCTTACAAAGATGTTCCTACAGATTTGATTAAATGGTATCCTGAGAAGGTTTAAGATGACAAACGGAAATAAACAATATGTTGTGTATAACTTGGAGTTTTCAGCTAGAGGTGGGAAGAGTAATAGTTATGCTGTAGGATTTCAAAAGTATCTTAGAGCAGCGTTAGGTGGACATCCTGATTTAGATAGTGCTGATGTAGAGTTTGATACAAACAAAGCAAAGGTTAGTTTGAAAGTGGCTGTTGGAGATCCTAGATTATTAGAATTTGTGTCTCAATATGTTGGAAGTTATGAAGAAAAGCGTATGAGAGAAGGTAAGCTAAGATTAGTTAGTATGGGTGTTGAAACACCTGGACTAGATGAAAAAGTTAGAGAGCTTACAACAAGAGTTAGAGAGTTGGAAGTAGAGACTACAGGACATGAAGGAGAGGTAGCAGCTTATGAAACAGCTCTTGAAGAAGCTAGTGGATATGAAAGTGAGGCGTCTGATCTTAGAAAAAGGTTAGAGAGATATGAAAGTTTGTTTACAGAGGATGGTGTTCCACCTTATTCTGTTGTTGAAGAGTCTCCAGAGCTTCAACAAACATTATTAGATATGGCTGTAGAAATATTTGGAGAAAAATATCAAGACGATCCAGAAGGAGTTAGAGATGAGATTAGGACAGACATTGATTGTGCTAGAACAAAACAGGAGATATTAGAGAGAACTTTGGAATACTTGAAGGAATTGTATGAGTGATTACTTCAAAAGTTTTATATATTATTATTTCTTAATTAATTTATGGCAACATTGAAGCAGTTAGAAAAGGATATTGAAAGAATAAAATATAGAAATAAGAAGGTAGAAGGAGATAAGGCTTGGGAGACAAGTTTTTCTAGGAAAGTCATGGTTGCTGTTGTTACTTATTTTATTATTGTGATATTCTTTTATTTTGCTGGATTGCCAAAACCATGGATTAATTCTATTGTTCCTGCTGTTGCATTTGTTTTGTCAACTTTAACTTTGCCACTTTTTAAGAAAGTTTGGTTGAAGTATGGGTATAGGAAGTGAATTCTTTAGAAAAATTTATAAATTACATTGTATTCCTATGTAATACAATGGAGACTGTGACTGTTAAATTTCAGAAAGATGTGTTGAAGAAGATAGATAAAACTATGAAAGAACATAGTTATTCAACAAGGACTGATTTTATTAGGGAAGCAATTCGAGATAAGTTAGATGATTTGGATAGAGACGAGTTAATAAAAGAGTTTCTAAAGTTTAAAGGAAGTGCAAAAACAAAGACAAGTGATAAAAGACTTAGAGAGATAAGGGAAGAAGCGTATCTAGCATTATGCAAAAGAAAAGGATGGGGTCCTTAAATAATTTCTTCTGGTTTTTTTATCTTGATTGTGTCTTTTAATATTCGAAAATGTTTATCTCTTGTTACAAGTATTGCCCTGTTTTCTTTTGCTAAAATTGCGTGTAAGGCGTCTGGATTGGGAATATTCTTTAACAATGAAATCCTTCTTGCTTTTGAACGATGTTCCTCTTTTATTTGAATTCTTTTTAAAATCCCAATTCTAAATAATATACCAAGCATATAATTGATCTCATCTTTATCATATTTTATTAATAACTCTTCAATATTAAGTTCTGAGAATAGAAGAAAGTCTTTATTTTTCATAACCTTCTTGAAAAAAGATGTAGCGTAATCTCCAATTGGATTTCCTTTCTTACTAAATCTGGCCTCATAAAAGTCTCTCCAGATGCATGTATCAATATAGAATTTCATCTTAAATATTTCATTGGGTCAACTTTGTTTCCATTCTCTGTTATCTCTAGATGTAAGTGTGGGCCGGTTGATCTGCCTGTTGAGCCTATATTCCCAATTGTTGATGAAGTAGAAACCCTTTCTCCTGGAGAGACTGATATTTGAGAGAGATGTGCGTACATTGATGTTTTTCCGTCGTCGTGTTGTACTAAAACTCTGTTTCCTGCGTTTCCTGAATAACCTGTTCTTAGGACTGTACCTGAAGAGATTGGATGGATTGGATCTCCGTGAGATGCGCTTATGTCAATTGCTTTATGGAATTGTCTTTGTCCTCCGAAAGTTCTCCATCCGTAACCAGATGATACTCTTCTGTTATTGACTGGCCATTTGTAATCAGGAAGAGTGCAAACTCCTCCTTCACAGGGAGTGACGTTTTGTGAGGAGGAGTTTGCGGTGGATGAGTTTGAGATAACAGCGGTTTGTCCAGAGTTTCTGTAATTATTTTTTGGTTTGTTGTTTGTTATTCCGCTGAATGAGAAGTAACCGATTGTTAAAAGAAATACTGCGATAATGGCACACATTGCCATTTCTGAATGTTCAGGTTGCCATTTTGTGGTTTTTGGTATTTCTTGTTTTGTATATGTACTGTTTTGGGCCAAGGGTGGGAGAGGTAGCTCTGTTCTCTGTTCTAATGTTTTTAGAGGCTTTGCTGGCTTTGACATTGCGTCATAGATATGGTAACATCTTTGATCTTTTAACATGTCTTCTAAAAGTGGGTTGAATGTTGGAAGTTTTTTCATTGAAACACCTATCTTGGTTGAGAAAGATAACCAGCAACATTATTCATTGGAAGTGCGTTTTGATGTCCTGTCCTTACTTCATGGTGTAGTTTTGTGATTTGATCAGTCATGTCATATAGACTTCTGATTAATGTGGTTTCTAGTTCTCTAGCAGTTTGATCTGCTTCTCTTACTTTTCCTAAAACAAGTTGGTTTCCTCTTACTAGTTCTAAAGCTGTTGCTTCTGATTTTCCCCTGATGTATAGTCCTCTTCTTATTGAGTGTACTGAGACTGCTACTTTATCTGTAAAACCTATTGATTGTTCTAGAATTCTTTTACATGCCCATGCATGAGGTATTTGTGTTTCATTATATTGTTGTCTTGTTTCATATAGTGATATTTCTTTTTCTCTGTCGACAAGAGGATTCTCAAAAGTAATTAATTGTCTGAGTGAAACAAAGTATTCTGGTGAGTTTTTTTTACATTGTTTTACTCTTTGTGTTAGTTCTTGATATCTCCTATGTCCTTTTTCCATTGGGAGTCTTGCTTTTTCTAATATTCTAGATATTTGTTCTGATTCAACTAGGATTTCATCTAATGCTGTTCTAACTTCATCTAAGAACGGGGAAGCTTCTGTTGCCATTAGTCCTAAATAGTTGAAGATGTTATCTAAGTTATTAACTTGGGTTTCATATATCTCTCTTAATGTGTATTCTCTTTCTGCTCTTCCTGAAAACCTTTTTCTGAGTCTTTTTTTCATTCTTTGCCATAGTGCTATTGTTTTGGAATCATGTGCTCTGGCTAGTTTACCGAATATTTCTTGTGTTTTAGAAAATTCTTTCATTGCTTGTTCTAAATTTTTTACAGTGCTTCCTGGAATCGCAAAACTGAATTGGTTTGAAGAGTCATAGTTCATAAAGTCAAAATCTTGTGGTGTTTGTAGTTGTGTGTTAAGTGAGTCACTGTATGAACCAAGTTTTTGGTTCCACTCATCTGCTGTAATTATTTCTGGCTCCACGTCTATTACTCTCTGTCTTGAAGATTGTAGAGCAACAGCTGGTTTTGCCATTGCTTTTTTTATTCCTTCATTGTTCATCTTTGCCTACTCCTAAAAATGATAAAAAATTGCTATACCCTTCTTGGAGAACTCCTTCTGTTCTGTAGTTTATGTCTCCACATTCTATTCTTCCGTATCTTTCTTGGATTTGTATTTGGGCAGCAGTTGTTTTGTTGTAAAGAAAGGGAGTTCCTTCTTGTCTTATTATTTCATATTCTGGATCTTGGTTTGTTGTTGTAGTGCCTCCAACCATTGCACCTAAACCAAATGCTGCTCCAAGTGTTGTTATAAACAATATTCTTGTTCCTAATCCCATTTTACCAACCTCCGGTGTATTGATCAATTGTTTCTTTAAGATCTTCTGCGATTAATCCTCCTGCAAGACCCAATGTTTGTGCTGGATATTCTTTCATTCCCAGTTCTGTTGTTCTGAGAATATATTCTTTATTTGCGTGAGGATTTGTTTGATATTCTTTTATTACAAAATCACTTATGTCGTCAAGTCTTCCTTTGTCTTTTATTCTGTTCAATGTGAATTCGACGTGTGATTTTGAATTGTAACTCAGGAATAAGGGGATGATGTCTTTTATTCCTGAGTTGTATGTTATTCTGCCAATTGAAAAACCTGCAATTAGCAGGAAGGCAGCTATCACTTCTTTTTTCATTGAATTTTGGAGAGAAGAAATTTTAATAAGAGTTGTTGTAGATTTTCCGGAGAAATCACGGAGAAATCGGAAGATTTCTGAGTTAGTTTGGAAAATATTTATTTTGTTTAAATAGTGCTCGTAGAAATTACGGATTTCTCGGAGAATTTACAGCTAGTTTTCATAGGAGTCATTGCCCATTCCATATAGTTTGGGTTTGGGTTGTTATATTTAACTTTTATTGACTATTTCTATTCCTAAAATAACGATGAAGTGCTAAAGTCCTTCCAGTATAACCTCCTGCAGTATAGAACAAACCAACACCTGCAGCATCTACTAAACTTTGTACACCTTCCCTTTGACAAACACCAATAGCAAGAGTTAGTCCTGCGAGAACTAATGCATATCCTTTTGGAGCTCTTCCAAATGACTTAAAGAAACCTTTAACAGAAGATGGTTTTTTTATCTCACCTAAACCAACATATTTTCTAACAGTAGAATTACAATAAAGATCGTACATATATCCTGTTTTTATTTTACCGACTTTAACTCCTCTTTCTGGAAGAAGATCAAAGTAGTAGTGATCTAAATCTGCTTGTTTGAGATCTCCCCATCTCTGTCTACCATAAGGTGTTTTTGCAAACTCTTCAAGTTTACTTAGGTAGGTCATTGTATTAGAAAATTCAAGAGCAACTCCCCAAAAGGTTACCACTGTTCCATACAAGGCTCTGCTTACAATTGAATCTAATGCCATAACACAAGGTAATGATGTATGATTTATAAATATAATCAGTACTATTCCCACTGGACACCTAATGTCCACTGCTCTTAAACGCCAGAATTCTACATTCTAAGCCCCTCTCTGACACTCTAAAAAGCACTGGACAGGCTGGTGTAAGACTTATATATGAGTAATGATTACATTCTTAGTATGGAAGATAAATTAGTTGTATTTCAAGATAAGAAGATCAGAAGGAAATTGCATGAAAATGAATGGTATTTTTCTGTGGTTGATGTAGTTGCAGCCTTGACTGATAGTCCAACACCAAGACAGTATTGGGGGAAAGTCAAAGATAGAGAGTTCAAGGCTCTTGAAGTGTCCCCAATTTGGGTACAGTTGAAATTAGAAGCTCCAGATGATAAAATGAGACTCACTGACTGTGCAAATACTAAATCAATGTTTAGAATAATCCAGTCCATACCTTCTAAAAAAGCAGAGCCATTTAAACAATGGTTAGCTAAAGTAGGTTATGAAAGAGTACAAGAAATTGAGGATCCTGAATTGGCTCAGAAAAGGATGAGAGAATTATACAAATCAAAGGGTTATTCTGATGATTGGATTGAGAAAAGAGTTAGGGGAATTGCAATAAGAGATGAATTAACCGATGAATGGGATAAAAGAGGAGTAAAGACAGAAAAAGAATATTCTATTCTAACTGCTGAAATCTCTAAAGCAACTTTTGGTTTAACTCCAAGCGAATATAAAAAACACAAAGGATTAAAAAGAGAGAACCTTAGAGATCATATGAATGATTTAGAACTTATTTTTAGTATGTTAGGAGAAAGAGTATCTACTGAGATTACAAGAAAAGAAGATGCACAAGGTTTTGTGGAAAATAAAGATGCTGCCCAAAGAGGAGGAAGAGTTGCAGGAAATGCGAGAAAAGAGACAGAAAAAGAGTTAGGCAGTCCAATTACATCGAAAGAAAATTATTTATTTAAATCTGAGAAGAAGAAAAGGCTTGAGGATAAAAATGTTTGAAAAGATTAAGGAAGGGAAAGCAGAGGTTTATGTTCCGAAAGAGAAGAAAATTAGTAAGAAATTACCTGTTTTTTATAACTCTGTTATGAAGTTTAATAGAGATGTTAGTGTGGAATTGTTGAAGCAGTTTTCCCAGTTACATCTTTGTGATCCTTTGGCTGGGACAGGTGTTAGAGCTATTAGGTTTGCTAAAGAGTTGAAATATAAGTCAATAACAGTGAATGATTTGGATGAGAATGCAGTAAAGTTAATTAAGAAAAATATGAAACATAATAAAGTAAAGTTTGATGTTTATAATAAAGATGCAAATTTATTATTGTTAGAATCAAAAGGATTTGATTATATTGATATTGATCCCTTTGGTTGTCCTAACTTTTTATTAGAAAGTTCTGTTAAAAGAATATCTAGGAAAGGGATAATTGCTGTTACTGCAACTGATACGAGTGCGTTGAGTGGCACATTTCCAAAGGCTTGTAAGAGAAAGTATTGGGCAGAACCTTTGCATGGTCCTTTAATGCATGAGATTGGGTTGAGGATTTTGATAAGAAAGGTTCAGTTAATTGGTGCACAGTATGAGAAAGCTTTGTTGCCAATTTATAGTTATTCTAGAGATCATTATATGCGGGTGTTTTTTGTTTGTGAGAAGGGAAAGAAGAAAGTTGATTTAGTTTTAAAAGAACATGGAATGTTTAAAGAAGCTGGACCGATGTGGTTAGGCAAGTTATGGGATAAGAAAATAGCTAAGAAAATTGTAATTGATGATTTTACTACAACAATTATGAATGAGAGTAATGTTGATGTTGTTGGGTTTTATGATATTCATAACTTTTGTAAGAAGAATAAGTTGAAAATTCCAAAAATGGATGTTTTAATTGATAGAATTTGTAAAAAATATAAAGTGAGTAGAACACATTTTAGTCCGTATGGGTTAAGGAGTACTATTTCTGAGAAAGATTTGATAAAAGTGATAAAATGAGTTATTACAATGAAATCTCTGAAGGATATGGGGAATTACATAAAGAAGAGCAGTTGAAGAAGATTAAGATTATAAAAGAGAATTTGGATGTTCGGGGAAGAGTATTAGATATAGGGTGTGGCCCTTATTTTGGTGATTTTGATGGGTTTGTTGTTGGTTTAGATAATTCTTTTGAGTTGTTGAAGAAGGCAAAATTAGAAAGAGTTTGTGGTGTAATGGAAGAGTTGCCTTTCAAAGATGATTGTTTTGATTTTGTTGTTAGTGTTACTGCAATACACCATGCATCTGATGTTGAGAAAACACTTATGGAAGTGAGAAGAGTACTGAAGTCAGATGGGAATGCAGCCATTACTGTGTTGAAGAAGGCTGAGAAAGCTAAAGAGATTGATTCTTGTATTAAAAAACTGTTTGATGTGAAGGTTATTGAAGAAGAGAAGGATTTTATATACTTATTAGAGTAATATTTATATATAGGAATATATAGGATATATGGAAGAGGTGATTAATTCCGCATTATATAAAGAATTGAGCGGAATTTTAATTCTCCTTGGAGGCGAATTAAACATGGCAAAAAAGAAGAAAATGAGTATGAAAGAGGCGCATAAGGGCTGTTGTTGCAAATATATGCCTTTGAAGCTATTGGTTCTTGGTGTGTTGATATTGTTGAATGCACATTATGGATGGATGAATTGGGCTTATTTTGTTGGTGGAGTTATTGCTCTAAAAGGTCTAATTTGGATGATAGTTGCTCATTTACCGTGCTGTAAGTAAGAATGGGAAAAAGAGGAGACATTGATATTGTTGAAGTCGAGAAGAGGCATGAAGGCTTTGTTTATTTTATATACCTAATAGCAAAGACCTTTAATCCTTTTAATTATAGAGATCTTTCTAAGGTTAGTTTTGTTAAAGTTTGGAGATATTTTATGTTGTTAATGTTGATGTGCTTTATTGTGATGATTATTATTTCAATTCCTGCGTTTGTTTTAATGCCTGGGAAATTAAATTCTGAGTTAGTCAAATTAAGTTCATTTACGATTACTCCTGATTTGAATGTTTCTGAGAATATTGAGTTTGGGTCTTTGAATTTAGTTGTTGCAAATGATAAAGAGTATGAGATGGAGAATGTTTTGATAACAAAAGATACTTTTTATTTAAAGAATGTTGGTTGTTTATTGTCAACTCCTGCATGTTTGTTTATGAGAAAACCTATTGAGATAAATGCAGAGAATGCTCCTGAGTTAGTTAATAATAAAAGAAATATGAGTTTATGGATGTCGTTTTTGATTATGTTGATGTTACCTGGTATTTTGATTGTTATGTTTATTTATTATTTACTTCGGTATTTTATATTGGTGTTTTTGTCTTCAATTATTGTTTATATAATAAGTCAGTTGTTAAAACATGATTTAAACTATAAAGAGGTTTATATTATGGGTGTTTTTGCAGCAACAGTTATGGCTATTTTAGAGATAATTCCAATGGTTTATATTAATGTGACATTTATTCCTTTGTTTTTCTATTTTGTTTTGTTTATTGGCTCTGTTTTGTTGATGGGTCATAAGCATAAGAAGAAGTGGTGACTACAAAAATAGGCAAATGTAGACACCTGAACCGAAAGATTTAGAAGTGTAGTCACCTAAATACTCTGAAAGCACAAACAATATATATGATGTTGAATGGAGAGATATCTATGTTCGATATCCTTAATCCAAGACAGACTGTGTTGATTAGTTGTAGTGGTAATGATGTTTTGATGGGGAAGGAGGTTGTTAAGGATAATATAACTCCTACTGATTGTCATATGCCTTGTTCTTTTGATCCCATGTATTATGCGATTGCTTTGCATAAAGAAAGATATTCTATTAAATTAATCAGAGAGTCAAAGATGTTTATTGTGAATTTTATGCCTTATGAAAAAGAGAGTGAGGTTGCTAATGCTGGGAAGAAGTTTGGTGGACACATAGAAAAGTTTGATGAGGTGTTTTTAACAAAAGAGGAGTCAGATACACTGGATTGTGTTAGAGTAAAAGAAGCGTTAGCTTATATTGAATGTAGGGTTATTGAGGAAACAGTTGTTGGAGATCATGTTATGTTTATTGCAAAGGTTACTCATTCTTATGAAAAGAATAAAGGGAAAAGGTTGTTTCATTTAAAAGGTGGAGAGTTCACTACTACAGTTTGAGTTTTTCCGGGTTTTTCGTGATATTTACGAGGATTTTCTCTTTTTCTGGAAATAGTTTGTTTTTTCCTGAAAGACTTCCGGATTAATCGGAATATGTACGGTTTTTTGTTAAGAATCTTTATTAAAAGTTGTTTTTTATTATTTTTTATGAAAAAAGAAGATGTGATAATTCTAGCAATGTTGAGGAGAAATGCAAAGTGTTCGTTGAATGATATTAGTAATAGAATAGGAATATCTAAATCAACGATTTATGACAAAATAAAGAGAATGGAAAAGAAGTTTATAGAAGGTTATGCAGCACTGCTTAACTTTTCTAGTTTTGGATATAACACGAGAGCGTTTGTTTCTGTGAAGGTGCCAAATAACAATAAGGTTGAGTTTATGAATTATATTTCAGATCATGACAACATAAACTCTTTATTTAAGATAAATAATGGGTATGACTTTATGTTTGAGATTGTTTTTAAGACAATGAAAGAGTTAGATAGATTCTTAGATAATATTGAAGTTAGGTTTAATGTAAAGGCAAAGCATTTATCTTATGTTATCGAGGATATAAAAAGAGAATGTTTTATGAGGGAAGACTAATGTTTATTAATATAAAACCATCTCGGAATTTTGTTATGAGTAAAGTAAATTGGGCGCATATTATTTTGACTATTCTTTCCCCATCGAAGACCATTGTTAATGAGAATCATGTTTCTTATCTAAGAAAATTTTATGGGTTTACAATAGATGTGCATGTTTATAGATATGAGACTACATTCTATGTTGTGGGGGCTGCTAAGAATGGAACACTCTAAGAAATGTTTGCAATGTTGTAAATCAATGACTAAAGTAGTTTTTGGTATTGGACACAATGTGACTGTTAGTGGATTTAATTGTGAAGAGTGTGGGTTTAATATTACTGAGGAGAGTTATCTGAAGAAGTGTGTAAAGGTTATGGGTTATTATAAGTAGTTATACAAAGATTTATAAATTATGTGGTGTTATTATAAATGAAGTTCAAATATTCAAAGCATTGGATAAAAAAGAAGAGATTTAGGAGAGATATTAGTGACGACATGATAGAATATGCAATAATATCTTCTAATATATTCAAGGATAAACATTGGAGTGATGCTTTGAATGCTATTGTTAGAATACCTCCTTCAGGTAGGATACTTAAGGTGGTTTACAGAAGAGTTGGAAAGGATAATTATAAAATAATACTGCATTTTGGCTTGATTAAAATGGAAACATGGTATGATAAAGGAGAGGATGTCTACAACATCCAGTTAAAGAAAGATGACTACTGGAAGAGTGTTGAACTCCCAAATGGAGTAATTATTGATGTAGCTAAAGATGGTTCTGTTCTTAGTATTGAAATTCTTAATGCTAGTAAGGTTTTTTCTGGTGATGTAAGTAAAGTTATTGAGGTAGCAACGAAATCTGTCTCTTGATACAAAGATTTATAAAATAGTGTTTATAATTCTCTTTTATGCAAAAAAGTAGAGTTAAAGAGTTTATTAAAAATCCTAAGAAGGCTTTGTTTACTCTAGCTTTGCCTATAATGATGGGGATGTTAGTTCAAACTTTGTACAACATCGTTGATACTGCTTTTGTTGGTCGTTTGGGTGCTGAGGCTATTGCTGCTTTGACTTTTTCTTTTCCAATATTCTTTATATTTATTGCATTGAATTCTGGCTTGGGAGCAGGAATTGGTTCTGTTATTTCAAGAGCTATTGGTGCTAAGAAGAAGAAATTAGCAGAGAATGCTGCAATGCATGGTTTAATTGTTTCTGTTATTCTTGGTTTAATAGTTGTTATTTTATGTTTGATATTCCTGAGGCCAATGTTTGTTTTGTTTGGTGCAGAAGGGTTAACGTTAGAGTTATCTATTGATTATATGTTTGTTGTTTTGGTTGGTGCGTTGTTTATGTTTGTGTCGTTTGCTATGCATAGTATTTTTTCTGGGCAAGGAGATACAAAAACACCAATGATTGTGCAAGTTAGTACATTAGTTTTGAATATTATATTGGATCCAATTTTTATTTATGTGTTGGGATATGGTGTTAAAGGAGCTGCAATAGCAACTGTTATTTCCTTTGTGTTTGGTTTTTTGATGTTTATATATTATATTAATAAGAAATCTTATTTGAATATTAAATTAAGTAATTTTAAGTTTGATCTTAAGATAATAAAAGATATGATATTTGTTGGAGCTCCTTCAAGTCTAACTGTTCTTGTTATTGCAATTTACATAGTGTTTATTAATAAATTTGCAGCGCATTTTGGAGTTGATTATGTTGCTGCTTTAGGCATGGCATTTAGGGGGGAGAGTGTTGCTATTATGCCAATTGTTGCTTTTGCAATGGCAATGTTAACTTTGACTGGTATGTTTTATGGTGCTAAGAGATTTGATTTATTGAGAGGTATTGTTTGGTATGGTGTTAAGATGGTAGCATTGTTTACTGCTGTGATTGGTGCTGTGTTTTTTATCATACCTGAGTTGTTTCTGAAGATATTCACGTCAGATTTTAATTTATTAAGTTTGGGCGCAGCATATCTGAGACTAGATGTGTTTACTTTCCCACTCATGGGGATAAGTTTTGTTTTCATAAGAGCAATGCAAGGGATTGGTTATGGGTGGCCAGGGTTGGTTGTTAACTTAATTAGGGTGTTTGTATTTGCTGTTCCGTTATCATATGTGTTTATCTTTATTTTAGATTATGGATATTTGTCATTAATAGTTGCTGCTATTGTTGGGGCACTGGTTTCTGCGACTATTGCTGCTGGATTATTTTATTATGTTATGGAAAAGGAGAAGATAAAATGAGTCTAAAAGCTAACATAAACAAATATTATGCATATAACCTGTTTACAACTCTAACATTTTGGTTACCAATATGGACTATTTATTTCCTTAACAATGGTTTGAGTTTTACTCAGATAATGTTGTTTACGACAGCAGCTTCAATCTCTCAAATAATTTTTGAAATACCAAGCGGAGTATTTGCAGATCACTTTGGAAGAAAGACAAGTCTTATAATATCTACTGTCTTAAAATGCATATATATAATATTCATCTTTTTCGGAGAGGGTTTTTGGATATTTACTATGGCGTGGGTTATTTTTGGAGTTAGCAGGGCGTTTGAATCTGGGAGTACTTCAGCATTTATCTATGATACATTAAAAGATCTAAAGAGAGAGAAAGATTATAAAAAAGTAGAAGGGATAGCATTTGCATTTACTACGGTTGGGTTTGGTATTGGTTCGTTAGTTGGTGGATTTTTAGCTAAGATCAGTCTAGAAACAGCAATTATTTCTAGTTTATTTTCTTTCCTTATTGCATTAATGATAGCGTTCTCATTCAAAGAACCAAAACATCATAAAAAATTAAAGAAAAGACATTATTTTAGACATCTAAAGAAAGCTACCGAATATACAATTAAACATCCAAAAGTAAAATGGCTTATAATATTCTTTGGAGTAATGTTTGCTGCAATGGTAATCTCGCATAGATACTCCCAACCATATATGCAAGCGCTTAGGATTGATGTGGGGTATTTTGGTGTAATTTATTTTGTATGGCTTCTTGTGGCTGCAGCAGGTGCTTATTATGCACATTATGTAGAGAAGAAAATAGGGGAATTTTATTCACTATTAATGATCCCTATATTATTGGGGATTGCATTTATAACAAGAGTACATATATTCTTTTTTGGAGTTATTATAATATTATTAGATGAATTTGTTTGGGGATTTGTAACACCTGTTGTACAAGATTATATAAACAAACGTGTAGCTTCTCACCACAGGGCAACAGTTTTATCATTGAGTGGGTTTTTTCAAAGTTTATTATTAATGATCTTTGCTCCGATATTTGGTTATATTGCTGATGTGTTTGCGTTTACAACAGCTTTATTTATAGAGGGAGTGATAGTGTTAATTGTTGGTGTTCCGTTAGTGTATATTATAACCAAGAAAAAATAAACTAAAAATTAATTTTTGTTTTGTAGCCCTTAACTCTAATGTCTTCTACTATTTCAGGTGTTGTTCTTGTGTCTCCGAGTTTGTTTTGGAAATGTGTGTCTTTGTAGTTTCCTCCTACTCCAGGTTTTGTTGCTAGGTCTTCTATGTTGATTAATGGTCTTAGTGTGTCTCTCATTTCAGGTGTTTCTCTTGTTGTTATGATAATCTTTGTATCTGGTAGTGCTATTCTTAAGATTGCGTGGTATGCAACATAAGTTGGGTCATCTACTTCGTGAGGTATTTCAAAACAACTTCCTTCTACTTTTTGTAGCCTAGGTATTGAGATGCTGTATGGTTGTTTTTTGAGGGTGTAGGCGTGTTCTATTAATCCAAGTATTTCTTGTTTTGGGTTTGGGTTGAGTCCAATTAATGCGCCTATCCCTACTTGGTCGAAACCTGCATCTAGTGCTCTTTGTTGTGCATTTCGTCTGAAGTCAAAGTCTCTTTTTGGTCCTCTTGGATGGTGTTGTCTGTAGGTTTCTCTGTCGTATGATTCCTGGAATATTCTGAGTTGTATAGGGAAATCTACTTGATCTCTGAGTCTTCTGAAGTCTTCCGTAGTCATTGGTGCAACATTGAATGAGATTCTTTCTAATGCTCCTTTGTCTTGTTTCAATGCTATGTTTGCTGCTGTCGCTAAGTAATCTGGAGTTATTGAAGGATGTTCTCCTGCTAAGATACATATTTCTGGTGGTCCAAATTTCAAAAGTTCTGCAAATTCTAGTTTAAGTTCTTCTTCTGTTAAGGTTGAACGTTCCTGAGGCATTGTGCTACTGTGTCCACAGTACGTACAAGAGTTTACACATTCATCTGAGACATAACTCACTCCATAAAATTCTATTACTTTATTGAATTTTTTGTTTGCTTCTACTGCCCTAGTTAATAGTTCATATGACATCTTTCATCACCTTGTATTCCTTGTGGAACTTTACTGGATGGTGGATTGCGTTTCCCCCATATGGACTTCCTGTTTCAGCTGGGTCTTGGAAAAAGACGTCAGCATATGCAAGAATTCCATGGAATACTCCATCTTCAAATATAGGAGTTACATAATCCCTTTCAAATCTTCTAGCTTGTTGTTCTCCGTTGCTGTAGATGTTGGCTCCTCTGAGATCTATTTCTAAAAGATCCAATCTTTGTTGTTCAAAACAAGATACTAGATTTCTTAATAGGCCTGGTAGCATAGAACCGAATGTTTTTGCTCTTCCATGGAATTCTAATAAATCCATTCCTAAGAATTTGTTTTCTCCTGTTTCTACATCTTTGGGTGTTTTTTCGTACATGGAACAGTCGAAAGTGTAGACCATCCTGTCTCCTTTTTTCATTACGACTGCCATGTCTTGTTGTATGTGGCAAGCTAGGTAGTGCAAAGCGTCTTGTCCTCTTAGTTTTTCAGCTAGTCCTTTGTACTGTTCTATTTCAGGGCCTGTTGCTAGGAGTATTCTTCCGTTGTGGTCGTAGATTATTTCTGTTCCTCTTGCTGGAACAACAACTCTTCTTTCTAATCTCTCTTTTTCAAAGGTTACACCTACATGTGCAAGTTTTCTAGCTAAGTCATCTGCTGCCACAGCTGAATCAAACATTCTATGTGTTGGAGAGAACTGTGCTATTCTGTAGCAAAGTTTTGCCCCTAACAACTCAACTGTTTTTGTTTTGTATTCACAATCGTTTGCTAGCTCTAAAACAGGAGCAATGTGTTCTGGTTCAATACTTAGTCTTGGAACACCTGAGTATGTTGGACTAAAGCCTCCGCTAGTTGGATCTATTGAATCATTGAATATATTCAATTTCCTATTCAACTCTTTTAATTGCTCTGCAGCATCTTCTCCTGTTAAGTCGATGTACAGAGCTCTCGCTAAACTTGGTTTATTTCTCATTTTAATCTTCCTCCGATTAATTTTTATAGAGCTATCTCTAAGATGCTCTGTTATTGTTTTTTTAGAAAATCGAGTTTATTTTCTCTATTGTCTAGAAGTTTAGCTTTTAGACTTAGTAGAAAGTTATATCGACGATAGAAGATTAATTCCAGAATAAGAAGCTGAAGCTATTATGATTGTTTAATAATTTAGCTTCAGTAGTATTTTTCATAATGTAAGGTATGTAAAACTAATATAAAAAGCTTTTGGTTTATTTGATATTAACACTTCTGCCTTCTATAGAAATTCTATCTTCAGAATAAGCTTTGATTGCTTCTATGAACACTTCTTGTTCTGCTTTTTGTACTTTTTCTTTTAGTGTGTCTACAGTGTCGTTGTTTTCTACTGGTACTGCTTTTTGCATTATGATTGGTCCCATATCTGCTGTTTCGTCTACAAAGTGTAGTGTGCACCCTGTTACCCTACATCCATGATTTAATATTTCTTGGTGAACATTCTTATCCATACCGCCTGCGAATGCTGGCAATAGACTTGGATGGATGTTCATAATCTTGTTTCGGAATGTGTCTGTGAAATGCTTTGATAAGAATCTCATATAACCTATTAATAAAATTAAGTCAATGTTATGTTGTTGTAATACTTCTATAACTTCTTTGTCATATTCTTCTCTATCTCTGCCTTTGCTTTCTAGGATTGTGTATTTTATATTATGTCTTTTTGCTTTTTCTATTGCTCCGCATTCTTTGTTTGCAAAAATTAATGATAAATTTACGTTTAATTCGTTATTATTAATTGCATTTATGATTGCATCTAAATCTGTTCCGTTTGTAGAACACATTGCAGCAATGTTTATTTTTTCTTTTTTAACACTTGGAGTTCTATTTTTGTTTTCAAATGCTTCTAAAGTATTTTGCAATAACATTGCTATTGTCATTGGTCCAACTCCACCAGGGACAGGAGTTATGTGAGAAGCGATATCCTTTACATCTTCAAAATCAACATCTCCGCAGAGATAATAACCTTTTTCAGAATCGTTATCAACTCTGTTAACACCAACATCTATTACAACTGCTCCTGGTTTTACATATTCTCTGTTAACAAATTTTGGTTTTCCTATTGCTACAACTAAAATATCTGCTTGTTTTGATATTTCTTTTATGTTTTGAGTTCTTGAATGACAGATTGTTACTGTTGCGTTTTTTTGGAGTAGAAGTTGTGCTACTGGTTTTCCGACAATGTTTGATCTGCCGATAACTACTGCGTTCTTTCCTTCAATAGTTGTTGCTGATTCGATTAGTTTTATTATTCCTTTAGGTGTGCAAGGAATGAATTTGTTTGTTCCGATGAATAGGTTTCCTTGACTTATTGGGTGAAAACCATCTACATCTTTTTCTGGACTGATTCTTTGGATTATCTTGTTTTCATTGATGTGTGATGGGAGTGGTAGTTGTACTAAAATTCCATGTATTTTTGGATCTTTGTTAAGATTATCTACTAAATCTAATAAATATTGTTCTGAGACTGATTTATCAAGTTTGAACTTTTGTGAAAATAGTCCTGCTTTTTCACAGGCAACTTCTTTCATACTAACATAAACTTTAGAAGCAGGATTTTCTCCAACTAAGACAACTGCTAAGCCAGGTTTTTGTAGAGAATTCTGTATCTTATTCTTTATAGTTTCCCTAATTTCAGAAGCAATAGCTTTTCCATCAATTATTTGAGCCATTTAACACACTATTTTTATCTTTGGTGTTGCGTTTGGGTTTGTTCTAAGATTCTTCAGTGTGTACTGTTTTATTTTGTTTGTTTCTGCGTATGCTTTTGCTGCTTCTTCAGATTTGAAGGTTTTAGGTCTACTCTGTTTCTTTCTTCTTTTTACTCTATCCCTTGTCCGAATCATTACGTGATTACTCATATTATGTTGGGATATATGAGAGTTTTTAAATGTTTTGGTGGATTTGCTTCACTCTGCTTATTCCCACTGGACACGATTTGTCCACTGGGCTCTATTGCTTGAATTCTATGCTTACAGGGCTCCTAAAGCATGCTGTTTTGCACTAGACAGGCTGGTGTGAGATATATAAAGGAGTAATGCATTTTATCTTTTGATCTATAACTAAATAGAAACATTTATATACTAATTAGTGAACACTTGTTCATATAAAGGTGAACATATGTGGATGAATAAAACAACAGCAAAAGTGTTAGGTGTCTTCACTGGGCATATGACTGAATCGTTTACATTAAGAGAGGTTGCAAGAATGTTAAAGATGCATGTATCTCTTGCTCATAGAGCAATAAAACCATTAATAGAGAGGAACATTGTGCAACAAGATAAACATAAAAATCTTAATATGCTAAATAATAAATTATTAGTTTCACTTATCGTCACATTATTAATATTATTTATTTCAGGTTGTGCAGATCTTTCTGGAGATGCTAAATCTGCTCTAAGTTTTAAGGATATAACTGAACAGACAGCTACACTAAATGCTAACGGAATTCTCACTCAAACAACCACTTTTTCTTTTTCAGATGATAAATTTAAGGTAGAGATCAAAGAAGGGACAATAGTATCTTCTAATGATAAAATTGATTCAATTACTGTTGAAATAGTTGATTCTTCACCACTCTCACCAAATCTTATAGACCAAGCTGTAGCTATGCCTTATTTTCCTGATTTTATCCAAGACTTAACATTTAGTGAAGCGGTAAAACTAACTTACTTATTAGATAATGAAGATCTAGAATATGATAATATTGACTGGGAAATGACAAGAGTAATGCTTTTGGATGAAAATGGTAATGTATTACAATATGTTCCTTTTAAGTATGGAAATTTTAAAACATTTGAAAAGATAGATGTGTGGATAACACATAGTTTTTTTGATTCTATTGCAATCTTGGAAATTGAAGGCATGGATGAATGGGACCAAGCTTACTTGTACTCTGAATATGATGAAACTGGAGGGTATTTTTCTCAAGTAAATAAAAACCCAGTATCAATTTGTATTCCTGATACTCCAAAAAAGAAAGCAACAGTTGAAGGAATGATTGGTCAATCAGTTTGCGCAAAAGAATGTGGTGCAGACCCTCTTTGTGATGGTAAACAACCGGGCGATAGCTGTGGCATGGGAAATATATGTAGTCCTAATTGTGGATGTGTTGTAAAAAGAACTTCTAAATCTTGTTCAGACAATATAAAAAATCAAGGTGAGGAAAACATAGACTGCGGAGGGCCATGTGCTCCATGTAATAATGTATGTACTACTGGTACAAAATATGCTCCAGAAGATTCAGGATGTACAAAAGCTTGGCCAGATGGTGATTCAGTAGGTGGATTGAAAATAATGTTTGGGAACAATATATGTGATTGGAAATGTAATATATTAGAAATATGTTCTCCTGAATTAGATTATATAATAGAAGAAGCAAGCGATTGTTGTGCTGGTAAATTATCCGCAAAATGGGCTTCTTCTTATGAAGATAATTCATTTACAACTGGATGTGAATGGGCAATAGAAGAAGCAGAGAATCATTTTAATGGAGACAAAACAGCGTGTAGATCTCTTTATTTAATTCGTTATATGACTGGGTTAAATATTGATAGAAAATATAATAGATATGGTGGGTTTATAGAGGGGGTTAATTGTGATTTTGATGTAGGAGATAAATGTGATTCAAATAATCCATCATTAGATGGATTAGAATGTCGTAATCCGCCATGCGGAGCTTGTACTATGGATGAGAATGGACAAACACTTTGTTATGATGCTGAGTATGGGGAATCTGGTTGTTTTTTTGGGTCTTGGCACAGTGATACAGATATGTCACAAAATTATTGTTGGTCTGGTCCACATCCAGCTCACACCACAATAAATATCCTAGAACAAGGAATATGTATTGGGAATTCATTATCATTGTTAACTATGTTAAGAAAAGCAGGAGTTCCTTATGAAGATGTTTACCAAGCAGGAGTTCCTGGTCATTCAACTGTTTTTCTTAAATTCCATGGAGATAATAAATTTCATAGAATAGAACCAAATAAATGGGATAATATAGGTTATACCTATCATGATCATCCAATTCCAGGTTATGAACCAGAATGTAGTCTTACAAATCTGTACAATGATGTTGTACATATCGGTTCTCCGTCAGGTTCTGAATACGCCCCGTATGGTTGTTCTGATATAGAATCTCTTGAAAGTCCACCATTCATATGTAACTAATGCTTAAACAATCTCACACCACTAAAAACCATCGCTATTCCATGCTCATCTGCTGCATCTATGACTTCTTGATCTCTTATTGATCCGCCTGGTTGAATTATGGCTGTAATTCCAGCCTTTGCTGCTTCATCAATTCCATCTCTGAACGGAAAGAATGCATCTGAACTCATTACAGCCTCTTTTCCTCTTTCTCCTGCTTTTCTTGCAGCAATTATAGAGCTATCAACCCTACTCATCTGTCCTGCCCCAATTCCAACTGCAATTTTATCTTTAACAAAAACAATAGCATTTGATTTAACATGTTTATTAACTTTCCAAGCAAACATTAAATCATCTAACTCTTTATCACTAGGACTTCTTTTTGTAACAACTTTTAAACCAACATCACCAATCTCTGGAAAATTATCTGTCTGAACTAATAATCCACCTTTAACTTTCCTTAACATAACTCCATCCTTTCTACTAAGTTCACCAATCTCCATTAATCTAATATGTTTCTTCTCTTTTAACAACAATAAAGCATCATCCTCAAAACCAGGAGCAATAACAGCTTCAACAAACTGTTTTCTAATTATCTTAGCAACTTCCATATCACATTTCCTATTTAAAGCAACAACACAACCAAACGCACTCATCGGATCCGCTTCATGAGCTTTTTTATAAGCCTCACCAATACACTCTGAACTAGCAATCCCACAAGGATTATTATGTTTAATAACAGCTGCAGTTGGCTCTTTAAAATCCTTAACTAACTCTAACGCATCATCTATATCAATTATATTATTATAAGATAACTTTTTCCCATGCAACTGCTTTGCGTTTGTTACACAACTTTCTTTAATCTCTCTATCTCTATAAAAAGCAGCCTCTTGATGAGGATTTTCACCATACCTCATATCCTCCTTCTTCAAAAAAGACAGATTCAAAACAGAAGGAAACTTCTCTTCACAAAAGTATTCTGAAATAATATTGTCATACTTCGCTGTACACTGAAAAGCTTTCTTAGCTAACTCTCTCTTCTTATCAAGACCAACACCATTAACATCAATATTATAATCAGAAGGATCACAAATAACAATAACATCTTTATAATTCTTAGCAGCAGCTCTTAACAATGTTGGTCCACCAACATCAATCATCTCTATTATTTCTTCATCACTTCCATTCTTAACAGTCTCTTCAAAAGGATATAAGTTAACAACAACTATGTCTATTGGCTTAATATAATTATTAGTCATATCATTCATATGTGATGCATCATCTCTTTTTGCTAATATCCCACCATGAATTTTAGGGTGCAGAGTTTTTACTCTCCCATTCATCATTTCCTCTTGCCCGGTAACAGAACTAACATCTTCTACTAATAAACCATGCTCTCTTAATAATTTCGCAGTCCCTCCACTAGATATAATCTGCACTCCATCATCTCTCAATCTCTTACAGAACTCAACTATCCCTTCTTTGTCATAAACAGAAACTAAAGCTCTCATTTCAGAAATAGAAACTATGAATAATTTATAACATTTTTCATAAGCTTTATATAGTTGTTATATATACTTTGCAGAATGACAGGTTATGTAGGAGAACAAAGAGTTGCTATGAAATTTATTGCAGACATAGATCGAAGAGGCTTGGGTGGAAATCAACATAGGGAAGAGGATGAAACACTTGGAACTCTTGATGATATGAGACTTGACCCATTAAGAAGAGATAACACAACCTACATAGGGCAAGCTGTTTCTGTAGATGAATTAGCAGATGCAGGACTTACTGTGTATGATAAAACTCCCATTGATACACCATTCGATGTTGACAGATCACTCGCATGGAGAATTTATAAATCTTTGAAAACCATTCAATTAGGACAAAATGATATAGCAAGAGCAGGAATGATACTTGATTATCTATTAGATCAGATTCATGCAGAACCTGATTCATATGATGGAGAACAAAATTCTGAAATAGATCCTTACGATATTATTGCTAGACATCCTGAAAATCCCTTAGTACATTTTGATGAGGTTGGACCAGGTGTACCAGTTGAAGAACTATTAGGAATAGTTCCACTAGATCTCTCTTATCAAGGTGGAGATGAAACTTGCATAGAGCCAGGAGAAGATGAATGTATAGATGATCTTCTTACTTACTTTTAGATCTCAACCATTTACCTAACTTCTTAACAGCTTTTGATCTTTGACTAATAGAATTTCTTTCTTTCAAACTTAACTCAATATATGGCTTTGGGATATCATCAGGTACAAATATCTTATTATAGGGCATTGAATCCTTATCAAGACCTCTAATTTTATCAGCAACTCTTCCCTTCATCTTACCAGTAAACACCTTAGGTCTTCCACCTGGCTTACAAAAAGCAGCTGCAGTCATAAAATAACCTGTTCTAACTTTCCCTTCCAACAATTTAAATATTCCTTCATAACCTATTGTCTTAAAAATCCAAGCAGGACTATGTCCAGGAAAATTATTATAAGCATCTAAAAAGAAACCAGTATCATCAACTATTATATTCTTACCTAACCTATTAGCAATCTCCTGAGCATTATATTCCGCAGTCTTTACAATTGTCCAATCCTTTGGTTCAATCTTCTCCTCTTTCAACTGCTTAACAGTAACTCCAAACTCTTTCAACAAAGCTTTGATCTCCTCAACTTTGTGTCTATTCCCAGTAACTAGATAAACTATCATATTATCGGCACATTATCCTCTGATTTTATCGCATAAATAATTAAATGATTAACAAGTATCCCTTTCTTTATATGCATTTGCACTCCAAATCCCTCTTCTTTTAAAACATCTAAAATCTTCTCCGGATTAGCAGCCCATCCACCATTAGGTAACACTTTTAAAATATCAATCTCATCTTTAAACACAACCTTTCCTCCATCAGGTAATCTTTGATGAATCTCTTTCAATATCTTTCTTAAATCTTGAATATGGTGTAAAACACCAACAGATAAAACAGCATCAACTTGAGGAACAGCTGGATGTATTCTATTGACATGATGCTCATCATGTAATACACTCACATGTTCATGCCCTTCTTTCTTTGCTTTCTCATGAACTTTCTTAATTGTTTTGTGACTTGCATCAGTCACAAAAACCTTCCCATTTTTACCAACCTTTTTAGCAACATGTGTTGTAATCGTTCCATATCCACAACCAAATAATAAAACATTCTTCCCTTCTATCTCTCCCATTTTATCAAATATTAACTCTCTAACAGCTTCTGTAAACAAAAGTATTTCATAAACAATTCCAAAGAGAGTAAATGTTTTCTTGAATTTTATAAAAACATCTGGATCAAAGTAAAACAATAAGAACATGTACACAGGAATTCCAATAGCAAACAACACTAATGCAATGAATAACGTCTTCAAACCATTATCTAACCAAATCCAAAAACCAATAACAATTAAAAAGAACAAAGACAATAGATATGGAACAACATGGGCTAAAGGAACTTTATATGGCCTCTCCTCATCAGGATACTTTCTCCTCAAGATTGGAATAGCAATTAATAAAAATATAATTAAAATCATTGCCATAAACACAAACTGATGGTGAGTTATTAAGAAAGGATCATAATCAGTAAACATATACAATAAATAACAAGCTATTAAACCAATTATCAACATAAATCCTTGAAATTTTATAGCTTTATATGGGGTACCATGTTCCAAATCCATTTTCGCAAAGCTTGTAGGAAACATATCATCCTTTGCAATAGCAAAAATCAATCTTGGTCCTGATAATATCCAACCAAAACCCTCTGCAAAATATAATAAACCTGACATAAAGACAGCAAAAGCTGCCAACCAAGCCCAATGATTCCCCATAGATTTTAATATAATGTCCTGAAAAAACTGAGCAGAAGTTGCATAGGTTGTCTGATCTAAAATAGCTACAGAACCAATAACAAATAAAGTTGTAACAATCATAACAATAACTGTCACCCAAATTAAAACCTTTGGAATAACCTTTCTAGCATCTTTAACTTCTCCAGAAAGAAAGGTAACAGCTTCTAAACCGAAAAAAGTAGTCGCAATAATAAAAAAAGTCGCTAACAAGAAACCCATATTCCCAAAGACACTTTCACTCTTAAAAAAAGGACTAAAATTATCAAAAGTCATCTTTGTAGTTAATGTGGAACTTTCAATCAACGCACTAACATCAATAAATGTAGAAAATACCAATATAGCAAAAACAATTAATATCAACACAGTAGAATAAGCCATTGTTCTTAAACCAATGTCCTTTCCTTGTAATGCAAGATAACTAAATAATAACACAGTACCAACAGCTATTCCTAATTTAATTGCATATGCTGTAACAGTTGTAGCTGGATATAAAGTCTCTAACCCTGCAGTAAACGCAGCCAAAACAACAAAATTACCAGCCATCCATGTAATCCAACCAGTAATAAATGAGATAAAGCTTCCATAAGCTCTTTTCGATACCTCATAAATTCCACCTGTTGTTGGGAATATAGACATAACTTCTGCAAAACACATTGCCACATATATAGCAATTCCTATTAGTAAAATCCAAGCAATAATAGATGATGGCCCAGATAACGCATAACCCATTGGAGGGATATAGAATATAGAAGAATCAAAGATATAGTTCAAAGCAAGAATAAATATCAAAGCAAAGCCTATTGTTTTAGTAAATTCATGGTTGTTTTTATCCTCATCACCATGTACATCTCCAGTAGCCCTTACATATTTAAACTCTGTCTCATCAACCATATTGTATTTCTAGATCTATTTATATATAAATCTTACCAAAATGAATACAATGTATTAGAACGTTTACATATCATAATCATATATCTTTTGTATGATTATGGAATAAAATGTCAATCAAAATTAGCATATCTTTACAGAGGGATTTCCTTCAAAGTCTAGGGCAGAATCATTTGCAATTATTGCTTGTAAAGAAGCAGGAGCTAAAGGTTCTTTTGAATATATTAATCTAAGAATCTCATCTGCTGATTTATCATGTGATTTGTCAATTGCCTCTCTAACTGTTTTCCCTTTAAGAAGTTCTTTCACAATAATATTGGAACATTCCATTATTGGTTTTGCAACATTGTCTTTTAATGGCTGACACTCCCTCTTATGACTCCTTGCAATCCAGAACTTATTTTTATAACCAATAAAACTATTACAGCCATTCTTAACAGCTTCAACTCCCAACTCTTTTAGAGAGTCACATGCTCTTGTAAATGTAACGGTATTCTTAAATATATCTGCAGATTTAATATTAACAAAAGGTTTATCATTGTTGTCATATAAACTAGTTGCATTTCCATGACCATTAAAGAATATAAACTTTGGTTTTGTAGCCTTAATTTTTCCTTTCAGATCTTTAAGAGTTAAATAAGTATCCTCTATTCTTATGACTTTGAAACCTCTTTTAACTGCTTCAGTCAAAAGTTTTTCAGTCCAATTATAAAGATAACAGGTTTGGATGTCCTTATTAACACGTATTACTATCATTTTGCTTTTTGTAGAATAGTAGGCATCTTTTTGATGAAATTAATTTGCATTTCAATTGCCGCTCTGCCAACCTCAGAATAATTATCTACTTCTTGAATTAACTCATCTCTAGTAAAATCTCCAAAATCACCAACAGAGAAACTAACATCTGGAGGCAACGCTAATAATCTTTCTTTAACAAGTTCTTTTAGATAATCTATATCTTCAGACATTTTATAGCACTCCTAATTTCTTTAAGTGTTCAAGTATATCTTTGGCATTTGGACTATCTGCCTTTATTTCTCCATAAACAACACTCCATGAAGCAGGCTTATTATTCACTATTGCGATAATCTCTTTCCTAAGTGGAAGTGGAACATTGGCAAATTGTTTTAAAAACTTAGCCTTCAAAATTTCATACTCTTTTCTGTCCATTTGTCTACCTTTTTTTGATATTATGGGCTAAGACTATATAAATATTTTTGTTTTAGTAAACCAATATTGCCAGCATATATGTATTTCTATATCTATCTTTTTAAACTCTCTAAAGAATATTTATAAATTAAACCCAATTTCCCTTATATATGGGAGGGGAGATAGCAGATAGGGTCAGAGCAGCTCACGCTCGTAGATTAAGAGAAGAAGAAACAGCTATTAGAGAAACCACTACAGGCACTTCTAATTTTGGATCAGATGTAGATTTAAGAGCCTTTTTAGAATCAGAAGCAGCAAAAGCAAAAGCTGAATCAACAGAAGTTACTGTTGATCCACTTGAAGTTATAAGGGGTTACCTTCAACCAGATGAAAGTGAAAAATATAATGGAATTCCTATCAAATTAAATCCAGATGATTTCGAAACAACTACTCCAGGAAGATTTGGTGCAGAAGCACAAATCTTTGATATCCAAAACAATAATCCTGACAACGGAATCCCTACTAAAGAAGGAGAGATAGTATTGAGAAGACATTCTGTTGTTTTAAGAACAGATGACCCTAACTACATCAGAAATATTTTGACTTTCTTTGACAGAGTCGGAAAAGCCGGATCCCTTGTTCATGAAAGAACTGCAACAGTTTATGGAGCAGGACTTGAGATTAAAGATGGAGGTGTATTACCCTTTATGGTTATGGAAAAGATTGACGGACCAACAATCTCTAAATATATTGAACCAGACACCTCAATTGAGACTTCATTAGATTTAACAGAACAAACATTAGACATACTTGCAAGCGTTCATAATCAAGGGATTATTCATAGAGATGTTAAACCATCAAACTTAGTTGTTGATAATAACGGAGAACCAAAAGTTCATTTAACTGATTTTGGTCTTGCAAGAGAAATATCAGATAGAACTTATACAGGAACATTTGATGTTGGAACACCAACATATGCTGCACCAGAACAAATTAATGAAGGTAAGGCTTCTCCAAAAGCTGATGTTTATTCTGCAGGATTAATATTAGCAGAGTTAATCCTAGGAAAACCTATTGAAAGAGCTGGAACTGAAATAATTATCATAAAAATAATAGCTTCGGTACGAGGCTTTGTGGAGACTGAGGTTACGAAGTCTATGAAGCAAGAAGCCACTTCCTCAACTGCGGTCAGCAGTTAGGGAGAGGTAGTTCACTTAAGTTTTCACTAATATGATGTTTTACTCTGCTTTCTACTTCCTTCAATTTTTTATCTCCTAACATTTTATTGTCTCCCCTTTTGTATTAATCTATAAAATAGTTCTGCACCATATAAAATAATATGTTTGTTCAATATTTCATTCATTATATTCAGTTCATCACGCTTAGAAAGCATCTCGTAAACACTTTCAAAACTAATGACTCTTTCTTCAAAAGGCAAATTATAGTTTGATGAAACATTGTGAAGAAACTTTTCATGAAATTCTATCTTATCTGTGCTATCCACAATTAATAAGATATCTATATCTCTAGGTTTATTTGAATTTACTGCTGAACCAAACAAAAGCAGAATAAAATTATCTTCTTTTATTTTAGTTATAATTTCATCAGTAAATAGTCTTAAATCCTTATGTTTATTTAGCAAATCATCTCTTCTAAGGTATTCAACAAATGCAACGGTTTCATGATGAATCTTGTAATTTAGGCTAACTCTTTAATAAGACATATTTATAAATTTTTTCTGGAGTAAGGTTGTTTAAGCATTAGTATCGGATAGGTTGAAATCTGAGTTATCCGATACATTTAAATATTAGCATTGACTATATACTTATATGGGGAAAGGTATTGATTTTCTGAACAGTTTGAATGGTGTAAGAGAGGAATGGGATCTAGAAGATACAAGGAGATTGCTAAATAAAATAGGAGATCCTCATGAGAATCTTAAAGTAATTCATGTTGCTGGGACTAATGGAAAAGGTAGTGTCTCTGCAATGATTGCTAGTATTCTTAAAGAATCTGGTTACAAAGTTGGGTTATATACTTCTCCTTTTTTAGTTAGGGTAACAGAGAAGATTAGAATCAATGGTGAAGAGATAAGTAAAAAAGAGTTAGAAAAATATTTGTTAGAGTTAAAGCCGTCAGTTGATAAGCAAAGTTATTTTGAATTATTAACTGTTTTAGCGTTGAAGTATTTCAAAGATAATGATGTTGATTTTGTTGTTTTAGAAACTGGGCTAGGAGGAAGGTTGGATGCAACTAATGTTTGTGACTCAATGATTTCTGTTATAACTAATATTAGTTTAGAACATACTGATCATCTTGGAGATACTGTTGAAAAGATTGCTGGAGAAAAGGCAGGCATAATAAAACCAAATAGTTATTGTGTTACTGGAGCAGAAGGTGTTGCTTTAGAAGTTATTAAGAAAAAGTGTGAGGAAATGAATACTGAATTGTTTATTGCAAGACCTACAAGTCTAGAGTTAGGTGTTAAAGGGGAGTTTCAGAAAGAGAATGCAGGGGTTGCTATTAAAACAATCAAAAGGTTAAAGCATTATGATATTAATATTCCAAAGAAATCGTTAATTGATGGTTTAGAAAAAGTAAAATGGCCTGGAAGGTTTGAGTTTATCGATGATGGTGTGTTAGTAGACTGCGCACATAATCCTGCTGCAATGAGTAAGGTAGCTGGTGAGTTAAGAATGTTGAATTATAATAATTTAATTCTTGTTTTGGGAATTTTAGCAGACAAAGACGTTAAAACTGTTGTTAACGAGATTGTACCTTTGGCTAGTAAAATAATAATAACAAAACCTAATTCTGATAGAGCTGCTTCTCCAAAAGAGGTTGCAAAATACATTGATGGGCATTATTTAGGTATTGATAATCCTAAGATGGCTTTACAGAAAGCTAAAGAGTTGAAAGGGGATGATGATTTAATTTTAGTTACTGGGAGTTTTTATACTGTTGGAGAAGTTTATGTTAGCAATTAAGTTTGTTAAGAAATATTCTATTTAGAACTTTTATTT
>CAYVNO010000012.1:0-55856 GCA_964452935.1 uncultured Methanosarcinales archaeon | reverse complement strand
CCATAATCCTATCTGACATAGAAGACTTTGTGGACCTTATGGAAGACACCCAATTAAAACTTGGAGAACTAAAAAAAGAAGCATTTTTGCTAAAAAGAGACTTAATCGTAATGAGGGCAAAACTAGAAGACATAGACAATCAATTTGATCCAAAATATCAACAACTAAAAGATCTACAAGAACCTCTTATGGATAACATCAAGATTCTCAAAAAAGCAAAACTATCAGATAACGAGTCTCAACAAATAATCTCATATCTAACAATCCTTAACAATCAACTAACAGACCTACAAACTAATTCTGTAACAACATATGCACTACTATCTACGGCAACTTCTCAATACAACACTGCTTTACAAACAATCTCAAACGCTTCTCTGATCTCCTTAAACCTATCAACAATAGAACTTTCACATATTCCTTTCAACGAAACAATGGATCTAATCACAGACACACAAAAACTAATTGATAAAACAGTTGATAATCTAAACACAACAAACTTTGTTCTTGATTCAACTGAGGATTACATAGATAATCTTGATACAGAACTAAACAACATATTCTTAGAATTAGATGAAATATCCTTATTCCTTGACGACTCACTATTAATGTTAAACACAACCATAGAAAACATAGATACAGCAATCATAGAAATAGATAGGATTACAACAGAACTAGACGAAAACATTGAGAAATTTGGAGTTTTAGACCAAGAATCAGCAGAAAAACTAATCAACCCAATAAACTCAGAATTTGAACCAATTCTAGGAGAACTTCCCAAAATTAATCTCATTTTCCCTATTCTATTAATCTTTGTTATTACCTTTATCAGCATTCTACTATCAAACATGGTTGTACTAAACGAGCTCCACTCCCCTTCTTATTTCAGAAACTTTCTGATCCCAATAAACAACCTGTACTACATTGCAGGATTATTCATAACAAACATGATTGTAACAATGATTCAGATAGCAGTCCTACTAATCGTCTCTTATTTCAATTTCGGAATTGACATATTGTCAGTTTTCTTTGACTTGAGCATAGCAATAATATCCATAACAACTATATTTGTACTCATTGGTATGTTTTTTGCATACCTAATCAGAACAAAACAAACATCAATTTTAATATGCACATTCTTCTCTCTCGCAGTATTCCTATTCTCAGATGTAATATTCCCAGTAGAAATCATGCCAAAGTCTGCAGCATTCTTCGCAAACCTAAACCCATTATTAATCGGAGAGAATGTATTCAGAAAGATTATATTCTTTGACATTGGCATATTCCAACAACCAACAGAACTAATACTAATCTCAGCATACATACTAATCATGGCAGGGCTAACAATTGCTGCTTATTATGTAAATAAGATGAAGACATAAGGTGAAAAAATGAAAGAAACACTACTAAAATTAGGAACGATATTTTTGTTTACTCTATTCATTTTTGGTTGTACAGATAATTCCATTAACCAAAATGAAAACTGTTTAGATACAGATACCTTAATAGAAAAAATACAAGAAAAGTTCGATTTGAAACCTGGAACATATTCCATTGAAACAAGTGAATGTAATCTTGTAAGGGGGGGAAATTTTAGTGCAAAAATAGAATACAAGGGAGAATCACTGGATATTTACTACAAATGGGGTTGGTGTAGTTCAGGAGGATCAGATTGTGGTTGGGATATGTGTATTAAATCACACTCACTAGACTCTGATTTATATGGATCATTGAAGCAAAAATACTGTGGTAAAATATTCTCGAGACAGTTCGATACAGACATGTGTGAAGGCAGAGAGGCATATGATTATACGAACTTGACTAGATCTCAATGTTTAGCAGGAGACTTTGAAAATATCAATAGTGAAGAAAGTACATTATCACTGAAATATGATAACGATAGATGTACCTCTTCAGTTGAAATAGGGGATTTTAACTGTTTCAAGGAATAAGATTTATATAGCTCTTATTCCTCTTCTATTCTATGACTCGTATAGCAGTACTAAAAAAACATCTCTGTATAAATGGAGAAGGTTGTGCCCTCATATGCAGAGGAGTCTGCCCTGTAAACAGGACAGGCAAAGAATGCATAACTCTTGGAGATGATAATAAACCCATTATTAACGAAGAGCTTTGCATAGGTTGTAGCATCTGCGTTAATAAATGTGTAGCAGACTGTATTAACATAATCAACCTACCAGAAGCACTAAAACAAGACCCAATCCACAGATACGGAAAAAACGACTTTGCTTTATACTCTTTACCGACACCAATCTTTGGAAAGGTTGTTGGTATTCTCGGAAAAAATGGAATAGGTAAATCCACAGCAATTAAAATAATTGCAGGTGTTCTTAAACCAAATCTCGGAAAAGAAAACAAAGAAGCATCATACAAAGACTTAATTGAATTTTTCAAAGGCACAGAAGCACAATCTTTCTTTGAAAAACTAGACAAAGGAGAAATTAATATTGCATACAAACCCCAAAACGTAGATCTAATTCCAAAAAACAGCGAAGGAACAGTAAGTGATCTATTAACAAACATCCAACCTTTAGAAAAAGTAAATGAAATAACTGAAAAACTCGAAATATCCAACATATTAAACAATGATATCAAAAATATTTCAGGAGGAGAACTACAAAGAGTAGCAATTGCAGCAACACTACTAAAAAAAGCTTCTCTATACATCTTTGACGAACCAACATCATACTTAGATATAAAACAACGTCTAAAAGTATCAAGAATAATCAGAGAATTAGCAGACGACAACACAGCAGTACTAGTAATAGAGCATGACCTTATAGCATTAGATTACATGACAGATTTAACACACATAATGTATGGTAAAGTTGGCTGTTATGGTATTGTATCATTACCAAAACCAACAAAAGCCGGAATAAATGTCTACCTAGAAGGTTATCTTAAAGAAGAAAATGTACGTTTCAGAGACAAAAGAATAAAATTCGATGTAAAAGCTCCAGTTCTATCAAAACACAAAGAAATTCTCTCACTCTGGCCCGAGATGAATAAAAAACTAGGAGAATTTAATCTATCAACACAACCAGGAAAAGTGATGAGAAAAGAGATTGTTGGTGTTCTAGGTGAAAACGGGATAGGAAAAACCAGTTTTGTTAAACTCTTAGCAGGTGTTTTAACTCCAGACAACACTAAATTAGAAAGCACAATAAAAGTTGCATACAAACCACAATACATTGACTCATTTTCAGAAGAGCTAGTAATAAATGTTCTACAAAAAGCATTCCAAAAACACGAGAATGACATAATAGAACCACTTAACATAAAACCATTATCAATGAAACAGATAAATCATCTTTCAGGAGGAGAATTACAAAGAGTTGCAATTGCAAAGGCCCTAGCAGAAGAAGCAAACCTAATATTATTAGACGAACCTTCTGCTTACTTAGATGTTGAACAAAGATTAATTGTCTCTAAAATCATAAAAAATCTCTCAGAAGTAAAAGGAATTAGTATAATGGTAGTTGATCATGACTTATTGTTCTTAGACTATGTTTCTAACAGGTTGTTAGTCTTCGATGGAACTCCTGCAGTAAACGGTACAGCAAAAGGACCATTTGAAATGGAAGAAGGCATGAACACTCTTTTAGAAAAACTTCAAATTACATTAAGAAGAGACGAACTTTCACACAGACCAAGAATCAACAAAGAAGACTCAGTCAAAGACCGAGAACAAAAAACTTCTGGTAAGTTGTATTACGGTTGAGAAAATAAAGTCGTAGGGAAGTTGTAAGCCGTCTTCTGTCATCCTTTGCGATTGAACACAAACAGGATGCCTTAACATTCAACTTAGCGTCATACTGACTTGCACTAGCCAGGGCTCACCGTTTCATCCATTCCAGTAAAGATAGTCATGAGGTTAACTCAAGAATGTCACCATTCCCTTCTCTCAATCATCCCCAGTACTGGTGGTCTCGTTTCTGAGTGGTTGCCATGAATTTCTCCATGTTCCTTCAAGAACTGGCCTTTTACAGTGGACGGACTTTCCTCAGTACAAAGTACCGATAGTTAAGCACTCCCCTACTAATACTAGAGAATCCAATTCCATTTATAAAGGTTTACCTTTTCTCAAGTACTAAAACAATCATCTTCTGCTTCTTAATCAACACATCTCTTTCTTCAGAAATCTTAAATTTATCACTGATAAACTTCTTAAACAACTCATCCTTTAACAAAATCACTGCAATCTTTCCACCATTCTTCAACACAAACTCGCTTTGATAAAAGAACTCTTTATACACCTTTTCAATATCTTTCAAACCAGAACTCTTTGAAACAATGGGTGGCTGCGAAACAATAAAATCAACTCCTTTTTCATCAAACTTAGTATCTAACCATTCAACGTCCATTCTAGAAAAAGTTATCTCTTTATTTACACCAGCAATCTTCGCATTCTTTTTACAAGCAGTTACATTTCTTAACTGATTATCATAACCAACTATTTTGCCTTCAAATTTCTTCTCCTTATCTAATTTTTCAACATCAAAAATAAATTTATCTTTCCTATAATAATTACAACTCTTACCAGAAGCAAAAAACGCAGCTTCTATAGGAATTGTACCTGCTCCGCAAAAAGGATCCAATACAACTCCACTACAATTATATCCACTCAATCTCAATAATGAATATGCAGCAACACTATTTAACGAACTAGGGTGTGAAAATATTTTATAATCTCTTTTTCCAACATCCAAACCACAATGATCAATCCCAAAATAACATTTATTCTCAAAAATATAAACAAAAACAATAACTTCTGGATCATCCATCTTAACCTTTGCTTTTGTTTTCTCAAAAATTACCTCTCCAATTGATTCATTAACATCTTGGCTATTAAAATCATGTTTTCCTTCTCTCAAACATTTGACTTTGAAACTCTTCCCTTTTACAAACTCAAACTCACAATTTCCAATAAACTTCCCAAGATCTTCCATTTTACTAAAACTAAAACTACCCAATAAACTACACACTCTCCTTATAGATTGTCCATTATACCCCAATCTAACTAAATCTTCCTCTTTTGACTCAAATAATACTACACTTTCCTCTATCTCAGCATTCTTTCCAATTAATTCCTTAACTTCTAAGGCAGTAATATCCTCAAATCCTTTGAAACATACAGCAAATCCTTTCATATTACCAAGAAAACATAGTGGGTATTTAAATTTACCTATGCCGAATTGCAAAATCGCATTAGTGATTTTGACATTTATTCAAATTACGCAGTAATATTGAATAAATCTACCTTTCCCTTCTAACAATTCCATTCCTAGCGTCTACCTCAACTGTTTCACCATTAAACAAAGCCTTTGTACAAATCTTTGTTCCAATTATGCAAGGAACTCCAATCTCTCTAGAAACAACTGCAGCATGAGAAGTAATTCCTCCTTGTTCTGTAATAATTGCAGCTGCCTTCTTCATTACAGGTAAATACTCAGGAGTAGTTTGGTTAGCAACTAATATCTCTCCTGTCTTAAACTCTTTCATCTCATGCGTTTTCTTGATAATCCTAACCTTCCCTCTAGCATATCCTTGGGAAGCAACAAATCCTCTTATCTCCATAACAGATTCCTGCTTTTGTTTATCTAAAATTTTAAAATATTTATCAGCTTTCTTCCCACCAACAATAAAATATCCATTCTGAGATATAGCAACAAATGTTTTCTTCTCTCTTTCTGCAAACTCCTTTGTCATATCTATTTTATCAAATAACAACTTCTTAATCTCAGGAAAAATAGAAAAAGTTAGTTGTCTTTTTGTATAACTAGTTCTTTTTGCAATTTCATCTAAAAATTTATCAAAATGATACATCCCAATGTAAACTCCACTTTTTCTAACATCTTTCCATTTAGAAAATAACCTAGCAATCTTTAACAAATTCCTTATAAAATCAGATAATCCTAAATTATTAATCAACATATGCCTTTTTTCTCTTATCTCTTTTAACTCATTCTCTTTTTCTTCTCTCAATTCACCAACAGTCATCTTATTCTTCTTTGCATCTTTTATTATCTCATGAATCTTTTCATACATCTGTTCAATATCTAAATACTTAACATTGTAGTAATTATTTTGCATCCAATAAAAATCCATTTCATGTTTTTTCAACATATTATACAATCTTTTCTCCTTTTTCAAACCTCTCAACGAAGGAAGTTTTGGAAAAACTCTCGCAATCTTCTCTGCAGTTTTCAATAACTGATATTCTGCTTCTAATGTAAATGATAAATGAACTGGAGAAGTTAATATCCTTACATCATCAATAACCTTTTCCGAAACTCCCTTTTTTGATAACTCTTTTGTTAATAATTCAACTAACCAATCCTCTGCACCTGTTGACATAAATGAATCACACATATAGGCTAACGAACCAGCCATTAAATAATTTGAATAAAACTCTTGAAATAATTTATATAACTCCTTGTCTGACAATCTTGTTAAATCTTTCTTCAACAATTTATTTGACATCTTAATATATGATTTCCATCCTTTCTCCCATTTATGATATGCATCAAAAACCTCTTCCGCACTAAATTTTGAACTATCAATTATTGCTTTTCTCACCTTTAAAATTCCATTCATATCTAAAAACCATTGTGCTTCCTCATCTCTTATAAAAAACACACTGAACTTATAATGGGGATCTTGTCTCTTAGAAAATGAATACACTTGGCTCTCGGTTGATGCAAACAACGTGAAAACCTTTGCATGAAAAACTTTGTTAAACAATGAAGGGATTTTCTCAACAGTTTTGACTGGAAAACTCCTTAATCTTTTAGGCACATCTATGTCTTTCTTTGAATACTTCTTAAGAAATAACTTACTCTTCCCACCAACAAACTCAGTCTGGAACTTACTAATTGCACTATCAATCTCCTTCTTACTCAAATCACTTCCTAAATACTTTCTCTTCTTAACTACCCTATTCCCTTCTCTAACAGAATGTGCTAGATAATACTTAATCTTCTTTCCTTGTCTTCTTTTCTCTATAAACATTACAGTAAGAAAGGTGCCTACATATTTAAGCGTTTCGCAAAAATTACCAGAAAAAGAAAACTGTAGTCACCTAGAATTCAACCAGTTTCTTTTGCTCCTTCAACTCCTTCAATAACTTACTTTTCCTCAACAACATATCCAACTCAACACCAAACTTTTTCTTAACAAAATGCTTTGCATACAGTATCATTAACTCCTTAGAAGAAAAAGAGATAGGTTTACTCACCATAGAATTCCTTGTTCCCTCTCTACATACGAAAACTCCAAGAGGCGCAACATACTCTTTTGGATTAATAAATCTCAGAGCTAAAACACTTCCTTGTAACTTCATCTCTTTCAACTTTTCCAAAACACCAAGTCTACAAGCATAATAACCTCCTGCAGTATTAAATGCATAACTTTTCCTTCCTTTGTAATTTTCATAATCAGTTGCAAAACTTATTCTCTCCCCAATTACTGTCTCAAATAGCTCATACCTAAAAACATCATCGAAAACTAAAATTAAATAATAATTTCCCAAATAACCACCAAAAAATGCCCTATAACCATGGTGCTCAAAGGATTTCACCTCTTCAACTATCTTTTTAGCAATAATATCATCAACAGCAGTAATTGAACGTCTAGTAGGAACTAATCTTCTCTGCATTTTTACTCCTAAATTACCAACAGAAATTAGTTTCGTCAAATAATGTTCATTAAATCCATTCTTATACAACTCTTCAATACCTTTCTGCGCTTTAAAATCTGTATCACTAACAACTTTATCAACTTTCCTCGGAACTCTAACATTCTCTTCTAACTCAATCTTTCTTAAATCAACATTCGGACCATGTGGTTTAACATCTTGATTAAAACTTAATCTAAATTGTGGTTTTCTTTCTAAATTTACTTCAACATCAACAGGTTTCTCACTCATAGAAATCTCTTGGCTTAATTCCAAAAATCTATTATTAAAATTCTTTACATTCGCCTTAAACACAGAATTAATTAACTGTGTTCTTAAATCAATTATTTTAGGAATCCCATACTCTTTTTCCTTCCAATAACTAACATCATCATGGTGCTTATCCTCTTCAGTATTTAATATCCCAACTCGAACATTTGGATACCCATACTCTCCAACAAACACATTCGGAGCATCACCACTATAATCTTGCTTTAATAATCTATTACTCTTCTTCTGAGAAGCATATTTAGCCTGCAAAGGACAGAAGCTACGTCCACACAATCTCTTACCTTTACATTTCATACATTGTATGTTCATAGAAATCCTCCAAATTCGCAACCATTTCAATATTGTGAAAAGTTGCGTAGTGTAGCCTTGTGCTACACGACCTTTTCCCAGGTTTTGCTAAAAGCTGACATTGTACATTCATGAAAATGGGAATACGAGAACAAATAAAAAGTTAATTGCTTATTTTAGTTTAATAAACTCTTCATAACTCAATCCAGCTTGTTTTATTATCTGACTTAAAGTTCCTTTTTTCATTACTGAATGTAACGGAACAGTTATTTTTACTATTTTCTCTCCATCAAACCGTTCTAACCTAACATGTGAACCTTTTTGTCTTGTCGCTATGTATCCAACTCTCTTTAGTCTTTTTATTACTCCAATTCCAGAAATAATCGGCAGTTTCATTATATTGCTACCTTAACTTGTTCTCCTTTAAATTCTACAAGATCATTGGTATCAGGTTCTAAATACACTTCAACTGCTTCTTTAATATTCTCTAACGCTTCTTCCTTTGTCTCTCCTTGAGATATACATCCAGGCAATGAAGGAACAAATACAGTATATCCTCCTTCCTCCTGTGCTTCTAATACAACTGTTAATTCCATTGTAATGATTAGATGGGCAAACTAATATATAAAACTGTTTATTTTTCTGAGTATCTCATCCAAACACTTATATATGACTAATATAACATTACTTTTATGCCAATTCCAGTAAAACAACTAAAACATTTAAGAGAAGAACTAGAAAATTGCACTAATCCTTTGTATTTCTTTGACGATGATCCAGACGGATTATGTTCATTCCTATTATTCTATCGATACAACAAAGAAGGCAAAGGAGTTATAGTAAAAAGCACCCCAGAACTAGGAGTTAGGTTCTTTCGTTCTATAGACATGTATGAACCAGATAAAATATTCATCTTAGATAAACCAAGAGTGCATCCTGATTTTATTGAAAAACTAAAAACACCAACATTCTGGCTAGATCATCATCAACCCCAAGACCCAGATAAAATACATTACTTTAACCCAATGATTAAGGACAACAAAGATAACAGACCAACATCTTACTGGGCATACCAAGTTGTTAAACAAGACCTATGGGTTGCAACAGCAGGATGCATCTCTGACTGGTTTATCCCAGACTTCATAAAAGAGTTTCAAAAAAAATACCCAAAACTTCTAAAAAAAATACCCAAAACACCAGAAGAAGTTCTATTCAACACAAAGCTAGGAAAGTTTTGTAGAATCCTATCTTTCATACTAAAAGGACAACAAAAAGATACAATGAAATGTGTAAAAACATTGACAAGAATAAAAACTCCTTATGAAATAATGGATCAATCAACGCCTGCAGGTAAATTTATCTACAAACGTTACAAAAAAGTAAACCAAGAATACGAACCTTTGATTAACTCAATCTCAAAGAAAAACATCCAAGGAAAAATCTTATTGTTTAAATACACAGAAAAAACAATGTCATTCACTTCAGACCTATCTAATGAACTTTTATACAAATACCCAAAAAAGGTGATAATCATTGCTAGGGAAAAATCAGGAGAAATGAAATGCAGCCTAAGAGCATCATTCCTCAACCTCCCACCAATCCTAGAAAAAGCTTTAGTAAACATAGACGGCTATGGTGGCGGCCACGAACATGCCTGCGGAGCTTGCGTTAACGTAAATGACTTTGAAAGGTTTATTAAAAGAATTAAAAAAGAAATAAAATAAAAATTACCCAGTGGTTATACATACACACGAGTCATAATCATCATCTTTCTCTTTATAGCAACCATACGCTTCACCTGCAGATGAATCAATATAAATTATGCAATTCTTTTCTGAACCACAAGCATCTGCACAATTCTCTCCATCACTCATTTTTACTGTACCAACAGATACTGAACTAATTACAGTACTCTTCAGATCATCAATTTCATCACTTACACCATCAATCTTTCCATCCAAATCACTTTCAACTCCATCAATCTTATTATCCAAATACTGAGCATCTGAATCATGTTCAGCCATTATCTCCTCTTTCAACTCATCCAAAGCTAACAATAACTCTGCCTGTGTAATGCTCATTGCATCCTGAACATCTCCTGTCTGTCCAGCACCAACACCTTTTGTTGCCTGCCCAGCCAAATCACCAGTTCCAAAACTCAAATTTCCACCAATTCCTAATACAATCAACACAATAACAGCAATCGCAACACATGCAATCCCTGCAGTCATGTATAAACTATGATCCATCTTTTTCTTCGCCATTTTAATTCGCCTCCAGGTGAATTAAGAATCCGCGCAGCGGATTAACACCTCATTTACCTATTCTCTACATATAATCCTATTTAAATATTACTTTTCCAAAAGCTTTATATACATAATAACAGTAAATTTCACCATGCTCTCAATACTTAAACAAATCAAAAACAAGGCAAAAAAACATAAAAAAACAATTGTCCTGCCTGAATCAGATGAAAGAATCCTAAAAGCAGCTAAACTAATAACAAAAAATAAAATAGCAAACATAGTCCTAATCACAAAGAAACAAATCAAAGGCATCACCTGCTTACATCCATCAACACATAAAAAAACTAATTTATTCATAAAACAATTCTACAAACAAAGAAAACATAAAGGAATCACATTAAAACAAGCAGAAAAAGCAATCAACGATCCTGTCTATTTTGGAATGATGTTAGTAAAAAACAATCTAGCAGATGGAATAGTTTCAGGAGCAACACACACAACTTCTGAAACACTAAAAGCAGCAATTCAAACAATACAAACAAAGAAAAAATTCCAAAAAGTAAGTGGTGTTTTCTTAATGCAACTAAAAAAACAATTATTAATATTCGCAGACGCGGCTGTTGAAATTTGTCCAGACTCAAAAGATCTAGCAGATATAGCAATCTCAACAGCAAACACAGCAAAATTCTTCAACATAACGCCAAGAATTGCAATGCTTTCATTCTCTACAAACAGTTCAGCAAGACACCCATTAGTAGATAAAGTAAAAGAAGCAACAGCTATCGTGAAACACAAAAAACCTAAAATAATCATCGAAGGCGAAATGCAGGTAGACGCAGCATTAGTACCAGATGTCTGCAAAAGAAAATTCCCAAAAAGTAAAATCATGGGAAACGCAAACACATTAATCTTCCCAGACCTAAACACAGCAAACGTTGCATACAAACTAGTACAAAGATTAGCAAAAGCACGTGCTGTCGGTCCAATCCTACAAGGTTTTAAAAAACCAGTTAACGATCTAAGTAGGGGTTGTGATGCTCAAGATATTGTAGATCTTGTTGCAATCACCGCAGTACAAGCAGAGGAATTAAAATGATAATATTAGTAATAAACTCGGGATCTAGCTCAGTAAAATACGCATTATTTAACGTAGAAAGAGAGCTAACAAGAGGATTAATAGAAAAGATCGGAGAAAAAGGTTCTAAAATAAAAACACACCAACAAGCAATAGAAAAATTACTAAAAGACATAACAGGTAAACACATTAAAGATCTAAAAGAGATAAAAGCAGTTGGGCACAGAGTTGTACATGGCGGAGATATAAGAAGATCAGTAAGAATAGACGACAAAGTCCTAAAAAAATTAGAATCATTAATCCCTTTAGCACCCCTTCACAACCCCCATAATCTAACAGGAATCAAAGCATGTATGCAATTATTACCAAAAGCAAAACAATTCGCAGCTTTTGACACATCATTCCACACATCAATACCAAAATCAGCACACACTTACGCAATCCCAAAAAAACTAACAGATAAATACAATATAAAACGTTACGGCTTTCACGGAATCAGCTATAAATTCATAACAGAAGAAGTTTCAACTATTTTGAGCAATAAAAACCTAAAAATTATCTGTTGTCATCTAGGTAACGGAAGTAGCATCGCAGCAATTAGAAATCAAAAATCTATCGAAACATCAATGGGTTTCACACCTCTAGAGGGCTTAATTATGGGAACACGTTCTGGAGATATTGACCCAGGAATAATCAGCTTCTTATCAAAGAAAGAAAAGAAAACAACAGAACAAATTATTAACATACTAAACTTTGAATCAGGTTTGAAAGGATTATCTCAAAAAAGCAACGACATGAGAGATATAATTAAAAATAACGACAAACTAATTTTAGAAACCTACTGTCACAGATTAACTAAATACGTAGGAGCTTATACAGCAATACTTAACGGAGTTGACATCATAGTATTTACAGCAGGCATCGGAGAAAACGCCTACAAAGTAAGGGAACTTGTACTAAAAAACCTATCCTTCCTTGACCTAAAAATAGATAGAAAGACAAACAAACAAAACTCATTGTTCATAACAACTTCTGACTCAAAAGTCAAAGCAATGGTTCTAAAAACAAACGAAGAATTAATGATAGCACGGGATGTTATTAGGCTCTCTTAGGGACCCACAGAACAACTCCTTGTTTTCCATGATATCTAAAATCTCCGTTAATATCATTTCCAGTAACAGCTGCAACATGCTGGTTCATTAAAACAATCGCTTCTTTTGTATCTTCTTTAGAAAGCAAATCTGGTTGGTATCCTTGATATCTTTTTGCCAACACATCAAATGTTGTCTGTCCTCTGAACCTAACAGTCTCCCAATTCTCTCTAAAATCATTGATTTCCAATGGATCAAAACCAAAATCCTCTGGGTGTGCAGTAATATAAGCATGAGCAATAACAGATGGAGCATAATTCTCTGTCTCTCTAGGAGAAGGACCCATATAATCAGAATACTTAACACTCAACGCCCTTTCCACATCATTTCTTGCTCTTCCTTCTCCACAATTATATCCATTTATTCCAAAAACATCCCCTAAACCATAATCTTCTCTTATTATCCAAAAATATTTGGCAGCAGCAAGTGAGGACGCCCTAACAGCATACCTATCATCAACATGTCCGGGAGTAATCTGCATATTAAACTCCCTTCTTCTAGCAGTTTTCTCCATAAACTGAAACCATCCCTCTGCACCAGCACTAGACTCTCCTGTATCCCTTCTAACTCTTGACTCAGTCATTGAGGCACCAGCCATTCTTGTCCAAACAGCCCACGGCTCAAACCCTTTTTCAACAACAATCTCTTCCCACATCGGAAGAAAATATCCCATGTCCTTTAACATTCTAGGAAAACCTGCACGCATGTCTCCTGCATTAGGATACTTATCTTTTAACCATGCATTAGTTATCCGTTGAAAATCAATTGCTCTTCCTTCAACATTAACCCAGCTGTCTCCATCTCTTTTATATCCTGTATAAGCAAGAATAAACTCTTCAACATGTTCTGTAAAACTAGGATCTCCATAATCATAACCAAACTCTGCTTCAACATTAACTCTCATCTTACTGGCTTGTTCAATAACATCTTCAACTGATTCATATTCTCTATCAAAAAACGCAGCACTTCTTACATAAGGCTTTCTTAAATCTCTATTAGCTCTAAATGTTTGATTTGTAACTCTTCTTACAGTTCTTCCAGCTAAATCTTCCATTCGGTCAATATCTCTTGCAGGATCATAAACAACAACAGCATCAGCTAATGATCTAGCCTGTAAACAACTGTCTGGATAAATTCCTTCATTATCTAATATATTCATTAATAACTGGCTATCTCTATCTCTTCTAAACTGACTAATCTCTTCTCCACCACCATCAACAACCCTTCTAACAATAAATGTGTCATAACCAGGCTTCCAAACAACAGAAGTATCTCTATATATTCCGCCTAAAGACTGAATTGCTTCACAGAGCCTTGTCGCAATAACAGGACTCTCTGTCATAGAATAAACAATATCGAATTTATCCGCACCAAAAGCTGTCCATGGCACTAATAACGAGCCTGCAGCTACTCCTAATCCCTCTAAAAAATTCCTCCTACTAGGTTTTCCAATTAAACTCATATATCAACATCCCCTTATGTTATCACAGGGGAGTAGAAAAACATATATAAATGTTTCTATAATAGCATATATGAACAAAAAACACTAGAAAACAGCTAAAAACAACGAAAACTGCCTTCTCAGCCCTTCTAGAGCAAATCAACGTATCTTCTGTCCATTCAACTAAAAGTTTTAATTATTGCTATTAAACATTAATCCGTTTGTGTCTTTCAAGAGGAAATTTTATAAATTTCTCCATTTTCCAATCCAGAAGATCAGATGCGATTAGAAAATGAAAAAAGGTTTAAAATTTACAAAGAAACAACTAGAACAGCTCTATAATGGACAAAAACTATCTTTAACTCAAATAGCTCAAAGATTCGATTGTAATGGCTCAAACATCCATTATTGGCTTAAGAAGTTCAATATACAAAGAAGGCCAGTAGATTATCGAAAGATTCATATTCCAAAAGAAACACTTGAAGATCTATATTGGAACAAAAAGTTATCTTCTAAAGAAATAGCTAAGAAATATGGAATTAAGAATGGAAGAACGATAAGGAAAAAGTTAAAGAAACAAGGAATTAAGAGAAAAACAATTTCAGAAGCTTTAACAAAAAAATTCAAAGCACCATTTTGTGGAGAATTAAACAAAAAAGCTTTTCTTCTTGGCTTAAGAGCAGGAGACTTTTATGGAAAATGGGCTAGAAAATCTGTGAGGATCCAAACAACTACAACTCATTTAGCTCAAATTGAATTATTAAAAAAATCAGTTGAAGAATATGGGGAAACCAAGAAATATTATTATGAAAGCAAATATAGGTGCCCTGAATGGTTCATATATGTAGATTTACACCATTCTTTTGATTTCTTGATAAAAAAGCTAGAGAAAATACCTGATTGGATTTTAGAAAATGACGGGTATTTCTATAATTTCTTAGCTGCTTACACAGACTGTGAAGTTCATTGGAATATGAATAAAAGTCATGAGAAACATTTCAGATATGTATTTAGACTAAGAACAGGGGATAAAAAGATGTTGGAACAGATAAAGGATAGATTGGAATCAGAAGGAATTTTCTCATTATTTACTTTAATAAAAATGAAGGAAGGAAAAACAGCATTTCCCAAATTCAATCTTGATATGTATGAGCTTACAATAAATAGAAAAAAAGATACTATTTATTTAATTAATAGATTATTAAAATTTAGTAAACACAGTGAAAAGATAAGAAAGATGAATTTTATTCTTGAGAATAGAAATAAAACATGGAGTAAAGTAAAACCATTGTTAGAAAAATTAAGAAAAGAAATAAAAAAAGAAATTTTAAAGTAAAATACCTCCATACTTTAAAATTACTGGCACGAATACCAAAGATACAATTGACATCAATTTTATTAAAATATTTATCGATGGACCACTGGTGTCTTTGGCAGGATCTCCCACGGTGTCGCCGACAACTGCTGCTTTGTGTGGTTCACTTCCTTTTCCACCATACTTTCCTGTCTCAATGTATTTCTTTGCATTATCCCATGCTCCACCTGCATTTGCTAAGGTAATGGCTAACAAAACACCAGCAACAAGTGCTCCTGCTAATAATCCTCCTAAAGCAGCCGGCCCTAATAATAATCCAACTAACACTGGAGCAACTACTGCTAAAACACCAGGTAAAACCATCTCTCTTAACGCAGCTGCTGTTGAAATATCAACGCACTTTGTGTAATCAGCTTTTGCTTTTCCTTCCATAAGACCTTTGATGTTTTTGAATTGTCTTCTTACTTCCTCAATCATTGAGAATGCTGCTCTTCCTACGGCCTGCATTGTCATTGATGAAAACAAGAATGGCAACATACCACCTAATAACAAACCAATTATAACTTCTGGTTGCATTATATCGATCTTATCTAGATTTGCAGCAATACTAAACGCTGAGAATAACGCCAAAGCAGTTAAAGCTGCACTTCCAATTGCAAAACCTTTTCCAATCGCAGCTGTTGTATTTCCTGCTGAATCAAGCAGATCTGTTTTATGTCTAACTTCCTTACCCAATCCAGCCATTTCTGCAATTCCTCCTGCATTATCTGCAACAGGACCATAAGCATCAACTGCTAGAGAAATTCCTAACGTAGACAACATACCAACTGCTGCTAAAGCAATTCCATAAAGTCCACCAAAAAAGTATGCTAAATAAATTGCAACAGCAATACACAATACTGGCAATGCAGTACTTCCAAATCCTAAAGCCAAACCTTGAATTATGTTTGTTGCTGCTCCTGTCTTTGAACTTTCTGCAATCTTTTTTACAGGACCATAATCATATGATGTATAATACTCAGTTAACAAACCAATTAACACACCCGCAATTAATCCTGCAATTACTGCTATAAACACACCAAAAAAACTTTCAGCTGGCAATAAATTCTTTGCTAAAAAATATGTAACAACAATAACAATCGCACTCGCCACATACAACCCATTCTTTAAAGCTCCGTGAATACTTCCACTCTTTCCAACTCTTACAAAGAAACTTCCAATAACAGACGCAAAAATACCAACTGCAGCTATTGATAATGGTAATAAAACACCATTCATACCAAACAACGCAACACCTATTGCAATTGCCGCAATTAAACTTCCAACATAACTTTCAAATAAGTCAGCACCCATTCCTGCAACATCTCCTACATTGTCTCCAACATTATCAGCAATAACTGCTGGGTTTCTTGGATCATCTTCAGGAATTCCTGCTTCAACCTTTCCTACTAAATCAGCTCCAACATCTGCTGCTTTTGTAAAAATACCGCCACCAACTCTTGCAAATAACGCAATAGATGACGCACCTAAACCAAAACCAAACAGAATTTCTGGATCTTTAAATTGTGCAAACAATAAAAACACACCTAATAAACCTAGACCAACAACACATAAACTCATTACTGCTCCTGATGAAAAAGCAACCATTAAACCATCTGCTAATGATTTCTGTGCAGCATGTGTTGTTCTAGAATTTGCAGCAGTTGCAATCCTCATTCCAATAAAACCTGCTAACCCAGATAACAACGCACCACATAAAAATGCAATCGCAGTAAGTACCCCCTCATTTACTGCTGTCGTTTTATCATTCAAAAATATAGTCAGAATAACAAACACAACAACCACATAAACAACCAAAGCTTTATACTCTCTCATCAAAAAAGCCATCGCTCCTTTACTAATCGCATCAGAAATCTCTTTCATCTTATCATTTCCTCTGCTCATTCTTAATATTCTTCTTGCAAAATAACCTGCAAACAACAATCCTAGAATTGCAAACACCGGTATTATTATAGCTAAATTCATATATATCCCTCCATTTATTATGTAAATATCTAACCTAAGAATTAATCATATATTTAAATAGATTTTGTTTTTATACTTATAATGAACCAATACATTTAAATATAAAACCAACAATAACTCATTACATGAAAACAGAAGTAATATTTTACATTATCGGCGGATTCTTTGCAATCGCTGCACTTATATACTTTACATGGGAATATGTCTTAGCTTTCCCTAAAGAAATTAAGCTATTAATACTAGCATGCTTAACAATAATGTTCTTTTTCCTTGGAGCAATATTTAGAGAGAGGGATATCTAATGGCATACATAGCTGTCTTCACATTTTTCATACTACTAATCCCAGTTCTCATAGCTTTAGGGATTGCATACGGAACAAGTAAAAAATTATTCCCTCTGATGTATATTATATCTGTTTTCTCTTATATTTGTACAGTTACATATGTAATCGACGCATATCAACTAGGAAAAAATGGAATCATAATAATTCTTGCAGTCTCAGCCGTACTTATGATGGCATTAGGTTTTTTCATAGCACACACAGGTAAGAAAAAATGACTTCACTGAAATGGTTAGGTGTGATAATACCTGGAGTAATAATTCTATTTGTAATGTTTATTGGTGTTATTGATATAGGAATAACAGAAGAAATAATCCTTCCTGGATCAATTAACTTTAACACATTATTCCCCCATGAAGAAACATCGGATAATTGCTATACTGGCTTCACAAGAAATGAAGAAAATTACATCACATTAAAAACAGTAAAGATAAAAAATGATTTTTTTATATCTAGAATAAAAGAGATGCCATATTATCTTGCATGTTATTATCCTTCAGTTGAATACACAAGAGCAAATACATATTATTATGTCAATGGTGAGAGTTGGAGCAGAAATAGAGGAACACTTGCTTTTAACGGAAGAGCATTTGAAATTCCACCAAGAACAATTACAACAATAGAGATCAAAACAAACCCTTCTTGTACAACAAAGTATGAAGAAATAGACGACGAAAGAGTAAGGGTCTTTGTAGAGCCAGATAATGATTATACAGAGATCTTATTAATAGAATATGATAAAACAAATTATCTTAACTGTGCATCACTAACAGAAGAACAAATAGCAAACGCAATTAGAATTCCTATTGAATAACTTATTCTTCAAACCAATAACAACATAAGTAACCCTAGAATTAACAACCCCCCAAACACTGCTGCAACTATCTTTCCAAACTTCTTTGCTCCAAACAAATAAGCAATTCCTCCTTTTACAACAGTATTTGAACAAACAGCTATTGTTATAGCACTCACAGCAGTCTTTGCACTTATATCTCCTTTCATAGCTAATGTTGCCATTGAAATGGTAATAGCATCAACATCTGCTAACCCAGAAATTAAACTTGCTAAATATATTCCACCACTACCCCACAAAACACTAAACAATTTAGATACAAACAAAACAAAAGCAAAGAACAAACCAAATTTAATCGCAGGTATTAAAGCAAAAGGAGACTGAAAATCAAAGTCCTTTTTCAACTCCTTATCTCTTGTGAAATACAAATATCCTGCAACACCAAAACCACCTAACGCCATAACGCCGATTGGGTAAATCAACCACTTCAACAAACTCTTATTCAAAACCAAAACTTCAAATAAAACTCTCAAAAACATTGTTGAAGAAGCAATAACAACTCCAAAAACTAACGGATTTACTAACTTCTTCAAATTCTTAACACTCTTTGACTCATGTGTTAATGACGACGTAACAGCAGTACTAGAAACTAGCCCTCCTAAAAAACCTGTTAATCCTAAACCTCTTTCTGCTCCGACTATTTTTATTAAAATATAACCCACCAGACTAATTCCTGTTATAAAAACCACCATCAACCAAATATGGTATGGATTAAAAACACTTATCTCTGATAAAACAGCAGCAACATTAGGAAATGAATTAATAACATCTGCTAAAACAGGAAAATCAACTAATGAATAATTATTATTTGGCAATAAAGGTAAAACCACAAGAGTAATAATTCCAAACTTAATTGTTGCATACATCTCCTCTCTTTCTACACTCTTTGCTAACAAGTGCAACTGAGGTTTAAATGCAAGTATTGCTGCAGTTAATATCGCTGCTATCACACCAATTATAACAAAACCCTTCATAATAAAAATAGCAACTAAAAATGTTATAATCGCAGCAAACTCAGTCGTTGCACCCATTTTCTTAGATTTCCCAGAAACAATTACATAACCAACAACAACTAACACAACAAAAGCAACAAACGAAACAATTACAAATAGATCATATCCAACTAAAACATTAGAAACATATCCAACTAACGCACCAAACATCGCAATCAACAAAAAAGTCCTTATCCCACCATAAGCATAAAGCTTTTTTTGTTGGATCTCTACCTCTCTTTCTAACCCAATAATAGCTCCTAAAGCTAACGCAACAAAGAACTTGAAAAATACCATGAATTCTATGATTTCCACCCCTTTTCTTTAATGCTAATGGCCATGTATTTTTCAACGTCTTATAATGTCGATTTTAGCTCGGCATTATATATACTTAAAAAATACCATGAACTCCATTCAACACCTCTTTTTATTAAATTCTGTCAGAAATAGTATAAAAAGATTGCTATTCTTCCTGTTGTCTTTCTTCAATTAACTTCTTCAGCTGCTTTGCCTGCTCTTCAACTTTGATCAAATAAGAAATATCTCCAAAACTGTCAACAGCACAGTTTTCACAATAATAATCACTAGTGTCTTTGATGCAGTATACTGCTTCTCCCTCACAAATAATGCATTTCTTACCCATCTACAACTAAAAACACACAATTATTTTTAAATTTTATCCAATTTAAATGTATTTTTTAACCAAAAAGAACAAAATAAGAAACATTCCAATAATCATTGTAATTTCTGCATAATACCTAGAAATAAAAATTAATTGTAAAAATCTGGTCTTTTTGTCAACCTTATCCTTCCACATCTTACTCTCCAGAAGTCTTTGCCTTAATTTTCTTCAACCTAGTGAAATTCTCTCTTTCTAACTCCTCTAGTTTCAAAGCAATGATTTTAATATTCTTCTCTAATTTAGGGACAGTAATGTATTCAAGAGAGTTAACTCTTCTTTTTGTCTTCTGTATCTCTCCTGCTAGTCTTAACAACACCAATTGTTTCTCAGATAATTTAATAAAAGGATCAAACACAACCTTGTAATTAGAAATTGCACTGTCTAACTCAACAGAATGTTCATAATAACCCAACCAATTATCTCCTAACTTCACTTCCTTAATAGTTGGAACATCAACACCCATAATTGATTTTGTATCAACAACAACTTCTGACTCAGTTGCTAAACCAATTGCAATCCTCTCAATAGCAACATCCCCTTCGATTGCCTGTGCTTTTTCAAGTGCATTCTGAGCTTTGCCTAAATTACCTGCTAATTTCCCTCTCAACTCTTTGATCTCTTTCAAAATCTGGAAAAATTCCATAACAAGAACATCTCTTTTCTGTTTCAACAATTTATGGCCTTTTTTAGCTAGCTTTAACTTCTTCTTCGCTAACAATAATTCCATTCGTGTTGGTTTTAGATTAGATGAACTCATTTTCTATTTCCATATTTCTCGATAAACTCTCTCTTAACTCTCTTCAACTCAACTCTTGGTATTTCTGCTAATAAATCCCAAGCAATCTGTAACGTTTGCATTACTCCTCTGTTCTCGTCATAACTTTGTTTAACAAATAAAGCCTCGAACTGATCTGCAAACTCTAAATACTTGTTATCTAACTCAGATAATGACTCTTTCCCAACAACCGCTACTAAATCTCTCATCTCAATCCCTTTAGCATAAGCTGCGTAAACCTGATCAGAAACATTTGAGTGATCTTCTCGAGTTTTTCCTTCACCAATTCCATTCTTCATTAATCTAGACAATGAAGGTAATACATTTACTGGAGGGTATACACCTTTTCTATGAAGATCTCTACTCAATACAAACTGTCCTTCTGTGATATACCCAGTTAAATCCGGAATCGGATGGGTAATATCATCATCAGGCATAGTAAGAATTGGCATCTGTGTTAACGATCCTTTTCTTCCTTGTACTCTTCCAGCCCTCTCGTAAATTGTACTTAAATCAGTATACATGTATCCTGGATATCCTCTTCTTCCTGGAACTTCTGATCTAGCTGCACTAATCTCTCTCAGAGCTTCACAATAGTTTGTTAAGTCTGTTAATATAACTAAAACATGCATGTCTTTCTCATAAGCTAAATACTCTGCTGTTGTTAACGCAATTCTTGGTGTAATTATCCTTTCAATTGCTGGATCATTTGCCAAATTCAAAAACATAACTACATTTCCTAACGACCCTGTTTTCTGGAACTCATTTCTAAAAAACAGTGCCTCTTCTTTTGTAATACCCATTGCTGCAAACACAACTGCGAACTTTTCTTTCTTACCCAAAACCTGGGCTTGTTTAGCAATCTGCGCAGCTAACTGGTTATGTGGCAAACCACTGCCAGAAAAGATTGGTAACTTTTGTCCTCTAACAAGTGTGTTCATAAGGTCAATTGTTGAAACACCTGTCTGAATAAACTCAGCCGGATGATCTCTTCTATAGGGATTAATAGGTTCCCCATTGATATCAATTCTTTTTTCAGGAATAACTTGAGGGCCTCCATCAATTGGTTTTCCTACTCCATTGAAAACTCTCCCCATCATATCTACATTTACTCCTAACTTCATTGTTTCTCCAACAAATCTAACCTTTGTATTTTTTGTATCAATCCCAGACGTTCCTTCAAACAACTGCAAAACAGCTGTGTCTTCTGTAACCTCTAAAACCTGTCCAAGTCTTTCTTCTTTAAGAGAAGTAGTTACCTCAACTAATTCACCATAAGCAACTCCTTTAACATTCTCTACAATTATTAACGGACCCGATACTTCTTTGACCGATGTGTATTCTTTTATAACCATTTTAATTCACCTACTCACTCCTAGCATCCTTAATCTGCTTTTCAACGTCTTTCTTGATTCCTTCAACTTCTTTTGAAAGATCTTCAACATATTTCATTCTCGCAACCCTTTCTCTTACTTTTAATCCTGATAAACTTTTTTCTTCTATCCCTTTTTTCAAAGCATCAACGCATTTTTCATGTAAGTCAAGAATTGTTCTCAACATAGTTGCTTGTTTCTTTAATGAACAATAAGTGTCTACCTCGTGGAAAGCATTCTGTTGCAGATAATCCTCTCTCAAAGATTTTGTTACCTCTAAAATCAATTTATCTTCAGCAGGTAACGCATCAGGACCAACTAACTGCACAACTTCCTTAAGTTCTGCTTCCTTTTGTAGTAATTCCATAGCATATCTTCTATCTTTGTTAAACTCTTCTGTTAACTCCTTATCAAAAAACTTTGATAATTTTGTTGAATATAACGAATAAGACGTCAACCAGTTAATGGCCGGAAAATGTCGTCTATAAGCTAACGGAGCATCCAACGCCCAGAAAACCTTTGTCATTCTTAATGTGTTCTGTGTAACTGGCTCTGAAAAGTCTCCTCCTGGAGGACTAACTGCTCCAATTATACTAACAGATCCTCTATCTTCATTTAAAGTAATAACTCTTCCAGCTCTTTCATAAAACTGTGCTAATCTAGACGCTAAATAAGCAGGATATCCTTCTTCTCCTGGCATCTCTGCTAATCTAGATGAAATCTCTCTCATAGCTTCTGCCCATCTTGAAGTACTATCTGCCATTAAAGCAACATCATATCCCTGATCTCTAAAATATTCTGCAATTGTAATTCCAGTATAAATGCTAGCCTCTCTTGCCGCAACCGGCATATTTGAGGTATTCGCAATCATTACAGTTCTTTCCATAAGTGGTTTACCAGACTTTGGATCGATTAACTCAGGAAATTCTTGCAATACTTCTGTCATCTCATTTCCTCTCTCACCACATCCAATATAAACAATAATATCTGCATCAACCCATTTAGCTAACTGTTGCTGTGAAACTGTTTTACCTGCTCCAAACGGTCCAGGAATAGCTGCAGCCCCTCCTTTTGCTAACGGAAAGAATGTATCAAAAATTCTCTGTCCAGAAATTAACGGAATGTTAGGATCTCTTTTTTCTTTACATAATCTTTCTTTTCTTACAGGCCATCTCTGTACCATTGTTAACTTTTCTACACCTTTCTTTGTCTTTATCTCCACAACAATATCACTTACAGTAAATTTACCTCTATTAATTTTACTTACAACGCCCTCAACACCAACAGGAACCATAATTCTATGTTCAATTAACCCTGTCTCTTTAACTGCTCCCAGAACTTGTCCGCCTTTTACCTCTTCTCCTTTTCCTACACTGGGCTTAAACTCATACTTCTTATCTTGGTCTAAAGCAGACGCATCAATGCCTCTTGCAATAAAGTCTCCTGACTGTTCTGCAATAGATCTTAGCGGTCTTGCAATACCATCATAAATGGAAGTCAATAAACCTGGCCCTAACTCTACTGACAGAGGCAGATCTGTTGAAACAACAGGTTCTCCTGGTTCTAAACCCGAAGTTTCTTCATAAACCTGAATAGTAGCAGTATCCTTAAAGAGTTTGATTATTTCACCAATCAGTTTTTCTTTTCCAACCCTAACAACATCAAACATTTTTGATCCTTTCATTCCTGACGCGACCACAACTGGTCCTGCAATCTTAACTATCTTTCCCATATTACCTTTCACCTTTGTATCTGTTTTTTTTGATTTTGCCATGTTAAATTCGCCTCCAGTGAATTTAAAATTCGCTTTTTAGCGAATTAATCCCTCCTTAAATAACTATATCTATTCCTACAGCTGTTCTAATAATCTCTTTAAGATCATCAATATTATCAAATGCTTTTGCATCATCTGGTATGCTAACAACATTCTTGAACTTTTTTAACTCAGGAAGCGTCTCAATCACACTAACATTTGCTATAATAAATTCATCTTTCTCTAACTCAGCTATCAAACTCTTTCCATGTTCATGTGATTTAACATGATAACTATTCTTATATCCAGCTAACCTTAATCCCATTGCAAGATTACTATTGCCTAATATAATCATATTATCAACTCCTGTATTTCTTCTGACTTTATTCCTCTTTCAATTCCTTTGCTAATAGCAAACAAATTTCTTTTCTCAATCTCTTTTTCAATTAAATATGAAAATATAACTACTGAACTCATTGGATATGATTTTGAGATATCTTTAACTTTATTTTTGAAATACCTCATCAACTCAATCTCAAATGGTAATAATGACCCTGTGTTATTGTAAATCTTATTTGACTCATCTAATAATTGTGAGTAAGGTAATGGATTGCCTATTTTACATATTTCATTAATATCTTCTGCTTTAACCATCGGATCAATAAATCTCTCCATCTCTGTTCCTTTATTCCTTATCAATAACCCTTTCCTTTTTTCAACAGGAACATCCCTAACATGGAATCTAATAAGTGCCAACATATTCTGAACATCCATTTTTAATTTAAACATATCTTTAACAACCTTTTTGTCCATAAACTTTGACTTATCTAATGCTCTCAGAAAATTATGGAAAACAAAATTATCAAGTTCTACCTCAAACTCTTCTAATTTCTCATACTTCTTTCCAAAAACCTTTGAATAAACAGTTGTTTCCATTACAACACCTAAGTCTGCAATAGATTCTGTTTTCAATAAATGATTCAATAATGAATAATTAATATGCCCTACAGGAAATACCAACGTCTCATCAACTTCTGTTTCAGTTAATCTTGACCTATACACAGTTTTCAATAATTTTGCCTCTTGAAACATAACATATGCATCAATTATCTTTTGAGTATTTTCTGGACTCAACTTCTGTACATTCTCTACAGCACCTAAATAACCTTTTTCTAACGCAGAATGCAACATCTTTGTATCACTTTTATCTTGTAGCTTCTGTACCTCATCTGCATACTCTGTTGTCATTAAGGCATTCGCAAACTCACTAACACTCTTAAAATCCATTAGGGATTTTATTTTCTTATCATCTACTTGTAACTCAGACCTTGCCTGAATTCTTGTTGCAGGGTAAATAAAACTCATGACTGGCCACATTCTCATAACCACAAATAATAGTATGCTAACTACTAAAGCCACCATAAGTACTGTTATAACAATTGCTGCCATTTCTGTCATGTTAGTTCCCTTTAAACAATTCAGAGTTTACTAATGTTCGTAACTCTTCTCTTCTAACTTTCAACATTCTTTCAACTGTAAAATCATATGAAACCTCTCCATCCTCAAACCTAACGCCAACAATACTATTGTCAACAGAGAATCTTGGAAAATGCTTTTTAAATGTCGCACTGTCTCCAAATGCTTTAACCCTTTTCCCTGCGGGTCTTTGAGCCTTCACAAAATTAATATATTTTGCAGTTCTTGTAATGTCTTTTGCTTTCTTTAAAACACCCTCAAATACTTTGTCTATTAACTCTTCTCTTTTCTCTTCATAACTCTTCTTTGCAGTTAATGTTTTCTCTCCCAATATTTGCGAGTATCCTTTCTTCAAATCTTGATCAAGAGTTGTTTTATGTTTCTCTCTCAACAAATCTATCTTTTTCTTTGTATCTAGAGATACCTCTCCTTTATAGGAGTCTAACTCCTCCTTGATCTCTCCCATCTTGCCATCCATGACTGATGAGATCTCCTTTTTCAATGATTCCAAATTTCCAAACACTTGCATTGTGTTCACCTTTCTCCTTTGTCCAAGTTAGGATAACATAAAATATTCCAAAAAAGGAATACTTGACTGATTGCTTTTTACAATCAGTCAATGTTTTATAATGTCGACTTTAGTTCGGCATTATATACAAATTATGCTAAACCTACTAGCAATATTATCAGCGCAATGATAAACCCGAAAATAGCCGGTGTTTCACACTGTCCTGAAAAAAGCAAACTTGGAACAAACGCATCGCTATTCTTTGTACATGAAGTTACACCTGCGGATGCAACCATACCCTGAGCAACAGCGGATATACCTGTTATAGCTACCACAGCTCCAGCTCCTAAAGCACACAACCCTTCAAAAGTTGTTAATGTTTTATCTCCACCTAACAAACCAGCCCCAACTACAATTAAAATTGCAGTAATAAAACCATAAATGGTCTGTGTTTGCGGCAAAGCTTGAAGGATTAATCCATTCTTAAAGTGCTCCTTCTTTTCTGCAACTGCTGCAGCTGCAGAGATACCTGCTGCCTTCAAACCCATAGCACTGCTTACTCCTGCAATACCTAAGGCTAAAGCAGCTCCTGCCACTGCCAATCCTGTTCCTAAACTTATTGCCATTTGTCTTCACCTCGACAATTTACTATTTGATCTTCACCTCATCAAGACCGTCTTTTTTCTTTCAGCATAGAAAGGGGTGTACTCTTTTCCATCTCCTTCGTAATATTTACTGAAATGCTCTAAAAAGTGCAGTCTCGTTGTATGAACAAAAGCTCCTAATCCATTCATTAGGACATTGAATACATGACCCAACACAAATATAATAAGTATTGGTATCATAATTAATAATGTTATCCATAAACTCTTTCCGGAAAACATCTCCCAAAGTAACAAACACATGAAATTAACTCCAAGTGCAATACCACTTGTACCTAAAGCTAACGCAATCAATCTTGCATATGAAAATAAGTCTCCAAAAAATCCACTGAATCCAAAAATAGATAATACTGCTAAAACCGGACCCATTGCAACAAAATTAAGCAACACTTGCATAACAACACTTATCCCAATAATTACTAAACCAACAATTAAAAAAGGAAACTCTAAACTTGTAAAACTCCCTAGAATGGTACAACAACCAACCATGAAAACAATCCATACTCCTTGATTCATAAATGCGTTAATGTAATCTTTCTCTCTCATATTTTCTACAAAACCTACTGCTAAACCAATAAATAAATGTAGGGCCCCTATAGTAATCGCTAGTCCTAAACCTATCATTATATCAGTCATAGGGTCAATAACTTGCAAAGGTAACATAACTTTCATTCCTGCTGCAACCTGATCAGCAAAAACAGTCCTCTGTATAATATCTCCAAAATAACTTCCAAATATTATTCCCCATATCGCTGCCGAGATACCGAAATATATCAATAACATACTAAAGCTTTTTGCAGTCTTATCATATCTGCCCATTCCTCTGTAAACAAAGAACGCCAAAACTGCCATAATTACTCCGTACACAAAATCTGTAAGCATTAAACCAAAGAATATTGTGAATGTAAATGCTAATAAAATTGTAGGATCAAACTTCTTATACTTTGGTGGAGAATATAATGATGTTATTATCTCAAACGGTTTAAACCATGACGGATTATTGTACATTGTAGGTGCATCACACCTCTCTCTTATTTCCATATAACATCTCTTACTTGTTCTCTCTACTAATTTACTAAATCTCCTTAAATTCCTAGCAGGAACCCATGCTTCAATTATAGAAAATGAACTTGTCGCCTTGAAATTTCTCAAGGCCTCAATCCTTTTTTCAACAACCTCTAGCTGTTCCTTTAAGATTGTTAACTCTTTTGTATGTGTTTGGTGTAGTTTTGAAATATCTTGTTTTATTTTCTTTATCTCTTTTACTAACCTATTATTCTCTTCTTCTAAATCCTTAATAATAACTTTTGGAGATTTCCCTTCGTAAGGAAAAACAATATCATCAAAACCAACTTCATGAAGAACTTTTTCTATTTCAATAATCTTTTCAGGACTTGCAAACACAGCAATAAAACTTCTTGCTTTATCAATCTTAGATTTAACAATCACTGCAAGTTTCTTAACTTTTGATTCAACTTTTTCAAAACTTAACGTATTACTAATACCTGTTAATATCTTTATATTGTCTGTATCATTATAAATATCTGTTTTTATCTCAGGAAGAATTCTTAAATTTGAAATAAATGCTTTATTTTTATTTATTCTCTCTTCATCTCTTGCTAATCTATCTAGCTGTTCTCTAACCTCTGGCTCAATTAGCTCTAACTTTTTTTCAACTTCCTTAATTATCTTCTCATTACTTCTAATATCTACCTTATGTTTAACAGGAGCTTTTGGTAAAAACAATGACTTAACTAAACTCTCTGGTTGAACGACTTTCTTATATTTCTCTAAGCTATCAAAAACAAAATTATATCTTGATAAAACCCCATTAAAGTCCTTAATCATCTCTTGATTAAACATAACTTCTATCTCTTTGGTTTCAGTCTCTTTTAGCTGACAAAAACCATCCTCTAGAAGACTTTCAGTAAGTTTTGTAACCTTATTCTTAGATAAAATGACCTTTGCATGATACATTCTTGCTGGTCTACACCTATACATACTCGCTGGCCTCAATAACTTTCCAAACATTCTTTATCACTTTTTCTCGAACAACGCTGTAACCACTTTATTAACAGCTTTCTTTGAATTGCTTCTGTATAATCCATCGATCTTCTTCTTTCTCTTCTCATAATCATTAACTATCTTTTTGGCATCCTGTTTTGCCTTGTCTTTTGTCTTATTTAGCTCTCTTTCTCTCTCTTTCTGTAGTTTCTCATCTTCCTTTTTGACCTTATTATCAGCATTTCTGACTATCTTGTCTCTCTCTTCCCCTGATTTATCCTTATAATCTTCGACCTTTTTAAATAGGCCTTCTTCATGTTCTTTCAATTGAACTACAACATCAGCATCATTAACCATATTTATCCCTCATTGAATTCATATTTATAAATAGTAATTATGAACAAACCAGTCCTTTATAAAATTTACCAAGTAGAATACGTAGATCTAAGCACATAAATCAAATAACGCCAGAATTAACAATTAATCAGCATACTCCAACACTCGGTTCTCAATCTCACCATAATTAATCCCACCAACAATCTCACTGATCTCTTTGATTCTTCTCTGTTTATATAACCCTTTTATCACGTCCTTTGCCTCAACAATTGCGTTATTCTTTCTATCATAAGAATTTGACTTAGCTTTCTTTATATATTCAGCCAATATGTAAGTCGCAGATCCTACAGAAAGAACCAAAGCAGCTGCTGCAGCTGTTCCAACAAAACCCCCTACAAAAAAGACTCCAATAGTAGAAGCTATTTTATCAATAATATCTCCATTCATTGTTCCTACAGCAACATAATATGCACATCCAATCGAGCTAACAATTCCTCCAATAACTCCTATGGATCCGGCAACACAAAATGCTCCATCAGCATCATCTGCTTCAACAAAACGAATATATTTATCTACAAGCGTTTTTCTACTCTCCGGTACCTGAAAATCTGCTTTCTCAAAACAATAATCTAAAAACACATTCATATAATCATGTCTCTTTACTCCTCTTTCCGCCATTTGATCTAAATGTGCAGAATAATCTTTAAACTCATCAGTGTCTCTAACAAAATCATCTATAACTGAGTTCTGTACCTCAGCTATTCTAGCTACAGTTTCTTTTCTCCCATCTAACTCATTCATTTTACTCCACCTATGACTGTCTCATAAATCTTATGATAATTGAATTCTCCATATTCTTTCACAATATCATAAATTCCACCAGATCTAAACTGTTTTCTCAAACTCTCCCTCTGTCCTTTCTTTTTTTCATACTGGTTATTTTTCTTATACCATCCTGCCCCGATAAAATCTTCAACAATAACAACTCCAAATGTTAAAATATAAGATGCAATTATAGCACCTATTGCAGCACCTCCCATTGCTGTAACTCCCCAACCAAAACTCAATCCAGCTAAATAACTATGGGCTCCAGCAGCCCACATAGAAGTGAGAATAATACCTGAACCAGCTAACACACCAACAGCTTCTGGTTTAGGAAGATCATAATTTCTTACCTCTCTTTCCAACGCGTTTATATCTTCCTCTCTACAACCAGATCTTGTATAAATCTCATCTAACAACTTTTCCTCAAACTCTCCATAAACTCCTGCAGTCCTAACTTTATCTAAAACTTCTAAATAATCTGTGATATTTCTTCTCAACTCTATTTCCATACCATCCATTTAACACACCCTTATCTCTTGTTTTTGTCTTGCAGGACTAGATGCAACTCTATATTCAACTCTAATCTTTCCTTCATCTATTATATCAACAGAATATATCTCTCCTTTAACACCAAAAAATTCTCTACCTTTCTGATCTCTTAACTGAACTTGCCCATATCTTTTAACACCAGCAATCTCATCCTCTTCTAATATCTCTGTAAACTGTCTAAGTACTTTATCTCCAACAAGAGTTACTTCTTCACCAACACCAAACCTCAAATCCTGGTCTTGATTACTTGTTCCATAAAGTGATCCTCCATCTTTTCCATAAAGAACATTTCCATTCATTCCATCACTTCCGTCATGATGAAAACACATTACCTCTAAACCACCTTCTGAACTATACCAAGAGAATTTTCCTAACTGTCTTCCTTCAAACCTATGTTCTCCTTCTCTTCCTAAAATTTCTGCATACCCTTCATTATGAATCACAGAGTAGGTTTCATCAACACCTTCAACAAAACATGCTTTCTTCTGCTCCAATCTCTTTCCAAGTTTTGAATCTCTTTGATAAACCCTCCGTCCTTGATAACTCCTTTTCCCTGATGCAAGATTTACTCCTAAATATGTCTCTCCATTAAACTCTTTCCTCTCAACAGTATGAATAATTACTTCCGGAAATGTTCTCTTTCCCTCATCTAATTCTAAAACAAACTCCAACCCGTCTTCTGAAACAAATCTCAGTAAGTTAATTTCTCCATCATTTATCTTCTCTGTAACATAACTAATCCCTTCTCCATCTTCAACAACATCAATATTTGATTCCATACTAGTGATATCTACATAATTCTGGAAGTTTACTCTTCCCCCGAAAAACTTTAACTCTCCATCTACAACTCTAGCTAACCCTTTTTCATCTTTTGAAGCAAGAAAAAACCAGCTTTTCCCATCTATATTCTTCTTTCCCTTGTAACTATAATCTTTACAACCAACCTCTTCTCCGTCCTCATCAAACATCTCAATCTGGTCTTTAGAATATTTTGCAACAACATATCTCTTTTCACCCTCCATTATCAACCAAGGTCTATTTACAGAATCACTAACTCCTCCAAAATAAACTACTTCATTATCAACAACTCTAGCAATCCCATATCCTTTTTCATTATTAACATAAAACCATCTCTCTTTATTAACAGTTACCTCTCCGTTAATCCTCGCACTCTTCATAAGGACTGTTCCATCTCTTGTAACATAAGATTCTTCCCACTTTTCATTAACTCCAAAAACACAATCCTCTCCTCCGATATTCTCTAATCCTAAAACTCTCCTAAATAATTCACCACCAAACATTCTTCCATCTTTATTCATCAAATAAAAACAACTCTCTGTTCCATAAACTGGCAACCAATCCATATTTTCTAATCTATAAACAACTCTTTCAATTTTATCCATATCTCTTTCTTCTGATTTCTTACCATCAACATCTAATAACATAATTTCATTAACTTCTTTTCCAAAAACAGTTCCATTTTCATCTACTGCAATATAACCATTATCAGAACTCACAATAACATGTCTTCTTCCATCTAAAATTAATGTGTCATAAAATCCTCTATGTTTCATACCAGACTCAATTATATTTCCATCAACTCCAACAACTCTTGTATCTAAACCATTCATCACAAACCCATTTACATCAAACCTATCTGTCCCATACAATAACTCCCCAGATCTATTCTCAACTCTCATTAACCCATTATTCTTCTCTCTAACTACAGTATATAACCTACCAACCTGATCAGAAAGTCTAAACATTTTAGTTAAATTTTCTCTGCTAAAATATTCTCTCACATTATCCAAAAAACTTTTCTTTCCTACTCTTTTCTTTTCAACAACCTTTTCTCTAACCTTATTTTTTACCTCTCTGTCATATAAATCACTAAAAATCTCGTCAACAGAAGAATATCTTTCCCCTAACTCATGAACACACATCTTTTCTAAAACATCTGCCATTAAATCTCCATAAAACTCCCTTATCTCTGCGAAATCTCCTCTATGTAATCTACTTACAGAAGTCATATTCTTGCCTGTTATTACTCCATACAACACCCTACCAAGACTAAAAATATCTGACGCAGGTTCATACTTCATATCAAAAACTTCAGGAGCAGCATACCCTGGAGTCAAACCACTTCCAACCGTAACTGTTCCACTCAATAAACTACCAACACAACCTAAATCAATTCCTGCAACATCTTCTTCTTTAATTTCGCTACCATTCCTTCTCAATAAAATATTTTTAGGAGAAACATCTCTATGAACAGCACCTAAATCATGCAACTCCTCTAATACATTTAAACCCCCTTTCAATAATTCCTCTAACTCATTTTTCTTTACTTTTCTTCCTTGGAGTTCATCAAACGTCATTCCATCAATATATTCCATAACAATACAAAAGTTTCCCATATTACCTTGAGCTAAATTCTGTCCATGAGAAACATGCCTGGGAAACCTTGTTGTCTCTCTTAATGTTAACTCTTCTAGAGTTTTAACCTGTTTTTCAACACCTTTTTTAAGATCATTATTTGCAAGTAAATGTGCCCTAGACGATTGTGAAATTTCTTTTATTGCAACAACTTCTCCACTTTCACTAACAGCTTTGTAAATAGTAGCCTGTCCTCCATAACCAATTAGATCTGTAGTAATATCATTTACCTTATACAAAACTTCGTCAATCCTAAATTCTGCTGAATTATCTTCCTGTTCTCCAATCTGAACTACTTGCATTTTATAGCCTCCTACTACCATTAATTCCTCGTCTATCAGAAAGCTTTGCTTCAACCTTTTCTAAAACTCTGTATGGATTAAATATTTCATCTGATTTTTCCTCTTCAACAATAACTCTTCCCAAACATTCTACAATCTGTGAATACCTACTCTCCGGAATAGCTTTAAAAATTCCATACATCCTTTCAATTATTTTTGGTCTAGAATACTCGATTACAATTGGACTTTTTAAAGTTCTTTTTGGTACATATCTTTCATTCTCTCTTGAAACTCTCTCAACTTTCTTTGTTAAAATAGTTTCAACACATTCCAACGCATTCTTTGCACCATCTGCCCAATAATCTACAGATAAAACATCACCAATAACATCCTCTCCAAAAATTAATATCCTATCCATCTCTTCATAATTTGGAACAGTTACATGAACATATTTATTACTAACATAACAAAGTTCTTTTCCTTCCAAATCATCTCCTAACGTAGCTAACATCGCTACAAAACCCAAATCTTCTAACTCAGAACTTAACGCAAGATCTCCCCAGCCCATCGATCTTATTCTCTCTACCTCCTCTTCTAACTCACCTATCTTTATTCTTCTCAATAATTCCATCTGTTCTTCACTTTCAATATCCATTCTAACTCTACTTCTTTCATAAAGCATACCAACAATCTCTAACAAAGATTCACAACTAACTCCACCCAACCCAGCACACTCAATTAACTCTTTTAGACTACTTGGAGAATTAGCAATAGCATAAGGTGCATAATCTTCTTCAAATGACTCAACATATCTTGGAGAACCAGATAATAATCTTGCAGAATTACCAAATAATTTCCATCTTTCTATCTTTTCTTTTCCACTAAACGCATTATACAATTGTAAAAGTTCTTTTCTAGTATAACCAAAAATAACTTCTTCTGGATAACCTTGTGAATTTATACTTACATATATTTCATTACGTTTGAATCCAAGCTCAACAAGTCTAATTGCTTCTTTAATCACACCCTCGTCTCTAACACTCATAGTTTCTTCTTCTTTTCTCAAATACCTATCTAACAACGCTTTAGAAACTTTAACTCTATCATCTCCAACTTCCCACCTACTTCTATCTGGAGCAACTAACCAGATATAATTCAATGCTTCTATCTTTGGCACATCCCAACTATACCTACTTCCATAATCTCCTAGTCCTATATCTACATCTAACATAATTAACCTCCTAAATTTTTACAAAATTCTAACTGTTAGACTCTATTAATCAGCCATCCTATAAAAGATTTTTTACATCTTTTTAATTCAAAATAAGAAATAATAGCACAAATATTATATTTTGACCTAAAAATATACTGATTATAAGGGCAAATGATTTCTTTTATAATATCTCAAGAATCTTAAATACTTGTAATCTCTAATTACGCCAGGAAACTGAATTTTTATTTTGTCTATAATTTCAGAGAACTCTTCAAAATCTTTTATCTCCATATCGAACTCAAAATCAAACGTACCAATCGATTTATCAACCTTAACAATATTTGGTTGCATATTACAAAAATTGACTAGCTTATCAAATATATTTATATCATCTAAATGAAATTTAATATTGTAACGTTGATAACCTAATTTCTCAAAATCAATAAACGCCCTATACCCCTTAATCACTTTTTTCTTAACTAACTGTTTTATCCGATAAATAATTGCCATACTACTTTTTTTTGTCTTTAAAGCAATATCTTTTACCTGCACTCTCGCATCTTTTACTAACATCTTAAGTATATCCATGTCTAATTTATCTAACTCTTGTCCTCTACCATTTCCTATCTCCCATCTTATATCACTTAAATTCTTCTTCTCTTTTAATAAATATGATCTTCTAAAAAACACTTTTTCATCAACTAAATTTACTTGGTAATCTTTAATATGCTCTCTAAACTTTTTCAAAATATCAAACCAAACCTTTCTAAAATCAGAAGCATTTTTTACATAAAAAGAAACAACAACATCCCATTCCCCAACAACTCTTGCAACACTGCCAGCATTATCACACTTAATCAAATACTCAATAAATTCATCATCAACTTTAATATCTCTTTCATAAAAATCAATATAAACTCTAAACATAACAAAACCCAAACTAGAATTATCAACCATTAAATCATAACCTTTAATCAATCCTCCATCCTCTAACTTTTTAATATTGTAATTAACAACATTCTTATTTATTCTCAATTTTTTAGCAATTTGAGTATTACTCATTCTAGCATCTTCATCTAAATACTTGAGAATCTTTCTATTCTTTGCATTCAATAGTTTCATAATATGTGTTCAGAATAAGAATTATATAAATATTTCCTTATTTTGACTCAAATGCAGTATCTAAGAACCGCCCCTATTCCACCTAACCCATTCAATCTCTGTCCACCTTCATGCTCAGAACTAATTATATGAACCTTTCCTTTCATATCATCAACAGTTTTCATTATTTTATCCAATTTGTAATAACTTCCATCCTCTCTTGTTTTTTGGATTAAAAAATCAGTAACTAATAACTCTTTCACAGCTCCCAACTCAGTTGCTTTAGCCACCTCTTTAATTCCATAAGCTGCTTTCTCATTAGTAGAAATCTCTTTAAACAAATCTTCCACTAAATTAACTTCTTTAATTATCATATCATCTTTAATCGCAGAAATTATCTCAGGTCTTTTCAAAACCTCTTCAATTCCATTCTTTCCAGATGAACTACAAGTTGCAAAAATAATTTTCTTTTTAATCTTATCCTCTTTCAACTCCTTTGCTAAATATTCTTTCCAAAATGAAGCACTCGCAATAACAATTGTATTTAACTTCATTCTCTCGTCGTAATCTTTGATTTGCTTAATAATCTCAGCATAAAAACTTGGCTTTTTCTTTTTCTCTAGATCATCCTTTTTCTGCACATCCCCTTTTATTTCTCCCATCATCTCATAACCATATCTTTTCATCTGTGCAAAACATGCTTCCTCCCTATCCAAAACACAGATTAATATTTTCATAGCTTTCTCTTTTACTGCTTCCTTTAATTTATCTAACTGATACTTTAACCATCTCTGTTTAATAATTGTAATAATTACAGAAGGCTCAACATTGATTGTATGATAACTTCCTTTTGCAATATCATCTGTCCCTTCCTCAATCTTCCCACTAACTCTTAGAATATTAGAATACTTATGAAACTCAACCTTCTCAACTCTGATAGTCAAAGTGATAGTCTTAGTTATAGTCTTCCCACCCTTTGCACTATCTCCAACCTTTATTTTTCTATGAGTCTTACCTCTAACTAAATCATTCTCATCAATGATATGGCTCAAATACCACAAATCATCTAAGTTCTTCACTCCAACCTTAACAACACCTTTCTTGATGTCTTTATGGATTACTTTCATAGTAAGAAATAGTATTTAGTCTTCTTTATATATGTTTTTCTAAAAATTCTCTAGGAGAGACTATCTTTTTCTTGCCCATTTAACTGCCTCTTTTACATCTTTTTTACTGACTTTTTCTTTCCTAAATTTCTTTCCTAACTGTTTACTCAAAGCAGCAAACTCCTTTTTCGGGTCTGGTATTTCCACTTTCTTGAAAAAAACTCCCTCATTCAGGGCCATGGGCACAAATCTATCCGATGGCTGAAAATCCAACTCTTCCCTAATGTCTTGCGGAACAACTAACTGTCCTTTTGTAGACATTTTAACTAACTCAATATCACTCATAAAACTCACCCCGTTTAACAGTTAAACAGTTGAACTATATAAATGTTTCGATTCAATATACCATTCGAAGTCATCAAAACGTTTAAATATTATCTAACTAATCAATATTCTATGAAACAAATTATTGCATTACTAATACTATCAACATTATTGTTAGTTGGTTGCACAGAACAAATACCTTCTTCAGATAGAACATGTGAACAAGCATGTACAGATGCAGGTTACTCAAATTCTATATGCCACTCAAGCAACACACTGTTTGAAGTACATACTTATATTGATGAAGGCGGCTCTGAAACACCTTATGACGAATTCATTAAAACTCCTCCTTACAGAGCACTAATAAAAAACAACTCACCTAATTACAATATCTGTGGTAGAGAAGCATACGTCTTTGTTGGTGCTAAACAAAGCACATTCAAAAAATCAGTTGGCGGAATGAATGAATTAGTTGAATTCTCTGATTGTAATAATAAAAATAATAACTGGAATACTTGTTGCTGTTATTGATTTATTCTAAAAAACAATAAAAAAAGAAAAATTATTTCCTAATCTTCTTATAAACCATTACAACCACATTAGCCAGGAAAAACTGCCACACTAAGTTAAGAACAGTTATTAAAAGTCCCAACAACGGATCCCATAACATCTTACAAAACTCAACGCCAGGTCCAGAACCAGGGCAATTAAACTGACTAAAGAAATTAAATATCTCTAATAACCCAAAAGCATCAACTCCCATCCCATGAAAAAGAAAGTTCCTATAATTCGCCAACACATTAAACACTAAAAACACAATAAATATGGGCCAATTCAATTTAAAAAAGTCTTTAAGTTTCATTTCACTCACCCGTTTATATTTTCCATGCAATCTTCTTGTACATGCATTAAAGATCCCTTTGCCCTCCTTTCTTCATCTTTGTGAAAAAAGGATAATTCCATATCAAACTCAATATTACTACATAACTCTTCTGTAACCGTCTCATTATTTTTCATTTTATGAGAATAAAGCAAAGCATAACAAAATCCCCTTCCAACTATTTCTTCACACTGACTCATTCCTTCATCTACTTTTCCTTCACTAAATAATTCAAGAATCTCTGGACCTTCTGTTTGTATTGTCTCTTGCATTCTCTCAAGTCTATTTTTCTCTACTAAATAAAGAACCCCTAAAACAATAACTGCTAAAACAACCACAACAATAACCCAAAACCACCATTTCTTAAGAATATCTTTCATAAGTATCACCTACTCATATTTTAAGTGTTGTCTTATTTAAATATTACGAAAACTTTTAATAGTCCTATATCGATAGAATATAATAGAAGAGGTTTTCAATGAAATTAGACAAGTATTCAATATATATTCTGATCATTGTAGGTATTGTCGCAATTGTTGCTTTAACTGGATCAATATCAAATAATTCTGATTTAGCTGGAGAGGCAAGGAGTGTATTTGAGAATAAGGCATCTGTTGATGTTCAAAGAGATCATAGACAAAGTCAGGAAACTGAACCAATAGAACTCCTTCAAGATTTAGACTTTGAATTAGGATTTACTGAATTTGAAGATGGTAATCTTTATGACTACGAAGAATGTGAAATGCCTGTCACTGGCCAAGATCCATTTTGGAGAATCACAGAAGTAGCTGTAAATACTCATTTCTGCAAAAACCTTCCTAATCCTAAATCAGAAAATCCAAACATAGTCTATGAATCAACCGACGGACATAAAAAACTTACTTCATATAAAGATGGAAGAGTGAGACTAGAACTTAATAGTTATTTTGAAGAAAACCAAGGATGTGAAGCTGATAATCCATTCACTCCTTGGTTAGATTGGATCATTTATGGAGTAAGATCTCCTGATTTATTAATTGATTTTGAAGATTATGAAGAATTAAATTTTAATGTTGATGTCAAATTAAATGATTTTAGTGTAGTAATGCCTACGCAGGATTGTACAGAAGATGATGATCCTTCTTCTGTTCAAAGATACAATACATTTCTTATTGTTTTTATGTTGAGAAGTAAAAACACTGATTTTGATGATGATAATGATCCTAATGTTGACTTTTATATGTTGATATCACCATGTGAAAAACATTGGTGGGAAGGTGACATCAGTGGAAATAAAGAATGTACTTCTCCTACAGATGAATATTTTTTAGGCGATCCACTTGGCGTTTTGATATATCATCCACCCATGAATGGAGAATTTCCTCTTCTAGAAGAAGGGGTTTGGAAAAACTATGATCTTGACATAAAAGAAATGGCAAATAATGCTCTTGATTTCTGGAATAGTGAATATGGAGAAAATAAGAATTTAGAAGACTTTGAACTGGGCTGGATCTCTTTTGATTGGGAAATGGTTGGAGCTTTTTACACAGATGTTGAATTGAAAGACATCTCTCTAGAAGGAATACCTATGGCAGGAGAAGTAGTTTGTTACGACCCAGACCATACTCGTGCTGAAGACGGCAGATACACTCAATCGACTACAACAATCGCTGGAATGGATTATGAAGATTATTGTTATGACCCAGACGGTGATGGAGATACTATTGATTTAATTGAATATTCATGCACAGATGATGGTTTACTTGATATTTTACATCTTGATTGTAATTATGCTTGTGAAGTTGGTGAAGGTAGGTGCATAGATGTTCAAGGATGTGATGATCCTGATGCAAACAATTTAGAAGGAGGAATTTATACTCAGTCAACAACAACAGTTGGAACAGAAACAGATAACCCAACAGAAATAGAAGATCATTGTGACGTAAATAATCCCAATGTTTTAGTTGAAGGGATTTGTGGCGGATTTGGTTTTGATTGGATTGAGTGTGAACATGGCTGTTTAGATGGAAATTGCATAAGAAACTTCGCTACAGAAACAGAAGTTATAGGTATAGTTGAACAACCAGATATAGAAACTTGTTCATTTGATTCTCCTCTACAATGCGATTACCGTAAAATAAATTCAAATAATATTGTTATGACAATTAGAAACACCGGAATAACTTCATTTACCATAAATCAAGTTAAGCAATACTTCATAGGTTCAACTGGTAGTCAAGGAGGTGATTGTCCTGTTTTATCTGGCTTAAATATTGCTTTAAGCCCTGATGAAGAAACCGACATAATAGTTCCTTGTGAAATTCTTGAAAATTATATTGGACTTCCAGTTGAGATGGATTTACAAATAATTGGTAGAACTCCAATAAAAAGACACCAAACAGTTGATGGAAGTATTTATGGGATTGTTGGATAACAACCACCCAAACTAACCCTTCAACAGAAAACCTTATATATAAATACACCCCAAAACTCAATATACTTACTCATAAGTCCAAAAAACAGGTGATATTCATGAAAAAAGCTCAAACAGCAAGTGCTGCTGCAACATTAGTTGCATTAATCGCAGGTATGATTATTCTATATGTATTATTCCTTCCAGCAGATGTTAGGGATAGCCTTCTAGGAGACGGAGATTATGTTGGATTAGGCGGATCATCTGGAACTACCTCTACGTCAGGAGATATGATATATAACGAAACAGTACTTGAAGAAACACCTGGAAGAATAGACTATCTAAGATTCTCTAGCTATGAACATCCACTATCGACTGTCAGCTTATACACATCAACCTCAGCCTCAACATTACTGTCAGAAGAATCATTATACGTAAAAAACGGAATCTTTGATAAATTATCCAGAAATATCACATTCTATATAGACGATCTAGACAATACAGATAACATTCTACTATCATTCAACATAAATAAAGGTCAAGGAAGATTAAGAATATACATGAACAACGAAATAATATATGACGGAACACCATCTGGACTCATGGATCCAATCGATCTATCAAAAAGAGATATCAAAGTTGAAAACAAAATAACATTTGAAGTTGGAGAAGTAGGTTGGAAATTCTGGACAACAAATGAATATGAACTAGAAAACATAATGGTAACAGCAGACATAACAGACGTATCAGAACAGTTATCTAGAAACACATTCACAGTAACAGACACAGAAAAATTCAATCTAGAAAGATCCTACATTAAATTCTTCCCAGATTGTAACCCAAGAACAGCTGGCTCACTAAAAGTTTACATAAACAATGAGATGATTTTTTCATCAATTCCAGACTGTTCACAAATAAACATGGTAGAATTCTCACCTTCAACAATAACTGCAGGAGATAATACAGTTATCTTTAAAGCAGAAAAAGGTGCATATCAAATCTATCAGATAATGGTGCACACAGAACTTAAATCACAAACATATCCAGTATACTACTTCGACCTACCAGACACATTATTCTTTATGAGCGAAGAATATAAACACGAAAGATTCTTAACAGAAAGAAAGTGCGGAGATGTAGATGATCATTGTCCAGTTGGTTGTGATGAAGATCTAGATATTGACTGTTGCTTTGAAGGAAGAGGTAACTACTGGTGTGACATAGAACCAGATGATGAAGACGACAGATGTGCTTCAATAACTAATGAAGAAAAATGTGAAAGATGTTCATCAGGCTATGAAGATGAAAATGGTTATGCTCCAGAAGAATGTGAAGAAGAATGCGGAGATGATCATGATAACTCCTGTCCAACTGATTGCAGTAAATACTATGACAAGGATTGTTGCTTTGACGAAGATGAAAATAACTTCTGGTGTGACGAAGTTCCTGTCTACGGCTTAGAAAATGTTTGTGAATCTGCATTAAACCCAGAAGAATGTGATGACTGTCCTACTGAATACTCAAGTAACTCAAGAAGCTACTCAGATGAGTGTCCAAGTGAGTCTGAAGATATCTACGATGAAGTTATGGAAGTAAAACCAGGGTATGAAATAGTACTCACTTTAGAATTCCTTGATGACTCAACAAAAAAAGCAGCACACGTATATGTAAACGGACATAAACTGTACATTGACACATACGGAGAAGACTATGTCAGAGAAATCACAGATTATGTTGAGGATGGTTCAAACGCAATAAAGATTGAACCAGACCAAACCACACTAGATGTAATCAAGATGACAGTTGAGATTAAATAACTGTTTTATTTTCTTCTTTTATATATACTTTTAAAGCAAAACTTATATATTAGCTCTTCCAGAAATTAGATCAAGCTAGATAGTAGGCTAAAAAGAGGTAAATATGAGTATCTGGTCAAGAACAAAGGGAGCAGCACGTTGGACCTATAACAAAGCTAGGCCAATTGGTAGAGAAATCAAAGACATGGGTGTTTCTGCTAGGACTGGCATTAAAGATTGGGTTAAGGGTGGCTGGAGAACAGGTTGGACCCAAAATGTAGAGAGGGGCAACGAGTGGAGAACAGAACATACAGAAAACAAAGCAGAGATCTCAAGACTTTCTACTGAATTAAACAGATACAGACGAACTACAGGAATGGATGAGTTAGAAAGAAAAAAGATTATAGGAAAACTAATGTGGCAAAGGGCAAAAGGCTTTGGAAAACACATAACTCACCACCCAATAACAAGAGGACTTGCCCTCCCCCTTACATTTGGTTGGAATTTACTTAAAGGAAAACCAGAAGACCAACATCCTGGTCAACTAACAAACTCGAGCATTGTTCTATTCTTACTCTTAGCAGCTGTATATCATTTAATTATGATCTTTGGCGCACCATCATTCTACGACAGACTAAGATGGAATATAATTGTAATTGTAATTGCAACGTTATTTATTTTCGACAGATCAGAAAGACACGGCGGCACATACCGTGCACTAATGTTCTGCGCCATGTTAGAATTAGGAATCCCATTTATCATCTCAAAAAGTAGTTATATAGCTTCACTAGACTTTGTAAGATTATACATTGCAAACAGTTTCGTAGTCTTAACATATTTCTACTATGGATTATTATTCAGGGGAAGGGATTGTGAACTATTCTTAGTAAAAGCTTTAAGAATTGGTGTTACATTATTCTGGATATTTGTATTCCTCTCCTACGCTTTAGGAAGCGTCGCAGGATATTCAAACATGGACTTAGATATGGCAGATTATTCAAGACTAAAAGCAGCAGGAGTTATATGGGATAAAGCAATGGATGGATTTACTGAAACAGGTGCAGCAATTGCAGGCACATACAGAAGAATTGGTGATGTATGGAAACTCCGTCAGAAGCAAATAACTTCTAGCTACTACATCGGACAAGTCGATGAAAACGAACAAGAAAAAATAGGAGTATACCTAGAAGAGATAACTCCATCAAAAAAAGAGTTCTACCAAGACGAACCAATAACAATCTTTGCTTTACTACAGGCAAAAACATTAGAAGATGTAATTAACGTAGATGTAAGTTGTTACCCAACTAAAAGTGAAGAATTACAAGGTTACATTTACCCAGATAAAACGTTTGAAATATTTGATCTAGGAGAAGAAGAAATAGATTGTTCATTTGACGAGTACAAATTCCCAGTTGGAGGAAACAAAGTCACAGTTGCAGCTTCATTCAATTTCGAAACAATTGGTTATCTAAAGAGATATTTCACAGACAGAGAAAGTTATAACGCAGCACTAAGAGATGGAACAGATATCCTTTCAAAATATCAAATCACAGATAAAAACCCGGTAGCAAGATACACAAACGGTCCAGTAAGATTAGGCATCGGACCAGAAGCAGCAGTTATTGGTATCTCTCCTGATTATGAAATAAAACCAAGATTGGGTGTAACTTTGGACGCAAACACATTATGGGATGGAAAACTAAATAAAATACACGAAATAATTTTCATAATCCCAGCATCAATGGAGTTTGACCTAGAAACATGCACAGACACAAACATTCAACCATACACACAAGAACAATGTGTGGATTCTCATAGAACATATAACACAAAAACATACAGAGATTGTGAAGATGCAGGTTATGTAGATTCATGCCTAGCAGAAGAATGCACAGAAGAGTTTGACGGCTACAACACATATTATTTAGATACTTCAAGAAACACACATCTTTACGAAGACATAGAAGACTTTGTAACTTATAGTTGTAGACTAAACATAATAGATTACCAAGAACTATTAGGAAACACACCAATCGCTACAAGATACTTTTACATAAAAGCAAGATATGATTATCAAGTCGAAGAAGAGACAACAATAAAAGTAATCGAATCAGATACACCCTATGAAACAACAACACACACAGCAAAAACATATCACAGTAACGAAGAAATGTTAGCAGATATCTATAACTTATACTATGCAGCAGAGCCTTATAGTGTAAAAACATGGTCAAACTTTTACAATCTAGACCCTAACTTAATCATGGCAATCATTGCAGCAGGCTCTAACAACGATCCAAACGAGGTACAAGACTTTTCTCCACTTGGCGAAACAAAAGGATTAATGCAGATAACAACAGACACCGCAATAGATATGGCAGATAAAATTAACCTAGACTTTAACCCAAACGATATCTATGATCCAGAAACAAATATCAGACTCGGTTCAAAATATTTAGAAGAGTTAAGAGTAACAATGTATCCTGCATACAACCCAGCAGACGCAAGACACCTACTGGCAGCATATTATGGGGGGGTCTGCATTTTTATAGACGACAAACAAGTAGGATCATTCTGTCCATCAACAGAATGTCCAGGTATCTCAAACTATCTATGTGAAGATGCAGAGGATTATGATCAAGTAAGATTATTCGTTTCAATGGTTGCAAACTTTTATTCACAAATATCTAACTCAAACCTTATCGCAGAAGGACAAGTTGTTTCAGAATACAACGATGATAACTATCTAATTGAAGGAACATTAGATATTGATCTAGACGAGAACTCAACAGAAGAGACACCAGACGGAGCAACAAAATTAAAAATTGAAGTAAGGAACAGTATCTTATACTTAAACTACAGTGGGGAAGAAAAAGGTTACTCATTCTACCCACACTACTCAGGAAAATGGTGGACATTTGAAAAAAATCCATCATTCTCATTCAAACCAACATTTGACGGAAACACTCTTAAAAAAGTAGATTACAAACTATTAAACAAAGTTATAACAAACACAGACTACGTCTTTGAAGGAAACCCAGAGACAGAGATCCTAACAGATCTAGTTTGGGCAAGATACAACGACGATCAACTAACATTCTACTACAAAGACGAAGACGGAGAATCAGAAAGATTCTGTACAATGGATTGGGATGATACGTCTATAACAGAAGAGTGCAAAAAAGACCAACCAGGATTTAAAGCAAGAAAAATAGAACTAGAAGACAAAACATTCTCAGTCGCAAACACAAGATTCCAGTTTGAATACGATCCTTCAGTACAACTTGCATCAGCGGTGTCATAATGAAAAAAATATTAATCACAACAATACTAACAATCTTACTAATTATGACTGCATGTACATCTAGAGAATCACCAACACAATATCTAACAAACGAAGAGTTCTACAAAGGAACAGACGCTTTAGAAATAGAATTCTTTGAAAACATTCCCCCAAACGAACTTTTAGAAAATACACCCTTTGACATAACAATAAAAGCACAAAACAATGGTGCCCACTACCTAAACGGATATCTAACATTAAGTATTGAAGAGGACTACATGTGCGTTTTAACAGATAACGGAGAATGCTTTGAGCCAGGAGATCTAGGAAATTACGATCCTGTAACTATAAACAACATAAACCAAGCACAAGCAGAATTCGATTTACTAATGCAGCAATATACCTCTTTGCAACTACAATACGAAGCTGCACAAACAGAACCAGAGAAAAAAACATACAGAGATCAAATTGAAGCATTAATCCTACAAATATCAGAAAAAAATAATTTCATCACACAACTAAAAGCAGGAATCATTGCAGAAAAATCTAAAATACTCCTCTTTGAAGGACAATCAATCTACAATCCAACTGGTGGTCAAGACACATTAACTTTTCATGCACAAACAAAAGAAATTCCAACTCTAACAGAATCTCATCTATCCACAATTATTGCAACAAGTTGTTATGATTATGAAACTATAACGACACAAGAAGTCTGCATAGACACAGATATAAATCAACTATCATTTTCAGAACAAGTTTGCACAGCCCAAGATATTAATTTAGGTGGTGGCCAAGGTGCACCATTGGCAATAACAAAGATTGAAACAAACATAATCCCTTACACAGATTACGATGACACTGTTTACGTAAGACCTCAGTTTATTATTCATATCCAAAACAAAGGAAATGGTGATGTAGTAAACAAAGAAAAACTTTCAGAAGCATGTTCTGCTGCAGGTCTCGACAGATATGATTATGATTTAGTATTCCTAGAAAAGATTATGTTATCTGATGAATATCTTGTTTACAGATTTAATGGGTATAATTCAGAAACACATAAAGAAATAGAAATAACAGGAGACACAGACACAATTGAATGTACACCAAACCCAATAAAGATTGACAAAGATAAAGATAACTACATAAGATGTACAGTAAACCCAGGATTAATAAGACAAGACCAAGCAGCTTTCACAACACCATTATATATTGACTTAGATTATGGTTATACAACATCAATTGCAAAAGATGTAACAATAGAAAAATCCTTTATTTAAAATGAAATTAACAATTCCATTAATAATAACAATCATCTTACTAGCTTCAGCATGCACATTTCAGCCAGAAGAAAATCCAGAATACAGACAAGGAAAAGAAGGATTAATTATCAGTATTATTAATCTTCAAGATGCATACCTAGAAGGAGATTACTTAGACCTAGAAGTTTTATTAGAAAACAAAGGAGCTCACGATTATCCCTTTGGAAAAATAGTTTTCTCAGGTTATGATAAAAACTCAATTAAAATAACAGAAACCCCTGTAGGAATTCCAGAAATACAAGGAAAAGATCCATTTCTTTATACAGGCGGATCAGAAATAGTTAAAGTACCAGAATTCGCTCCACTATCAATACAACTTGGCGAGTCATACACTCCATCTTTACAGACAAGTGTTTGTTATAATTACGAAACAATCGCAAACCCAGTTGTTTGCATTATAGATGATTACAGTGATTACACTCAAAGAGAAATATGTGAACCTTTAGATCAATCATACTCATCTCAAGGAGGACCAGTTGCACTAACACACATTAGAGAACAAATTATAAGAAATGAAGTCTCAATTATTGCAACAATAAAAAATCTTGGAGATGGAAGAGTTTACAAACCAGGAGATATCCAAGCATTCGAACATTGCCCATATGGTTTTACAACAGAAGACATTGATCAAGTAAAAGTTACAATGGCAATTACTGGCCTAGGAACACCAGAATGCACACCGTCTGACGGAATGGTAAAACTTGTTGATGATCAAGGAACAATTAAATGTAATTTTGTTTTACAAGAAGACTCTGCTTATGAAACTCCATTGTTTATGTTAATGGAATACGGCTACACCTCAACAATCTCTGACTCCTTTACAATTTACTCAGCTCCAGATAACATACAAACAGCATTTGACATGGATTCTTATTCAGGTTATTATTCAGACACTACACAAGAAACAGGTCCATACCCAACTAATTATGATTGTCCATGTTCACAAGCAAACATTGACAAATGGAACGGATGTATATGTGTTTATATTGACGGACAGATGTATGTATGTGGTGCAGGAACAAATGTTTATACACTAAACAAAGCACCAGGAGAGATAGTTAACTATCAAATCCATGGTTATGAAGCAAACAGATGCGGAAGAAGCTCTTCACCAACAGATGCATGCCCATTCTCAGGAGCATTTACAATGCCGTCAACAATGAAAACACTGAATATATATGGGATGTCTACTAAGAATACACCTATTTCAGAGGTTTGTAAGTTTATTCCTTCTTCAACTTAACCATCTGCAACCACTCTGCCACCTGCTACTACATTAATGCTGCCAAGCGCAGTTCAAAATTCTGGCTGTAAACGAGCTAAAAGTTACTAACAAGGATAAATATCACACTAGACACGAAGCGCAGCATTAATGTTGTCAAGTGCAGAATCAGTATTATACTGGCTATTACCAAAAATTATATAAACCAGTATATAAATAAGACACATAAAGGAGGGATATCCATGCTAAAAAAGAGGATACTATTAATTTCAACATTAATCGCATTAATTCTATTTATTGCAGGTTGTGGAACAACCGGACAAACAGCAGAAGCTGTTATGAGTCCATATTATGGCGGAACACAAGGTTTAGTTGCCTATTTCCAGATGGACACAAACGAAATCTATGAAGATGAATCATTCCCACTAGTTGTTATTCTAGAAAACAGAGGGGAATACACATTACTATCAAACGAAGTTTACATGGCAATAAGAGGAATCTCTCCAGCAGACTTCTCAGGAATATCATTTGAAACATCAAATGACGAAGAAATTGAAAAAGTCTCACAATTCCTTCCTGAAGGAGACATGGAAATATTTAATTTTGGAGATCTAAAATATGACGGATTAACAGGAACATTCTATGACGCAAATATTCTATTAGAATACACATACCCTTATGTAACGTATATCTCAGTTCCAAGAGTTTGTTTTAAAGAAGATATTAAAGATGAAAGATACTGTGATATCTACGGAACAAAACAAGCATTCGCTTCAGCAGGACCAATACAAGTAGCTACAGTAACACAGAGACCAGCAGGTGCTGGGAGAATTTACTTAGAAATACCAGTTTACAACGCAGAAGCAGGAAGAGCAAAAGCTTATGTTAACGATGAGTTCTCAAACCTTTATGATGAAGTAGCATTCGAGATTGCAACAGATGGAATGTCTTGCACAGCTAAAGGAGATCCAGCAATCGCAAGAATGTCAAGAATAACAACACCAGGAGAACAAGTTGTCATTAGATGCAGATCAGATGAACTAGATCCAGACGCACTATACACAAAACAAGTAGATTTAGTTCTAAGTTATTACTACCAAGACTACGTCTCTGAAGTTGTTAGAATAAATGAAAATCCTGAGTTATGGGATTAATTACTTTTTATTTTTCTTTTAACTTTTATTCTCTAATCAACGGAATATACAACCTAAACTCAGCGCCAGAATAAGGTTCTTCCCCTCTACCAACATCTATTCTTCCGTCATGGATATCAACAATCGCTTCATGAGCAATAGCTAATCCTAAACCAGTATGGGGTGGATATCCACTCACACCTTCATCAAACATTCTATCTCTAATATCTTCAGAAACCCCCTCTCCATCATCAGAAATTCTTACAACACCAAAACTTTCTTCTCCCTCAACACCTACTTTTATTCTTCTATCTCCATAAGCCAACCCATTCTTTATTATATTCCACACTCCAGTGTATAATGCATCAGGGTTTCCATTAATCATAACAGATTCCTCTGCATCTAATTCCCATTCATATATAAATAAAACCAAAACCTTTAAATAGTATTACTATGGTATAACTATTGGTGATAAAATGGAAGCAATCCCGGCTAAAATAACTCCACGATTACTTCATGAAATGGATGAAATAATTCAAGATGGGTGGTATGCAAACAGATCTGAATTGATCAGAAATGCAATTAGAGAAATGGTCAAAAGAATGAAAGCAGATCGATTAGAAGCAGCTATCAAAGATGATGTAAAATGGGGTTTGTATGGCAAAGATTAAAATTTCAGTATTTGACGCAGGCCCGTTTATTCATTTGCATGAAATAAACAAGATTGATCTAGTTAGATTATTCAAAAAAATTCTAACAACAAACGAAATAATAGAAGAATGTAAAAGAATAGAAAAGATAATAAAAAAATTAAAAAATGTGGAACAAAAAGCCCTTATTCCAATAAACAAAGATTTTGCAAAATATCTAACTAAAAGATATGGTATTGATTTGGGAGAATCAACAGGAATCGCTTTATGCAGACAAGAAAAGGTAAAACTATTTTTTACAGATGATTTAGAAGCCAGACAAACAGCTAATTTTTTAGGTTTTGAACCTCACGGAACAATCGCAATAATATTACGAGCATTCAGAGAAAAAGTCTTGACAAAAAAAGAAGCTAAACTAACAATAGAATCTCTCTATAAAAACTCAACTTTATTTCTCACTAATGATTTAAAAGAATGGTCATTAAAAGAAATTGATAACTTCACTTCTTCCCACACAAAGTAAAATTAGCTAGCAAAGCTTCCAATTGTAAGAATTCATCACTTCCTTCTGTCATTCTAAACTCTATCTCTCCACATTTATCTATCATCTCTACCTTCTTAATATCGTCAATATCTAGTTTCCAAACCTCTCTGTGAATCTGTTTAATAATATCAATACCACTCAACCCATACTTTAACATTGTCTCTAACAGTTTCTCCCTTGCTTGAACAAATTTATTTGAAATAGCTAACTCTAAGATCTCCTTGACTTCTTTCGGTGTTGCAACACTTGCTAAACTAAACACTAATTTCTCGTCAACATTCTTATTAACTGCACAACAACTCTGTAAAATATTCTCTGCCTTTCTACAGTCTCCCTCAGAAACAATAAACAACGCTTCTTTAGCTTTGTCATCAACAGTAATTCCTTCTTTATCAACAATATTCTCAACTATCTCAAACATCTCCTCTTTTAACAACGGCTTAAACCTAAAAATTGCACACCTACTCTGTATCGGATCAATTATTTTTGAAGAAAAATTACAACTTAACACAAACCTTGTCGTCTGTGTATAATTCTCCATAGTCCTTCTTAACGCTTGCTGCGCTTCTTTTGTCAAAGCATCACACTCATCCAAAAATATAATCTTAAAAGGAACATTACCAATCGCCCTTGTTCTTGCAAAATCCTTAACCTTAACTCTGATAATGTCAATCCCTCTTTCATCAGAAGCATTTAACTCTAAAAAGTTTCGTCTCCATGTCTCTCCAAACAACTGTTTCGCAATAACCAACGAAGTTGTACTTTTTCCAACACCTGCTGGTCCAGAAAACATCAAATGAGGCATATTCTTTTGCTCAACAAACGCCTTTACTTTCTCAATAATATCTTTCTGTCCTTTTATTTCAGAAAAATTACTAGGCCTATATTTTTCAGTCCAAATTGCATGTTCCATATGAATCTGAACAAATACCTTTCTTATATAGTTATCGTTACTATAAAACAATCTGCAATATATACATACTAACCTATACATTACAGTCTATTCCATTTATAAATAAACTACTCCAACTACCAAAACATTTATATAAGAATCATCACTCCCAAGTGGTATACAGTATACTGGGGGTAAAATGGCAAGTCTAGACTCATATGTTAGTAAATATCTAAGATTAGGTACAAAGAACTTAAACGATCACTTCGATAGAGGTCACGCATTAGCTACACAAACCCACTTACAAAACCATAACCTTATCAGAAACAACGTTCTAACAACAGGCGGTCTACAATATCTTCTAGAAACTAATCAAGAATCTCTTTTAACAAGAACAGATGAAATTAAACCAAGAGGTTTTGCAGCAAGAGCAAAAGATTACGCAGCACAATACCTTGCAGCACCATTTAAGTCATTCACAAACCCAGTTGAACAAGGAGAGATGTATGGCATAACAAACACTCTTAGACAATCTTATAATCATAATAACACACATCAAACAAGAAATGCTGCTTACAACACTGCACAATCTAATCATGTAAACGCACTACCTTCTGCAGAAGCAAGAAAATCTGCACACGGATTAATTAACAGACTTAATTATGTTAACAACGAGTCAGATATAAACAGAGAGTGGAAACTTTCAAAATTAGGAAGAACAAGTTTAGTTTCTGGCCCATTAATTGGTTTAGCAGCAGTAACAGGTGGTGCAGCTGCAGCTGCAGCAACAACTGGCGGTTTACTTTCAAGTGTTTATGTAGCAAAACCAGTATCTGATTTTGCAGCATATCAATTAACAGGTAATGTTCCAGTCGAAGAATCACAATATATTGCAAGACTAGCAGGTGTTGGAGCAGTAGCTTCAAAAGGCTGGGTTCTTAACGATGTTTTAGGTGCAGGAATTCCTTTCTTAGGAACAGGTATCCAACTAGGAGCAGGACTTGCATTATTGGGTGGTGCATATACAGCAAGATATCTTGTCGATAGAAAAATAAGATCCTCAAACGGAACTCAAGGACACACAGCATCTAAAATAGCAGATGCAGCAATGCTTGGAGCAGTTCCACTAGGTGCATTGATAGGAACAGCAGCTCAACCAGGATCATTGGATGGAATAGTTAACAACTCAAAACAAGATACAAACGGTACAGCAGTACTTTCACCTCCTTCATTAGCAGAAGGACAAGCATATTCAGGAAACGGTTTCTTTGGAGACTTTAACATCGGACCTTGTGTAGACGATGATCCAAATATATTTAATATTTTCTTAGAAGGACAAAAATATGACGGAACAATGCCATGCGTTACAGACGGAAGTCTTGATATAAGCTTTGATGTTCAAACATGTGACGACAGTTTCTGGGGTAAAGGAATAGATAAAGTAAAAATATTTATCGACGGAAAACAAGTTGACTCAGAAAACTATTGGAAAGCATTAGATGAGAGACATGTAACTTCATCAATAGATACAGATGACCTTTCACCAGGTCCACACACATTAACAATAAGAGCAGCAGATAATAACTTCTGGGATTCAGTAAAAGATGTTGGTTTCTTTGACGCAATATTTGACGGACAAGATACAGAAGTAAGTATGCAATTTAATGTCGGTGCAACCGCTGGAACAGCAACTACAGGACCTTGCGGTGGATGCGGAGAATCAACAATTCCAGGAAATGTTTCATACCAATCAGGAAACTTTGAACAACAACTTTATTTTGAAGCAGTTGATCCACAAAACCCAACACAAATTGATGTTGCAGCTGGCCCACAATTACAAGCACAAAACTTTACACATTATATTTTACAATACGACGGTAATTTAGATGGTGTTTTCGAATCAACACAATCATTCGAATCATCCTCAAACCCAACAACACTAAACACACAACATGATCTAACACAAGGTAGATGGATAATCGGAGCAGCAACTACAGACGATTCAGGAACACAATATTATGCATCACAAGTAAACACAAAAGCAATTTGGTCAAACCTCGATTCAACAAATGTAGCCCCAACAGCAGGAGACCAAACAACAACAGACTTAACAACAACAGATCCAGTAAACCTTAACGGAAGAAGCGCAGCAGATTTATTTAACGGAGAACCTATTGAAACAACAGAAGATGAAACAATAGTCGACGGAACACTGCCTGATGAGGTAGAAAACTTAGAAGACATAACAGATGAACTAGCTCCTGAAGAAATAAATCTTTCACCAGGACTTACCACAACACGAGACCATGTATCTTTTGAGGAACTATACAGTCGAACTATGGATAATGCTATGAGTAAACCAGACGACGCACCAAATCTCATAAACTATTCAATCTCTGCACATGATGACACCCCTACACTGATTCATTTCTTTTGGGCAGGAAACTTGCCACAATATGAAACACAACTGCCAGCATTAAATGACTTATACTTACAATATCACGACACTCACGACCTAAATGTATTGGGCATTGAAATGTATCAAAATGATCCTTCTAACCCATACAACGAATTCCATGAAGAAACAATAACTAACGGAGAGGATGAGTTAGATAATGATATTATATTAAACACAGACGTAATTGTTGACGAATATCTCCCAACTCATATTGCTGATAAAATGACAGAATTAAATGAAGATGGCCAACCACCAGCAGTTACTTTCCCAGTATTAAATGGAACAGAAGAGGTGTGGGAATTCTTACAAAATAACGGATTAATAACATACTCAGACGAACTTCCATACACAGTTCTAGTCGACCAGAATAGAATCTTTGTAGAAGACTGGAGTCATTATAATCACTCACAAATTGAAGCAGCTGTAGAAGATGTTCTAGGAATACAAGCAGAAACACATGTTCTCAATATAGATGATAACACAGACCCAGGAATCTGTTATTTTGATCCAACAACCGGAGATTATTATGAATCTCAAGTAGGCGATGAATTCAATTCAATTGAACCAGTAGCTATTCCAGATGATCAAACACAAACAGATATTCTTGCATCAGATGAACCAACACAAACATGGGAATCAGTTCAACCTGGAGAAGAAGTTAGGGTAATATCATCAGCATCACAAGGAAATGAAATTGTTAGTGTATTCGAAGTAGGAGAACAACCCTTTGCATTCCATACAGAAACACCAACTGAACACATAGCACCTGATTTTGGTACTTCACAAGGCAAAGAAACAATAACAATCGGTAACAGAGAAATTGAATGTGATGTTTTTACATTAAATGTAGAAGAAACACAATATAAATATTGGTTATTTAGCTTTGATGACACAGAAAAAGTTGCAAGAATGGAAAAATTAAATTAAATAATGTCCTCCTCTGCAATCACCATAAAATCTCCAACAGCAATAACTGCACTGAACGGAATCAGAATATGATTTTCTTTATCCTTTTCAAGCTCTAGTTTTTCTGTATATGATGTCGGATTTGATAACACTAAATGAATTAACTCACCAGATCTAGTCTCAAAAACCATATCTCCAACTTCACCGAATCTTTTCCCTGTTTTACTAACAACAGTCTTTCCTAATAATTGTTTTGAAAATCTTTTTTCTTCTTCAGCCATGAGTATCCCCTCTATTTATTGATTATTATGTATGATTCCGATAGAGTACGGATTATATATAAAGTTTTCGCTGCATAAGATTTATATATGTACTAAATATACTCTAATATATGATATTTGACAACTTGCTGGTTATAAAGAATTACCTAGCTAAACAAGATACTCCTGTAAAACTAGTTGTAGTAACAAAAAACCAACCTATCGATAAAATAAATCAAGCAATAAGAGCAGGAGCTAAAATAATTGGAGAAAATAGGATACAAGAAGCAGAAGAAAAATTCCCTCACCTACTTCCAGTTGAAAAACATATGATTGGACATCTTCAATCAAACAAAGTAAAAAAAGCTGTCCAACTCTTTGATTGCATACAATCAGTAGATTCTATTAAACTTGCTAACAAAGTAAACAACGAAGCACAAAAACAAAACAAAACAATGAAAATAATGTTAGAAATAAAGTTTGAAGAACAAAAAAATGGCTTTCTACCAGAAGAATTACCTAGCGGCTATGAAACTATAAAAAAACTACCTAACATTGAAATAATTGGTTTGATGTGCATGGCACCACTTATCGAACCAGAACAAACCATCCAATTCTTCAAAAAAGCAAAACAACTACAAACACAACTAAATCTCAAATACCTTTCCGCTGGAATGAGTAACGACTATAAAATAGCAATTGAACAAGGATCTAATATTGTAAGAATAGGTACATCTATCTTCAGGTAAAAACAAAAGGTTTAAATACTCATTCTTACAGAATTCTTATTATTCATTATTAAATTAGATAAAAAACGAGGTGGGTTTAATGAGAAACAGTTATTTTAAAAAGTCAATTCTATTGTTAGCATCAATTTTAATAATTTCAATCCTAAGTATAAGCGCATTCGCTTCAATGAATGTAGCTTTATCTGATCAAGGTTCAGGTGTAAAAACAAAGTCAACAGGCGCAGCCCTATTAACAGGAAACCTAACAGTTC
>CAYVNO010000011.1:0-56773 GCA_964452935.1 uncultured Methanosarcinales archaeon | reverse complement strand
GTATATGATCATATACTAAAAGATTATAGCACAAAAAGAAAAGATTTAAATATATAAACTAGCCCAGAAAACATATAGGTGATACTATGAACAAAATAATCCTTGGAATTTTAATAATATTAAGCACATTATTTCTAATGGGCCAATACAGTTGCAGTATGGGCGGAGAAGTATGTAATGATGAGATAGACAATGACGCAGATGGCCTAATTGACTGCGATGATGATGATTGTACAACAAGTTCGTTATGTGAAGATGAAACAGTTGAAGTAACTGAAACAATATTATGCTCAGATAGTGATGGAAATGATACATCTATTGATGGATATACTACAGGAAGTCTGAGAGGAAGTAATAATACAGGCAATCATAGTGATTATTGTTGGGGACTAGAATATGTACAAGAAGGTTATTGTACTAATGCAACTAATGCTGATTATCAAAAAATTGCTTGTGGTGAAGGTTACGAATGTCACAATGGAACATGTATGGCTTTTGCAGAAAGTACTTATGTTGAATGTAATGACAGTGATAGTGGACAAGACTTTTATACAAAAGGAACAACATATGGAACTTATTTAACAAGTGGTGAATATTATGAAGGCGAGGACAGTTGTGATGGCAGAGGTAAAGTTGGTGAATTATATTGCACCGAAGGTTATATGTATGTTACATATTCTGCTCCTCCAGAAGGATATGTTTGTGAAGATGGAGCTTTTGTTTTGAACGAAACTGCAAATTTAACAGATTATGAACTAATAGATTTAGCAGAAGAAACTGCTTATGAAGATGTTGAGACAGCATCAGGTTACTGTGAACTAATTACAAACTCTACTAATAAAGATGAATGTTACAATGATATTGCAAAAGCTTCTGTACAAAGTGGATATTGTGCAGAGATTGTATCAGATGCAACAAGAGATTCATGTTATATAAGTTTTTTATTTGATCATGATGAGTTTGGTCTATGTGATTATATTACAAATTACTATGTAAAAGAATCATGCGAGTTATTGGAAGTAATTAAGGGGGGCATCACCTTAATTAGTCCAGAAAATGGAACTAGTAATACTTCTGTTTTTCAATTTACTGTTGAAACAGGAACTCATGCTGAAGGGTGTAAATACAGTTTAAATGATGCTGAATATGAAGACTCTATTCCGCTTACACAAATAAGTGATAATCAGTTTAGTATTGATATAGATATGAGTGGTCGTTTCCCAGAAGAAATAATTCCCCATTATGTCAAGTGTAACATGACTGAAGAAATAATATTTGATGTAGGTTTTAATCTATCATGGGTTAATACTACAACAAGCTAAACCTATTTCTTTATTTTTTCTATTACTTTCTCTTTATCCAACTCAACACCCATTTTATTAGCTAGTCTAGCTAGATTCTTAATATCTCTTTTCAACAGCTCATCTGCTTCGAAGTTCTTCACTGTTGTACTTTGCGACATATCAATTAAAACAGGTTTATCATTAAAATTCAGAATATTAAAGTCAGAAAGATCTGCATGTACAATCCCTGCTTTCTTATACATCATTCTCATATACTTAATAATATCATTAACAAACTTTTTTGGATTCTTTGGATGTTTATCCTTTAACATTGGTGCTGCTGTTTTGTCTCCTATGAACTCCATCACTAGAACATGATCATTGATTGCTATTGGTGTTGGAACTCTTACTCCAATTTCTCTAACCTTCATTAAATTTCTATATTCTCTTTGTACCCATGAAAAAATAATCTTTCTTCTTTGTTTTTTTAGTTCCATATATCTTGGATCAGCTTTGATATAATCAAACATTTTGTTAAAATTGCATGATTCTAATCGATAAATCTTAACACAAACTAATTTTCCATTCTTCTTAACAGCACTGAAAACATTTGCTTCCTTACCTATAGAGATTGGACTCTTTAACTCATCAAAATATCCCTGTGAAGATAACTTGAACAATAATCTGTTTGTATAATTATCAAACACATTACCATATATTTTCCATTCTTCTTTGCTTTTCTTAGCCATAATATAGAATTATGTAATTGAATTAATAAAGGTTTCTAGTTATTTAACTTCTTTCTTTTATTCTCTGGTAGAAAATTATCATTTGATACTATTTCAATTAAAAAAACACATCCAAGAATCACAACAATTACTAGAATATATATTGAATACTTATCTATTTTCATTGAAGAGCCTCTTTATAATAATTCTAGGGATGGTTGTATTTAATAGTTTCCATAATATTTAAATAGAATAACACCCAAAAACTAATTTATGGCATTAAAAGACTTTTTCAAATTAAATTGGCCAATATTTATTGTTTTTTTGGTGTTTAATCTGATTGCAGGTTTAGGATGGATTAGGTTTTCAGGAATGTTTGGTGTATCTTCTGGTGGAGCTGGATTGTTTAATATATTCAGTTTTTTCAGTCAGTTAGATTGTGCAGGACAAAGTTCTGTTTTGTGTACAGGCATTTGGGACCCATTCTTAAAGATTGCAGTTACTGTATTAAACCTAATTTGGCAGTTTTTCCTGGCTAATCTGGTTGTGATGTTGTATAAAAAGATAAGAAAATAGTTTCAAATAATATTGAAGTTATCAATAGTTTAATATATTAGAGGTGTTTACTATAATTATGAAACAAATTATATATATGATGATTTTAATCAATTTAGTATTTTTATCAGGTTGTGATAAATTAGAATGTACAGAAGAAGCTAAGGTTTGTCCAGATGGAAGTACTGTTGGAAGGAATCAATTAAGGGCTTGTGAGTTTGACCCTTGTCCTGAAGGTTTTGAGGATTTTGATGATCCAAAGACAACTCTAAGTAGTTCTGAGATGGAAGAGATAGGAGAAGGGACTTATTATAATTTATTCCATTCGTTGTATTTCTTTTCATATCATGAAGATAATAGTGAATGCATTCAGAATACAGAGACAGATCAGTGTATGTTTGTTTATGCTATTTTGAATTTAGATGAAAAGTTATGTGATGAATTTCCTGAGGAAATGGTAGTAGAAACATATAGTCCTCCTTCTTCTGGAGGAAGTCCGGGTTATTATCATGATGTAACTTATTACTATAAAGGGCCTTGTAAAAGTTATGTAAGTATGTTTGATGAGTATGTTAGCTCTGATCAGATTTATTTTTGTGAAGCGTTTGAAGAAGAGTATATTAAAAGCATTTGTTTGAGATTTACATGTCATTCATATAATCCTGATTTAGAAAGATGTGATGATTATACTGAAGAGGATTTTTATCGTAGATAGGGGTGATTAGTTTGACTTGGAAAGAGTTTAGTATTGGAAAATTAATTAGTGTTATTGTTGTCTTATATTGTAATTTTGTTAGTGGATAAATTTAAGTGGTGAAATAAATTTCAAATATGTTTTTTGTCTCAATTTTTCAGAAAATAAGGAGAGATTTTATATATCATCAAGAGCCATATATCATTACTGCTTCTGAATTGAAGCAAGAGAATTAGAAAGCTCATTTGAGCCAAATTCAAGAGAAAATGACTTCGCAAATATTTAAGGTAAGGAATAGCGAACTAGGCGCTCTAGAGCAAGAATTCTGCAGTTTAGGGATTGTCATCACTGCTAAGTAATGTCAATTCCAAAACATTTATAAAATAGCAATATTTGCCCAATAACATGGTAAGTGCTATTGATAGATTAGTAGATCATCCTTCATACAAATTAGTAACTTATACAACTGGAACTATTTGGGATATTAATAGAGATGGACCAATAGTTAGTTGTGGATATAGAGAAGTGTTTCCATCATGTACTGCAATAGCTATGTTAGACCGAGAAAGAGTACCTGGTTTAGCACATATCAGTCCATTCGATAATGGAGTATCAATAGGTTCTTCTATGTGTCAAGAATATTTAAGAAGAATGGACATTCCACAAGATATTTCTGCCATTGTTACTGGAACAGACGCTGAGCATATTAGACAGATTGCAGATTTTTTTGAAAGAATAGCTCAAGTCAGAACTAAAGCATATCCACTAAAACCCAATAAAGGGGGAGTAATTGATATGGGAATAGATCCTGATACTGAACAGTTATTAATTCATAGAAGATTTTCTGGTGAAAATATTAGTGTTGACTTTTGGCCCCAACGTAATGAACTAACACCACTAATCGAAGAAAGAGTATCAGAACTACTTGAAAAACCATATGCAGGAACAAAAGCATTTAGAATTAATCACCCAGATGCGAGATATGTTTCAAACTGTCATGGAGCTATGGTTTATGTTTTCGGATTAAAAGAGCCAAGTATAAAAGAAAAAAACCACCCAACAATAATTGCAGGCGACAAAATGCAAAAATTAATTGATAAGTATTTCTTACAAACAGATAAACCAGAAATTGGAAGTTTAGTTTGTTTTTATGAAGATTCAAAACATGGCCAATCATTAATCCATAGCGCATTAGTAACAGGACCTGAAGGTCTAATTCTTCATCAAGGTGGAACTGGAGGAAGATTTGAGCCAAGCTCAATTAAAGACAAACTAAGAAGCTTCAGTGAAATAAAAGGACTAGAAGTAAAGAGTTATAGATTTAAACCATAACATTTATATACTATAGCGTTCTATAGTCTTCTATGGTAACTACAATACAAATAAGTTCACAACTACAAGAAACACTATCCAAAAGAAAATTCTTTGATAGAGAAACCTATGAAGAAGTTATATGGGACCTAATAGAAGATACAAAAGAACTAAGTAAAGAAACAAAAAAAGAGCTAGCAGAAGCAAGAGCAGAGGTCAAAGCTGGAAAACTTCATTCTCTTGTTGACATAGAAAAAGAGATGGAATAAGATGTATGAAGTTCTTTTGACAACAAAAGCTAAAAAACAACTTAAAAAACTTGAGTCTGAAATTAGAAAGAGAATAATCTCCACACTCAAACGAATCAGAATCAGACCAGAATCACATCTAACAAAACTTGTAGGAGACCCAGGATATAAACTAAGAGTCGGAGATTATAGACTCATCATAGATATTGATAAAGGAAAACTAATAATTCTTGTTCTAAAAGTAGGGCATAGAAAAAACATATACAAAGATTAAATAATAACATTTATATATAAGTACCACCTCCATACCACTTAAGGTGGTATAAATGGAATTTAAGAAAGTAACAATTTCCCTTCCAAGAAATTTGTATGAAGAAGGAATGAATTTAGTAAACAAAGGCCTTTTCTCTAATTTTAGTGATTTAGTAAGAAGTGGAATCAGAGAAGAGTTTAAAGATCTGCAATCTATATCTCAGAATTTTGATGAAAGGAATATCTATAATGATAAAGAACTAGTTCAAGGAGTAAAACAAAGTATAAGCGAAGCTAAGAAAGGCAAAGTTTTGAAGTCTGAAAAAGAGATGGACAACTACTTTGAGGCATTGTAAGAATGGATTATCAAATTAGATTTACTCCATTCTTTGAAAAGCAGTTGAAAAAACTAAAGAAAAAAGATAAAGTACTTTTTGAAAGATTAACAAAAAAGATTAAAGAAATCAAGAAAAATCCTGAACATTACAAACCACTAAAGAATGTCTTAAAAGGGAACAGAAGAGCGCATCTTGATCCATTCATAATCATATTCAACATAGAAGCAAATTTAATCACTTTCCACTATGTCAAACATCATGATCAAGCATATTAAACCTATCCATAACATTTATATACCACTATACGCATTAGAATACTACAAAAGAGGTGTCTAACATCAAAATATCAGAATATTCCAAATATGTACTCCCTTTATTATTCTTAGCTATAATCCTTTCTTCATACTTAGTTATTAAACCACTAGTCATTGTGATCATTGCTTCATGCGTATTATCCTATGTTTTATATCCATTATACAAATGGATAAAAAAATATCTAAGAAATAGGTATCTCTCCGCATCCATTGTTATTTTAGTCATCCTAATTTTAGTATTAATACCTGCAGTATTCGTACTCAGCCAACTATCTCAACAAGCATCTGTAACTTATGTAACAGTAAAAGAAAAACTTGTTGAATTCGAAGAGATGGATTGTACTAAAGATAGCAGTTTTATTTGTAAAGCATACAACAAATTTGAACCAATAATAGGATCAAATACAGGAAAAACATATCTAAAAGAAGGAATAACAAATATTGGTAAAACAGTCTCATCATTAGCATATGGAGTTTTAGTAGCAATCCCTGGAAAGATTTTAGATATTATTATAATGATTTTCATAATCTTCTTCTTATTAATCGACGGGAAAAAGGTCTTAACAGTTGCAAAAAAACTTCTTCCATTAAGAATAGAACATGAAAAGTATATTCTTAAATCACTAAAAGAAATAATCCATGCAGTCGTATTCGGACAAGTCATTATTGCAATTGCATTAGGAATTATCGGAGGTTTTGGTTTTTACATCTTTGGAATAGACAATGCAATCCTTTGGGGAGCAATGATAACATTCTTAGGATTAATACCAATCATTGGCTCAACAATGGTATGGGTACCAGCAGCAGCAATGCTATTATACAACGGAGTAACTAGCTCAGATAACGGATTAATAATCAAAGCAATTCTATTCAGCCTTTACTGCATCATCTTCTTAGCAGGACTAGATAACATTGTAAAACCAAAAATAATTGGGGACAGAGCAAAATTACACCCTGCATTAGTTCTAATTGGCGTTATTGGAGGACTATCTACTTTCGGAATCATAGGATTTATACTTGGTCCAATGATACTAGCTATTTTTGTTACATTTATTGACATATATGAAAGAGAAAAAGAGTTAGAAAGAAAACCTAAGAAGAGGAAAAAACGTAAATGAAACTAAAAGCAAGAAGACTTCCCATTGGAACAGGAGATATACTAATCGCCATTATGACTCAAGAAGATGCAACAAACCTAGATCTAAATCACACTGACAGAATCCTAATAAAAAAAGGAAGGAAAAAAGCCATAGCAACATTAGATATTTCTAACACTAAATGCATAGGTACCTGTCATTTAGGTAAAAGTATTGTAAAGCAGGGAGAGATTGGCTTATTTGAAGAAACACAAAAGGCATTAGGAATAAAAGATCATGAACTATTAGAGATTTCAATTGTAAACAAACCAAAATCAATCTACTACATAAAAAAGAAATTAAAAGGAAAAAGATTAAAGCCTAAAGAAATAGAAGCAATTGTAAAAGACATTGGAGCAGGAAAACTAATGGATCTAGAAATTGCTTATTTTGTTTCTGCATGTTACATAAGAGAGTTAAACACTAATGAAATAGTTGCACTAACAAAAGCAATGATTAAATCTGGAGAAGTTCTAAAACTAAGAGATAAAATAGTTGTAGATAAACATTGCATTGGTGGTGTTGCAGCTAACAGAACATCTATGGTGGTTGTTCCAATAATTGCTGCTGCAGGACTAAAAATGCCAAAAACAAGTTCAAGATCAATAACAAGTGCTGCAGGAACCTCTGACACAGTAGAAATATTATGCAATGTCTCATTCCCACTAAAAAAGATGAAAAGAATTGTAGAAAAAACAAACGGATGTTTAGTCTGGGGTGGTGCAGTTAACTTGGCACCTACCGACGACAGAATTATAAGAGTAGAACATCCAGTATCACTAGATCCTACTGGTCAACTATTAGCAAGCATTCTAGCAAAAAAAAGAAGTGTCTCTGCAACACATGTAATAATTGATATTCCTTTAGGAAGGGGAGCAAAGATTGAGAACCGAAAAAAAGCACTTGACCTAAAGAAAAAGTTTGAAGTTATAGGAAGAAAAATAGGTATGAAGATAATTGTTGTTATTACAGATGGTTCCCAACCAATTGGAAATGGAATAGGTCCTGCATTAGAAGCAAGAGATGTTATCTGGACATTACAAAACTCTAAAAAAGGAAGTAAACTTTTGAAAGATAAATCAGTTTACTTAGCAGGACTGCTTTTAGAAGCAGCAGGAAAGAAAAATGGTAAAAAATTAGCATTAGAATTAATTGAGTCAGGAAAAGCTTATAAAAAATTCATTGAGATAATAAAAGCACAAGGTGGAAAAATACACAAAGCAGAGAAAATAAGATTAGCTAAAAAGAAATCACATTTCAAAGCAACTAAATCAGGAAAAATAACTCACATTGATAACACTATTGCAAACAAAATTGCAAAGATAGCTGGAGCACCGCATGACAAAGAAGCAGGGATTTATTTATACAAACACAAAGGAAATAAAGTTAAGAAAGGAGATATACTATTCACTATTTATTCCGATAGTTCTGACAGACTGAAATACGCCAAAGAGATAAGTAGAAAACTCAGATGCATCGAGATAAACTAACTTTCTGTTAATATAATAACAATTATATATTGAACCCTATAAACCAACCGAAACATTTAAATATCAAAACCCCATTTCCACTCTTAATTGATTCTGGAAAATTGATAAAAATGAATTCTGGATATAAAATAAATGAGGGACAATTATGGAACAAGACAATACATTACACGGTACTACAACAGTAGGTTTAGCATGCAAAGATGGAATAGTGTTAGCTGCTGATAAAAGAGCTACATCAGGCCATCTAATAGTAAATAAAAAAACAGATAAGACATACAAGATCGCAGATAACATTGTAATAACAATGGCTGGAACAGTTAGTGATGCTCAGTTATTATGCAAACTGGCAAAAGCTGAACTAAATCTAAAGAAAATCAGATCAGGAAGAGATCCAAGTGTAAAAGAGGCTGCAAACCTGTTATCAGGAATGGTCTACTCTAACATAAGAAAAATGAGTTTAATACCTGGTGTTAGTCATTTTCTTTTAGGAGGATCAGACAAAGACGGTTACCATCTATATGATGTGTATGCAGATGGTTCACTAACAGAAGAAGATGAGTTTGTATGTTCTGGATCAGGAAGTGTAATGGCTCTAGGAGTTCTAGAAACATTGTATAACAAAAACATTAGCGTAGATGACGGAGTAGAGCTAGCTGTAAAAGCTGTTAGCGCAGCACTACAAAGAGATAGCGCATCTGGAAATGGTATCAATGTCATTACAATAACCAAAAGCGGAGTTGAAAGAGTAATAAACAAAGATTTAGACACAAAATTAAAAATTTAATTTTTTATTTTTTAAATAGATATATTCTACAAATTAAAAGGTGTAACAATGAGTAAAATAATCAAGGAAATTATGAAAGACATTCCTTCTAATAAAATCAGTTCAGCTGTTTTTGAAGGAGCAAACATCGTATTATACACAAAAGACAAAGACTACTTTTTTAATCATGGAGATAGCATTAAAAATATAGTCAATAAGATTAAGAAAAGAATAGAATTACGACCAGACCCTGCAATTACTATGAAGATTGAAGAAGCTGAAAAAGAGATAAGGAAAATAATTCCTGAAGAAGCAGCCATCGCTCAAGTTATATTTGATGCTGAACGTTCAAGAGTGATAATCGAAGCAGAAAAACCAGGTTTAGCAATAGGAAAACAAGGTTCTTTACTAAGAGAGGTAAGAACTAAAACATTATGGATACCTTTAATCAGAAGGACTCCTGCATTAAGATCACAACTTATCGAGAATATTAGATTAGTATTATACCAAAACAGTGATTATAGAAGAAAATTCTTAGATAAAACTGGACACAGAATTTACGATGGTTGGATAAGAGAAAAGAAACATGAATGGGTAAGACTAACTTATTTAGGAGGAGGAAGACAGGTTGGAAGATCATGTATCTTATTACAAACCCCTGAATCAAGGATACTCATGGATTGTGGTATAGATGTAGCCGCAAATAGCAGCAACGCATATCCCTTCTTAGAAGCACCAGAATTTAATATAAAAGAGTTAGATGCAGTTATAATATCTCATGCACATTTAGATCATTGTGGTTTTCTTCCATACTTATTCAAATTTGGGTACAGAGGACCAGTCTATTGTACTTCACCAACACGAGATGTAATGGCATTACTTCAGTTGGATTTAATTAAGATTATGAGAACAGAAGGAAAAGAGCCTCTTTATACAAGTGACGACGTAAAAGAGATGGTTAAACATACAATTTGCTTAAATTATGAAGAAGTAACAGATGTAACACCAGATATTAGATTAACAATGTATAACGCTGGCCATATTCTTGGAAGTGCAATGGCTCACCTACACATTGGAAATGGGTTACATAACATGCTTTATTCGGCAGACATGAAATTCGGAAGAACACAGCTACTTGATCCTGCAGCTACAATTTTCCCAAGATTAGAAACATTATTAATAGAATCCACTTACGGAGGAAAAACAAACATACTCCCATCAAAAAGAGAGTGTGAAGAATTCCTAGCTAGCATTATTACTGACACAGTAAATAACAACGGAAGAGTTCTAATTCCTGTATTGGGAGTAGGAAGAGCTCAAGAAGTTATGCTTATAATTGAAAGTTTGATAAGAGAAGGGAAACTTAAAGAGATACCTGTTTATGTCGACGGAATGGTGTGGGATGTAACAGCAATTCACTCAGCATATCCTGAATTCTTAAACAGTCAAGTAAGAAAACTTATTTTCCACAAAAACCAAAACCCATTCTTATCAGATATCTTTAAAAAAGTTGGATCAAACAAAGAAAGAAAAGAGATAATTGAAGAGACAGGTCCATGTGTTGTTCTTGCAACATCAGGTATGTTAGTTGGAGGTCCATCTGTCCAATACTTAAAATCATTTGCAGCTAGTAAGAGAAACTCATTAGTCTTTGTTTGTTATCAAGGAGAAGGTTCGTTAGGAAGAAGGATACAAAGAGGAGAAAGAGAGATAATGTTTGAAGTAATGTCAAAGAAACCAGAAGTAATGAAGATAGGTATGAGAATAGAAACAATCGAAGGTTTTACAGGCCACTCTGGAAGAAGACAACTAATGAGCTTTGTTCACAAATGCCAACCAAGACCTAAGAAAGTCATTGTAAACCATGGAGAAAGTTCTAGATGCTTAGATTTAGCTTCTTCTTTACACAAAGCACACAGCATTGAAACTAACTGTCCAAAGAACTTAGAAGCGATTAGAATAAGATAAAAAATAAAATAAAAATAATTATTTATTATATTCTTTTAGTGAAGTTACTAGTCCAAATAATCCCACTAAGATATATAACATTGATGTTGATGTTAGATATCCTCTAGCAAACCACATGTAGAATCCTAATAACAATATTAACACAACCAATAATGATTGAAGAACTCTGAATGAGTTAAACCAGCAACCACATTTCTTTGGTTTCAAATACTTATTAATATTAACTGTCTTTGCAGTTTTCTTCTTTTTTCTAACTACTTTCTTCTTTGCACCTTTTCGTGCTACCTTCTTCTTTCTTTTAGCCATATTGAATTCACCCCTTAACCGAAATTATATATTATTTAATATATTCCTCAGACTATTACTATAAAAAGATTTATGACCATTTTAGAGTGGCATAAGCTAAATAATATACTGAAGAACCAACAGACTGAATCCAAACGCCACCATAACTCCATACACAACAGGATTCCACTTCAATATCTTCTTTCCATCGAAATTCAACAAAGGAATTAAGTTAAACACACCTAACCAAGTATTAATCATAAAACCATATTGTGCAATCATTGATATCATCTTAACTGGACTCAACATTACAACTAAAAACACTAAAGCTAAAACAAAGTTAACCAAAGGGCCAGCTAAACTAATTACACCATTCTCTTTCATAGTTATATGATAACCTCTGATCATTACAGCTCCTGGAGCTGCTAAAATAAAGCCAAAGAATGAAAACACTATCGCCATCATCAACATTGTATCAAAAGCCCTAAACTCTGCCCAATGTCCATACATCTGAGCAACAATTTTATGTCCTAACTCATGGAATAAGAAACCAATCCCCACTGTAAAAGCAGATAACAAAAAAGTCATTAATGTACTTGAATCAAACTTTAAACCATTCAAAAGTATTGTAAAAGCAAATGATATAGCAACCCACGCCTTCAATATATCTTTTATCTCTTTATCTGAAGTAGGTATTCCAAATATCTTTTTTTGATACTTTTGGTTTATTTTATGTAACATTTTACCAAGAATCCTTCAAACATTTATTAATTTTACTTAAACCTCTTCTTTATCTCTTTTTCTAGAGTCTTTCCTTTCAACTCAACTAACTCATACTTTACTCTAACAGCTAGTTTATTAATCTTAATTAACTTTCTAAGATCAATTGGGGTTCCAATAACAACTGCATCGCATTTTGCTTTATTAATCGTTCTCTCTAACTCTTTTATCTGTTCATCACTATAACCCATTGCTGGAAGTACTTTCTTCAAATGTTTATATTTCTTATAGACATCTTTCAAAGAACCCAAAGCATATTTTTTTGCATTGATTATCTTTGCTTTATTCATTTGTGCCGCAATTGTACCAGCACCATAACCCATCTCTCCATGAGTTAATGTTGGACCATCCTCGACTACTAAAACATTTTTACCCTTAATAATCTTACCATTACTCACAGTTACTTTTGAATGTGCATCCGCAATTATTGCATTTGGATTTAACTCTTTAACAGTTTTCTTAACTTTCTCAACATTCTTCTTAGAAGCAGATTTTTGTTTATTTACTATAACTAAATCACTCATTCTTACATTAATCTCGCCAGGATAATACGCTTTCTCATGTCCAGGTCTTAAAGGATCTGCAATTACCATATGAAAGTTTGACTTATAAAATGGAAAATCATTATTCCCACCATCCCAAACAATAACATCAGCCTCTTTCTCTGCCTTTCTTAAAATCTTTCCATAATCAACACCTGCATACACAATTACTCCAATATTAATTAGAGGTTCATACTCCTCCCTCTCTTCAATCGTACATTTGTGTTTATCTAGATCAGAATATTTCTCAAATCTCTGACAAATCTGTTTTCTTAAATCCCCATAAGGCATTGGATGTCTTATTGCAACAACCTTTTTCTTCATCCTTCTCAATAACTTACAAACATAACGCGTAGTTTGTGACTTACCACACCCAGTTCTAACAGCTGTAACAGCAATTATTTTCTTATTAGATTTCAGCATTGTATCTCTCGGGCCTAATAAAACAAAATTAGCTCCAGAAGAGTTAACAATAGAAGCTTTATGCATAACATTAGGATAATTTAAATCACTATAAGCTAAATTTACTAAATCAATTTTATACTTTTTAATTAACTTACTCAAATCTTTTTCAGGATAGATTGGAATTCCTTTTGGATACAATCTCCCAGCTAACTCTTTTGGATATTTTCTTCCGGCAATATCTGGGATCTGCTCTGCAGTAAAACAAACAACATTGTATTCTTTATTATTTCTAAAAAAAGTATTAAAATTGTGAAAATCACGACCTGCTGCACCCATTATAATTACATTTTTTCTTTTCATATTCTCAACTCATCCCCTTTCTCAACACCATACTTATTACAAAATCCACCATTAACCTCTAAAACATATTTTGCAGGTCTTGATGAAGGATAAACATGACAAGGATCCTCTCCACAAGGTTGTACATTACTCTTAATCTCAATTATTTTAAGATTCTCATCAACATAAATAATATCCAAAGGAATATAAGTATCTTTCATCCAAAAAGATAACATTGTAGGATAAGGAAACTCAAATAACATCCCTTCAAACTCTTCCATAGCATCAACATTCATTAGACCTCTTGCTTGTTCATCTGGTGAATCAGCAATACTTACTGAAACATTAATAACTCCATTAGATGTAACAACACCAACTACATTATCCATAACAACTTCATCACTACATCCAATAATAAAAACAGAAAAAAGAATTAGAAAAAAAATAAAGAATTTCATGAATTATCTCCTTCTTTTTCTTTTAACTTTCTTTTTTGGAGCTTTTCTTCTTGGTTTAGCTTTAGGCAATTTACATCCACAATCACATTTCTGGAATTTCTCACAAAGCCATACAACTAACCAACCGCAAACAAATCCATCAAGAAATGCTAACACACCTACAAGCAGGAACCCAAAAAAAGTAAAGCTCGCCCATGGATAAATTGAACCTACAACAGCTAAAAATGCTGCACCATAACCTGGCCAGATCAACGCTCCAATCATCGCACTCCATACAGCTAAAACAAACACTATCCCTAATGCTAGTCCTGCTGCTACTGGTTTCGACTTTCCCATTATATCACCCCTTTATTGAATCCTAAAATTTCAACTATATAAAACTTACCAAAATAAAGTAATGTCAACTCAAGCAAGGGTGCGTCACCCGTCACCAGGACCAGCGTTTGCAACGCAAACCTGGTCGACGGTGACGTGGCGAGGGCTGGCTCCTACGAAGTGTCACGTAGCACCCGAAACGCAGTAGTTGACATTACCAAAAAAACGAAACCTTTAAATAGGAATTAGTATACAAAAAGGTATACAAATATATATTACTTACAACCGGAGCTGTGTTGGGACATGAACCTAAGGAAATTAAAGAAAATAGACAAAGACATCAGTCTATTAAATAAAAAACTCTCATTCTTTGCTATAAATCCAACAAATCTAGAACAAGAAAAAGAGAAATTCTTCAAAGATAATACCTACAATCCCCAATTCAAATACTCCAAATATAGACAAGATCTAAAAAAGATAAAAAAATCACTAAGAAAGAACAAGCCAGGAAACAGCACACTAGGAAGATTATTAGCAAAAAAAAGAAACAACCTGATAATCATGTCAGATATTCTTAAAAACAGAGGAATTGACAAAAACTTTACAAAATTCTCATTAAAATTATATGGTAAACCAGATAAAGAGTTAGTAAAAGCTGCAAAGAAATATTTGAGATTAAAAACCCCTAGAAAAAGAAATACATTAACATCAAAACAAGTAATCAAACAGATGAAAAAGGCTTTCGTAAAATACGGTTTTGAATGGGACATAATTGAAAAAGAGATGGTATCAAAAGCGGCAGTAAATGCTTCAAAAAGAAAAGTGATGGTAAGAAAAGATACAAAATTCCCAAAAGATATTGTAAAAAGATTAATCGTACATGAGATAGGAACACACGTAATGAGAATTGAAAACGGAAGAAGACAACCATTTAGAATATTCTCAGATGGTTTTCCAGATTACCTTATGACAGAAGAAGGACTTGCAGTAGTAAACGAAGAATTAAATGATTGTTTAGACAATAGAACATTAAAAGCATATGCAGGAAGGGTAATTGCTATCGACAAATCATTGAAATGCTCATTCAGAGAGACATATAATCATCTAAGAAAATATTTTAGTAAACCTTTAGCATTCAGATTAACAGCAAGAGCAAAAAGAGGACTTACTGATACCTCATTAAAAGGAGCATGCACAAAAGACATTGCATATCTTAAGGGATATTTAGAAATAAAAAAGTATCTAAAAAAAGGAGGACAACTAGATAAACTTTATTACGGAAAAATAGGAATCCAACATTCAAATGTTGTAGAAAAAATACCTGGCGTTATACACCCTTACTATCTCCCAATGTTTAGATATCTCTCATACTTCTTAGGCCAGTTTGGAAAACTATTCACAAACATTGTAATAATTGGTTTAACTCCATTGATTGTTTTAAAACCAATAAAAGACGTAACAAAACCAATCACAGACTATTTTAGACCATATCTAGATCCAGTCGTCAACCCACTTAAGAAAGTTGTGAACCCTTATAAGAAACAGATTGACAAACACTTTGCAAGGGTCGATAGGATTAAGTTTGCATTTGTTCAATTCTTCTTTAACCTATAATTTATAAGCGAAAAACCTATAAATGATTAGATATGTGAAATCTAAAATAATAGAGGTGACTAATATGGGATGTTGTGGATGCGGAAGCAAAGACAAAAAGAAAAAGAAATAAAAACAAGCTAATTATTCATTTGCTGAATTAAGGAGGGAATTAAATGGTAAAATTGTTTAGATGTAAAATATGTGGTGACCCATACATCGGAGAAAAAGCACCAACAAGATGTCCATTCTGTGGAGCATATGAAAACTTCATAGTCGAAGCAAAGGATTACAACGAAACATTTGATGTTGAACTAAATGAAAAAGACAAAGCAAATGTTGAGATTGCATTAAAATTAGAGGTTTCAAATACAAACTTCTATGCGTGTGCTGCAGAAAAAACAAATGATGAAGAAGGAAAACAACTATTCAAAATCCTAAAAAAAGTTGAAGCAGAGCATGCATCAATCTGGAGAAAGATTTTAAAGTTAGGCAAAGACGAAATGCCAACTTCCGAAGATACTTGTTCAGTGGAAAATGTTGATAATTTGAATGAGTCACACTCTAGAGAAGAAAGAGCAATAGAGTTTTATAAAAAAGCTGCTGCAGAAGCAGAAAACCCTAGAGTAAAACAACTATTTGGTGCAATTGTTCAAATAGAAACAGATCATTTGAATTTATCTGGAGATAGATTATAATTTTTTTATTTTCATTATTCTAAAAATGAGGTTAAACTAGGTGGACTAGTGTCAAAATAAAATTCTGTGAAACGGAATTTTACAATTCGCTGAAAGCGAATTAATGGAGGTGAATTAAGTGGTAAACATAAATGATAATGCACCTGAATTTAAAGAGGATGCATTTGTAAACGGAAAAATAAAAAAGATAAGTCTTAAGAACTACAAAGGAAAATGGGTTGTACTATTCTTCTACCCAGCAGATTTTACATTTGTCTGCCCAACAGAGTTAGGAGAACTTGCAGACAGATACGACGAAATAAAAAAACTTGGAGCAGAAGTAATTAGTGTATCAACAGACACAGCATTTGTACACAAAGCTTGGCATGATAGCTCTGAAACAATTAAAAAGATTAAGTTTCCAATGTTAGCAGACCCTGCATGTAGAGTAACCAAAGAATACTACACACTAATCGAAGATGAAGGATTATCATTAAGAGCAACATTCATCATCGACCCAGACGGAGTAATCAAAGCATTTGAATTCCATGATAACAACATTGGAAGGTCTGCAGAAGAACTAATCAGAAAACTCCAAGCAGCAAAACACACAAGAGAACACAAAGGAGAAGTCTGCCCAATAAACTGGAAACCTGGCAAAGAAACATTAAAGCCATCTACAGATTTGATTGGAAAAATTTAATCAAACACATTCCAAACAATCTTGTTTGCAATTTATTTGTTTTTTATTTTCATAATCTATGTTTAAAGGCAGAACAAAGTCTCTTGCTGTTGAAATGACAATATTCATCTCAATCTCTTTAACCATTGAGTTCCCTCTCAGATGTTTATTAACTATGCCTTCTAATCTTTTCAAATCAGTCGCCATAAATAACAAACAGAGATTAAATTTCCCAGACGTAATCAAAGCATTAAGAAAGAATGGACAATCTTTGAATTGTTCTAAAACTGCCTGCGTATCTGTTGCATGAACATCAACCTTTGCAAAACTTAAATCGACCTTATTGAAATTGACACCATTTACTGTGTGTAAAATACCCTTGTCCTTTAATCTCCTAATCCTTGCACCAACAGACGGTTGAGAAAGCTTTATAGTTTTAGCAATCTCATCCTGAGAAATGTTTGGGTCATTCTGAAGCAAAGAAAGAATGGTGTTATCTCTATCATCTAATCCCAGTTTTTGATTAAATTTAATTCGTTTCTTAAAATCTTCAATTTTGCTAAAGTTTTTATTAACCATTAGATTATTCATAATTCAAACATATATATAAATGTTTTCTTTTATATATAAGAAAACAATATATTAAACTTATATCTCAATGGAGTTAGTTTTATATAACTAAATGATAATATTATTAATAAGGTGATACCAATGGAACAAAATATAGTATGTAAAAACGGAAAATGTGTTGACAAAAACACAATGAGTAACAAATTCTCAGAATTGTTTGATAACAATAACATTGTTAATCAGATTCAGGGTGATCTGATGACTGACATGTTATACAAAAAAAGATATGCATAAAAACATCCCTGGGTTTACTCCTCATTTTCCTGGGGATGTTTTATGGCAAATTAGGAGGTGATCGTCATGGAAGGCGGAAAATGTTGCTAAAATAAAACAAACAATTTTTATTTTTTAAGACGTAAATAAAAATTTTGCCAGATTTTGCATAGCGAAATCTGAGTTTGCTTGCAAACTGAGTGAAATTTTACAATCCACCGAAGGTGGATTAAGAGGTGATAAATGTGAAAAACGAAGAAGATGAATATTTAGTTGATTATATATTTGGAATACCTATATTTCAGAAGGATACATATAAAAATAGATACTGTAGATAAAATAATATGGTAAAGAGAAAGATAATAAAGATAGATGAAGAAAAATGCAACGGATGTGGTTTGTGCATACCTAACTGTCCAGAAGGAGCATTACAAATAATAGACAATAAAGCTAGATTAATAAGTGATTTATTCTGTGATGGTTTAGGTGCATGCGTAGGACATTGTCCAGAGAATGCAATAACCTTCGAAGAAAGAGAAGCAGAGGAATATAATGAAAAAAAGGTTATGGAAAACATAATCAAACAAGGAAATAACACAATCAAAGCACATCTTCAGCATCTAAAAGATCACAACGAAACAAAATACCTAAACCACGCTCAAGAATTCTTAAAAGAAAAAGGAATTGAAATTGAATTAGAAAAACCTAAAAAACTTCCCTGTGGTTGCCCAGGAACAATGATGAAAGAAATTAAAAAAGAAAAAACTACAGAAAACACAGAACAAAACTCAGAACTGAGGCAATGGCCAATTCAACTCAATCTTCTTCCACCTAACGCACCTTTCTTTAATAATTCTGATTTGCTAATAGCGGCAGATTGCGTTGGGTTTGCAAACCCCAATCTCCAAAATGAATTAATAAAAGGAAGATCTATTGTAATTGGCTGTCCAAAGCTTGATGATATCAACAATTACAAAGAAAAAATCAGAGCAATAATTGACATGAATGAATTAAACACAATAACAGTGGCAATCATGGAAGTGCCCTGTTGTTATGGATTATATCAGATAGTAGAGGAAGCTCTAGATGAATCTAAGAAGAGAATAACACTAAAAAAAGTTATAGTCAACTTAGATGGAAGTATAAAATAAGCCAAAAACAATATAAATCCGAGTAATATACTCTAAACAATGAATCAGAAACAGATAGGAGTCATAATAATAATCATTGGAATTCTATTAACCTTATTTATATATACAATAAAATCAAGAGAAGACTCATCAATAAATCACATAATTAAACAACAAGGTTCATGTTTTCTAGAAGATGGAACATGTTTACATGAAGATAGAAATTTTACATTATATATTTTTGGATGGATTCTATCAGCAGTCCTAATAGTATTTGGAGCATACCTTCTTTTTGACAAAACACAGCAACATCTAGCAAAACATCAACTAGAAGTATCTTCAGCACTAAAAAAAGCAAAGCAAAGTAATGAATTCACAGCATTCTTAGCTGGATTTAATGAAGAAGAGCGATTAATTCTAAAAGCAATCAAAGAACAGGACGGAATTAAACAATCCACACTTAGATTTAGAACAGGAATATCTAAATCATCATTATCTTTACTTCTAAAAGAGTTAGAAAACAAGAAAATAATCTCAAGAAAACCATCTGGAAAGACAAATAAAGTCTTTTTGAGGAAAAAGTTCTAAAAACGTTCTTAAACGGTCTAGGACAAGAATTCTAGCAATACAAACGTTTTAGATAGGTAAATTTCTATCGAATGGTATTTATATCTTCTTATTCTTGTGAATCTTTAGGTGATAATTATGGAAGGAAAAAAAGATTGTTGTGGAGAGAAAAAAGAGTCAAAAGGATTATTACAAGGAATAGCTTATGGATTAATCCCCCATATTGGATGCATTGCATTCATAATAGGATCAATATTTGGGGTAACAATATTAATGCAATACTTCAAACCGTTATTAATGAATAGGTACTTCTTTCATGTATTAATATTGATTTCATTGGGATTTGCAACTCTATCTTCTGCATTATATCTAAAGAGAAATGGATCATTGTCTATCAACAATGCAAAAAAGAGATGGAAATATCTAGTAACAATGTTTGGTTCAACAATAGGGATTAACCTAATCTTATTCATGTTAATATTCCCAATGTTAGCAAACGTATCAATAGGAGGAACACCAACAGGAACAGTAGTTGCAGATATAGATAATGAACTATCAACACTAACAATAAGTGTAGACATCCCTTGCCCAGGACATTCTCCATTGATATCCAACGAGCTAAAAACAATCGATGGAGTGACAGACATCGAATTCAGCTTCCCAAATAATTTCAAAATAACCTATGATTCAGCAAAGACATCGACAGAAGAAATCCTAAAATTAGATGTGTTTAACACTTATGCTGCCACAATAGCATATTGAAAAGATTTATTAGTAAAAAGATCACAAAATAACCAAAGATGAGAAAAACAACATTTGACATAGAAGGAATGCATTGTGCTAGTTGTGCTGCTGTTGTAAATAAAGCGTTAGACAAAGACAGAGGAGTAAAAAAAGCTAACGTAAACATTGCAACAAACAAAGCAGTAATTGAATACGATGAAGAACTAACAAATGTAGCAAAACTAAAGACAATCATAACAAAAAAAGGGTATAAAGCACAAGTTTCTATTGATAGAGATTACAAAAAAGAAAACAAGAAGAAAAGAATGGAACTAATTGACATAAAATACAAGCTAATCATAAGTTTATTCTTTAGTATCCCTGTGTTTATTCTTGGAATGTTCTTTATGAAAAACCCAATCCCATATCAAAATTATATTCTCTGGATTCTTGCTTCACCTGTACAGTTTTACATTGCTGCTGAAATGTACAAAAGTGCATTTACTGCACTAAAAAGTAAATCAGCAAATATGGACACACTTATTGTTATGGGCACTAGTGCCGCATATTTTTACAGTGTTTTTGTAGTTCTTACATCATACGGACATGTCTATTTTGAAGCAAGTGCCGTCTTAATAACAATAGTTATCTTAGGGAGATATCTTGAAACAAAAGCTAAAGGAAAGACAGGAGAAGCAATTAAAAAATTAATTGGCCTAAAACCAAAAACCGCTTTAGTTCTCAAAAATAAAAAAGAGATTAGAATAAAAATTATTGAAGTAAATATTGGTGACATAATAATCGTAAAACCAGGAGAAAAAATACCTGTTGATGGAGTAATAATTGAAGGACACACATCAATTGATGAAAGTATGGTAACTGGAGAAAGTATTCCAATAGAAAAAAAGAAAGGAGACAAAGTAATTGGAGCAACAATAAACAAACATGGATATTTTAAATTCAGAGCAGAAAAAGTTGGCTCTCAAACAATGCTGTCTCAGATAATAAGACTGATAGAAGAAGCACAGGGAAACAAAGCCCCAATACAAAGATTTGCTGACACTGTAGCTGGATATTTTGTCCCGGTCGTTCTATTAATTGCATTACTAACATTCATAATCTGGTTTGCACCATTAAGCTCGGAATTCTCATTCGCACTGATTGCAGCAGTTGCTGTATTAGTCATTGCATGTCCTTGTGCCCTAGGACTAGCTACACCTACTGCAATAATGGTGGGCACTGGAAAAGGAGCAAGAAAAGGAATCCTGATCAAAGGAGGAGAAGCTTTAGAAACAACTCATAAGATTAAAAAAATAATACTAGATAAAACAGGAACAATCACAAAAGGAAGACCAGAACTAACAGATGTCATTCCAATAGGAAAAAACAAAACAAGCAACATATTAAAAATTGCTGCTTCATTAGAAAAAGGAAGTGAACATCCCTTAGCAGAAGCAATTGTAAAAGCAGCAAAAAGTATTACTCTTCACAAAACAACAAAATTCAAAGCCATACCTGGAAGAGGCATTGAAGCAAATATCAATAAAACTAAATTCTTTCTTGGAAATACAAAATTAATGAATGAAAAAAAGATAAAACATGACTCACATACTAAAAAAATAAACTCACTAGAAGAAGAAGGAAAAACAGTTATGCTTCTTTCTAAAGGAAAAACATTGATAGGAATAATTGGGGTTGCAGACACAATAAAAAATAGCTCTCCAGCGGCAATAAAAAAACTAAAACAAATGGGAATAACAGTATTTATGATTACAGGAGATAATGAAAGGACTGCAAAAGCAATTGCTAAGAAAACAGGAGTAAACCATTATTTTGCTGGAGTCATGCCAGAAGACAAAGCAAAGTATGTTAAAAGATTACAGAAAAAAGGTAAAAAGGTAGCAATGGTTGGTGATGGTATAAACGACGCTCCAGCATTAGCTCAAGCAGATGTTGGGATAGCAATGGGCTCTGGAACAGATATTGCTATGGAATCCGGAGACATTGTTCTCATGAAAGATGACCTAATAGATGTAGTTAAAGCAATTAAATTAAGCAGACAAACAATGAGTAAAATAAAACAAAACATGTTCTGGGCATTATTCTATAACTCACTAGGAATCCCTATAGCAGCAGGTTTATTATACCCTTGGACAGGTTGGTTACTCTCCCCATTAATAGCAGGAGGAGCAATGGCTTTGAGTTCAATCTCTGTTGTCTCAAACTCATTATTGTTAAAGTATAAAAAACTATAAAATGAAAATACCAGAGTATTACAGAAAAATATTTAACTCATGGCTTATTAAATTATATGACTTATTATTTAAAATAGAAGTACATGGAAAAGACAAAGAATTAAGAGAATTAATCACAAGAAAAATATCAAGTAAATCAAAAAGAATTCTTGATATGGCAACTGGTACGGGAAGCGTCGCTATAGAAATAAAAAAAACATTCCCTAAAACAGAAGTAGAAGGTATAGATTTATCAAATGAAATGTTAGAAATAGCGAGGAAAAAAGCAAAGAAAGAAAATATTAAGATCACATTTACACAACAAAACATAGAATCCACTAATTTTCCAGCAGAATCATTTGATGATATAACAATAAGCTTTGCTCTTCACGAGATACCAACAAAAAATAGAATTAAAACAATAAAAGAAATTCATAGGCTATTAAAAAAAGATGGAAAATTTATAATTATGGACCTAAACTACCCTAAAAACACAATATTAAAAAACATGCTCTTATTACACTTAACAATATTCGAGCCAAAATACGCTAAAACAATATTAACTCAAAATTTTAAAGAAATATTAAAAAGACATGGATTTAATAACACAAAAAAATATAAATATTTAAAAGGAATTGTACAATGCATAACTACAAGGAAAAGGTGATACTATGAGAAAAACAATAATTTTAATAACACTACTTTTAATTTTATCCTTGACAGGATGTACTCAACAAACAAAAGAGATCACAATAACATCTCAAGGACAAAGTTTTAGTCCAACAGACATCACAGTCAACAAAGGAGACATAGTAAGAATAACATTAATCAGTGCCACATCTAACCAGGATTTCTACTTACCAGAGTTCGATATAGACAAAACAATAGTAGAAAACAGACCATCTGTTATAGAATTCACTGCAGATAAAAAAGGAGAATTCACATTCTGGTACCATAATCCATCTCAAGACTATCCTAGACCAATGAGAGGAACACTAACAGTAGAATAATTATTCTCAACAAAAGTGACACTGCTACCAAGCGCAGAATCGCGTTAGTGATTCTGAGTTTACGCAGTAAACTAGGTTATAGAAAATGGTAGCACTAAAGCTAAAAGTTACTGATAAGGACATATTACACAATAAAACGGAGCGTAGCAGTGTTACAACAACTACGCCAACAATAAACAAATTTATATATTATTTATTTTCTTATTTCTAGAATGGACAAAGAACAACTAATGAATTTATTACAAAAAATCACAGAAAACAAAGATTTCATGCTAAACCCTGATAAAGAAAAAGTAGGAAAAATAGTAGAAGGATTATTACAAAATGAAAAAAGATTCAAACTTAGACTATGCCCATGCAGACTCAGAGATGGAACAAGAGAAAGGGATCTACAACTATTATGTCCATGTAAATTTAAAGAAGATGAAGCATGGAAAAACCTAGGCCGTTGTACATGCAATCTTTTTGTTAAACGATCACTTTAGAATCTTACCTGTTTCTTTTAATAAACTTTATAGTTGAACCCAAATTCAACTTAAATATTCCTAAAATTAGGAATATTTATAAAGGATGAACAAATCCAAGAAAATACCGATGATTAATGACGGTTCTTATACAGAACCCGAGAGAGGTATATATTCTGTATATCTCAATTAAACAACGTAATACACGGAGGTCTATAAAATGGCAGATGTAGAACAAGCATTAAAAGCAATTGAAACAGCAAAAGCAACAGGTAAGATAAAGAAAGGAACAAATGAGGTTACAAAAGCAGTTGAAAGAGGAGATGCTAAATTAGTTGTAATCGCAAAGGATATCAATCCACCTGAAGTTACAATGCACATTCCATTACTATGTAAGGAAAAAGGAATACCATGTTTCACAGCTGAAAATAGAGAAGAGTTAGGAACAGCAGCAGGACTTACAGTCCCAACAGCAGCAGTTGCAGTTGTCCAAGAAGGAGATGCAAAAGATCAAATCAAACAGCTGAAATAAGGTAGAAAAAATGGTAGAAAAGAAGAAGAATTTCAAAAAGAAAGGAAAGGAAGAAGAAACAACTACAAAAGGTAGTGTTAATTTTTCAAGAGCCGTTCCTGCTAGAGTTGAAGAAGTGATAGGAAGAACAGGATCAAGAGGAGAAGTAACCCAAGTAAGATGTAGAGTCTTAGATGGATACGACAAAAACAAAGTCCTAAGAAGGAATGTAAAAGGTCCTGTACAAAAGTCAGATATCCTAATGCTTAGAGAAACAGAAATCGAAGCAAGACAACTCTCAAAGGCAGGAAGAGGAAATGTATAATTGGTGGTATAAATGGCAAAGTGTATTTTTTGCAATAATCAAATCACAAAAGGAACAGGAAAAGTCTTTGTAAAAAAAGACGGGAAAAAACTTAACTTTTGTTCGTCAAAATGCGAAAAAAATATGATAAAACATAAAAGAAAAGCAAGAGAAACAAGATGGACAAAAACTTTCAAGAAATAAGGTGAGAATAATGATTGAAAAAACCTTAATACTCATCAAACCAGATGGTGTTGAACGAGGATTAGTAGGAAAAGTAATCGAAAGATTCGAAAATGTAGGATTAAAAATCATTGGAATGAAAATGGTTTGGGTAGATGCAGAGTTTTCTAAAAAACATTACAAAGCACTTATCGAAAAACCATTTTACAAGGGTTTAGAAGATTTCATAATCTCTGGGCCAGTGGTTGCATTAGCTCTTGAAGGAGTTAGCGCAATAAAACTTGTTAGGAAAATGGTTGGGGAAACAGAACCAATGACTGCCCTACCAGGAACAATAAGAGGAGATTTCTCTCATCATACATACAAATATACCGATGACAAAGGAATCGCAATCAAAAACATAATTCACGCATCAGGCGACAAAGAAGACGCAAAAGCTGAGATTGGATTATGGTTCAATGAAAAAGAACTTCATTCATACGAAGTTTTACACGAAAAACATACTAGGTGAGAATAATGGCAGAAAAGATGGTTGAAAGAGTTACAAGAATTATGAAGGATAAGAAAGCTATCAGAAATATCGCTATATGTGCTCACATTGATCACGGAAAGACAACATTTTCTGATAACTTATTAGCAGGAGCTGGAATGATGTCAGAGGATCTTGCAGGAAAAGCATGTGTTCTAGACTTTCACGAAGACGAACAAACAAGAGGAATAACAATTGACTCTGCAAGTGTATCAATGGTCCACAAGTTCGAAGAAAAAGAGTATTTAATTAATTTAATCGACACACCAGGTCACGTTGATTTTGGTGGAGACGTTACAAGAGCAATGAGAGCTGTTGACGGTGCAATAGTTTTATGCTGTGCAGTTGAAGGAATAATGCCTCAAACTGAAACAGTTTTAAGACAAGCACTAAAAGAAAGAGTTAAACCAATTCTTTTCATAAACAAAGTTGATAGACTAATTAAAGAACTACAACTAACACCACAAGCAATGCAAGAAAGATTTGTAAAGATAATCAACAATGTAAACCAACTTATCATAGATATTGCAGGTGAAGAATACGGAAATAAGTGGCAGGTTAATGTTCAAGATGGTAGTGTTTGTTTTGGAAGTGCTTTCCATAACTGGGCAATGAGTTTGAAATACATGCAAAAGAAAAACATTTCATTCAAAGAGATAATTGATGCTTATAATGAAGAAGAAAACACAGAAGCATATAAAGAGTTAAAAAAGAAAGCACCAATCCATGAAGTTATTCTTGATGCAGTTATCGAACATCTACCAGATCCAGATGAGGCACAAAAATATAGAATCCCAAAATTATGGCATGGTGAATTAGAAAGTGAAGAAGGAAAATCATTATTAAATTGTGATCCTAATGGGCCTGTATTCTTTGTCATCACAAAGATTGTAGTTGATCCACAAGCAGGAGAAATTTCCGCTGGCCGTCTATTCTCAGGTACAATGAAAAAAGGAATTAACGTATTCCTAAACAGAGCAAAACAAAACCTAAGAATACAACAGATTTTCGTTTACAACGGTGCAAAAAGAGAAATTGTTGATAATGTTCCATCTGGGAATATAATTGGTGTAGCAGGACTAAAAGCAATGCCTGGAGAAACAATAACAGCAGGACCTACAGAACCTTTCGAAGAAATCACACACATCTTTGATCCAGTTGTTACAAAAGCAATCGAAGCAAAGAGTCCTAGTGATTTACCAAAATTAATTGACGTCTTGAGACAAGTTCAAAAAGAGGACCCAACAATCAAGATTGAGATTAATGAAGAAACAGGAGAACACTTAATGAGTGGGATGGGTGAGTTACATCTAGAAGTAATTGAAAACAGAATCAAAACAGAGAAAAAAGTAGAAGTACTCGCAGGAAATCCAATCGTTGTTTACAGAGAGACAATAACAAAACCATCTCCAGAAGTTATGGGGAAATCTCCAAATAAACACAATCATTTATTTTTTAAGGTTGAACCAATGTCTGATGAAATCAGCAAAGCAATAAAATCAGGAGATGTTCCATCAAGAAGATTCAAGAAAAAAATGGACCTTGCTTTGAGAGATAAACTTGTCGAATTGGGAATGAATTCAAAAGTTGCTCCAAAAGTTAAAGATATTTTCGAAGGAAATATGTTAATTGACGGAACAAGAGGAATCGTTCACATTGGAGAGATCATGGAAATGGTTTGTGACATGTTTGAAGATGTAATGAAAGCAGGACCAGTTGCAAGAGAACCATGTTTTAAAGTTGTGGTTACCCTTACAGATTGTAAACTTCACGAAGATGCAATCCACAGAGGTCCAGCACAAGTCTATCCAGCTGTAAGAGAAGGAATTAGAGACGCAATGAGACAAGCAACACCACTAATGTTCGAACCAGTGCAACTATTATTATTCGAAGCACCTGAAAAATACATGGGTGAAATCTCAAAACTAATTGGTAACAAAAGAGGACAACTACTAGACATGCAACAAGAAGGAGCAAGTGTAGAAGTTAAAGGAAAACTACCAGTTGGAGAGATGTTTGGTTTAAGTAACGACTTAAGATCTGCAACAGGCGGAAGAGGAAGTTCTTCTCTAGTTGACCAGACTTTTGAGTTACTACCACACGAACTACAGCAAAAGATTATTACTCAGATAAGAACTAGAAAAGGTTTGACTGAGAATCAATAATTTTTTTATTTTTATTTATTTATCTATACTGTTGCGGAACATCAACCAACGAAGGTCCTTTTTCTCTTATAAGTTTTTCACGATAAGCTAGATGAAAATTTACCTCATCTGCCATAGTTGAAACGGGTCTATGACCTGTAAACATTACATTAAATAACCTACCTCTTTCATGATTTAAGTCTACTGAGTTATCTGTCATCTGATCAAGTGCTTCCATTGCTGTATTATAAACTTCTTTTACTGCTTTATGTCCTGCATAATAAGGTGTTCCTGCAAAACGAAAGGATCTATCTCTACTATTTTCTAAACCATTCAAACCTTGTAAAATAGCATCTCTTGGAAATGTTCTACTTGCTAATTTATCAGCAATCTCTCCTGTACTTAATTGATCATAAAACATAAGTTTTTCAGATGCTGCAGCTAACGCATCATTTGCTAATCTCTTTGCTTCTAAATAGTCTACAATTACTCCATTCTGTTCATCATCCATATCATATCTCATAGTCATTGCAACTACCTCTCCAAGAATAGCAAGTCCCTCTGCAGTATGTCTATACCCTCCTCTAAAAGGTGTTCTAGCACTATTTGTCATCTCCACATGTGTGTTATGTCCAAACGGACCTTCATGTGCAACTACCCTAACCAAACTAGGCATAAAGTTTTCATAACCAATATTTATTCTTCCTAAAAATTGATGTGGTGATTTTTCTTTTACATCAATATCAGCAGGAGTAACAATCTCTATTCCAAATAAATGAGAAGCTAGTTCATCCAACTCATCAACTACTCTCCCGCATTTTCTTTCATAATGCCATGTACCTCTTGTATGTATAGAATGTTGAGATAATGAACCATCAAGTTTTCTTTGTAATTCCAACATCCCATCAACTGATTTATGATAATCATCCAATGCACCATCCACATCCTCTAATGTTAACCCTTCTACTCTTAAACTTAATTCATAAGCTCTTTTTGAATCTAATAACTCACCTTCTTTAGCTAACTCAACTCTCGCTGAAAGAGAATCCAAAGATTTAACAAAATAAGGCAAAAGAACATCACGCTGATAAAAAAGAGATTCATCATCAGCCTCAGTTAGATGCCAAGAATCTTTCAAAGCTTCTGCTTCATTCTTGACTCCACCAATATCAGTAATATAATCAGTTGCTAAGCCATCTTCTAAAACACCTGCAACATCTAACATAGGATTAACTAATGATTGTACCCTACCTGACTCCCTCATGATTTCCTGAAATTGTTGTATATTTTCATCCATCATTATAATTCTATGATCTAACTTATATTTAAATGTTTCGTTTATTCATCACTAACTAGTGATAAATTAATATATGGCCAATATTAGAGAAAAATAGGCATTTCAAACAAAACCTTTTTAAATACCCAGCATTTTAGTGGCTATACACAAAAGAAGGCTTAATAAGCCTGAAATTTGGTAAAGAGGCTAGAATAGTCTTAGATTTACTAAATAAGATTGGAGGTATTAGAATGGCAGCAGAAAAACCACATATGAACTTAGTATTCATAGGCCACGTTGATCATGGTAAATCCACAACAGTAGGTCGACTATTGTTTGACTCAGGAAATGTAGATGAGCAGACAATGAGAAAGTTAAAAGAGAAGGCAAAAGAGCTAGGAAAAGGCGGCTTTGAATTCGCTTTTGTTATGGATAACCTAAAAGAGGAAAGAGAAAGAGGAGTTACTATAGACTTAGCGCACAAGAAGTTTGATACACCTAAGTATTACTTCACAATAATTGATGCACCAGGTCACAGGGACTTCATTAAGAACATGATTACAGGAGCATCACAAGCAGATGCAGCTGTATTAGTTGTAGCAGCAAACGATGGTGTTAACGCACAAACAAAAGAACACGTATTCTTATCAAGAACATTAGGTGTTCAACAAATGATAATTGCTGTAAACAAAATGGACATCTCGGGTGTCGAATACAGTGAAGAAAAATTCAAAAAAGTCAAAGAAGATGTATCAAACTTACTAAAAACAGTGGGATACAATCCTGACGAAATACCATTTATCCCAATTGCATCATTAGTTGGAGATAACGTGGCAAAGAAATCAGAAAACATGCCGTGGTATAGCGGAGAAACACTTCTTACAACATTAGACACACTAAAACTACCAGACAAACCAACTAATCTACCATTAAGATTAGCTGTTCAAGATGTTTATAACATCACAGGTATTGGTGTTGTTCCAGTAGGAAGAGTTGAAACAGGAGTAATGAAGATCGGAGACAAAATTGTTGCAATGCCAGGTAGAGAAGGAAAAGGAGTGGTAGGAGAAGTTAAAAGCATAGAAATGCACCATGAACAACTTCAAAAAGCAGAACCTGGGGACAATGTTGGTTTCAATGTCAGAGGCTTTGGTAAAAAAGACCTTGCAAGAGGAGATGTACTAGGCCATGTTGACAATCCACCAACAGTTGCTACTGAATTCACTGCACAAATGGTTGTTTTAAACCATCCAACTGTTGTTACTGTGGGTTATACACCAGTATTCCACATACACACAGCTCAAGTTGCTTGTCAAGTAACGGCAATTGAGAAAAAGCTTAATCCAGCTACTGGTGAAGTTCTGCAAGAAAACCCAGACTTCATTAAGAATGGAGACGCAGCAATTGTTAAAATTAAACCAGTTCAACCATTGGTAATTGAGAAACAAAAAGAGATTCCTCAAATGTCAAGGTTCGCAATCAGAGACTCTGGTTCAACAGTTGCAGCAGGTATGTGCATTGACTTAGTCAAAAAAGCATAACTTTTTAAACATGATCCTGACTCTTCAGGATTATAACATTTTATTTTTTTATAACATGATAAATTCAGTTTATCATGAAGTAAACCAAAGGAATAGAAAATGCAGAAAGCAAGAATAAAATTAGCAAGCATAGAAATTGATAAGATAAATGATGTGTGTAAGTACATCCAGGACATCGCAGACAAGACAGGAGTAGAAATGAGAGGACCAATACCTCTGCCTACAAAGAAACTGAAAGTCACAACAAGAAAGAGTCCATGCGGAGATGGAAAAGCATCTTGGGAAAGATACGAAATGAGAATACACAAAAGACTTATTGATCTTGGCATAGATGAAAGAGCATTGAGACTTGTTATGAGAGTACCTATTCCTGAAGGTTTGAATATTGAGATAGAAATGATAGACTGATTCTAAGAATTTATTTTGTAAGAATAACAAAATATTTATAAATATAAGTGGGTAAAAGTAATCTATGTCTGGAAAAACTATCCATTTTATTATTACTGGTGGAACAATTGACTCTTATTATGAAGGCACAAAAGATACTGCCGTTCCAAATGAAAGAACAATAATACCTCGTTTTGTTAAAAGCCTCAAATTGTTTAATTCTGTTAAATTTACAGAGGTCTGTATGAAAGATAGTAGAGATATTCTTAAATCTGATCTAAAGAAAATACTAAAAGCAGTTGAAAAAAGTCCTTATAAAAAAGTTATAATCACCCATGGAACATACACAATGCCAGATACTGGGAGATATTTAGAAGCAAATCTTAAAAGAGATGATCAAACAATAATCATTACTGGGTCAATGATTCCTCTCTTAGGATTTTCCCCTTCTGATGGACCATTTGCTATTGGTTATTCTATTGCAAAAGTACAAGAATTAGGTCCAGGAATTTATGTTTGCATGAATGGAAGAGTATTCTCATCAAAAGAGATAATGAAAGTAAATAAAGAAGGAAGATTTACTTCAATATTTGGTGAGAAATAAACCATGGCTTGGGAAATACTAATTGGAGTCATAGCATTTATTCTACTTTTTGTAATCATCGCAGTTATCAGAGAAGTCTTCAAAAACAAAACAATTTCTAATCCGCAAAAACTAGCAAAGATAGTAAAGTGGATATTAATCATTGTTCTAGGAACTTTATTCATAGCATCCATCATAGGATTAGTATTTGGTTGGATATAAGGATTAATTTTATAAATCAAACAGATTTCTACAGTTCTATGCCACGGTGGCACAACCTGGTACTAACAAATTTATTTGTTAGCAGGAAACTGCGCAAGCCTGGAAAGGTTTGTTCAAGAAAGCTTGTTGGCTTAGGCCTATCCCGGTTCAAAAGCTAAAAGGTTCATACCTTTAGCATGAAAGTCCGGGCCGTGGCGTTCTTTTCTACTCAACCAAAACTATTTATATAACTGCCACCATAAATATACAAAAAGAGGTATTTTGATGAAATTAACCAAAGTTGTATGTACAATAGGACCTAGTTCTGAAAGTAAACATATGTTAAAAAGACTTTTCAATCTAGGTATGAATGTTACAAGATTAAATCTCTCCCATAGAAAACATGCATATCACAAGATGATGATTGATAGAATTAGAAAAGTGAATGAAAACATTGCAGTACTTCTTGATACAAAAGGACCAGAAATCAGAACAGACTATGTTAAAGAACCACTAAAACTAAAAAAAGGATCAATCTTAACTCTAACAAATAATAAAACAGATGAAGAAAGATTCATTGTAAAACAATCCTACAAAGATTTAGGAAAACATGTTAAAAAGGGAGATACAATTCTTATTGCAGATGGTTTAGTTCAACTAAAAGTATTAATCAACGGAAAGCATGGAATCAAATGTAAAGTTCTTTCAAAATGTAAACTAGGATCACAAAAAGGGATTTGTGTGCCTGGAAAAAAGATGGGACTTCCAGGTTTAACTAAAAAAGATATTAAAGATATTAAGTTTGGTATAAGAAATAATGTCGATATTATCGCATTATCATTAATCAGAAATGCAGAAACAGTTAGAAAAGTAAAGAAAATGATTGCAGACGCAAATAAAGAGATAACAGTGATTGCAAAGATTGAAGATCCAGAAGCAGTAGAAAATATTAATGAAATCTTAGAAGAGTCAGACGGAATAATGGTTGCAAGAGGAGATCTAGGTCTTAGCATGGCTGTCGAAAGAGTCCCTGCAATACAAAAAACACTGATTCATAAAGCAAACTTAGTTGGAAAACCAGTTATTGTTGCAACACAGATGTTAAAATCAATGGTAGAACATCCAAGACCGACAAGAGCAGAAGCCTCCGATGTTGCAAACGCAATTTACGACGGAGCAGATGCATTAATGTTATCAGAAGAGTCTGCTGTAGGAGAATATCCAATCGAAACAGTAAGAACAATGGTTAGAATTATAAGACACACAGAAAGAGCAATAACCTGGAAACTCCATAAAATAAAAAAGAGCAACTCTATCCCAGAATCAATTGCAGAATCCGCCCATGATATTATCGAAAGAATTAAAGTAAAAGCAGTTATTACACCAACAATCGGAGGTTTTACACCTAACTTAATGGCAAAGTACAAACCGCCGACACCAATCCTAGCTTTAACACATGATAAAAAGATTTTCAGAAAATTAGCAATAACAAGAGGAGTACAACAATTCTATTATCCAAAAAGAGAGAGAAATTTCCAAGAAGAACATGTTAAAAAATGCCTTAGAGATAGTATTAAACAGAAGATCATAAAAATGAATGATCTGATTATAATTATCTACAATCACAAACTAACAAAGAATATCAGAACCACTAATTGCTTAGAAGTCAAAGTAGTCGGAGAAGTTCTAAAACCGCACCATTATACTAAACACCATATTGCAAAGAGATACCATTCTTAGTGAACTGTTTAACTCATTAAACAGAAACATTTATAAACAATTACTGTTTAACTTATTAACAAGGTAAAAATATGAAAGAAAAAATACATTTAGAAGCTGCAAAAGCACATTTTGAGATAGCTAATAATTTTGATAATATCTTTAACAACGAAAAAGATGAAGATAAAAAAAGAGCGCTAATGACAGTAGCTGCACAAAACTATTTTTATTCTTCAATAAATATGATTGAAGCAATCTTTGCAAGAGAAAAATCTGAACATTCTTTTAATCATGAAAACAGATTTAGAAAATTAATTCAATATAGAACATTATTCTCAGATGAAATTGTTTCATTATTTGAAAAAGTTGATAGAGATCAAAGAAATAAAGTAGCATATAGGGGAGAGAACGGAAAACTATACAAAGATATAAAAGATTTAGCTAAATTACTAATGGAGAAAAAATGATTGAGAAATTAAACATTGAATTTAGCAAATTCAAAGATATTGTAGCAGTTTTTCTATACGGATCATACGCAAGAGGAGATTATAGTAAAAGACATTCTGATTATGACTTATTTATCGTCATAAATAAAAAAACAGTACCAGAATCACTAAAAGAAAAAATAACAAATGCAATTATGCCAATTGGTATTAAACATGGAGTAAAAATTCATCCAGAATATCAAAGCACAACAGTAAAAAAAGAAGATGAAACATTGATAGCAAAAATGATTGAAGAAGGAAAAGTAATTTATTCTTCTAGTTTAGTTGTTTTCTCCAACTCAAAGATTGGTTTGAAGCGATATGTAATTTACACATACAAAGTTAAAGATAAAAAACTAAAAACAAGATTAAGTCAAATCTTACATGGAAGAAAGTCATGGTATTACAAAGGAAATGAAAAGATTGTAAAAGAATACAAAGGATTGATTGATAACGAGAACATTATTGCATTAGGCAGAGGCTCAATTATGGTAAAACAAGACTCCATTAAAGATATTGAAGAGATGTTTAAAGAATTAAATGTTGAATATAAAATAAAGAAAGTTGTTTATAGTTGATTTATATACTAAATATAAGAAAGGTTTAAAAAGCCACCTCTATTTCTCTCCATTTATGCAAACAGTATTATTAGACACAGATGAGCCATTAGATCAAACAACTATGGGTGAAAAACCACATAAACTAATGGTTATGAAACAGACAGGAATAGCTATCCCTCCATTCTTTACAGTTGTTACTGATGGTTCTTTAACACTTGATGATTCAGTTTTAGAAGCATGGAACAGACTAGAACAAACAAGTACAAAAGGAAGGGGAGGAACATATCAAAGAAAATATGCAAGAAGTGCTCATCCATTAGAAGGAGGAACACACCCATTCTCAGGATTATTTACAAGTATTCCGAATATAAGAACACCTGAACAACTAAGAGAAGCACACACAGAAATAGTTAGAAGAGCAGGTATAGACTATAGAGTTAGAAAATACATCAGTACATACAACATTAAAGGCTTTAATCCTGCAGACATGAATCTATTAGTAATGCAACAAAGAACACCGATAATTCATGCAATGTTTTTGACTTCTGTAGTAAAAGGATCAAAAGAGATGCATATTGAATATGAAAAAAAAGGAGGAAGAGAAAATGCCATTTATCACACTGATCGTGGACTAACCTTATGTCATGAAAGAGGCGAATTAAAAGAGGCATTAACAGAAATAGGAAGACTAGGAAAACAAATTGAAGAAAGATTTGAAGGAACACAAATTATTGAAGCATGTTATTCTAAGGAACACGGAGTTGAAATTCTACAATCGAGAAGTTTAGTAAGACTAAGACCAGAAAGAAGAAGTTATGGAACAATAGAAACACCTGAAAACGCTCCATCAATAAATGAAAGAAATGTTTTCTATGAAGGATTTGCTAGTGGAGAAGGATATTTCCATCTCCCAGTTTTAGTAATAGATACTCCATGGAATGAGATAAGAGCAAAATGGCTTAAATCCATAGAATATCTTCCTCAAGTAGAAGAGTTTCTTGCAACACACCCAAGATATATTGTAGCATATAAACAACCCTACCATTTTATTGGTGATGGAGAAAGAAGTAGAATAGACTATGAACCTCTAAAAGTGATTATTGAAGGCGCAGATGTATTTATTAAGATAAATACTCGTTCATTAGACCATGCAGGATTTACAACAATAGAAACAGGAGGAGTTTATGTAAATATAGAAGAAACACTGGACAGATTCAAACATGTTACAGACAAGCCTAGTCAACCGCACGAAGTCTACACAGGAGACTGGATACATGTTCTTGCAAAAGGTGGACAAGTTACTATGTGGAAAGATTAAGTTCACTTTCTAGTAGTCACATACAGTAACATTTATAAACACCTCAAATATCCCACATATATGAAAAAGGTCGAAACCAGAATCTATCAAGACGGTTTAAATCCATTCGATTATGAAGTAATAGAATTAATTTCTCAAAAGCATAATAAAAAACTAGAGCTAGTAAGAGGACCTAAAGGAAAGACACTTCTAAGAAAAACTAAAAAGATCAAAGATGATAGTGATCTAGTTGATGATAATGACATATTAAAATTTCAAGAGCTACAAAAAAGAGAGGCTGATTTTCTTCTTACAAACAGACATCACGTCTTTCCAACAGCACTAGGTTATATTAACGGTCAAGTTAAAGGCGAAGGATGGGTAACATCTTTACTAAGAGAATGGATTCCAGGAGAATCATTAGACAATGTTGTAAAAAATGAAGGAGCATTAGAAATAGACAGAGTAATTGATTACGGACTTCAAATTGTTGAAGGACTTAGATATATGCATAATAGAAATCACTTATTCAGAGATTTAAAACCATCAAACGTGATTCTTAGAGAAAACTCAGAAAACCACCTAAATCCATGGGGAGATATAGAATTAACAGATCTAGATTCTATGGGAAGAGATGAAATAGATGATAATGACGGAGAAACAATTGGAGTAGGAAGTATTGGTTGGACAGATCCAACACAATTTGGTGGAGAAGAATCTGTAAAAACAGATTTCTTTGCTTTAGGTACAACTTTATATTATCTAACAATGGGGGAACAAGCAGAGTTTGGATATGTTGATGGAAGATATACAATAAAAACTGCATCTGAAGAAAGACTAGAAAAGAAACTAAGAGAAATAGATAGTGGTCCTGAGTTAGCAAGACTAATTAAAAGACTTGTAAATCCAAACCTAGATAAAAGACCAGGAAGCGCGAAACTAATAACAGGAATCATGGAACAACTTGAAAAAGTTTGTAAACATGGGTATGAAGCTGTCGACTATAAATTCAAAAGATTTAGAAAAACTAGGGTACAAAGATCAAAAGAGATAATTGATGAATACTTTGAAAGATTTGGTGAATATGTTGAAACAGCTGAAGAAAGCATTAGACAAATAGATGATATAACTTTTGGTTTCCTTAGACATCCGTTAGGTGCAGGATTAACAGGAGCAGGCCTTGCAGGTTTTGGAACATATTTCCTCGTATCAAGTTTTATAGAACAAAAAAGTATGGATAGGCCTGTTTTCTCTGTACCAGATGCAGCACATCAAGCAGACCCGATAACACACGCATCAGCAGATATCGCAACATTATACAACGACACTGCAGCATTATATGTAGGATTAAACATGGATGAAAACCCAAGCGAGGTTTTAATTTTAAATGGAGTTAATGACATACTTGAAGACGCAGCAGCTGCAAAAATAACAATTGCTAAAGCAGGACAAGAAATGCAACCATTCCAAGGACCTGTTAGTACTGTCGCAAGTGGTGGAGGAAAGATTGGTGGTTCTTATAGACACACAAGCCAAGATGTAACTAGAGAAGAATGTGACTGGGTAACATACACAAGCCAAGATTGTGGAACTGATTTTGATGGAAATTATAGTTGTGAAACAGTAACTGATACCAGATACGAATGTGAAGATGTATATGATCACACAAATCATTGGTGGAGATTAAATACAGATGGTTTATTACAAGGAGTAACAAATCTTAAAGCTGCCATAGAACAAATGACCCCAGTTGTACCCAAAGCAATATTTGATGAACCATTTTTAGTATTTGACGCACCAGCTGAGGACATATTAGGCAGGCCAATTGTCGACGGAAAGATGTTTTTATTAAGACAAAATGAATGGGTAAATGAAGGACCAATAGCTTACTGGAACGCTTTATCAAGTTTTGAAGGTGCAATTCCGGGAAACGAAAACATAAAAGAACTATTTGCAGACACAGAAGCGGGATTATCTCAAGGAAAATACCCAAAAGAACATTATAAAGAAAACACCAGTAGGTATAGTGATACAGATGATGCTCCTGAAGGATATATACTTGTACAAAGAGTTGAAAATGCAACAGGCAGATATGCAAGAAACAACTCAGAACTAAACAGAATTCATAGTTGTCCAGGTAAGATTGATGAACTAACAACAGAACTACAAGAAGTCAGAACAGATCTGGAAGCTGGAAAATCAATAAGAGGGAGTGATTTAAGACCTTCAGCAGACAAAGCAAGTGAACTATACAAAACAATGGTAAATGCTAGCAATATAACAGTACCAACTGCAAGCCAACAGATGGGATGGTCAGTTGCTTCAGGTGTTGGAGCAGCACTAACATTTGGAATAACAGCAGCAGTTATAGTGTATAAATTATTTAACAGAAAACCAAAATATCATTGGTAAATTTTATATACTAACTAACTAAATCTTAATCACATGCCCTGTTGGTGTAGTCCGGCCAATCATGTTGCCCTCTCGATCAGACAAACAAAGTGTGAAGGAGAAAGGCATCGACTCGGGTTCAAATCCCGGACGGGGCATTTTTATAATAAACACAACATATGCTCTCTGAAGAAATTCATCTTATTTGAATATTTATTTATCTTATCAATTGTTCTCTTATAATTCTCTCTTAGTTTAATAGCTTCTTTATTTGTTAGCCCTTCAGAAACTTCATAAGTCAATCTTGGCTCTAGAACAGTTCTTTGTTCTTCAATAATTTTAGTAATTTTAAACTTCTTAGGATTCTTATAAACTTCTGAATCTTTTTGCAAACCAAAAACAGAGACAGATACTAAATCAATGTACTCTTGATTATCTTTTAAAAACTCAATTGTTTCTATAAATTCTTCTTTAGTCTCTCCAGGAAAACCAAACATAATGTATAAAACATTCTTTATCCCCACATTATGTGAATGTTTCAATATACCTTTTACTTCTTCTTTTTTTATCCCTTTGTTCATTAACTCCAAAACCCTATCACTTCCAGACTCAACACCCCAAATAACCATTCTTAAACCAGATTCTTTTAATTCCAATAGAGATTCTTTATCAAAATCATTTGGCTTTAGCTGACAAGTCCATTTAACATCTAAAGACTTCATCATCTTTCCAATCTCTAACAACCTTTTCTTATGAATCATATCATCAATTAAGAAAAAATACTTCTGCTTTGATTTAATAATGGTTTGTTTCACTAAATCTAAATTATACTCACAATAAACTTGATTTGTGTAATGAGTGCAAAATGTACACCTTTTATAATAACAAGTCGAAGATGTTTTCAGAGGAATCACTGGCTTCAAACAAAAGTATTCATTTAAATCATAGATAGAAAAGTCTGGAAAACAATCTTTCTTCCTCTCCCAACCAACATACTCCAACAATGAATCTTCATTAGGCAGATATTTTGCTAATCTTATTAATTTTTCATTAACAGCTGGCCCGCCAATAACCACATTATCTAACTCCTTCAATAATGCACGAGCATAAAATACCTGGCTTGAATAAACTAAACTAAATAAAACCAAATCTGGTTTTTGATCTTTGATTTTCTTTAATAACTCATCAAATAACTCTGGTTTCTCATTATTAACAACCGCTCTGTTATTTTTCAAATAAACCTTTGAAGATAACTTATTAAACTCAACTGCTACATCATCATAATCATCCCATTTTCCCTCTTTGAAATATTTCTGATATTCTGGAAACTTTTTCTTATGAAACTCTAGATTTAAATCTAACACATCAATATTATGCTTAGTATTAACTTTCAAGAATGAAGCCAGATAAGTAACAGAATAAGGCGGACTAGCCGGCGTACAAAACGGTAAATACACTAATAGGATATTCATAGAATCAGATAATCCTTACTAGTTTTAAATGTTGTTGTCTCTTGCATTAACTATCTCTAGTTCTAACTTTAGAATAGCTTGAAATGGAATTCCTCCATAAACCATGAAAGTTTTTCTGTACTCATGTCCATAGCTTTGACTCTCTGGATATAATAATCCTTCAGGATCAAAAAACACATTCCTAGTTTTCAATAATTCTTCAGTTGAAATATAACATATAGCTCTTAAATCTAATTTACTTTCCCAGTATTTTTCACCAGGAATAGAACAAGGAGCAACATGGGTTTCGTCACCTAAACTAGCTCCCCAATAATCTAATAAATCTTCGGATTTTAAATAAGTACACTGAGAAGAATCAGGAGAACCTATAACTCCAGTGTTAATAATTTCTTGGAAATCAGGATAACCATTAAACAAAGGAGCAAGACTAATTTGTCTAACTAAGGTTTCTTCCTTAGGAACAATAGGAAAAACCATTGCATCATAATGAGTTTTACCTTGATAAACACAAGACCCCAAAACAGAAACAAAATCTCTAGAACTTTCTAAACTTGAATCAAGAAATAACATACCTGCTTCAAAATCCTCTGCATTTTCAACAAATGGACGTTCAGCAAAACTAACATCTCTTCCATAATGTTTTGATAAAACAAAATAATCTGGTTTTATAACTCTATCATCTTTTGCAGAAACTGAATTAAAAGCACTCTCAAAATCACCCATAGAAACAATATGGCCGCCTTCAATAGAACAACCCCTATGATGTAGACTTATTCCAGGATCAACCATATGGGGAGGAACCTTAAAGCCTGGTCTGAATTGACCTTTACTATGTCTTTTCTTAATAATATGTAATAAAGTATCTATTTTTGTCATTTTATGTTTACTTTGCAACTATAAGCACTTTCAGAAACTCTTTCTAAATACAAAACCTTTTCAAGTGTTTGTGTTGAGTTAAATCTATCCCACTCTTTAACAGCACAGGGTTTATCATCAATATATTCTATCTCTGCAATTCCATGTCTATCATAGACTCTCAAGAGTGTCATTGCTAAATCATATCTTCCCATCCCATCCTCTGTTTCTGGAGATGTATCCAAACCAAAATCCTCTTTGAATGAGTTAACCATTGCAAAAAGAGTCTCTGTCGAACTAAACACCACAGGCTTCCATGGTGCCCTAGCTAACATGACAACATCTTCTGGAGATCTAACACCATGTCTCTCTGCATAACCATCTAACACACTCAAAGCCTTCTGAAAGTCTCCAACATCATCATCAATAGGACTATCATCTAACGGAGCTAAGCTCAAATAAAAACTTCCTAATAACCATTCAAAATGTTCACTAGTAAATCCCATCTTTATCTCCTATACTCAATCTTAACATTACTATCCTCAACATCTAACAAAAGATTTCTTTGAGTATTATACTGGTTACTACCTGGAGGAACATATCTTCCAGAACTACCTTGGATTAATCCTTCAATTGAACAATTACTATCTCTTGCAGATAAGTCAACACCCATATCTCCTCTAAGATCAAGGCTAACATTGCAATCATTTGTCTTGATTCCAGAATCATGGATAAGTGTTCCTCTAACATTACTATCTTTTGCAATTAAAAAAACCTCTAAACTAACATCTCTTGGCAAATATAATCCGCCAACAAAATCATAAATTTTTAACCCGTCACCCACATACTCAACTTTTCCGCTAGACATCCCTTGAAACATAACCTTATCAGAAAGTTCATTAACATGGAAATTAATTGCTCCATCTCTTGTTGAAACCGAAATTCTATCCCCATTACTAACTCTATAACTTTCATCAATACTATTTCTACTATCACTCCTAACATCACTAAAATTTATCCCATCAACATCATCAATATTTCCAACATGTCTTCCATTAATATAAACATCTCCATTAACTATCGAAATGTTCTGTCCTGAATAAGTTCTTGATCTAGCTCTCTCTCTTCTCCGTCTAGCTGACTCTTGATAATTTTGTCTTCTTCGCCTAGCTTGCTCTTGAGCTCTTTGCCTTGTTGCTCTAGCTTGCTCTTGAGCTCTTCTACTCTTCTCCCTCATCCTATCTAATATATCATCAAAATCGCTTCCTCCGCTAGAAAAGCCACCAGCAGGTCTTTGTTCTCTCTGTCTACCTGCATCATACTGCATTCTTAGCTCTCCGTTAGAAAGAATTTCATAAGCATCTTTGACTTCCTTAAACCTTCCACCAGTTGTATTTGGATTTCTATCTGGATGAAACTTAAAAGCTAGTTTTCTATACTCCTTCTTAATCTCATCAGGTGAAGCATCTTTTTCAACACCCAATAATCCATACAGGTCCTTTTGTAGGACTTCATCTTTTATTCTGTCTACCATATATCAATATAAACCTGCATATTGTATTAGGATTCCCATATAGGAAAATAGAACGCTATATATTTTCCTTTATAAAGAGCCATTTATATACTACTATATAACCCCTAATTAGTAGTAACAAACCAAAACATTTATATATGAGTTATACTAAAAACACACTATGAGCGATGAACTAGATGATCTACTAGATGCTGCATTAGAACGAACAGGAAGCAAAGTTAGAGAAAGAGGTAGAAGAGTGTATGATAGAGCTATTGCTAAAGAGATTAGATTTCATGATTTTGCTGAAAAATATGAAGAAAGAGTATTATCAGAACTAGACACTGACATGCACACAATTCTTGGTTATGCAGAACAAACAACAAAAAATATTGAAGGGATTGTTATAACTGCTGTAACACCGCAATCCCAACTAATAACAGATCAAAACAAAGATTCTGTAATAACATTTATTCTTAATTATTTACTACAAGCAAAATATGTAACAGATGAAGACCTAGCACAACTAATAGGACAAGAAAGAACTCTAAAAGGAACAGAAGACGTTGTTTTTGCATCAAATCCTGTTTATCTAATGAATCTTGGAGAAAGATCAGTTGTTCTAAAGTTTGATGATTCTGAAATAGAACATACAATAAATTCATACCTACACGAAAATGGAGTTACATCACCAAAACCAATTACATTCAAACCAATTAATATTGATGGAGAACAACACACAGTTTACATCTCAGAATTTGTAACAGGGATTTCATTCTCAGAAATGATCAAAGATGACTTTATGGGGGATGAAAATCATATGTGTTATTTTAGAGACTCTGTAACTCAACTAGCAAGAATACAAGATAGAGGAATAAAAGGAGAAACAGAAGGAATGTACACACTAAAAGATGTTGTTGCAGATGACGATCAATATTTTACAAACAGAGTTAGAAAAACATTTGCAGGACAAACAAGAAAATTCTTAGAAGGAATTTTAAAACCAGAAGGAATAGAAGAATTCGATAGACTATCACAAGAACTAGTTAACCAATACGAAAGAGTAAACGCAGCATTAGTTGAAGCAAGTAAAAAAGACACTGTTTACTATAGTGATCATAGTCCAAATAATATGATCTGTAACGAAGACGGAACAACAACACAACTTGATCTAGGAAGTGGGAGAAAGTTATTAGGAATGTTTGATTTTATTAGTTTAACAGAATTCGGAAGAATAAAAGCAGATTATAAATTCGTAGATTATCTAGGAAACAGACAAAAAGACAGACTATTCGAACAATATTTACTGGAAAGAAAAATAGAGCAATCAACAGATGAAACAGAAAAAGCTAGAATAAGAGCATTTATTGAAACACATAAAGACGATACATTTGGTTACAGATATTTTAAAACAAAAGCAGAATTTGACACATATATCTCAGAAACAGAATTCAAAGAAGCAACAAGAACAAGATGGCTTGCCTCATTACATAGACACTTAGAATATATTGGATATGCACAAAGAGACATAAGTAATGCTCCAGAAGATACAGAATTGATATTCCTAGACGGAAACAAAAGGAATGAATTACATAGACAAGAATACCATCTTCATATGGCTAAAGAAGCAATAACAGAATTAAACAAACTTACACTTACACTCCATGATGAAGATGTGTATGATTTATCATTTACACTACAAAAAATAGAATTTGTTCTAAAAAAACAAACATACCCTCAATATCTTCGTTAGAATTTATTATCTAAAGAATTCAAAAATCCAATCTTTCCAGCAATTGTTCCTGTTAATCTAACAATCTCCATTAAATAATGCAAAACTATCGCATTCTTTGTATCTTTTTTCAACACATCAAATCCTTTAAGAATCAACTCCTTTCTTTTTCCTAAAATATCTTCAACAACACCCATATCTTTCTTACAATAAGCATCAAAAACCTCTCTTAAAAAATCTCCAACCTCATCTTTATACTTAATAGATTCTTTTTTCAAACTACATTTACTATTAAATATAGATGCATAATTCCTAGCAATCATATGAATTATATTAATAATAGAATACTTTGTTACTCCTTCCTCATTCTTTGAAAGATTTGTTTTGAAAATAACCCTTCTACAAAAACAAGAAAACTTTGATGAATTCTTATTCAATTGATCCATTTTCTCAGCATCGATCTTTGTTGAATCTCCAACTAAAGCCTTATCTACAATCTCTTTCATCATAAAAGCAGTATAAAATATCTTCTTAAACATAGATTCATACTCATCACTCTCAGTTGGAGAGACATTTCTAACAACACAACTTTTCTCTTTCTGTATATCAATCTCATACCCAATCAAAGGTTCAATAGACCTAGAAATACTAAATAAATCATCCTCACTCTCAAATCGAACATTAATCTCATCATACCCATTTATATATAAATTTCTGAACATTGCTTTAATATATTTCTGATTACTAGATTTCAGCTCTAAACTAACCCTCTTAATAATCTCTTTAGCCTTTGCCTTAACTACTAAATCACCATCATATTCCTCTACCTCTACCTCATCCTTAGGTGTTAACCCTTTCTCTCTGATCCATTTAGAAGGTAAGGTAATTGTTAAAGCATTTCCTCCCTGTCTTACTAATTTTCGTTTCATAACACTATTCATAATATAACTAATATATAAAACTTACTATTAAATATAACTATATAGTAATATAGAAATAATATAGATTAAATATATACTTCACCAGCTTCTAATATACTTAACAAGCTTAGTCTTGCTTGTTGGAGGCACAAAAATGGAATCAATCGATGAATTAATTGAAGGAAAAATTGAAGCAGATGGATATGAAAAGTGTTCATATGACTACCAAATAAAGGAAGAAACAGAAGATACAGCATGGGTAGCAGCAAACCTACACAACGGGTTAGGAAATACAGTAGTATATTATGAAGTAGAAAAAATAGATGGAGAATGGGAAATAACCGATTCTGGATTAGTAGCAATGTCTATGGTAAGAGTAGATCTAGATTATGTTATAAAAAAAGATGGCAACTATGAATTGGATTTCTTTAGAAAAGAACCAAGCTACGATAATCAATCAAGAGAGTTAAAACTAATGGGAAGATCATTCCAGGACTTTGACATAAGTACAATCACAGGAACATCCTTTGAACAATACAATTTCCCAGACACAATGGATGATGTTTACAATGGTAGGTAAAACAGGAGATGGAAAATTCAAACTAAGAGACATTGTAAATGCTGCATTAAGATTACCTGGAGTAAATGTAGAAAGAGGGAGAAACCACCCTTACCTACTAAAATATCAAGGAGCAGAAGTTGGAAACTGTGCATTAGCTAAAACAACAAACACAGACAAACATTTGATTCCTTGGTTTAAAAAAGTCACAGGTTATGACAAAGTGGCAATCTATGAAGCATTTAAAACAGGAGAATGGCCTTACAGAAAAGCAATAACAATGGTGTAATGAGATGACAATTGATAACATAGTTCAACCAGAAGGGAAGATTAAATTCAGAAAAAAAAAGACACAAAAGAAAAAGCAGAGAAAAGAACCTAAGAAACAAGAACCGACACTCCCCTACACACAAAAAGATATCACCGGAAGAGAAGCATATCAAAAAATATTGTACGACTTAGTTAATGACAGTAGAATGATAGGCTTCTCAAAAGGTTATGTACTGAAAAATCTTCAATACATGAGAATAAATGAATTCGGACAACCGATTGCAAAAAAAGCGTTGTTATACTTAAAAGCAGGGCACAGAGGAGTTCGTGACGCAATAGCAAATTGCTTTGAACCAACTGAAGTACCAATCCCAACTTTAGATGTTTTAAGCTGTTACATGGAACATGGAACAGAGCTCAGAAAATATTCGAGATTAATAGAATACCAAGACACAACAAAAATTGTTGATTATCATCCAACATCAAAAAGAGAAAGACCACAATTAAACATACCTGAAGAATTATTCGACGAACAAAACATAACAAAAGCAAAACAAGCCGGAATAAAAATAGATGGATTAATTGAAGAACTAACAGAAATAAAAAACATGGGAGAAAGACCACCAAGATATCAATTTATGCAAACTATGACTGAAAAATTAGCAAAATACTGCCCAGTAAAACTAAAAGGATGGTAAAAATGATAGAAGATATAATTCAACCTACAGGAACAATAGAATTTGGAGATAAAGTAGGTCAACCATTAGAAGAAAAACCAGAACTAGAAGGAATATACCAAAAAATAATCAGTGATCTAATCATGTATTGGAGTGCAATCCCAGAAGGAAGAAAGGAATTATACGACGAACAAGATCAACTAAGAATAGGAACAGATGGAGAACTAAGATGGGCAGATGAAGAAAGAAACAATACAGAGGATATAACAAGAGTCCCAGACACAGAAGTTTACTTTGTTTATGATGAAATCCCAATCCCAACTTTAGATGTTTTAAGCTGTTATATGGAACACGGAAAAACACTAAGAGAATATCAGAGAATAATTGGTTATGAAGATGAAACAACTGAATCATTTATAACAATTAAAGGAAATGAAAGAGTTTTCAAAAATCCTTTAAGCATTATCAACTCGTTTAGTTTTAGATTTAAACTTCCAGAAGAACTATTCAATGAAGAAAACATAACAAAAGCAAAAGAAGCAGGATTAGATATCAATCCAATGTTAGATGAACTAAAAAACGTAAAAGAATACTGTAATAATAATCATTATTCAGAAATTAAAGAACACATGGCAGACAGATTACAACTATACTGTCCACAGGAGTTGAGGTTATAATAATGATAGATAACATACTAAAACCAGACGGAGAAATAACATTTGAAAAAAAAGCAGGTAAACCTAAAGAGAACAAAGAAGCAAATACACCTCCAACTCAAAAACCATCAAATAAAGAAGATATACGCGAAAAGATACTAACAGATCTAATTAACTACGCAACAGATGATCAAAATACAAGAGATCTGTTGGGTGATAACTCAGATATATTGTACATGAGTTCAGGAGGAGAGTTATTGTGGAGCCCATCAAAAGCAGAAAGCAGAAAAGTTAAAGATAAAATCAAAGAAGCAGAAAGAATCTGCTATCACAGAGTAATCCCAATACCAACATTAGATGTACTTAGTTGTTACATGGAACACGGAGAAACATTAAGAGAATATCAGAGAATAATTGGATACGAAGATCCTGAAAATCCTCTTGTTACCACAAAAGAAGTTAGTCAAGTTGGAAACATCCGGTACCACATACCAGTCCATGAGTATCAACTAAATCTCCCAAGAGAACTATTTGATCAACAAAACATAGTAAAAGCAAAACAAGCAGGACTAGATATGAGATCAATGTTAATTGAACTAAAAGGGATAGAGGATCTCTACTCAGAAACACATAACACTGACCCAGTTAAAATAAACATGAAAATCAGACTAGCAAAATACTGCCCACAAGAATTAAAGGTGTAAAAAATGACAGAACATATACTTCAAGTATTAAACCAATCAATAGGAAAAGATCAACTATATCAAACATTATTAGAATGTTTTGTTGACTCAGTTCACGATGTACTAGATCCATACGTAAAACCAGTATCACTGTACACATTCTCATACAACGATGGAGAAAACAAAGTAGGATACAAAGAAGGAAGTGAAGGAGAAGAAGTAGAAGATGGAATCGAAACAACCGCTCTAGATCTAACAGTAATCTGCGATCTATTAGGACTACCAATCTTATGGGCAGGAGATACTGGAACAGGTAAAACATTCACAACTGAAAATTACATTAAAACAACATTAGATAGCGGAAGTTATCAATCGATGAGATTAAGTGGAAACGTATTCACTAATAATATTTTCCAACCATTCATTGAAAATGTAAAAGAGAATGGTGGGTTTAGAACAAAGATCAAGACAGATGTAGCGCACTCAACAGGGGCTGTATTTATTGACGAATTAAACAGAGGAAAATCTGATCAAGCTCTAGCAATGTTAGACGGAAAAGTAAATGCAAGCGGAGAAGAAGAATACATCGGAGTATTAATTCCAGAATTTGATGAACAAGGAAATCTAATCGAAGGACAAAGATATAAACGTGCATTTGTTGTCGGAGCAATAAACCCAAAATCAGTAGATAGAGGTGTAGGAGAACTAAGTCCAGCAGTTAGAGATAGAATGATGGAAGTAAGATTCCCTAATACTGGATCACAACAAGACCAAAACGACATACACATAAACACAGATCAAAATCATGAAAAATTCATAGATAGTTTTGTAGATAAACTATGTCAAAAAACAGGATTTCATAAAGAGAGTGTTAGAGAAGAAGTAAGCAAAAACTGGGATGAAATTAGAGCATACGTAACCGACCCATTAAAAAGCGAAAAACAAAAAGTATACACAGCACATGAATACTCTGACTTTATTGCATCTTCATTAACGACAAATTTAGAAGGATTACTTGAAACAGAAAAAACACTAACAAAAAGATTAACAAGAAAACTAGGAGATTATAACCCACAAATAGAAGAAACACCAGAAATAGAAAAGACAGAAGAATACATGAAAATAGATGAAATTGTTCAATCATTAGATAGAGAGATAGTACCAAGAGATAGAGTTTACATGAACAGACTAGCAAAAGTATACTCAAAAACAAAAGAACTGAAAGGAGTAAAATCAGATACATTAACAATTGAAGACATGGCATACGCAGCAACACTGATGATAAGAAACAAACAAGATTATGACGACAGAAAAGATCCAACATTAGTAACAAACGCAACACTCACAGAATATACACAAATTGCAGAATCATATTCTCAAGCAGTAGGATATAACAAACCATTTGACAAAGAAGATCAACTTCAAGGAATAAGAAGAGTAGGAACACTAGCAGCATTACACGGAACCATAAGAACTAGAAAAAACAAAAGCAAAAAACTTGTAGAAGAATTAGTAGACAACGCTAGAATACTATCAGAACAAGATTACACCAGCGAACTAGGCAAAGTATTAGTAGCAAAAAGTGTAAATGATCTCTTAACACTAGCAGAATTCGTAGAAAAATACCAAGGCAGAGTAGAACACAGACTATCAAGCGTAAAAACATCAGTAGAAGCACATAACGAACTAAGAGATCTATGTTACGGACTTATGAAATCTGATTATAAAATGCCCTCTAGATACAAGCAAAGACTTGAACGAGTGTTTGGATGAGGTGGCCCAATGCAACCTCAACCAGACCTCGAAAATATTGTAAAACGAAGTGCAAAAAAAGCTGGAGATATTTTCAAACAGATTGTAAAAGAAAATTTCCCTATATTCACTGATGTAGAAGTTAAAATAGAATACAAAGAGAAAAAAGGAGACCAGATATGGGGGGCATGCACAAATAACAAACAAATATTCATAGATATTTACGATGTAGATGAGATAGAAAAAAGATTTAGAAAGAAAATTCTTCCCCATTATAAAAGAGTATTCAAAGATATTTATGGAGTATCAGTTCCAACTGAAGAAGCATTGGAATACCTAATGAGAGATACATTCTTATTTTTTCTTTTCCACGAAATAGGCCACCCAAAAGACTGTCCAAATAGTAAAGAAGAAGAAAAGAAGATAGATAAAACACTCTTTGAAACAATAAAAGAGGTAGAACCTGGGATAAAAACAAAAGATGCAATAAGAAAAGTAGATAATGTGAGAAATCACGTCTGGGACATGGTTGTAAACACACTATTCTATGCAGACACAAGAGGGAAAAGAAATCCCCTAGACTCAGAAAAATTCAAACAAGCATATATAGACAACGGAATAAATATAGAAAACTATCCAGACGCAACAATACCAATCTTCTACATAGACCAATGTGATACTCCAGGAGATAAATTATTTTCTCTGATTTCGCTATTTTACGGATCACTACATGCATCAAATAATCAAGCTAGACATAAACATGTCAAATATTTTGTTAAAGCTTGTGAAAAAACATACATGACAAAAAGAGATATAAGGGGAGTATTCACAGATATGTATAAGGGATTTATCTCAGAACTATCTGATAGAGAGCTAGCAAGAGTCGGAATAAACAAAAGACAGTACAACTCAACCGCTGAAAAAGCTTTTGATTATATTACGGCAAACCATGTTTTCGAGCAAGAACACGATTATTTATTAGAATCAATAACAAAATTACTTTCAAATAAAAGATTCAGGCACAAAGCAATCAAAGGGTTTGTTAAACCTCTTGTTAAATACATGTCTACTGCAGAAAAACCAAGCGGGCCAAGTGAAGATGATCATGGAGGTGGTGGATGTTCATCTGCCTTAGATAATCTATTAGAAGAACTATCAGACGAAGAAAAAGAAGATTTACTAAAAGAGATGGCAAATGAAAATTACGAAATGGATAGTGTGTCTATCGAAGCTGCAGATAAATTCTATAGAGAAAACAAACAAACAATTGACATAAAAGCGTTAAGCGATAGAACAAAAGAAGAGACATTTGAATACACTAGCCAAGATTTTGAATTAATAGATACACCAATAATGTCAGAAGAAGAATTATTAATGAATTATGACATTGACGCATTAAGACAGTTTGAAGTTGCAACAGATTTACCATGTCTACTAAACATAGACGACGGACTATGGCAAGTAAACATCTGGGAGATAAAAGAGACAAAACATTCTGATCCAATAATTACTCCAGCAGATATCGCATTATTTGATAACGTTGTTTTCATAGTTGACTCATCAGGAAGTATGGGGGTAACAAAATATGTAGATAGTGGATCAAGTTATGATATTGTCTGCACATCATTCTACGGATTATTAGATGGACTAGAAAAAGCTTCAGACTATTCTGACAGACAGATAGATGTAGGACTCGTTAACTTTTCTTCTTCAACAAAATGGAGCGGATTCTATGATGTAAAAGATGTAGTCAAAGATCACAGAAACGAATTCAAAAAACAACTACTAACACCTGAAGGAGGTGGATCAACTCTAGATTGCACAGTATTTGACACAATTGATGAAGAAAAAAGAGAAGGAAAAAACGCTTACATTATTTTAAGTGACGGTGGCATAAATGAATATGATGTTTACAATAAATGCGAAGAAATAACAAGAGATGAAGATAACATATTGATTTACATAGACATAAGCCCATACGCAAACCTAAATGGTGGATACACTTATGAAAGCAGCCTATGTAAAAAACTAAAGAAAACAGGAAGAGACAACATAATAACAAGAACAGTCAACAGTATAGATGAAATTACAGAAGAGTTAGGGAATATATTAGTGCAGGAAAACTAAAGCACATGCCTCTCAAACCTTTCAGCAACTCTTTCTAAATACTCTCTTCCTTCTAATTTATCAATCAAAAAAGAAGGTAAACTACTTAACCCATGTCTTCCTGCCATTATTCCAACAGCAATCGCTGCTAAGCTATCAACATCTCCACCATAATTAATTGATCTCTGCAAAGCATCGAATGGATCTGTTGCATGTTTTAAAGTATGCAAAGTTGCACCAGCAGTTCTCATCGCATCAGCATTCATACCATACATATTAGGAACAGGAAAATCAGGAACAGGTTGTGGTCCACAAACTACTTCATAATCCTGTTCTCTTAATTCTGAATCTAAAGACTCAACTCTTTCTAAATAATCAGCAGTCTCTCTATCCATCTCTCTAATTTCTGGTAGACAATATCTAAAAACATCTTTTTCTTCTCCATCATTCACTAAGAAAAATTCTGTAGCCCTTGCAATAATTATACTTGCTGCTCTAGCCTTTGAATGAGGATGAGTAGCATCTGCATTTATAATTGCATATCTTTCCAAATTCGCTCCAGCAAAACCAAAAGGCAGAGCCCTCATTGGAGGAGCATTCCCTGGATAACGTTTCTTCCATTGTAAACCTCTAACTTCCTCTATAGTTGATTCTCCTTCAAAATATTGTTGGATAGAACCTTGTCCAATCCTTGGAATTCCATGTTCCTTTTTGAAAGCGTTATACTCTGCTAACCAATATTCTAATAATAACTCTGCCATCATCTCTCTGCCATCCATCATCGCCTTCATACTACCCACTGTCTCTTCACAATCATCACTATACCTTCCTTCTTCATAACCTTCAGCATAAATTCCTTTTCTATTATTAACAAAACAAGTAAAATCAACATTTGCATGAATCCACTCTCGACTAGAAAACTCAACACCAACTCCAAAAGAATCTCCACCACCGTGTCCTACTAACATGTCTTTGATTGTCATTCTATCACCAAATCAAATCAAAATACACTTAATTATATATTTTACTGATAACAACACAGAACATTTAAAAACACCTCAACAAACCCTTACAATATGAAACCAGCAGAAGTATTTAAAGCAAAGCTTGCAGATGTTAGAACTTGGAGTGATTTAGTAATAGAATTACCAGAAGAAGATCAACCAATTGATCCTAATCAACTCTTTGTAGACTTTGCTGAACTTTATAGAAGAAGACATGGAGAAATTCCTAGAAAAGATAAAACACAGTTAGAAGGACTCACAGGATTTGTAAAACTTCCCAAAGGAAGAGCTTGTTTTGAATTCTATCAAGATGGAATTCTAGTTTACAAACAAGGTGGAAATAATGAAACAGATGAAGGATGGGTTAATAAATATGCGCAATGGATTGACGGAAACATGCAACTAATGGAAGATTATTCTATGCCTGCTTTTTGCTTATACCCAGCAGAACATTTGTCACATGATATTGACACAACATTTGAAGAGATGCAAGAACCACTAGTAACTCATAAAACACGTAGTGCAGAATATCAAACAGAAAGTGGGCTATACATTAAAGTACAACAAATGAAAGGGGACGGAACAAATGATGCTTTACTAACAATCAGGATCGGAGAACTTGATGAACAAGGAGAAGTTGTTACACCAAACACCTCCAGACATCTACCAATCGAATTAGAGTTCTGGAAAGATAAAGAACAGTTAACATACAGAAGAATTCTTGCAGAATTAAGAAAAAACCCAGACCTATTTGCACAACCAGAAGAAATACAAAGATGTTTTGGAGCAATTCCGATTAAATCATCTTGGGATAGACCAATATGTGCATGCACATCATCAAGAATCTATGACGACGATGAATTACGTGCAAAAACACTTCCTCCAGCATTACACCAAAAACTAACAAGTTATAAACTCACCCTAGCAGAAGGAATTGATGTTTTATTACACTAAAGGCCCTGCTTTAACAACAGAAGAAGGAACACCATCAAATTTCTTAAAATTCTTAACAAATTTTTTAGCTAACTTCTTTGCAGCTTTTCTATAAGCTTTCTTATCTTCCCACATCATCTCAGGATTTAAAACACCACAGATGTGATGCACACATCTTTGTGGCACATCCAAATTAAATATCTTATCATGATAACAATTAACATTATCAAAATCTCCATCTAAAGCCTCACTAACAATGGATCTTGTATGTTTTATACTAATTCTATCACCTTTTCCATAAGGGCCATGTATCCATCCTGTATTAATTAAAAAAACTTGAGGCTTATACTTCCTAATAAACTTCCCTAACAATTTAGCATAAACAATAGGTTTCAAAGGCATAAACGGAGCACCAAAACAAGCAGAAAAGAATGGCTTTGGTTTAATAATCCCTCTTTCAGTTCCAGCTAATTTACTAGTATAACCAGAAAGAAAATGATACATTGCTCCCTCAACACTTAATTTAGAAACAGGAGGTAAAACACCAAAAGCATCTGCAGTCAAAAAGATAATTGTTTTAGGAACTCCTCCTTTCCCACTCTTAACAACACTTGGCATAAAATCAACTGGAAATGCAGCCCTTGTATTCTCAGCTATCTTATCACTATCAAAATCAAATATTCCATTCTTCAAAACAACATTCTCAACCAAAGAATTCTTTCTTATCGCATTATAAATCTCAGGTTCATCCTCTTTATCTAACCTAATACACTTTGCATACAATCCCCCTTCAAAATTAAAAACGCCACCATCAAACCAACCATGTTCATCATCACCAATTAATTTCCTATCAGGATCTGCAGATAACGTTGTCTTACCTGTTCCTGATAAACCAAAAAAGATTGCAGTATCTTTTCCAATATTTGCAGAACAATGCATTGGAAGAACTCCTTTTTTTGGCAAATAATAATTCATAACAGTAAAAACAGCCTTCTTGATCTCACCACAATACTCTGTCCCAGCAATCAACGCAATATTTTTATCAAAATTAATAACAACCAATGCTTCATGTTTCTTTCCATTAACATTCATATTAACTTTTAATTTTGGAGCAGCTAAGATTGTAAAATCAATCTTCTTTGGCTTTTTTCTTAACATCAAATATTGAAAAAATAAATTCCTAGCAGCAGTATCATTTATCAACCTAATCCCCATACTATATTCTGCACCAACCATTGCATCATAGACAAATAAATCTCTCTCAGATAAATAATTCACAACTTTCTCATAAAGTTCATCAAATAACTTCTTTGAACAAGGTTGATTCACATCACCCCAATCAACATCTTTTGTTTTATTAGATTTAACAATAAACTTATCTCTAGGAGATCTTCCTGTGTATTTACCAGTATAAATAACTAAAGCACCATTTTCACTAAGAATACCCTCTTTTCTTTTAACAGCTAGTTTGACAGATTCATCTGGACCAAGGTTTTTGTAAACCTTTCCAGCAGAACTAAATCCTAAATCTAGTGACATACACAAATTCATAACAAAACTAGTTATTAAATTTATTTATTTTTTCTGTATAAATATTTCATTAATAACAAAGAACCAGCTAACAATGAAATAACAATATTTGCATAGATTATAACTAAATCATTAATAATCAACCCATACACAAACCATAACACAATCCCTGTGAAAATAATAATCAGATACAACCAAGAAAAATCCTCAAGACTCTTTGTTTTATAAGCTTTAATTAATTGAGGAAAATAACTAATAATAACACACAATGTTGCTAATGTTCCAATCATTGTTCCTAACATATTATGATCCTCATAATGCAAAAAGTATGAGCCCAAAGGGATTTGAACCCTCGGCCTAACGCTTAAGAGGCGTTCGCTCTAACCAGACTGAGCTATGGGCCCGTCAAAAAATCTCTGATTTTCATAAAATAAAAGTGGCGGTGGCGATATTTGAAATCGCGGCTTCTACGTGCCTCAGTTAAATTGAGTCAGTCATCGGCTTAGTTTCGCACTAAGCGAAACTCAATTCCCTTTAAGGAATTGCGCCTCATCGCTCAACGCTTATGAGCGTAGCACTCTAACCAGGCTGAGTTACACCGCCAGAGATTTAAAAAGAACAATCACCCATTTATATGGTTTTTTATTTTTTCCAAGTATAAATCAGCTTCTCCTTCACCATAACTCTTCCCACTCCAAAGATTCAACCCATCTCCTTCAAACCTAGGGATAACATGGATATGATGATGAAAAACAACTTGTCCTGCAACTTTGCCATTGTTTATCTTAACATTCACCCCTTCAACACCAACTCCTTCTTTAACAGCAATAGCTGTTTTCTTAACAACTTTAGCCATCTCAGCTAACAATTCATCAGGTGTTTCAAAGATATCTACATGATGTTCTTTAGGAATAACCAAACAATGCCCTTTATTCACAGGAGCAATATCCAAAAGAACCAAAACATTGTCATCTTCATAAACTTTATTACAAGGAATCTCTCCTTTAACTATTTTACAAAATATACAATCCATTCTATCCACCCCTAATACGAATTTTATAACCTTTCTTCACAAAATCAAAGCTTTCATTATAAAAATTCTTATAATCTGCATTCAAAACAGATAACCTAACTAAATCACCATCAACTAAAACCTTTGGATCAACAAATCTTGGCTTTGATTTAATAAAATAATCAAAATCATTCTCATCCATCTCAATCTTTAAATTTCTAACAATAAACTTTAATTTATCTAATATCATTTCATCTTCAGAATTCTTCAACTTCTCAAAGACAACAGAATCTGTAGAGAACAAGTCTTCTTTAACTAAAACACCATTCTCAACCGCTATTTTCATTGCATCCGCTAACATCTGAAAAGTAAACGCCTGGAAAGGTGGTGCCCAGAAGTTTAGGCAACAATTTCCAAAAGCTTTTGAAAATAATAAAGCAAACTCTTTGTTCTTAAACACAAACTCCTTATCAGCAGATAACTCATTAATAATTGACTTAACATTCTCTCTATTCAAAACACCTATTGTAACCGCATCTCTCAACCCATAATCAATCCTATCTGCACAAATATCTGGTAAATCATTCTCTAACAAAGGAAAATTATTCTCATCTAAAACATAATCAACATCAAAACCATACTTTCGCAGAATTGAAGGAATGTCTGTATTCATTATAAATCCATTATGAGAATTATCCTGAACTTTTTGTTCTACCTGTTGATCAAACATATAATCAAGGACATGTGAAAATGAACCATGTGAAACATCATGCAATAACCCAGAAACCTGTTCTTCAATTGGTGCACCAAAATTCTTTAACAACCAATAAACACCAATAGAATGTTCAAACCTTGTTGTAT
>CAYVNO010000010.1:0-62317 GCA_964452935.1 uncultured Methanosarcinales archaeon | reverse complement strand
CTCCAACAGGAATCAAACAAAGAACAAATCCAGTAACAAAAGTTATAAGACGTGAATTCAATATAAAAAAAGATGAAAAGATAGCACTTTTTGTTGGAATAATTAATCCAAGAAAAGGAGTAGACACAGTAATCAAAGTTGCAAAGAAACTCAAAAATCAAAATATTAAATTCATAATTGTTGGAGATGGTCCTGCAAAAAAACAATACCAAAAACAAGCTAAAAAACTCAAACTCGATAACATAATATTCACCGGTTTCAGAAAGGATATTCATAATTTCTATCAACAATCAGATATCTTATTCTTCCCATCAAAAGGAGAAGGTTTAGCAGGAGTAATTATGGAATCAATGATATACGGACTTCCAGTAATCTCAAGCAAAATCCCTTGCACAGAAGATTTAATTAAACACAACCACAACGGACTTTTATGTCCAACAAACTCTGTAGAATGCTACATACAAATGATCACAAAACTACTAAAAGATAAAAAACTCCAACAAAAGTTCATAAAGAATTCTAAAAAAAGAATCAAAGAATACTCCTGGGAAAAGAATATTAAGGAGTTTGAAAGGTTGTACAATTAATTATTTATAAATCAACACAGATTATACAACAAATTTTATAAATAAATCCCAGTTTACAGCCATTCTATACATATTTACTAAGGCGAATTAGACGTAACTAAATTTTCTGCGAAGCGGAAAATTACAATTCGCCCCAAGGCGAATTCGGAGGGATATAACATGAAAAAAGCATTAATCACCGGAATAACCGGTCAAGACGGATCATATTTAGCAGAACTTTTAATAGAAAAAGGATATGAAGTTCACGGAATTATAAGGAGGAGTTCATCATTCAACACAGGAAGAATTGATCACCTTCACACACCAGAAGAAGGAGAAAAAACAAAAATCTTCCTACACTACGCAGATTTAACTGACTCAAGCTCATTATTCAGAGTTATAAACAAAGTAAAACCAGATGAAATCTACAACTTAGGAGCACAATCTCATGTTGGAATATCATTCGAAAACCCAGAATATACAGCAGATGTTACAGGAATGGGGGCAATTAGACTTTTAGAAGTAGTAAGATCTGTAAACCCCAACATCAAAGTCTACCAAGCCTCATCAAGCGAACTATTCGGAAAAGTTCAAGAATCACCACAAACAGAAAAAACACCTTTCTATCCAAGAAGCCCTTATGCTTGTGCAAAACTATATGCATTTTGGATAATGAAAAACTACAGAGAATCCTATGGTATGTATACATGCAACGGAATTCTATTCAATCATGAATCTCCAAGAAGAGGAAGGAATTTTGTAACAAGAAAGATAACAAGAAACCTTTGTGAAATAAAACTAGGTAAAAGAGAAACATTATTCCTTGGAAATCTAGAAGCAAAAAGGGACTGGGGAGATGCAAGAGACTATGTAGAAGCAATGTGGTTAATGCTTCAACAAGAAAAACCAGATGATTATGTTGTTGCAACAGGAGAAACACATTCTGTAAGAGAATTTGTTGAAGAATCATGCAAACATCTAGGATTTGACCTAGAATGGCAAGGAGAAGGATTAGAAGAAAAAGGAATTGACAAGAACACAGGAAAAACAATAGTAGCAATCAACAAAAGATTCTTCAGACCAGCAGAAGTTGACATGCTTTTGGGAGATCCAACAAAAACAAAAACTCAGCTAAACTGGGAACCAAAAATTAAGTTCTCAGAACTAGCAAAAATAATGGTAGAAGAAGATATGAGAATGCTTCAAGAACATGACGAAAGGTTTTAACATGATACCCATAGCAAAACCAGATCTAAAAGGGAATGAAAAAAAATACCTAACAGAATGTATTGACTCTACATGGATTTCTTCTGCAGGCAAATTCATAGAGCAATTTGAAAACAAGTTTGCAGAATTCTCAGGAACAAAGTACGCAGCTAGCTGCTGCAACGGAACAATGGCATTACATCTAGCTCTATTAGCAATAAATATTCAACCAGGAGATGAAGTAATTGTACCAAATCTAACATTTGCAGCAACAGCAAACGCAGTATTGTACTGCAACGCAAAACCAGTACTAGTCGACATAGATAAAGAAACATGGAATATTGATCCAGAAAAGATAGAACAAGCAATCACACCAAAAACAAAAGCAATCATTCCTGTTCATCTATACGGAAACCCTTGCGACATGGATAAAATCATGGAAATCGCTAACAATCATTCATTATTTGTAATAGAAGACTCTGCAGAAGCTCACGGAGCTAAATATAAAAACAAGAAAGTTGGAAGCATAGGCCATATTGGATGTTTTAGTTTCTACGGAAATAAAATTGTCTCAACAGGCGAAGGAGGAATATGTACTTCAAATAACAAAGAATTAATAGACAGAATAAATGTTCTAAAAAACCATGGTATGACAAAAGAAAGAAGATACTGGCATAACGAAGTAGGCTATAACTACAGAATGACTAACATGCAGGCAGCAGTTGGTCTAGCACAACTAGAAACAATAAACACTTTCATAGAAAGAAGAAGAAAAGTAGAAAATCTATATAGGGAACTATTAAAAGATGTAGAGGGAATTAAAATACAGAAAACACACGATAACGCAGAACAAATCCCTTGGATGTTCTCAATAGTTCTAGATAACTTCAAACTAAGCAGAGACGAACTAATAGACAAATTAGAACAAGCAGGCATAGAAACAAGAAAAACATTCTTCCCATTAAACGAAATGCCACCATACTACACAGATTCACAATTTCCAAACTCAGATCTGATTTCTAAGAATGGAATTTCATTACCTACATATGCAGAATTAACAGAAGAAGAAATCATACTGATCTGCGACACTATAAAAAATGCCTAAAATCAGAATACTTGCAATTACTCCAACTTATTTTCCAATGTTTGGTGGAGCTGAAAGAACAGTAGATGAGTTGTATACTAGACTAACAAAAGACTCAAACTACGAAGTAGACTTAATTACTCCGAACTTAGGAGGACAAAGAGTAGAACAAAAAGGAAACTTCAACATATTCAGAGTAGGCAAAAAAACAAACCTACGGCCACTAAAATTCTTATTATACCAATACTATGAATACAAAAAGATAAAAAAACTAATAAAAAAGAGAAAATATGACTTAATCCATATTAGCTACGGTTTTCCAAACTGTTTTATAACAAAATGGCTCAAAAATAAACTAAAAATACCGTTAGTAGTCACAGAGTTCCATTTAGGAACTGGCATGGACATATCTCACCCAAAAGAAAACCCGTTCTACATAAACTATTTCTTAAAAAAAACATACAACTTAGCCAACAAAATCACAGTAATAAGCAACGAACAAAAAAGATTCGTCCAAAACATAGCAAAAAACACAAACCCGATAGTTATATTCCAGGGAACAGACGAGAAATACTTCCATCCCAAAAACACAGACAAAAAATTAAAAAACAAATATAACATAACTGGTCCATTTTTATTAACAGTTTCAAGATTAAATAAAAGAAAAAACATAGAAGACCAACTCAGAGCATTAAAAATAATCACAAAAGAGTTCCCAGAAACAAAACTAGTAATTGTTGGAAAGGGAGAAGAAGAACATAGATTAAAACAATTAACAAAACAACTTAACTTAAAAAACAACGTAGTTTTCACTGGCTTTGTAGAGGAAGAAGAGCTCCCAAAACTATACGCAACAGCAGATATCTTCACTCTATCATCAAGATTTGAAGGGTTCGGTATAGCAAACTGCGAAGCACTAGCATCAGGAACACCCGTCATCACATATGACACAACCTCTGCAGGAGATTTCATTATTGAAGGAAAAACAGGCTTTATCACACAACATAACTATAAAGAATTTGCCGAAAGAATTATAAACCTATTGAAAAACAAAACTTTATTAAAACAAATGAGTAAAGATGCAAGAAAAATAACAGAAAAAACATACACCTGGGATGTATACACAAAAAACCACAAAAAAGTCTTTGATAAATTAATAAAATGATAAACAAACACACAGAAGAGTTACTAAAAAACAAGAAATTAGTGATCTTTGACTTAGACGGAACAATCGCAAAACTAAGTGTAAATTGGAAATCATGCAGAGAAGAAGCAAAAGATCTTCTAAAAAAGAAGTACAACTTTGATGTTCCAGAAGGATTCAACATGGAACAAACAGAAGAATTAATAATAAAAGAGCTTAATCAACAAGCATTTGATGATATAACTACTTTGAGAAAAAGATTTGAGAACAAAGACCTCACACATTCAATAATCAACAACAATGTTTTAGAAATAATGAAAAAACTAAAACAAAACAACATTCCAATGTCTGTCTGTAGTAATAATTTCAAAGAATCAATAATCTATTTCCTAAAAGAATTCAACTTAATTGATTACTTCGACCTTTGTGTGGGATTTGATGATACATTTGAATCAAAGCCATCCCCCAAAGGATGCCAACTAATCCTAAACTACTTCAATACTCACCCAAAAGACACACTATTTATCGGAAACAACCAATATACAGATGGTGGGGCAGCAGAAGCCTCAAACATACAGTATTTAGATGTAAAATTTATAAATCCTACTGCATAACCATATAAAATGAGTAAAAAAGAACTAAGATTCACAAAACCCTATCTGGTGGGATACACTGTCTTAAAAACTATCGGAAAACTATTTGGATTTCTAAAAATATACAACTATTCAATATATGTCAGAGAACTAAGAGCAATCATTAGAACTGGAATGTGGAGTTTATTCGTAAAAAAGATTGGAAAAGGAAGCAAGATTGATTCTGGTGTTAGAATTCGTTATAACCCTCAAAAATTAGAGATAGGCAATTACACACACATTGATGTAGGTGTTAACTTTGAAATCCACGATGAAATAAAGATTGGAAAATTTGTACACATCGCACCAAACGCTTACATCCAATCTGGAAATAAAGTTATAATAGAAGATTACGCAGGTGTGGGCAACGGATCAAAGATATATGCAAAATCAAACACATACGAAGAAAACGCTAACCCACCAACATTAACATCAGGAAACGCTCCTGTACACAGACAAAAATACGTCTCAAAACCTATTCACATAAAGAAAAACGCATTCATCGGAATGAATGTAATAGTTCTTCCAGGAGTTACAATAGGAGAAAACTCAAAAATTGGTTCAGGTTCAACAGTAACAACAGATATTCCAGATAATGTGATAGCAGTAGGATGTCCAGCAAGACCAATTAAAAAACTCAATCATACCCCAAAAGATGAAAAATAAAAAATATAATATTCTAGTAACTGATATTTACCTATCATATTCTTGGTACCTTAAAAAACTGTACACAGATAAAAAATTCAACTTTTTCATATACAACAAAGAGGACGCAAAAAACTTCAACCTAAACTTAATAACCACATCAAACATAAAACACACATGCAAAAAACATAACATTGACTTAATCCTAGCAAAAGAATGCAGTATTAACAGTTTCTGCTATAAACCATTCTCACACACTGCAAAAAAACTCAAAATCCCATTCATCTCACTCTTCGACGGTATAATTGATCATCCATACGCTCACACAAACTTATCATTACTCCAAAAAATTAAATTTGGAATAAAAGAGTCATTCAAGATATACTTCTTAAAATATGTCTCATTATCAATAAGAAATATGGGAATAATAAACACAATAAGATACATGAGATACAACACATCAAAGAACAAAAACAGATACATCGAAGATAATGTAACTAATTTCATTAACGGATCTATCCTATTAAACATGTACCCTCAACTAAAACAACACAAACATCGATTTAAAACAATCGGACTCCATCAACTAGATGGACTAGACATTAAAAGAAAAACAAAAAAGAACTCAGTATCAATCATAGGTCAACCTTGGTTAATAGATAATCTATTCACAAAAGAAGAGTTCAAACAATTCATCTCAAACATAAGAAACTTTTGTATTAACAACAAAGATTCCCAAATTCTATACAGAATACATCCCAAAGAGACAACATTTCCTACAGAAACACTAAATTATTACAAAGAACTAGAAAAACTATCAAACTTTAAGGTCATCACCAAAGATGATATTGGGCTAAATGAACAATTTGCAGAATCTGATTACATAATTGGTCTATTTTCATCAGCAATAGCAAACGCAATAGCACTAAACAAAAAAATAATCATATTTAACATAAACAACAAAGTAAAAAGATCAGTCTACAAACAACCGTTCTTTTTCATCTGCACCGAACTAAATTCATTAAAACTAAAACAAGTCAAAGATTTCTATAACAAATTCAACCATAAAGAAAAATTCAAGAAATTCTTCAACTCAATCTGCTATACAGAAAAGAATACGAGTGCTCTACAACGAATAAAAAACAATATCATAAACCTAATAGAAAGATAATTATAGGAATTTACCTAAAACACCAACAGCTTCTTCATGCACTTTACCATTAGTAACTAAAACACTCTCATTAAACTTATACTCTCCACCATTAATTGTACTAACTCTCCCACCAGCCTCTTTCACAAGAATAATTCCTGCAGCAACATCCCATACGGGTTGTTTTCTACTCCATGATCCTGCTAATTTACCAGATGCAACATACGCTAGCTTAATTGACGCACTTCCTAACCTTAAAACCCCTCTTGATTTCTCACTCATCTCTCTAAAAGCATCATAACTCTCTTGTGTATTTCCACTACCGGGGAAAGTAACAGTAAATGTCCCTTTACTTAATTCAGATGTATCTGAAACTCTAATAGATTTCCCATTTAACTTTGTACCTTTACCTTTCTCAGCATAATACATCTCATTCAACACAGGATTATAAACAATCCCCAAAATAATCTCATTATGGTGTGCTAAAGCAACACTAATCCCAAACAAAGGAATACCATTACTAAAATTAACAGTCCCATCAATCGGATCGATTATCCACCTATATTCTCCGCTAGTTTCACCAGTCTCCTCCCCAATAAAACCATGATCGGGAAAATTACTCTTCAAAACACTCTTTATAAGATTCTCAATTTCCATATCAGTCTTTGTAACAATGTCCCTAAAAGATTCCTTATTCCCTACAATTTCTGCACCTTTTTCAAAATCTCTTTTTGCAACCCTTCCAGCCTCTTTAACAGCTCTCAACGCAATATCTAAATATCCTTTCTCTTCAACCTTTTCATTCATAACATTCTTATACAACTCACTCTCAGGACTTAAACCACATGTATCTCTCAAAACACCTTCGACTCCCTTCTGTCTCAAAGCTTCCTTCAACTCTTCATCATCATACTTGAAAGCAGAAACAATCCCTGCATAAATGGGAGTAGTATCAATTCCTTCTTCTTTAACCATATGATAAACACTAATCAATCTATCATGGTTTCTCAACTTTCTCATTGGTTCTCTTGCAACTCTTGAAATAGGATCAAACAGTAAATCATTCTTAAACCTAACAATCTCTCTCTTTGCATACCATTCAGCAACCTCTCTTGTTACTAACCCTTTCTTTACAATCATCCCTTTGATACTCTCTAACGCACCTTCAACAACCTTAACAACATCATCCATTGCCATAGACTCATGAATATATTTTGCACCTTTCTCTGCACCTAAATAAGATATAATTGCATGTAAAGTATTATGTAAATAAAATTTACAAACCCAATGCATATCTAACTCTTTTTCACCCAAAACTTTTATCTCGCCTGGAAACTCAAACTCTCCTTTTTCAACAATCAACTCTCCGTCTTCACAACAAACACATAAAGGATCTTTATCTAATAATTTCTTTGGTGCAGTACAACTAGCAATAACATCAGGAATACCAAAATAAGTTTTCTCAACACCGCTTATCTCTTTTATCTTTTTAGCAGAATTTCTCTCATTCTCAAAACTAAAAATCATCTTTGCCTTGCTCAACCTTTTTGCAACATCTACTGCATTCCTTGGTCCGACACTAACAAAGACATAATCTGCTTTCTCTATGACTTCTTGATCCTCTTCAACGTGATAAGCTCCTTTTACATTAACTTTAGTAAAAATATAGTCATCATTATTAGTAAAAGCAGTCTCATAAAAACCTCTTCTTTTCAATTTCTCAATTAATTCTCTATCTGCATCAACAAAACTTAGATCATAACCATACTTATTGAATATTGGTGCTAAAAAACCCCTCCCAATAGCACCAGCACCATAAATAACAATATGTTTTTTATCCTTTTTTACACCATACTTTTCTTCATAAATCCTTCTTAACTCTTTTCTCAATAATTTACCAGACGCAGTCTGAGGAATACTATCAACAAAAATAACTCTTCTAGGACACTTCATTAATTGCAATTTCTTTGAACAGAAGCTTACTAAATCTCTCTCACTAACCTCTTCACTCTTTACAACAAAACTTACAATATCCTCTCCAAGAATCTTATCAGGAACACCGATTGTTGAAGAAGCCTTAACAGCCGGATGCTGGAATAATACTTCATCAATCTCTCCTGGATAAATATTAGACCCAGCCTTAATAATCAAGTCTTTCTTTCTATCAACATAATAATATCTTCCGTCTTCATCTTTGTAAGCTAAATCCCCTGTTAATAAGAACCCATCCTCTCTCAATATCTTTTTTGTTGCCTCCTCATTCTTATAATAACCTGCAAACGGATGCTCCCCTTTAACAACAACCTCTCCTACCTCTTTGATGGGAAGTTCATTGAAATCATCATCAACAATCTTACACTGGAGGTGATTGATCGGAAAACCAACCGACCCAGGTCTCCATTTTCCATCTAGCGGATCATCATAATTAATTGGACCAGTTTCAGATAACCCATACAAATTACAAACAGGTGTTTTAAACAGATGCTGAAAATTAGTCTGCACATCTAAAGGCAAAGGTGCAGAACCACAAGCAACATATTTTAATCTAATCTTATCCTTACTAAAATCAGGATACTTTGTATTTAATACAGACATCAAAACAGTAGGGACAACCTCAACATACTCAATACCATATTCTTCGATAACTTTCCAAAACTCAGTCCTTATTTTCAGAAAATTCTCAGAAAATATCATTGTTCCTCCCAAATAAGCAGCAGGCAACATAGAATAATTAATAATTGCCGTATGACCCATAGGAAGAATCCCTAAATGATTTGTATCCTGTGTAAATTTGAATGTATTACAAACGTTCTCTATCATCCATGTGTGGTATTTTCTTTTATACATTATTCCCTTTGGATCAGATGTTGTACCAGATGAATAATACATACAAACATAATCATCATCCTCTAAACTAATCTCAATCTTTTCATCAGAATAACTACTCAAACTATCCATAAACCCAGAAAAATCAACTAAATAAGTTTTACACTTTTCTTTTAGCTCATCCCTTTCTTTATCAACAAATATAATCTTTGGAGAAGCAAAATTATTATGTTTAATCAACTCCTGATCAGTCAACGAATTAGGCATAGGATTAACTATTCCACCAATTCTAATCGCAGCAAAATATAATAAAACACATTCGCAAGAATTTTTAATACAAATAGTAACAACATCTCCTTTCTGCACACCTTGTTCTTGTAAAAACCTAACAGCAGAATTAACTAACTTATTAAATTTTGAATATGTATAAATCTTATTCGTAGTGATATCTTTAATATAAACCTTATCAGGCACATTCTGAGCCCAATAACTCAACGCTTCTGAAAAATTACAAAACAGGGCTTTCCTCTCCACTTTTTCCTCCCTCTAACTTCTTTTTTACAATCTTTTTGAAATCTCCTAAACAATAAACATCAAATACATCTTCCATCTCAAACCTAATATTAAACTCTCTTTCTAAATCAGAGACCAACTGCATGCCTGAAAATGAATCCCAAGCTTCGATATCATTAGGAGTTAAAGAGTCCTTTATTTCTCCTTCATCAATTCTCAAAACATCTGATATGATTTTGTTAACCTTGTTATCCACTTCACTCATATTTTCACCGCAAATCCCACAGCATAATCCTTTGTATGTGATAGAGACACCTCAAATTTTCTACCATCAACAGTAACACAGGGCTTCCCCCCTTTCATAACAATCTCAATATCTCTCATCTCAACCTTAACACACTTAATCACTGCCTCTTTTACACACCATCTAGCAGCAAAGCTTGGATAAGGATCAGCTTTCTTCAAGCAATAATCAATCTCATTCTTAGTAAAAACTCGCTCATAAAAATTCTTGTTTTCATCAAAAGGCTTATCCCTAAACCTCCTAACAGATTCAATATCCACACCAACACTTAAATCACTCATTTCCATCCCAAATCCCAATAACGAGAACCAGTACTAGATTTATAAATGTTTTCGTTGTTTTATATATATTATTTCACAACCTTTATAAATCGCCATACTATCCTTAATAACTAATCGGGGGACATATTATGCAAAAGGAGACTATTGAGAAATTCAAGAAAGTTAAGGTCTTAGATTGTTCTATTAGGGATGGTGGACATCTTAATAAATGGCGCTTTGACTTTGATTTTGTAAAGAAAGCATACTCAGCAATCTCTCAAACAGGCATCCATTTTATCGAAATTGGGTATAGGACCACACCAGATGAAATGGAAGATACAGGACTCTGGAGACACACACCTGATGAACTAATAAACTCATTAATCCCAGAAAAGTCAAACGTAAAAATAGTTCTCATGGGAGATATAGGCAAAATAAAGAAAGAAGATTTTCTTCCAAAAAGTAAATCACCAATTGATGTAGTTAGACTTGCATTCTATCAACCAGACATTGATGAAGCAATTGATATAGCAAACGATTTAGTTGAAAAAGGGTATGTTGTAAGCTTAAATCTTATGGGTATAACAAAATACACAGAAGAACAGATAAAAGAAGCAATAATCAAACTAAGAGCAACAAGTGTTGATATGGTTTATCTAGCAGACAGCTTTGGTTCTCTATTCCCACACGAAATCTCAAACATAATCAAAATATTCAAACAAGGAACAGGAAAAGCAATCGGTTTCCATCCACATAACAACTTGCAACTAGCATTTGCAAACACAATCGCAGCAATCGAAGCAGGTGCAGAATATATTGACTGTTCAATCAACGGAATCGGAAGAGGGGCAGGAAATCTTCCATTAGAAACAATCCTTCTTTTCCTAAATAAATACAACAACGAAAGGTATAACCTAATCCCTGCTTTAGACTTTATAGAAAAAGATCTAAAAATAATAAAATATGACATTGAATGGGGATATAATATTCCTTATGTTTTATCAGCAATTAATAACTGCCACCCTTCATTCTCACTATCTCTCATGAATAAATCATTCCAAATGAAAGATATCTTCTCAGTTCTATCAACCCTATCAAATATGAATAACACAAGCTTTAACAAAGAAATACTAGAAAAAGCCATAGACAAAACAACAATCCTAGACAAAACATCAGAACTTCCTCACGACTTATCAAAAATAACACTAACACCATCACTAACTCCACCAGAATACTTAAACAAACATCAAGGAAAAGATTTTCTAATCATAGCAAACGGTCCTTCATTGAACGAATACGAAGAAAAAATAAGAGCATTTATAGAAAAAACAAACCCAGTAATAATCGGATCAAACTTCTTAGGTAAAAAATTCACACCAAACTATCACGTATTCAACGATTTTGAAAGATTCAAACAATATGTATCAACAGTTAATCCACAATCACAAATTTTAGTTGGAAGCTATCTAGCTGAACATCTAAAAAAGTTAAACCTATCAATAAACTTTAACACAATTAAATATATTTCTTCTCAAAATTTCAGAATAGAGAATGGAATTATATATTCTTCACCATCAACAGTAGTCATCCTAATGATATCCTTAGCAATTGCAATGGGTGCAAATAACATCTACGTAGTTGGAATGGATGGATATAAAATACAAAAAACACATTTCTATGATGAAAAAGGAATAGCAAGACTAGACACAACATCTACTCTCCAAAAAAAGATGGAACAAGACCTAAAATTAATTCATAACTACTTAACAACTAACAACCAACAATCATTCAAAATAATCACACCTACATCATTCAACGAATATTACAATGGTGAATTACTATGAGCAAGATAGTCTGTATGATCCCAGCAAGAATGAAATCAACAAGACTCCCAAACAAACCATTGAAATTAATAGAAGACCTACCTATGATTGTCCATGTCTACAGAAGAGCTAAATTGTGTCCTCTTCTATGTGATGTATATGTTGTAACAGATTCTGAGGAGATTAAACAAACAGTTGAACAATACGGCGGAAAAGCGATTCTAACAATAAAAGAACACAAAACAGGAACAGACAGAATTGGAGAGGCAGTAGAAAACATTGACTGCGATATTGTTGTTAATGTACAAGGAGACGAACCATTAGTAAACCCAGACCACATAACAGCAGGAATTAAAGCACTCCAAAACGACCCAAACGCATTTGTAAGCTGTTTATGCACAGAAACACAACAATTCAATAATGTCGATGAAGTAAAATTAGTCTTAAACAAAGACAACGACATGCTATATTTATCAAGATCAGATATTCCTTCAACATTAAGACTCCCCCATTCATCCTTACTAAAACAATATTGTATTTATGCATTCAAAAAACAAAACTTACTAACATTCATTAACTGGGAACAAACCACCTTGGAAAAGATTGAATCAATTGAATTATTAAGAGTAATTGAAAACAATCACAAACTAAAAGGAGTATTAATTCCTAATGCAAACATACAATCAGTAGACACAGAAGAAGACTTAAACAGAGTAAGAGAGTTAATGAAATCAGATCAACTAAAAAACCAATACCTGAAAAATGAATAGATTATTCTTCCTAGATAATGAAACAGTTATCCAAAAAATAAAATCAAAAGAAAATGACATCTTTATAGTCGACAAGTTCCCGAAAAAACCCAACAAACATATTCACCATCTACATTCATTCTCAAAAGGATTTAAATACAACAAAGAGTTCTATAATCCATACTGGCTTCAAGAATGGGCTAAAACATCAATACACAAAAACAAAAACATAAAAGAACTACTTATCTACAAAAACCAAACATTGTGGTACTTTTTCGAATACCTAATTTACGCTTCTATTTGGGGCATCTCAAACCCATCAAGCGGACAGATTATCTACAATATTGACTTAATAACAAAAATAATCAAAGAATTCAAACCAAAAGTAATCCTAATCCAGAATAACAAAGATCTAATATACAAATTAATAATAGACATAGCACAAAAACAAAATATAAGAGTAAAAAACCTAAAACAAAAGCCAAAACCAAAACAAAACAAACTCTTCAGTCTACTAAACATCCCATTTGTATTCAGATCATACCTAAACATTAGATTCCTATCAAGATACTTCCTAGGAAAACTATCAAGAAAACTTCCTAAAAAAGATGTATTAATAATATCCGGACAAAGATTCTGTAAAGGCAATGCAGAACAAAACTCATACTGGGGACCAATAGTAAAAGAACTAAACAAATACAACATCTCAAATAAAATAATAGAATACGACGGATTCTGGAACATACACAGTTACCAGGTAATGCTAGAAAGACATCTAAGAAACAAACACAACACACAATACTTAGGTACATATTTCAAATTAAGCACAATAACAGAAGCATACAGAATTCATAGACTCTTAAAAAAGCAATGGAATAGATTCAAAAACAACAACGAATTCAAAAACTCACTAACATACAATAATATTAACATACATAAATACCTAAAACCAAGATTTAGCATGTTATTTAATTCATTCTCATTATTCTTTGCAGAAATCTTAGCATTAACAAACAATATGTTAGAAAAAGAACAACCAAAAGTCCTACTTATGGAACACGAACAAAGCTATTATGGTTTAGGATCAATAATAAACACAAAAATAAACAAAAAACTCAAAACAAAAAACATTGCAACAGAGTTCGAGGCAGTTAACACAAGAACTAGCGTCCATAGACACATCCCATCAAAAACAGCTAAAAACAAAAATTCTCCATTATGGAGGCCTTTAGCAGATGTAAAATGTTCTTCAGGAGAACACGCAAAAAACATACTAACAAAATACTGTAATATTCCAGAAAAAAACATAGTTATCACAGGCCACCCTAAATTTGACACCCTACCCAATCTAAAATTCAACAAACTAGACATAATCAAACAACTTAAACTAGACCCAAACAAAAAAATCATTGTCTACGGAACAAAATACAGGGAAGATGAAGACATAATATTCAATAAAATAATTGATTTCATAAACTCTAACAATAATCTACAACTAGTCTTCAAGATTGCACCAAATGTCCCTCTATATAACATAAAAACTAGAATAAAAGAGACAGACAGAATAAAAATAGTCCAAGATTTTGACGTGAATAAAGTCCTCCATATAGCGGACCTTCTAATCACAGACAGATCTCAGCTAGGCGTAGAAGCAATCCTCTTAGACAGAGACATACTAATCTTTGACCTCTACCAAACATGCACTTTCCCATACACAGAAAAAGGAGCGGCCTTTGGCACACACAAACTAGAGGAAATTATCCCTGGGATAAAAACTTGTTTAACAAATAAAACAACAAAACAACAATTAAAACAAGGAAGAATTAAATACTTGAAAGAATGCTTTTTCAAATTAGACGGAAAAGCACCCGAAAGGGTTGTAAATATAATAAAAACAATGTCGCAATCAGCTTAAGAGACAATATTGCCAAGCGAAGTAATAGGATAACACATAAAATAAACTAAAAGTTACTGATAAGGAAGAATAATAAAATAGGACGGAGCGCAATATTGTCTTAACTAAAGAATGCATAAAACATAAAATGAAACAAACAATCAATAAATTAATAATAAAATTAAACAAACATCTTGGAATAGATGTATATTCATTCACTAAACAAAGCGGATTAGTAAGTTTCCCTCTATTATTCCAAGCATCATTTGCATTACTTGTATCAATTATCTTCACCAGGGTTGTATCAACAAGTGTTTTTGGTGAATACCAATTCTTCCTTGCAATATTAGGAACATTCGCTCTATTCTCAATGCCGGGGATGGATGCAGCCTTAGTACAATCTGTTGCAAGAAAACATGACTGTTCATTAATAAAAGCAATAAACACTAGATTCAAATGGGCAATTCTAGGATCATTACTCATGTTAGGAATTTCTTTCTACCTAAAATTCATACACACAGTAAACACACCTGCATGGATATATTATCTATTAGCAGCAATATTCTTCCCATTTGTCTACACATTCTTATCATCATTCTCTTATTTACTAGGGAAACAAAAATTTCCACTGTATTCAAAATATTTCAGCTGTTATTACATAACAATAAATATCTTCTTAATCTCATCAATACTAATATTCAGAGAGATAGTCCCAGTAATAACCACTTACTTACTAATTACTTCAATCACTGGATTACTATTCTACCTTAAAATAAAAAATAAATTCTCAAAAGAGATAAAAGAATCACCAAAAGATAAAGAAGTATTCAAATTCGGATTTAATCTAAGTCTAATTGAAGTAATCCCTCTTCTAGCATCTCACGCAGATAAAATAATTCTAGGATATTTTCTTGGTTTTGAAACATTAGCTATCTATTATATTGCTCTCTCATTCCCAAGCAATATAAGACTAGTAATCAAACCTTTGACAAGATTAATTCTTCCAAAGCTTGCATCAAGAACAGACACAGATTATGTCTTCAATTTCCTAAAAAAGAAAATACCTTACATGTTAGTTGCATCATTACTAATAATAATCTCTGGAATATTATTAATTCCTTATGTAATCAAACTATTTTTCCCACCAGAATACAACGCATCAATTCAATTCGCTCAAATACTTTTCCTAGCATTTGTATTTAGTATACCTTCTCATATCTTCAACCAATTCCTAGTCTCACAAAAAATGACAAACAGCATATTAAAAGTACAACTAATAAATAACATATCAAAAATAGCAGCCCTAGCTATACTAATTCCATTATTCGGAATTTACGGAGCAATTGCCTCTATCATAATAGCAAACTACTCCTTTTTTGGATCAACAATATACTATTCATGGAAAGGATCTAAAGAAAAAGAGGAAACAAATAAAGAATGAAAAAATGGAAAAAAATATCTTAGCAATTATCCCAGCAAGAGGGGGTTCAAAAAGACTTCCAGGAAAGAACATAAAACAGTTAGCTGGCAAACCTTTGATTGCATACACAATTGAAGCAGCACTAAACTCTAAACTAATCAACAAAGTAGTGGTATCAACAGATTGTGAAGATATCTCAGAAACATCAAAACAATTCGGAGCAGAAGTAATCAAAAGGCCAGAAAACCTAGCTAAAGACACCTCACCAACAATTGATGCAATTAAACACACAATACAACAACTAGCCCATTCCAACTATCATCCAGATATTGTTCTATTACTACAGCCAACCTCTCCATTAAGAACAACAGAAGACATAAACAACGCATTAAACCAATTTCTAAACAATCACACAGAAAGCCTAATCAGCGTATCTGAATCAAACCCTTACTGGACACTAAAACAGGAAAACAACAAGACAATCCCAACATTCGACTGGCAGAAATTCAAACTAAGAAAACAAGATCTTCCAAAATCATTCTCACCAAACGGAGCAATATACATCTCAACTCCAGAAAACATAGAAAAAAATAACGGATTCTATACAGAAAACCTAGCAATCTACGAAATGCCCCAAGAAAGAAGCATTGATATAGACGAACAATCAGACTTTAACTATGCAGAATTCCTAATAAACAAAGCAACAACTATGAACAAATCAGCCACAAACACAACTAACTCAAACAACAATACATTACAAATCGGAAACAAATCAATAGGAAAAGACTGTCCTTGTTTCATAATCGCAGAAATAGGGGTTAACCACATCCTTGAACAAGAAGATATGCAAAAAATAAACTGCACATCTCCATTAGAAGTTGCTTATAAAATGATAGACACTGTAAAAGAAGCAGGTGCAGACGCAGTAAAGTTCCAGAGCTTTAACACAGACAAACTTTTACTAAAAGGAACAAAAAAACCACAATACCAGATAGAAAACACAGGAGATGATCAAGAAATAAACTATTATGATCTTCTAAAAAAGCTAGAGACAAGCAAAGAAGACCAGACAAAAATATCAAACTATTGCAAAGAAAAAGGAATAATCTTCTTCTCTACCCCCTATGATAATGATAGTGCAGATTTTCTAGATAAAGAAATCAACACTCCATTATTCAAACTAGCTTCAATAGAATTAAATAATCACTTATTCATTAAATACATTGCAAAAAAAGGAAAACCTTTCTTATTATCTACAGGATTAAGCACAATAGAAAATGTAAGAGATGTAATAAAGATAGCCAGAAATGAAGGATTCATAAACAATCTCATCCTATTGCAATGTACATCCAACTACCCAACATTACCTGGAGATATACATCTAAATGTTCTTAAATCATACCAAGAAGAATTCCCTGACATACTAACAGGATTCTCAGATCATAGTCCGACAGATACAGCAAGTATTGGTGCAGTGGCTCTTGGTGCAACAGTGCTAGAAAAACACTTCACACTAGATAAAACATTTAAAGGCCCTGATCATTCCTCTTCATTAAACCCAGAAGAACTCAAACAATGGGTATCAAAAATAAGAGAAATAGAAAAATCAAAAGGAAACAAAACAAAAATACTAACAGATGTTGAAAAAAACAACATCTCAATGAGGAAATTCCTTGTAATAAAACCTCAAACACAAGGAACAATAATAACAGAAGACTCACTAACAACAATGCGTACAGGAACAGGAATACTCCCAACAGAAAATAACCTTAAAAAAATAACAGGAAAGATACTAAAAATAGACATAACCCAACATGAACCATTCACATGGGAAATGATTGACTAAAAAGGCAAATAAAATGAATGTAATAATAATCGGAGCAGGAGGACAGGCAAGAGTAATAATTGATATACTTAAATCACAGACTAATAAGTTCATAAAAATAGTTGGAATTATAGATAAAAAAATAAAAGAAAACGAAACAGTTCATAATCTTCCAATTCTAGGAAATTTAGAAGAAATTGATAACATAATCACAACCCGCAACATAAGGGGCGTAGCAATAGGTGTTGGGGATAACAGAATCAGAGCAGATTATTATCAAAAAATGAAAAATAAAGGATTAGAATTAATAAACGCAATTCATCCAAGCGCAAGTATAGCGGAATCTGTTAAAATGGGGGATGGAAATGTTATATGCAGAGAAGCAGTCATATGTACTGACGTAGATATAGGTAATAATACAATAATAAACACAGGAGCAATAATAGAACATGAATGTCAACTAAAAGACCACACACACATCGCCCCTGGAGTTAATATTGCAGGCAGAGTAATTATAGATGAAGGAAGTTTTATAGGTATTGGTTCAACAATTATTGAAAAAATACACATAGGAAAATCATCGATAGTTGGTGCAGGATCAGTTGTACTAAAAGATCTGCCTCCAAATGTTGTTGCTGCAGGTACGCCGTGTAAGGTTGTAAAACAAGTAAGTGAGACAGAGTGGTTTGGAGATCAACAACCATATGAAGTAAAAGAATATGAAAACAAAAACATCCAAAAGACTTTGAATGAATAAAATGGCTCTTACAATAATCGGCAAAGGCAGCATAGACCTTCTTGAGAAAATAGACAAAGACTTATTTGAATCATACGAACTCTATATAAAAATTCTAGACGATAAAACATTCACAAGAATAATAAATCTTCCTGAACACGTAAAAATCTTCTCAATACATAACCCATCAACGGTCATAGTAAGTAACACAGAACAGCCATTCAATCTAACAGATAAGGGGGAGATTGGATCAGAATCACTCAAGGCACTACAAAAAACAATTGAACTAGCAAAACAATGTAACGCAGAGCTAATTGTAATACATGGAGCATTATACAACACAGAAAACACAAGCAGAGATGAAGCACTGAAAATAATTGCAAACCACATCAAATCATTAGAATCATCAGCAGAAAACATAAAACTATCCTTTGAAATAGATGCACTTTGGTATCCTAGATATTATCCACAAAGAGCACTAATGGTATCAGAAAATGAGTTCTCAGATCTACAAAACCATCTAGAAAAAAAGATAGGCATAACAGTGGACATAGAACATCTAGAACTAACACATTATTTTGAAGAATTTCTAAAAATAGAACAAAACAATGAGTTCATAGAAAAAAGCAAATGCGATCTATCACAAGAAAACAGAAACACTTTCGATAAATTATTCACAGATTTCCAAAAAAACAACAAGAATGAACTATCAAACAAATTCAACAACAAACTAAAAAGCTTTTTCAACTATTTCAACAATAACATAAACCACATTCATATTTGCGGGTCAGATCCAAACAATTTCACACTAAACCCAAAATCAGTAATACCTCTGGCAGGAGAACATCTTCCACTAAACTTCAACAATAACACTCTAACAGACCAATTTGATTATAACCTAATCTCAGAACTACTAAAATCACTTCCAAAAGAAAAGGACATAAAGATTGTAATAGAAATATGGAGAGAAAACCAAGAAGAACTTCTAAAAGAGATGATTAATTCAGCACAATACCTAAAAGAACTACTAAAATAATCATTTAGACTTAACTATTAAATCGACTATCTTTTGAACAACATTATTATCCTTATCAATTCTACTCTTATTCTTACCTTCAGAAAGACACTTATTCATTACATCTTTCAACTCTTCTTTATCATCAACAGAAAGAATCCCTGTCTTTATATAACTCTCTAATAATCTCTCATTCAACGGAGATTTTACTTCATATTTGTTATAAACAATTGAATGTGTCCCCATCATAAAAGCTTCTAACGCAGTAGTTGAATGCCCAGTCAAGACTATGTGTGCTTCATTCAACAACTCATAGAGGTTTATATCTTTGTCATCCAACACTTCACAAATTCCCTCATAAGTTTCCTTCTTCTGTCTTGGGTGAATCTTTATAAAAACCTTAACACCTAAATCTTTTGCAACAGAAACAATATCTTCGACATTCTTTACAGGCCAACAACTTTCAGGCTGACTAGTAATAACAATAAACTTCTCATCTTTATTCAATCCCAATTTCTCCCTAATATTATTATTCTTGTTCAAAGAAAGAAATTGATCCAACTGAGGATTCCCATGGGGATACACCTTTGGTTTCCTAACTACATCAACAAAATAGTCTTCTACCTGTTCTTTTTGTTCCTCATTCCATACAACAATATCTGTGGGAGAATAATAATTCCCATTGTCATAATAAGATTCAAAATCAGAAGTCATTAAAAAAGGAAGCACTAAAACCCTTTTCATACTTCTCTTTTCTGCAGCAGCAAAAAAACAGTTATCCACATATCTTCTTAATTTTGCACTCACAACAACCTTCACTCCATACTTTGAATATATTTTATCAGCAATCTGAATAAAAGAAGCTGTCTGAGGCAAATACCTCTCAAAAACCACTTTCATAGCATGTTTTGAAGAAGAAAACAACCCATGCCCACAAACATCTAAAGCTCTCTCAATCTTATTCTGATTCTTGTAGTAATATTCAGAAATAATCTTTTGATTTTCTTTCAACGTATTTTTCACATCTGAATCAAGAAAGTCTTCCATAAAAACAATCTCACAATTAATCTTATCCAAATAACCCCAACTCTTAGCTTTTTTTGGAACAATAACAATAAATCTCTCCTTTCTTTTTTCCATCTCCTCAAATAAACTCATAAGTGTCTTAAAATAAGAAGGATCAGAACATACAAAAGCAGTACTAACCTTTCCTTTTCTCACACCCTCAACAGAATCACAATCAATCAAATTAACCTCATAATCATCTCTTTTCTTCTTAGAATGAACAATCTTGTAATAATGCAACACCCTAAAATAAAACAATAACAAAAACAACTTCTTCTTAAACCACTCTTTCTCTAAACTAAGGACTTGAATAGCTCTGCTTAAATTAATATCATAACCCAATAGCCTATACTTAACTTGGTCAATTAAGTTAACACCTTCAAAAGACAAACCCAAATTTCTTAAATTATCAATAACCTTTTCACAATTTTCTATATACTTCTTTCTATCTTTATCATCATACTTTTCCTCGTCAAGAAAGTAATACTTTAATTTATTTCTCAAATAAGTCTTAATTATAACTCACCCATCTTCTCAAAAACTCAATCCCTTCTTTCCCACTCCTCTCAGGATGAAACTGAGTTGCAATAATATTATCCTTCTTTACAGAACTACAAAAATCAACATTATAATCTGTAATAGTACAAATAACCTCTTTATCTTCTGGAACAACATAATACGAGTGAACAAAATAATAATATCCTTCTTTAAACAAACCATTCTCTTCTTTAGCTAGCTTAATTATATTCCACCCAGTATGTGGTACATGCCCTTCTTTAAATCTCTGAACCTTTCCTTTAAATATTCCAAGTCCTTCAACACCTGGACTTTCCTCGCTTTCTTCAAATAACACATGTAAACCTAGACAAATCCCCAAATAAGGTTTACCTTTCTTAATCTCCTCTCTCAACGCATCAAACAATCCTTTCTCTTTTAGATTCTTCACCATAAAACCAACTCCAATTAAATCATAATCATTCTTTTGGAGATGTTTAGCTAACTGCTCGTTAGTATAATGAAAAACATCCATACAATAAGCTTCAACTTTTGCTCCATTCTTATTAAGAACAGCAGCTAGATAACCAGCACCCAAAGGAAACTGATTATCTTCTTGATAAACATCATGGACAATGAATAAAACTTTATTTTCTTTTGTAAACATCTTCAACCCCTTTTGCTTTATTAGCACACGTGCGTCAGCCGTCACCAGGACCAGCGTTTGCAAATGCAAACCTGGTCGACGCTGACGTGGTCGGGGGACGCCCCATTCGGGGTGACCCGTAGCACATGTGCATCAACTTACTCTAAGTCTTCATCATAAATAGCTTCAAAAGCTTTCTTACTCTTATTTAACTTTTTCCCCAGTATTTCATCATACCTTCTTGCATCTACTCCCACATTGGGACGAAGTGTAGTCAAATTCTCATCACTCAAAATATCTCCTTCATTTAAATCAACTGATGGATAAACAGCCCTTCTAAACTCCTTTATTCTATCAGCAGTCTCAATTCCTTCAATTGGAGATTTATCATACACACCCAATAAACCAACTATCCTTTTAGAATTCTCAACTAAACTTTTCATCTCTCCCAAATCAGCTGAAATATGGTGATCTCTAAACTCTCTTGTTTTATCGTCTGTAAAATGCTTCTCAATAACTCTCGCACCCATTGCAATAGATAACTCACAAGCATACACTCCTTTTGTATGGTCGGAATAACCTATATGGATTCCTGGGAACTCATTCTGTAATTTTTTTATTGCTAATAAATTTGCATATTCTTCTCTTGCATCACCATACATTGCAACACAATGTAATAACACAAGATCTCCTCTACTAACTAACTCTGGATTAACCTTTCTAACATAATCAACAGCACCCCTGACATCATCTAGAGTAGACATTGCAGTAGAAATAATTAACGGCTTATCTTTTTTAGCTAATAAATCTAAGATTGGATAATTTGTTAAATCACCAGACCCTACTTTATGTACTTTCAAATAAGGATCTAACTTTTCAATAGCATCTTTGTCCCACAAAGAACTCATAAACATTATTCCATTCTCTTCTGCTAATTTAGCTAACTCAATAAACTGTTCATCCGATAACTCAAACTTTTTAAAATGTTCATTTCGTACAGCCCCTTCAACTTTACTAACAATTTTATCTGCTTTATAAGACTGAAACTTAACAGCATGTGCTCCAGATTTAGCTGCTTCTAATAATAATCTTTTTGCATATTCAAAATCTCCTTCATGATTTCCACCAATCTCAGCGATTATAAAAACTTCATCATCTTTAACAAAACCCATTTCACTCACCTTTTTGTCCAGAATGACAGTAGACTGCCTTTAACTCTCCTTCTCCTGTTCTTTTGATGCAATGTGGTACTCCAGCAGGAACATAAATTGCAACTCCCTCACTTAACTCAACTTCTTCTTCACCAATCTTTGCAATACCTTTGCCTTTGATAATAAAAATAGCTTCCTCATCATCATGCGTCTTTGTTTCTGGAAATTCAGTTGCATCATAACAACCAACACCAACCTCAAAACCAGTTTTAGTACCAACAGTCTTCTCCCAAATCAAAGGCTTCCCCCAATGACCAAAAGACTCAATCTTCTCAACTTCTTTTTCATTTATTGATAATTTCATTTCAATACCCCCTAATAACTTTCCTGTTCTCTAAACTATCAACTTCTTCTTTATTCTCTAAAATCTTACTTGCTAACCAAAAAGTAAACTTATCCTCAATATCAACAGCCTCATTCTCTGTTAAAATAACATGTCCTATCTTCTCACCCAACAAACTATTCTCATTGATAGCATTTCTTTTTGAAACAATAATTCCGCCGCTCTCCTCAAACAAAAAATCCCTCTCAAGTTTTAACTTTCTCTTCTCAAACAAAGGTTCTAAACCATTCTCTCCATGTTTATACATAAACCTAGGATTCTCTTTAACACTAATAACACTGTCTGCATTAAAAATCAAAACAGTATTCATGGCTTCCTTAATATTCTTCTCTGAAATTAATGGAGATGTATAGAAATAAACACCAACTAATTCTGGTACAAAACCATTTCTCTCCAATTCACTTAAAACAAAAAGTATTGTCGGCTCAATAGGTGTATTCTTCTTAGCCAACTCTTCTGGTCTCATAATAACTTCTGCCCCAAACTCTTTTGCCTTCTCACCAATAATTTTATCATCTGTCGTCACAACAACTTTATCAACACCAGACTTTAAAGCAGAATCAATTGCATAAAACATTAAAGGCTTTCCTGCAACTTCCTTAAGAGCCAAACCAGAATAAACCCTTGAGTCTCCTCTTATAGGAATTATCACGCATCTCTTAACATTCTTTCCATTCTCTTCCACAAACTTCTCTTTTATCTCTTTTCTAGCATCTAAAATCTTTTTTGAGTTTGTTGTCGAGCTCTCTGAATGCTTTCTATAATAAAACAATGGCAAATTAACATTACTTGGCTTAAACTTTTGAATTAATCTAATCCATAAATCATAACCATCCTGACATTTAACATCAGCACTATATCCTCCTAATTCATCCAAACACTTCCTTCTAATCATTGTACATGCACCATGTGCAGGAAGATCTAATAATTTACTCTCTTCACCAATTTTCTTCCTTCTAACAATTCCTAAAACATTGTTATTCTCATCAATCTCATAATAATCCGGATAAACAGATGCTACCTCTTCATTCTTCTCAAGAAAGTTCGAAAGAACCATTAAAATATTCTCGTCAAAATAATCATCGGCATCCAATCTTATAATAAAATCACCTTTAGCATTCTTCAACGCCTCATTACACGTAGCTGGCAAACCTTTATTCTCTTGATAAAAAACATTAACTTTTGGATTATCGTCATAAACTTCTAAAACTTTTCTTGACCCATCTGTAGAACCATCATCAAAAATCAACAACTCAAAATCCTGAAAAGTTTGATTCAACACACTCTCAATTGCTTTCCCAATATAATTCTCATAATTATAAGAAGTAATATAAACAGTTACTTTTGGATTCTTCCTCAACTTAACATTAACTTTATCTCTGACACTCTTACTCACAACACCAGAATTAATCTCAACTACTTCTGGAGTCTCATCTAAAAACTTAATAGCATCTTTTAACGAAACAATTTCCCCAGGAACATATAATTTTTTATAAATTTCTTTAACAATCTCTAAGTCCTCTGGAGTGTCGACTGTTAATCTATAATTGGGTCTTTTCATTCCTTCCTCAACTGGTCCTTTCTCAATCTTAAAAACATCAGGATTGTCAGTAAAATACCAAGTCATATATTCACTAAACTTTGGATCTTCAGCCATCGTGTGTGCTTTCTTTAACGCCCTTACAGAAATAACCTCTCCTTTTGTTCCTTGAGGTAAGTTAGTTGTATAAGTATAATCTGCATTAGTCTTAACATGATGCTCAATCGCATTATCAATAAACTCTGGAGAAGTTAACGGATTATCCCCTGTAACTCTAACAACTATATCTGCTCGTACTTTATCAATTGCCTCCAAAAATCTACCCATAACATCCTCTTCACTACCAGCAATTGAAGGAACTCCTTTTCTCTCTGCAATCTCTAATAATATTTTATCATCAGGATGTTTTGACGTGCATAAAATAACATGGTCTGCCTTCTTACTCTCTTTCATTCTATCAATAACATGTTCAATTAATGTTTGGTTCTCAATCATTGCTAACGCTTTCTTAGGTAATCTTGTCGACTTCATTCGAACAGCTATTAAAATTGCTACCTTAATTTAAATCACCTTCAAGAATTACATCATCCTTCTTTTTAGACTTAACAAAACTCTTTCCAAGTAATCTCTCAGTCTCTTTTGGTAATAAACCAATATCAACACTCCGTTTAAACTCAATCATATCGAACTTTAACTCCTCTCCTTCATTGATATCTCTCACAGCAACAATAAATTTCTTCATCTTCAATCTATACTCTTCTTCCTCTTCAGAATGTTCTTCTAAATCTCCTCTGCCAAATGTTTTACTAACCTCTTTAACATTCTCAACTAATCTTTTTAATTCATCAGGATTTAATGAAGAATAATAATCAGTCCCTTTCAAAGATCTATCAATTGTAAAATGTTTTTCAATCAAACATCCACCATACACATATGTTAGCAAGGGCACAATCATCGCCATCTCAGTCTCTGCATCACAATGATCAGAATATCCAACTAATTTTCCAAACTCTTTTTTCAAATAAGGAATTAAATTCAAATTAGTATCTTCAATCTTTGTTGGAAAGTTTTGATAACCTGCAATAATCACAACCTCATTATTCTCAAACATTCTCAACGCATCTTTTACTTCATCATAACTTGATCCACCCATACCAATTAAAACAGTTTTCCCAGTTTTAGCAATATCTTTTAGTAAATAAACATCAGAAAGAACAGTTGAAGTAACTTTATATCCTTCAACATTATTTTCTTCAGCAATCTCAAAACTCTCTTTATCAAAAACATCAATAAAAACAACCAATCCTTTTGATTTCGCATACTGAATTACCTCTCCCCACTCTTCTTTAGAAAACTCTTTTTGTTTAAAACCTTCATACTTTGGATGATTCCTTGTAACTAATTTCTCAGCCCTAAAGATCTGAAACTTAATTGCATCAACATTTGCTTCTGAAGCTATCTCTACTAGCTTCTTCATCTTCTCCATAGAGCCATCATGAGCTCCAGCAACCTCTCCAATTACCTTGCAAGAATCACCAAACATATCCTTAAAACCCCCAATTCCTTTGTTTTAGTCAACCTCATTGACAATAGTACCAAGCGAAGTCCGAGATTATGGTTGTAAATAGGCTAAAAGTTACTGACAAGGCCGTATTTCACTGAGATACGAAGCCAGAATCGCCTTTGTGATTCTGAGTTTACGCAGTAAACTAATTATTGTCATAATCACTGACTACTACTTATTGTCACTGAAATAGGTCATTATTTAAATATTTATTGTGCTGTCCTTTATAAATAAACTGCATTTTAACACTAGAATCAATAATCTCCAAGTCTTTTCTGCTCCTTTGCATCCCTTAAATTCTTCCAACTCTTCCAAGATTTCCTAAAAATCTTGAATTTATCATATTTATCCCAATATTTCTCAAGAAATTTCTGTGTCAGAGGATCACTTGGATAACCAGAGCCAAAGTTCACACCAACTTTCTTCTTAATCTTCTCTATCTCTCTATCTCTAGTAACTTTTGCTAAGATTGACGCAGCTCCAACCTCAAAATAATTCTCATCTGCTTTATGTTCAACAATATATTTTATTTTTTTACTCTTTACTTTATCTTTTACAAAATTCTCATACGCTCCCTCATTATTACTAGGACAATCAAGAATAACCTTATCAACACCATCATTCAACTCATTTACAATCTGTGCACTCTTAACAGCCTCTAACCAATTCAAATTCAACCCATCCTTTCCTTCAACAGCCTCATCAATCTCCATTGGTTTAACAACTAATATAACATAACCTTTAACAATCTCAATAATCTGATCAAATAATCTTTCTCTCTGCAACTGACTTAATAATTTAGAATCTTTTACACCAATATTCTTTAATCTATCAACTTCTTTATCTTCTATAACTACTCCAGCCATAACTAGTGGACCTATCACAGGCCCTCTTCCAGCTTCATCAACACCAATTACTAATCCCATATCAATCACAACTTATACTATGTTTTTATATTTTTCCACTTCCACCAAAAAACACCAACACAAAACAAAAACAACAAACCAAATGTGATATGATTCACAGTAAACACACCAATTAACTTATCTGCTCTAAAGAATTCAATAAAAAACCTGATTATACTATATACTCCAAAAACAACCAAAGCAATAGAGCCACCAAACAACTTAATCTTCCTAAACCTTAACCCCAAACCAAAAACAAACAACGCATTTACCATATCATAAATCTGTGTAGGATGTCTTAACCCATCTCCGATAAAATTAACTCCCCACCTAACTTTAGTTATTATTCCATAATCATCGGGTATTAAATAACAAGCAACCCTTCCAATTGCTAAACCCAATCCAAAAGCAACAGCAGTAACATCCCAAAACTTCCAAATACTCAACTTCCTATAAACACAGTATATATAAGTAAACAACATCCCACCACTAACTCCACCAAAAGATGAATACGCACTTATCTGAGGATCAAAAAACCCAGAAATTACACCAAAATCAAACCAAAACAATAAACTAAAAATCCGAGCTCCAATAAAAACACCAACAAACCCACAAAAAACACAACCAACTAAATCATAAACATTAATGTCCTTCTTTCTCCCCTCATAAATCATAATCAAACTGCCAACAATAACAGCAATTGAAACAAAAAAAAGAAAAGTAGGAATATGCCACGGCCCTAGATCTAAACCAAACAGCATTAAGTGATCAGTTTTCCAAAGAATTGGATGTGGAGAGTAAATAATATCCCTCTACTCTGTCTCCTCTGAACTCTCTTCAGGTTCTTCGGGATTTTCTTCACTAGGGGGAATAACCTCTGGTTGATAAGCAGGATTTGTCTCCCTATATGTGTATCCAGTATCTTGTGCTACACTTTCCTCACTTGTTGGTTGATCACTTTGATTCTCATTGCAGGCATTACATCCCAAACAACTTGAACAACTACTAAAAAATCCACCTTCTCCTTCTTCACCACTGCCCATACACCCACTAATTATAGAAACAATTAATATTAAACATAATAACATAACTTTCTTCATATTATCACCACCTACAACATAATTATTTATCCTAATATTTAAATATTGTTTAAATTTATGGGATGAGAACTGAGTGTAGAATAAATTTCCATGAGGATTATGGAAATTTATTTTACGAACAGGGCGTGCAAAGCATGACCGTGTTCGAATCCACCTTCTTTTTTATGTCTTTATAGAAACCTTTATATACTTTAATAACAAAGAATTTGAAAGAATAGTTTTAAAATTAAAAAAAAGGTGGAAATAATATTCCTAAAAAATGAGGTGGGCTAGATGAAAAAAGTTCTAAGTAGAGTAATTTATATAATGTTAATAGTAAGTTTGTTCTTTGCAATGACAACAGTTGTTTTTGCAGGTGCACCAAGTTGTAGTGATGCAGAATATAATGTTGATCAAGATAGTTGTGAAGCAGTTGATGAATGTAAATGGCATTCTGATCAATGGGGTAGTTGGTGTGAAAATAAGGGATGTTGGGACTTTTATGACCAAAACTCTTGTGAAGTAGATTCTGTAGGGTTAGGATTTGCAGAATCATGTCAATGGCAATCATCAGCAGAATCTGGTTGGTGTATGGAAATTGATTGTTGGGCATTAGAAGGAACAAATGAAGCAACATGTGAAGATAATCCTTATGATATCCAGTGTGAATGGGTGGATGAATATAGTGCAGAAGATTATAATTATCCTTGTACTGGTCCACCAGAAAAGAATTGCTGGGAACTCACAACCTCGGCCGATTGTACAAATAATGTAGGCTGTTCATGGGGTATGTGTGAATCAAAGTCTTGCTGGGACTACTCAGATCAAACAACTTGTATAGCATATACAGGATATGACGGAAACGATTGTAAATGGAACTCACAATATGATTATTGTTATGAAGAAGGTTGCTGGGATTATGTTAATAGTACTGCATGTCTAGCTGTTGCTGGTTGTACTTGGGACGGTGGATGTTATAGGTCTTCATGTTATGATTTTGGATACGGAAATGAAGCAGAGTGTGTAAATAACACTGCAGGACTAGAATGTAACTGGAACGATCCTTGGTGTGAGGAAAAAGGTTGCTGGGATCAAAACTCTCAAACATTATGTGAAGGAGCTAACTCAAGCACAGGAAGAAGCTGTTTCTGGGAAACTTATGATGGTGGTTGGTGCGAACAAATGGGTTGTTGGACTTGGGATAATAACCAATCAGGTTGTGAACAAGCACTTATTTCAGATTTTCAACTAGATTGTACCTGGTCTGATCCATGGTGTTATGAAGATCATTCATCTGCTTCCTGTACTGATATAAATGGTGAAAAAGATTGTATGGATTCAATGTATTGTTTCTGGAATTTCACCTCTTCAACATGTCTAGATCCAGTAGGTGATTTCCAAACAGAATTTGTAGAATGGAATCCAGGATGTTATATTTTTGATATAGCAGGACAAACTGTCTGTGAAAATGTAACTGGTTGCGATTGGGTTAATGGAGAATGTGAAACAAACACCACACTTGTTCCAACCTCACAACTAAACTGTACATTACTAAATAATCAAACAATGTGTAACGCTATGACTATGTTTAGTACATGTTGTTCATGGCAAGCTGGAGAATGCACTCAAAACAGATTAACTACTTCTTGTTGGGATCAGATGGAAGAACCTCCAGAAGGATGTTATTATTGTGAAGATTATGTAGCATTTACTAATGAAGATAAATGTAACCAAATAGCAGGAGAGCCATGGTACATGCCTTGTAAATGGAACAATGAATCTGAAAGATGTGACTTTAAACATGATGATATGTTTACCGAAGGAAGAGAAAATCTCATGTTTTTAGATAACAAACAAAGCTGTGAATCTGCAAGCGGTAACTGGATAACTAACACTTATTGTAGCTCAAATGATCCTACTAGCGCAGTTTCATTATCTATGGGGCAATGCGAATTTAAATTTGACGATGAAAGAAATTGTGATAAAGAATGTTTTGCATGTGAATTCAAAACAGACAAAACAAACTGGGCATCATATGCAGATGCAAAATCAGCATGTGTTGGTTCAGCTATTGGGATGTGCGAATTTACTAATAACTCTGCGGCACCAAACGGTTATGGTACTTGTGAACCAAAAGATGAGTTTGTAAAAGGGATAGCAAGCGATTGCGATTCTGATTGTGGTTCATGTACTTATATGGGTGATGCAACATCATCTGAACCAGAAAATAGACCTTCTTCTTTCTGTAAAAACAGTAAAGCAAAATGCAAATGGATATCAGATCCAGATTACCCAACAGATGAATCAAGAGGAAGATGTGGTCAGAATGCAGAAAAAGTTTGTGAAGATAGATGTGATATGTGTTTTGATGAATCAAACTGTGTGAATAATGGTGCAAAAGATGGAAATACTAGTCTAGCAACACAATGTACATGGGACTCATCACTTTATATGTGTCAACTAACATCTGGCGGAGATCAAATGGAAATCTGCTGGGATGGAGTAGATAATAATAATGATGGAAAAATGGATTGTGCAGACTCTATGTGTTATAGCGACCCATTCTGTGGTGGTGGATTCATGGGAAGCACACTAGACTGCTTTGGTTATAGTGAAGCAGCTGAATGTGGAGCAGCAGGTTGTGCTTGGGTAAATGAAAACTGGGGATCCTGGTGTGACATGCCAGGAGCAGCATGTTGGTCACTTGACGGAGATGAAGCAGCATGTAACTTAAACGGCAACTGTACATGGCACTCTGGTTTCGGTGGATTCTGCGAAATGGATTGGAGTGCAAGTGACTCTTGTATGGGTTATGGTACAGCTGCAACATGTAACGCAGAAAATGGTGCAGGTTGCATATGGACTATAGATGATTTTTATAGTAACACCGGCGGTGGTTGGTGTGATCCAGATTGGTCATACCTAGGAGAATGGCATGACTGTCCTCAATATGATGGTGATGGACAAGTAACATGTGAAGCAGCAGGAACACCTGACGATTTTGGAGTATACCCTTGTATGTGGTATGAAAGCACTTTCCATGAAGAAGATTATGGTGGTGGATGGTGTGATCATATGAGTTTTGCTTGTGGACAATTCCATGATCAAGATGATTGTGAAGAATCAACTAACGCAACATACAACCACAGCGCTTATTGTACATGGACTCAAGATGAATGGGGATCATGGTGTGAAAGTAAAACAACATCCTCTGGAGAAGGAACAGGTGAAAGCTGTTGGGAACAAACAACAACTGGAGACTGTACAACTGCAGGCTGTAGTTGGATAGAAGGATTCTGTGATCCGCTAGGATTTGGTGGAGATATGGGCTTTGGTGGAGCAGAGTCAGGAACAGCAATGGGCGGTTCCGGTATGACTTGTTTTGAATATGATGGAAACCAAAGCGGTTGTAACAACCAAACAGGTTGCGGATGGTTCCAAGAAGGAAACGCATTTTGCGATGTAGATTTTTCAGGTAACTGTCCACAATACAGTTATAATGGAACAGACTGTAACTTACAACCTCTCTGTAAATATGATCCAATGGGAGGAGATGGTATCACAGGAGGATTCTGTGACGAGAAACCATTTGAATGTTTCTGGAACTCTTCACTTGGCGTATCAGATATGGCTTGCGTTTCAAATCCATTATGTATCTGGAACGTAGATTATAGTGGTTGTGAACCAAAGTGTTTCACTCAAGCTAACTCAGGTGCATGTGCAGGACAAGCAGGATGTAGGTGGGTAGATGGATGGTGTAATCCAGCAGCTGCAACAGAGTTCTTCAAAGGAATGGAAGGCGGAGCACATATTCCATTAGGAACAGATGCTATAGGAGATGCATTACCAAATGAAGTTGATATAGTTGACTTTGGACTGAAAGACATGGGATTCGGTAAATCATATGGATTTGGTATTAGGGTAAATAGTGTAACTGACGCAGCAATGTGCAACGGAATCAAACTTCCTTCAGGATTTTCAGGAACAGGAATAAACACAACAACATTCTTCTGGTACATAGACACAAATGAAAATACTACAGATAACTGTGCTGTAAGACATAACTCAAGTGAATTGGGCTTTGAATTCTATTTCAAAGGTTCATGGGCATGGGACACTACACAAGGAACAGTATCAGAATCTTTAGAAGCATATAGATGTGCAAACTCTAGCTGGGTCAAAGCAGCAATCCCATTACAAGCTATTAAACAAAAAGCATGTGATGAGATTGGCGGAGGAATGGTTGCTGTAGAAAAATCAGAATTAGAGAAATTCCCAACATTATACACAGGAGGAGCAGATCTAAGAGTAACAGTATCTACAGCTAACGCATTAGGAAATGTAACCAATCCAACAGATGTAATTTCTTCAACTAATGTTGGTTATGCAACACCAGGTGCATTAGACCAAGACATAGACAGTTTAGACATGTATAAATACCAATCTAACGCTTCTGATAAAGTAGGTAAGGGAGCAGGAAAAGGATTTGTAGATTATAGCGATGTAGACTGTTGGACAGAATCAGGTTGCTTAGACTATCAATGTAAAGGACACCCATACTGTACAGAAAATAGTTATGGTGTAGAAGAAGCAGGTTTCACAGACACAAGAATTCCAAAAATCGTTGGAATAATCAAAGAGACATATGCTGACAGCGCATTGATAACATACTTCACAGACAAGCCAGCAAACGGAACACTGATTTGGTACCATGCAGATTCTACATGTACTGCTGTAGCAGGACCTGGTAGAACACCAATCTATGATAGGGGTATAAACAGCAGCGATATAAGAGAGTTCAAACTATGGCATGTAGCAGAGTTTAACGGACATGTGCTTTGGGACTCACCATTAGCAGCCGGCGTAACTCACAACTATAAAATAAAAGTTTGTGATGAAAATGGTAAATGCGGGATCTCAAAATGTTCAGGACTGGTTATGGAACCAGATAACTCAACAGATTGTCCATTCTGTAAGTTTGTTGTAAGAATAGATGCACCTTCGGGATGGAATGTATCTTATGACATTGATCAAGACGCACTATCGGATTATGAACACGCACAAGGACAGGTTTGTGGTGCTCAAGCAGGAATGTTAGTAAACTATTCTGACGGAAGAAGAGCAAACATAAAACTTGTTAAGTCTGATAACTCAACATGGATTGAATTCATTAACGCAACATTAACAAAAACAGGTGTAAGCAGTAAGACAAGAAATGTTAGTGCAGCTAACGCAGTCCAATCTGGAACAACAACTAATCCAGGTGGAGAAACAATTGGTTACACAGGAATGATAGAAGAGACAAGGGATAAGATTGTAAACAACTTATTCCCAGAGAAGTGTTACGTAAAGATTCCAAACCCAGATGGAACTTGTGACTCTTTATGGCACTGTAACAACAACCTGTCTAATTGTGTAGATAGGAAGACGGAGGCAGTCTCAATAGAGAATGGTACTGACTACTGCATATGGCAGATTCCATACTGTGAGTTCTCTAGTTGGTCTGGAGGAAATCCAAACGGTGGATCTAGTAGCTCATCCTCTAGCAGTGGAGGCGGCGGCGGTTCAGCCACAGCAACAGCAGAAGTACTAGAATCAGATGCAACAGTAAAAATGAGGGAAGGAGAATACAAATCCTTCACATACAACGGAGCATCACACAAAGTTACAGTAAAAGACATTGACAGAAGTGAAAAGAAGATAACCATCGAAGTAAGAAGTACACCACAAACATTTATACTATCAGAAGGAGAGACAGTACTTGTTGACCTAGATAGTGATAATGACAATGATTTAAGTGTAACATTTGTCTCACTTGATGGTGTAGAAGCATACGTAACCGTAGTGGAGTATGACGACGAACCTGCAGTAGCTGAACCAGTTACAACAGAAACAACAGAAGAAACTGTTGAAGAAACAACTGAAGAGCCAACAGTAGAAGAACCAGAAACAACAATACTCGAAGAAGCGCTACCTTCAGCAGAAGAGATGAAAGAAGTTATGCCTCCTTACGAACCAAAGTCAGGAATGTACTGGGTCTTAGGTGGAGCATTGCTTGTAGCAATTGTCGGAGTCTTTGTCTGGTTCGAGATGAAGAAGAAAAAACTGTTTAATTAATTTTATTTTTTTCTCTTTCTTTTTTATTGTTTACATTAACATTAGCAGTAGCACTGCCACCAAGCGTAGTTCTAGAAAATGGAAGTACTAAATCTAAAAGTTACTGACAATGAAAAATTACACACAAGAACGAAGCGTGGCAGTGCGGCAACTAATCTACTAAGCGCTTCTCCTACCTCCAACACTAAATTTATATACTATTCCTTCCAATATATACCTAAAAAGAGGTATATTATGCTTTTCAAGAAATCACAAGTAACACTATTCATAATCTTAGGACTAATCCTTGTTCTAACATTGGGTATCTTCTTATACATAGCTAAAACAGGGACAGAAACACCATTTGAAACAGTCTCACAAACAACTATAACTGATAAGCATTCTCTGAAGGTATATGTGGAAGAATGTATTAAGCAAGTCTCATTAGATCCCATTGTATTGATAGGGAAACATGGGGGACTTATCACCTCAATAACTTACAAGAAATTCGAAGGAACAACAATCAACTATCTTTGCACAGAAAAGAACAACATTCCATGCATAAATTCTCTCCTACTAAAACAAGACATGGAAAAAGAGTTATCAAGAGAACTAAAGAATAATATTGATTATTGTCTTAATTTCGAAGCTTTAGAAAGACAAGGATTTAGGATAACAAAAGGAGAAAAACAAACAAACACAATAATCACAAATAAAAAGATCATATTCACTCTTAACTACCCACTAACACTCTCAAAAGATAATACAGAACTAACAATAAACACATTCACAAGAGAGATAGAAAATCCGTTAGGGGAATTATATCTTCTAGTGACAGACATAATAAATAGCGAAACATCAACAAACCAATTCAATAATGTAGAATTCATAAAACAAAATCCAGGAATATTAATCCAAAAACATAAACCCTATCCCGATATTATCTACACCTTAGAAAAAGATGAATACATATTTCAATTCGCATTAGAAGGAACAGACACAGTCTCAACTTTGACACAATTTGCATATACAATAGACCAAGAAGGTTGTTGCTACATAAACAACACTTGTTACTCAAACACTCTCAAAGCTCACTGTGACCTAAGACAAGGTTATTATGAATCCTGGCCTTGTGAATGTTCCAATAATCACAAACAAACAACACAAAACACAGAATCATTAGAAGACTACAAATCATGCGATAATAAACAACATGGAGAATCTTGGTGTGAATATGATTCAATTGTAGGGAGATCATACGACTATGTAGGAACAAGACATTACCTACACTATTGCATTGACGGAGAAGAATATATTGAGCCTTGCAGAGACTACAGAGAAGAACTTTGCACAGAAAAATTAAACCCAGATCTAACAACAGAAGCAACCTGTAGGGTAAACCGTTGGCAAGATTGTTCAAAATGCACAACAGAAGAATGTTGTGAAGACACAACTCTGAGAGATTGTTATTGGAGAGACTGGATTGACACAGAAAAGAAATGCTCTCCATTTGTTCCTCCTGGTTTTAAATTCTGGGATTATAACGGAATGGAGGTTTGCAATTTTGTAAATGAAGAAAAATACTGCGAAGGGTTCTCTTGCCCAAACAAATGGATAGATGATTCTGCTGTCTTCTGTTATTCACAAGGGGATTGTGGGAATTATAGAAATGTAAATGATAAACTAACAAAATATGGTTATTTTAACTCAGACTTTAGCGATAAACCAAGAGATTACGTTTATCTAGAAAAAGGAAATACAAAAAAAGGAGATGAATTTGTCGTCGCATTACCATTAACAACAACAGAACAAGCACAACTCTCCTCAACAACATTTGTAGAGTCAAAAGAGAACTTAATACAACTAATCTCAGCAGTTTATGAGTATATAGATAGTATCTCATACGTCTCAGTATCTGATTTCCTTAACCCATTCACACCTAAACCAGAACTAGAAATCTTAGATATCTCAATATGTAGTGTGTGGCAAGCTCCAAGAGGAGGAAAACACTGCGATCTATGCACAGAAGACCAAGAAAAACCATGCACAGAATACAAATGCAAATCACTAGGTCAAGAATGCATATACGAAGAACCAGAAGGAATACCAAACTGCTACAAAAAACCTGAAGAAGACTCAGAACCAATTAGTATACAAATAAACACAGAACTACTCTCTGAAAATTATCAAATTAACTCAAAAATATTATCAATTGATAAAAAACAAATCAACGGGTATGAAATAACTCCAGCAATTATTCCCCATAAACCATTCACATTCGGAATTAAAACAAACAAAGAAACTATTTGTACTATTCACTACACACCCCGAATAGAGTACATAAATCTTCCATTATTCTTTTTAGGAGAACCAATCTATTCAACAGAACACAACGTAACATTAAGAATGCCCCCAAGACTATCTTTTCCACAAAAAGTAATGGATGTCATGAATATAACAACAATAACTGAATTTGCAGAAATACTTGAAAAACCAAGAGAATTAATTGACACATACAAAGAAAGATTTTCAACGATATTTGCAGCCTACAAATTAGTTACTGGAACAGACCCAGAAGAACTAATTGAACCATTTGTCGACGACGCTTTATACTTTATCTCATTGACAGGAGATCTACTCCCTTTCTATAAAGAACTTGCAATAACAATAATAGAAAGATTTGAACAAGGAGGTTATATATTATTCATACAATGTACAGACCGATCAGGAAACACTAATGAAGAAGATATATTTATAGAATTTGAGATAGATGAAAAAACTGCTGACACATTCCCTCCAGAAATAATAAGTACATCTCCACAAAAAAAGATTCCTTCTGAATTAGAAGAAACAGAAACATACTTATACCTAGATGAACCTGCAGAATGTAAATACAGCTCTGAAGATAAAGATTACACAGAAATGGAAAATGAATTCACTTGTACAACGTCTAAATATGACCTATCTCCTGTCGCAGGTGGAACATACGAATGTTCAGATGTAATAAAATTACAGAACACAACAAACACAACATTGTTTATTAGATGCAAAGACAACCCACCTGAACAACAAAGCTATGAACTAAGACTATTCACTCCAGACGACAAAACACAAAATAATACCATTCACGGACAAGATATCTCAAAATATGCAAACATAACCGAGAATGAAATATTAGTATCATCAAATATGTTAAAAGGCTCTACAGGAGAAACAACATTATTCCAAACAATGAATCCATCAATTAAATTCACATTATTTTTAGAAGAACTTCAGTTCTGTCAACTATCTTCCAACAACACAATAATTAATCTAACAAGCTGCCAACCAATCAATGAATTAGACTTAGGATTTTACAGCTGCTCAGACACAATCAACACAAACGATCTCAACACTTTCACTTATTTAACAGAAAACAACTCAATCTCAGAAGCAGTTAACGGAACAATGTATAATTTCACAATAAACTGCTTTGACTTAAATCAAACACAAAGAAATACAAACACAAAATCTCACGAATTAACAATAACAAAATCTTCGCAACTAGAAATTATAAATGCAGTTCCATCTAACGGAGAAGAAACAGAATCTGATACAACAATAACAGTAACAACATCTGAATCTTCAGATGTACAATGTGCATTTAATAAGGAGATATCTTTAGGATTAATAAACATGATAAAGATCTCAGATAACATCTTCCAAGCAAGACTATCTAATTTAGAACAAGGTTATCATAGCTATTATATCAGTTGTACTGATAAATACATGAATTCTGAAACAACAGAGATTGAGTTCTATGTTGTTGAGTGAGAAAAAAAATATAGCGGGGAGAGGATTTGAACCTCTGACCTTTACCCAAAGCCGCTTTACGCTAACTTTTCCGGGTTATGAGCCTTCCGTACTAAACAGAATAATACTATCCAGTTCGACGGGCACTCCTGGCTGCCCTACCCCGCTTTTGTATTATACCAAGAAATCCCCCTTCTTTATAAACCTTACTGTAATACACTACCAAAACCTTTAAAAACACCATAATTTCCTCTATGTTCCATGCCGCGGTCGCTTAGTCTGGCCATAGCGCCGGATTGCTAAGAACAGCTAGTTCATTAGAAATCAGCAATGTTCGCAATGATCCGGTGTCCTCCGGGGCACGGGAGTTCAAACAACCCTTTCATAAGAAAGGTTTTGAAAGTCTCCCCCGCGGCGTTTTTATTTACTTCTAAGAATATGCTAAGCAAACTTGTTGTAAGAAATACCATCAATGAATCTGAACTAACTCAGTTTCAACAATTTTTTTAACTTTCTCTGGACGAATGGATGTTTTGCAAGTTATAAAATAAGTTTCACCATCGGGGATTATTTCTTCAACTTGTCTAACTTCAAAATCAGTCTTAAGAGTTCCTTCTCCTTTTCTGGTCACAGAATAAATAATTGTATCTGTTCCTTGTTCATAGAATGGCCTTAATTTATTCATATCATAACTACGTCCATTACCATCCCACATACCATCTACTAACGGAGTTAACACCAATCTAGAAACGCCCTCAAGAGTATCTTCATATAAACCAATCCTTACAGTAAGTCTTCCTTCATATAACAAATCTGGTCGCTCTTTATAAGCATAAGCAAAAAACCTAGCAGTATCTTCCAACGATTGGGAGTTATATTCAGAATTATGTTTCCTTCTTTCACCCACCATATGTTCCAAAACACCTATTAACCCCTCAAGTGCCCTTCCTGATTCACTTGCATTCTCTTCTGTTGCCATAATATTAATATCAAAGATTGTTTTTATATATTTTATCAATGTATTTAAAAAGCACATAATTAATTTTATTAATATGTTTACATGACTATTTAACATGACTATTGATTTAGCTATGAAGTTAGAAGGTTCTTCTGTTACAATATCTGAGTTTCATCAGGCTTATATGGCGTTAAAAGGTGTTCTGCGTGAGCAGTTTGAGAGAGATTCTAGAATCCAAAAGTTATTGAAAGGCACATCTGGATATTTCGTTGTTAAGAGAGATGATCCAAGAATTATTGGTATGGGTGACTCACAACTAGTTTTAGCTTTGGGAACAGCTAATCATTTATGTGCAAAGTTTGAGATACAGAGGATTTCAAACTGGGATAGAAAAAAAGAGTTTCTTGAAGAGCTTGCAATTGATTATCATCTTTTGGGAGATGGACATCAAAATGATATTATGATGGCTGCAGAAGGTTTACGTTTGATAAGAGATTCACAAGGTTTAGGTTATCTAACTCCATTTTATGTGCATACGGTTGCTTCAACATGGTATCAGAATCAATCAGAAGTTGATTTTACTGTTGATCTTACTTTAGGAGGAGAATGTGTTGTGAGAGAGATTGAAGATGGTGTTTTTGATTTATATGAAAACGGAATTGATTTAAGAACTTCTTTTGAAGCTGCCATTGATGCTTTACAGAGAACAAATGAGTTACTTCCACATCTGGATGTAAGACCCTGTCGTCATACTGGTGGTAAGAACACGATGCCTTATGAAAGAACATTTGTTATTGTTAGTCAGGAAGATACTGGTTATTTAGTTGCAGCTGATTTGAATAATATCAGTTTTAGTTATACTGAAGCTAGTCCAGAAGGGTATTGATAGAAAGAATTCAAACATTATTTAGATTTTATTGAGTAATCTCACACTAACTGAACATCAAAGTATCTTAACATCTGGGGATGTTGATTAAGTGCAATAAGTTCTACTTTTTCCAATTCCAAATCTGAATACCTCCTTCCTTTACTAAAATGCCTAAATAAATAATCATCCAACGCTCTATCGTCCCAGTTTGTACTAAGTTTATCTGCTTCACAACTAGATATTACAGCATAATCTCTACGCTGTTCATGAAGTCTTAAAGTTTTCAAGAATGATCCACTACGACAAGCATACATAAAGACTGCTTTCTTTCCGTGTATTCTATCTAAATCTGCAAGAAATCTTCTATAAGTTAATTTTGATTCTCCTATATCTATTGAACCATTATAACCATGGGAAAAAACAACTACTGTTGTTAAAGTAGAATCATCACTTAAACCTGAAATTCTTTCCACAGCTGCTTCAAACTCTGGCAAAACCTCATCCGTACCTGGCCAGATTTTTGCAACTTCTCTATAGCCCCCATTTCTTCTTTTACCACCTTCATACAACCTTAATAGATCGGCTAAAGTCAAACGAACCATTTTTTCTGGATCAACTCTATTAATTCTTGCAACACTGTCCTCACCATTAGAAGAACTGGCTACAGTATCAATAGCATTCAAAGGAGATCTTTCTCCAAAATCCACAGTTCCTGTCATTAATAATTCCCAATCATAGATCTGAAGATTCCCAGAAACCATTGGATCCCATCTAGGACAATCAGGAATATTTACAAACCCAGTATAAAAATTCTTACCAATCACAAGAATACCATATCTATCCCTGGGTTGAAATTCTTCATCTGAAACAGTTTCATCAGTTGGAAATTGTATTACATTTACCATTTTAGAAGGAAATGAAACTCAATTTATAAATATTGAGCTAAAATTTTATATATAAAATAGATATTCACTTCTATTATGGCAGTAGTTGTTGTTGATATTGAACGTGAGTTTCCTCTGCATGAGGTTCCAGATGCAGTTAATCACTTAGATGAGTGGGTTCTAACTAGTTTTGCTTCTGCAGCAAGGGATTATATGCATCCAGAAACTAGGTTTGTTGTTGGATTATATGGGAGAGAAGGACAGGCAGAACTAACAGATAGGGTAGCATTAATAAGAGAAGCAAAAGGACAATGCAAAGGTGTTATCATAGCAAGTCGTGAAACACCTGAGACAATTGAAGAACGTCTAGGTCTCAAACAAGGCGTAGATTATGATGCATACCATCAAAAACCATACAGAATTGATGCTCTCACAGAAACAACAACAAGACTCAAATATTCTGGAAAAGAATAAGTCCCTAACAACTTAGAGACTTTGCACATCACCAAATAAAGCTCCAGGTTCTTTTATCTGTTCTGAACTTCTATCGAAAACTTGATTTTGTGCTATTCCTAAATCATATTTCTCAGCAAGCATATCAACAGTCATTCCACTTTCAAACGCATCTCTTACAACATCATCTCCAACTTCAGATCTAGGAACAAGTCTTGTTTCTACACCAGATTCAGGTCCCAATGCTCGGCTCTCAACACCTTCAGGAACATCTCCACCTAATTCATCAACATAATCTTCTCCTTGACCAGAAAGTATACAACCATGATAAGCTAATAACATATCATCTTCTCTTCTCTCATAAACATCTGTTGCCTCTAAAGATTTCATCTGAGTTTCAGCATGTGCAACCACTACTACAACACCATATTCTGCTTCAATCTCATACAAAGGAAAAGCTCTTTCTTGACCATTTCTTCTCAATAAATATTTTTCAATTGCCATATTATTCATCCCCCACGTTTAAATATAAAGTCAATAAAGCAAAAGAATGGACTTGTAATTATAAATATTACTATTATTCATGTAGAATATTTAAAAATCATTTATAAACATTTATTAATACATCTCTAAACCAACATTTATGCCAGAAGATAAACCACCAGAACTCACTAGAAGGAGTTGTTTAAAATCTCTATTTACTTTGGGGGTAGTGGGTGGCGGCGGTTTTGCCGGAGCTAAATATTTTCTGACAAGGACAGACATGGACTACTCTTCTTCTTTCTTAGCAGAAGAACTCCCTACATTAAGAGAGCTAATTTTAAAAGAAGGTGAACAATATCTTTCTTCACCAGAAGTTGTTGAAGAAGATAAAATAGATTCTCTTGAAGGATATGTTGATGAGTTGTTTCCAGAAGTAGAACATGCAATGTGTGAATATCTGAGCTTAGAACAAAAAACACAACCCTCTCTCAAAAAATATTCAAAAGCAGTTTATATTGCAATGGCTATGTGTAGGCCAATCGGCCTTGCTCTTATTTTACAAAGCTTTAGATTATCAGCAAAAAATAAAAGAACAAGGAGGTCCTTCAACTGGCTTACAGCAGCTACAATCTTCTTTGGTATTGCCCATGTTATAAATGAGTCTAGTGTTGGAGGAGGTTATAATACAAGATCAGAAACTATTAATTATTTTCTTAAGGATTATAGAAGTGTTGCATGGAATACAGCTGCACATGAATATGCTCATCATTTATACAACAAATACCTTGATGATCCCAGAGGTCAACCTAAATGGTTAAGAGAGGGATTTGCTTTTGGTTTATCATGGAGTTTGATGAATAACCTAGATGAATTTACTTCCAAAAAATATGAATACAGAAAGAGTAATCTTAATAAATTAGTTACAACTTATTATTTTGTTTGCAATAGAGAAGGGATAGAACCAGACTTGCCAGAAGAATTTGATGAATTTAATTGTGTACATTGGGGTGATAGTTTACTAGGAGGCAATGCAATGGGTTACACATTTTTCCGTTTAAGAGAAAGACAAAAAGGACCAGATATTTATCGTAGAATTTTATTAGACGGAAACTTTGACGTCTTAAAACCTCTTCCTCCAGACGGATTTGCTGATAGATGGTTAAAATAACAATCTCCGACGAGAAATCAATTCAATGTTTCAAGTATTTCAAACAAACGAATCTGTCCTTCAGGTGTTTTGTCAGCAAAGTAATCTAAAACTCCTTGTTCTTCTCTTGAAAAACTACCATGCCCAATAATAGGTATGTGTCCAGTGCGTTCATCTGCTTTTAATCGTCTTACCATCTCATAACCATTCATGTGAGGCATATCTCTATCAGCAATAATTACATCAGGTAAAATCTCAGTTGCTAAAGTTATTCCATCTTCACCATTGCCTGCTTCTGCAACTTCATAACCTTCCCAAACAAATCTTTCCGAGTATGATTGTCTAAGGGAAGGGTCATCATCAACTAATAACATCCATTTGTTTCCCCTATATGTTCTTAAAACCTCAACTCTATCATCCATTGATGATTCAGGTTCAATCAACTGGTCGACTATATCTGATGGAATTTCACAACGATTAGGAGCGATTACTAACTCGGGCCTACCCATTAAAGCTTCCAAAGGTCGGACAAAAAAATCCCACCCAAATCTTAAAGACTGTATTGCTATAATCAAATTATCTTTTGGTGTCCTTAAAGGTAATATACTTGCCCTATAGTCTGGAGAACAACCTATTTTAAATCCAAAATCACAATAATCTTTTCCTCTTTTAACAGAAGTTGTTTTACCTTCATTAGGGATTGGATACATATTAATTTTATACATATGTGTATGGCCTCCAACATTGGCTGGTGTAGGAGTATAATTCTCAATTTCCATTCCAGGATAAAGATCCAACGCTCTAGCCATATCAAAACCAGATTTATTATCAACACGTAAAACAAGTTCACCAGAATCATCTAAAAAAGCAGATAATTGTTTTCTAATATGATCTAACGAAAAACTTGCTCTTCTAGAACAATCATCAGACTTTGGAGTTAATTGACTAATTAAATTACTAATAAGTCCTTCATTTTTTACATCTACTTCCTTTGAATAATAAAATTCTGTTTTCATTTATGCCTCTCTAATCAACCTTCTTATATCAAACGAATTTTCACGGTAAAGTTTTAATGCTCCGTAAGAACAAGGAAGAGAAATTCCAACTATTGGAGAAACATATCCATCAATATTCCCAAAAACAACATCAACAGGGCATCTTGGATTCTTTTTTGCACTAATACTTACTACAATCCCAGTTATATCAACAGGTAAATAATATCTATACTTATAACTAACTTTTGTTTGTTCTACTAATCTTCCTGGTGCGGCTTCAGATAAAAGCTCAACTCTACTAGTAGTCCTTTTCTTTACCCCAAAACGCCCCTTTGAAAGAAGAGTTAAATTATTACCATTATGAAGCGTTTCTTGCTCTTCAGGAAACTCATCACATGGTTCCCATAGAACCTTCAAGGGCCTCTCATCATCATGATTTACTGCCTGGATAACTCCTTTCATACCAGGTTTAAGATAAAAATCATATTTAAATCTATCATGAGGAGTATCAAGTCCAACAAAATCATACATCTGGATATACCTTTCAACTGCTTCCTCACCTGTAATCTCAAATCTTCTTACATAATATGTACTAACTAAATATTCATGCAAACCCTCTCTAGCAGGATCACGCCATTCATCAGGAACATTATGATCGAATAACTTATCAGCCTCTTGTAATTGTTTAAGAACTCTTTCCAATGTTTGAGGAGATACACCAACCTGAATCAAAGGTGCAACTTGATCATCCCTAACTACCTCTAATCTTGATTCATCCTTTTCTACCATATATACAAAGAATATCCTTTGTCTTTTAAATGTTCTTGATTATATAAATCTATCTTCACCTGCTAATGCATATTCTATCCACAATCTAGCCCCTAATAATTCTTGCCTTTCTATGCTTGTTTTTTCAGCAAGATAATCAAACCCTTTTTCCCAACCCAAAAGTTTAATTGTTAACATAACTGGTCCACCTTCATCACTACAACCATGACACAGATACCTATTACTCTCAGGCCATACCCAAAATGAAGGATTAGTCTCCTCATGAAAAGGACACAATCTTTTATAATTTGGACTTATTGGCATATCAATTAATGGTCCATGTCCATCTTCATAATCAGTAAGAATATCATTCGCAACTTCTACAAGAGAAAGATTTCTTAACTCCATCAACACCTCACCATTTCTAGTAAAATTCTTTCTTAACAATCTTGCAGATTCTTTTATATAATCTCCATCAAGACCAGGAAAGAAACCTTCTTCAGTTGTGAACTCTGCCAACGCATACTCTGGAAATTGTTCTAATAATCCAAGGTATAAGTTTAATGTTTTTTCTGCTTCTTGTGCACATACTAACTCTTGCGCTTCTTTTTCATGATCTCCTTCAGTACTAAATTCAAATGCAAAATGAAGATGATTTGCGTAACTATGTGCTATATCTCTCGCAATATGGGGATAATGATGACTAGCAAAGTCATCTTCAGAAAACCCACGTTCCAAAGGAAATTCATTTATTTTAGCGGCTAAGTTTTGAACTTTTAATATATTCTCCCTTAATATTCTTGTTCTTTCTCTTACCATAAAATAGAGAAATATTATCCATTTATATTGTTTATCTAATTTTATTTATAAATATTCTTTAGAAAGTTTATAAACCACTTATAAACATTTATTAACCAAACTTCAAACCCACATTTATGCCAGAAGATAAACCACCAGAACTCACTAGAAGGAGTTGTTTAAAATTGCTAGCATTTTTGGGAATAGGGGGATATGTTAGTTATAGGGGCAGTAGGTGCATGATGACAAAAAAAGAAATAGATTACTCACCTGCCTTCTTAGCAGATGATTTACCAACAATAAAAGGGATGATTTTGGAAGAAGGTAAACAATATTTCTCAGCACCAGAAATTACTGAAGAAGAAAAAGTAGATTCTCTCGAAGAATTTGTCAATGATTTATTCCCAGAAGTACAAGATGCAATGCATGATTATCTCGGTTTAGAACAAAAAACAGAACCTTCTGTCGGAAGAAGCATCAAAGCAATAGCCATTGCAATAGCATCAGGAGTACCAATTTTTTCAGCTCTCTATTTACAATCCATCAAAAAGAGTGTAAAGGCTAAAAAGAATAAAAGGGCCCTTAATTGGTTAACTTTTTCAGCAATTTCTTTTGGAATGATTGGTGTGATTAATAGTTTCAGTTCACGAGGTCATTATATTCCTTTACTTAGAAATATTTCCGCCACCCTCAAAGATGATAAAGGTGATGTTTGGAACACAACCGCACATGAATATGCTCATCATTTGTATTTCGATTACATGGAAAAGCCATTAAGGAATCCAAGATGGTTAAGAGAAGGATTTGCTTACGGGTTAGCTTGGAGTTTAGCCAATAATTACAATGATCTCCCTTTCAAACAAAATAGTTTTAGAAAAAGTAGTCTTATGCAGTTAGTTTCAACATATAATGCTGTTTGTGAAAGAGAAGGAATAGAACCAGATTTACCAAGTGAGTATGATGAGTTTAATCCCATGTTGTGGGGAGAGATTATCCTTGATGGACACGCAATGGGTTACACATTTTTCCGTTTAAGAGAAAGACAAAGAGGCCAAGACATTTACCGTAGGATTTTATTAGACGGAAACTTTAACGTCTTAAAACCTCTTCCTCCAGATGGGTTTGCTGATAGGTGGTTATGATAATTTCTCACAAAATAAAAGGCTCCGACGACAAGAAATTTAGTTCAAAGAAAATGAAAAATAAATTAATCAATCTGTTTGTAAAACTCTCTCGATCAATGCATCATCAGCTTCGTACGGTAATGTAACTTGTAAACGAGGTTCAGTTTCCATTGCTCTTTCAGTTGAATATCTAGCTCCTTTATTTCTAGCCCAACTTCTTCTAGCTAATCCGTTATTAACATCCCAATGAATCATTGCTTCTAATCTCCTGTCTGAATCCTCAGTCCCGTCTAGAACCATACCAAATCCGCCGTTAATTACTTCTCCCCAACCTACTCCACCACCATTGTGTATAGATACCCAGGTTGCCCCTCTAAAAGCACAACCAATTACATTTTGAATTGCCATATCGGCAGTAAACATTGATCCATCATAAATATCTGCAGTCTCTCTATATGGTGAGTCAGTACCTGACACGTCATGGTGATCTCTTCCTACAACTACCGGTGCTGTAATATATCCACTTTTTACCGCATCATTAAAAGCCCTTGCAATCCTAGTCCTACCTTCACAATCAGAGTACAAAATTCTAGCTTGAGATCCCACAACTAAATCATTTCGACCTGCTTCAGTAATCCATTTAAGATTGTCTTGATATTGTTGTCTAATTTCATCAGGAGCTTCCTCCACTAATTCTCTTAGAATATTAGCTGCGATTTCATCTGTTTTTTTAAGATCTTCAGGATTAGCTGATGTACATACCCATCTAAATGGTCCAAAACCATAATCAAAACAAATAGGGCCCATAATATCTTCTACATAAGAAGGATATGTGAATGAACCATCTTCAGCCATTACATCTGCACCTGCTTTACCAGCTTGTAATAAAAATGCATTACCATAATCCCAGAAATACATGCCTTCATCCGATAATTTATTAATTGCAACTACTTGCCTTCGTAAAGATTCATGGACTAGTTCTTGAAATTGTTCAGGTTCATTTGCCATCATGTCGTTAGCTTCTTCAAACGACACACCCACAGGATAATATCCTCCTGCATAAGGATTATGCAACGAAGTCTGATCAGAACCCAAATCTACTTTAACATCTCTTTCTGCAAGTGCTTCCCAAAGATCAACAATGTTCCCTTGATAACCAAGAGACACAGCTTCCTTATTTTCTCTTGCTTCTTCAATTCGATCTATTAAAGCATCTAAATTAGTATACTTTTCATTCAGCCAACCTTGCTCATGTCTTTTGTCAATTGCTTTAGGATTTATTTCTGCAATGACTCCTATAGCTCCGGCAATAACAGTAGCTTTTGCCTGTGCACCAGACATACCACCTAGACCAGATGTAACAAACAATTTTCCTTCGAGACCTTCATCTCCAAGTCTTCTTCCTGCATTTAATACAGTGATAGCTGTTCCATGAACAATTCCTTGAGGTCCAATATACATTGCTGAGCCTGCAGTCATCTGACCGTATTGAGTTACACCAAGAGCATTCATTCTTTCATAATCGTCTAGACTAGAATGATTTGGAATAACCATGCCATTTGCAATAGCAACTCTTGGTGCATCTTTGTGTGAAGGAAATAAACCAAGGGGATGGCCTGAATTCATTACCAATGTCTGTTCATTAGTCATCTCTGCCAAATATTTCATAGTTAAACGAAACTGTGCCCAGTTTTGAAAAGCTGCACCATTTCCACCATATATAATCAGCTCATGAGGATGCTGAGCAACTACCGGATTAAGGTTATTTGTATACATATGCATAATAGCAGCTGCCTGTATTGATTGATGGGGATATTCCTCAATTGGTCTAGCTTTCATATCAAAATCTGGCCTAAATCTATGCATATAAATTCTGCCAAATTGTTCAAGTTCTGCAGCAAATTCAACAGCTAGAACTTCATGATGTTTTGGATCAAAGTATCGTAACGCATTTTTTAGAGCTAGTTTCTTTTCTTGAGGACTTAGACTATCCTTCCTCTTTGGTGCATGATTAATATTAGGATCATACGGTTTAGGTTCAGGTAATTTATCAGGAATACCTTCAGCAATTAATTGTTGGAAACTTGTTTTTGTCATTCTACACTCCCTCCAAATAATAAGTATAAATTATACTTTTTTGTGTTGTGATAATGGGTTTAAGATTATATTAATAAATGTTTTGTTGTCAATATTAAGGATATTATTGAATATAGCTTTATAAATAATATAGATCTACTTTATAAAAACAACTTCATTACTCTCCAATATGATAAATCCAACATACACTGCAGAATTCAATATAGAAGACATTGTAGCTGCAGAAAATAACGGAATAAATGATAACATAGAATATAGTAAAATGTTAGCGCATTCAATCGAAGCAGTTCTTCAACACTTAAAATCAACAACATTCTTCCTATCATCAGACTCAAAAGAACAGATAGGTTTACACAAAGATGTTTTAATAAGATACACCACAACCAATTACACTTTTGACGCAAACGCATACGGAACTAATGAAGGTATATTTACTGAAACCCTATCAATAAGTTTATACTCTTTTTCAACTGATCCAAGCAACATTCAAAAAGAAATAACTGATTTAGTAAAACAAACATGTCAAGAACATAAAGAAATAGACAAAGAACAAGAAATTGAAAGATTAACAACGATCCTAACAACAAAACAGTTTCCTGAATTTCCTCAAACAGATTCTGATGAAAGAGATAAATATGTAAAAGGAATATGTAAAACAATAGCATCTTTAGCAAAAGAATATCCATCACATTTAGATTATTGCATAGAACAATCAACTAGATTATTCAATGATCCAGAAGAACCAACAAGTTTTGGATTCTATCTATGGAATGCAATCACAATAGAATTTGAAGGTGACGAGCATTTGAAACAAAAAACTAGAACATTTCTATCTAAACCTTCCCCGACACTTACAGAAAGGTACATGGGAATTGAAAATTCGTCAGGTTTAGATAAGAATGAATGTCCTCCTTTACTAGCTAGAATAGTTGGTGATAGTAATGAAGAATTACTTATAAGAGTGAGAGCTTCATCAATATTAATGCTATTAATACCATACATAGATACGGAAACACAAAGTGAATATTTCAGCTCTCTTAGTAAACTAAAACAAGACATAGACCAAACCGATACAACAAACTATAGAAACTCTTTACCTACTCATTTTTATAAATGGATATTTGACAATTCAAAGAGTGAATTTTTAAAAGATTATACTAGACTTGAAAGTGTAAAAAGGTAAACTTGTGATTAATTTTATTCCCTCCTAAAGAATGTCTTCCAGATCTGCCTTAAAACTATTTTCATATCCAACCACAAACTTTGATTTTTTATATAATTAAGATCCCATTTAATCTTTTCTTTTGGATCTAACCCCGATGCATTATTTATCTGTGCTAGTCCTGTCAATCCAGGTTTAATAAATATTCTTCTAGACCAACCATTTATCTGTTCATTAAACTGTTTATTTAATTCTGGTCTTTCTGGTCTTGGTCCAACAACAGACATATCTCCTTTGAGAATGGACAACAATTGAGGTATCTCATCTACATGGTACTTTCTCAAAAATCCACCAATCTTTGTTATTCTAGGATCGTCTTTACCATCTGTGATCACCGCCCCTGTCTTCTCTTCAGCATCTTCTACCATTGTCCTAAACTTATACAAACAAAATGTTTTATTATAAAGAGCAGATCTTTTTTGTCCATAAAATACTGACCCTTTTGAATCAATCTTAATCAACACAGGAACAATAATCCAGAAAGGGATGGAAATAATGAGCCCAAATACTGAGAAGAGGATATCAAAACATCTTTTCAATACTCCATTCAGCAACCCAATAGGCCTCACAGAAATATCCATCAAACCTTCCCCAATATTGGTGTTTGTGAGAACATACTCATATAATTCTGGTACAGTTTTTATCTTAACATCTAAATTATGACATTTCAACAAAATATCTAAGATCTTCTCGTGGGAATTATGTGGTAACGCTATTATAACTCTATTTATTCGATATTTTTTTATTACTCTTCTTATCTCCGCAATAGTACCTAGTAAAGGTGTATTCTCAACATGAGTCTTACATTTATCATCTAAAAAACCAAGAACACTATATCTTCTTTCCAACGTCCTTATTAACATAGGAACCTTCTCATTCATACCAACAATCACTACATTCTTTTCTTCATCAATCTTGGGTCTTATAACGATATATAATAAAGACAATAACACAAAATTACATAAAAACAACAAAATGATTATTGTTCTAGGCAGTCTAAAAGTCCAATCAAAATAAGCAATCGTTGCTATAAACAACGTAGCTATAAACCCAAATTTAAGCACATTATAAACAATATCTAACATGGAGATTCTTTTGTATCTATAAAAGTCAAAGAAAGTTATGAGGTACACAGTCATTACAAATGATGTAGAAAGTATATAATCATTAGAAAGAACAGGAAGCTCTTGAAATCTTAACAAATAAGATAAAAAATAGGATAAATTAATCACAATTGCAGTCAAGAATATGGAAGTTATATAATATTTTGTCTTTAATTTCATTTATGGAGAGAGTATACACAAATTTATAAATTTAATGGTACATTATATTGTTTTACCACAGACTTGTTACGAAAACAATCTAAAAGAACTTCCAACCCCATTTATTGAAATAATAAAACATCGATTTAATATTTATCCAGAGCAATCTAAACGATCTTCTTGATCCTCCTTCCCAATCATGTATTGCGATAGTACCAGGACAATATACTACTTTTGACACTTTATTCACCCTAAGTGACAAATCTGTATCTTCAAAATACATAAAGAAATTCTCATCAAATAATCCCACTTTTTTCAGAACGTCTCTCCTCATAAGCATAAAACATCCACTTATGTAGGGGACCCTAAACACCTTGTCATAATCTTTATCTTTCATGAGATAATGATCCATCCTTTTCTTGAAGAATTTTTGTACAATATTTGGAGATCTCCTCAAAAACAAGGTAAAAACCGTTGGTCGTCTTTTACAAAGATATTGCAACTTGCCGTTTGGATAAACAATTTTAGGCATCACACATCCTACATCCTTGTTTGCATCCATAAATTTAAGTAAATAATCCAAATTATCTTTTTTTAATATAACATCTGGGTTAAGCACAAGCACATATTCTGAGATAGAATTTCTTATTGAAACATTATGACCTGCACCAAACCCCTCATTCTTTTTCCTAATAACTTTTACATGTCCGTATTTCTTTTGAATAAACTCTACACATCCGTCTTTTGAATCATTATCTACAACCACCACCTCAATATTTCTATCTTTAGGTATACTATTCAAACAATTAGCTATAATCTTCTTTGAATTATATGTTACAATGGATATTGTTAATTTTTTCATTTTTTTCATAAATTACAGTATAATGCCACGAAAAATTATTAAATCCAGGAATACAAAACAATAATTTATCTAATTCAATAACCCATTTGTCAATAAAATCGGGTACCATAATTCTGTTCTTCATACGAAATAATCTGTGTAAGAATTCTAATCCATAATGTAAAAAACCAGAAAAAAACCACACTGGCTCCAATTTCAACAGCTTTAAATTATGCCTTTTTTGTATATTTAGTAAGGTTTTCTTTGTAAATCCTTCAGCTTCTTCATCTGCAGGAGAATGATTTTTTGAAGGTAGTAATATGCCAAACAGATTTTTCATAGACGACAAAAATTTAAACATCTTCTTATTTGGCTCTATTCCAAAAATTACATAGCCACCTTTCTTTGTAACTCTTTTAATCTCATCTAAAGCTCTTTTAATATTCCCGAAATGGTGCAGTGCAGCTATCATGAACACCATATCAAATTGTCTATCAGCGAAGGGAATGTTCTGAACGTCAATAGAACAAAAAACAACATCATTATGAACCATTCTTTTTGAAACATAACTTAACATATCCTCTGATATTTCTGAGAACACATAATTCTTAAACTTAGGTCTTTTCTCTAAGAACAAACCAAGATCAAAACCAACTCCCCCACCAATTTCCAGTATGTTAGAATGATCTTTGCATCTTTTTGAAACAAAATTAATTATTTTCCTATGAAAATACCTATTTCTTATAGAATTAATCTGGTTTTGTTCTATCCAACTATCTTTTTGTTCTGCATGGTAGTCTGCATCAGACTTAGTAATATCACTCAAGGAATCGGGCAAGATATTGTAAATGTTATTTCTTTTTTGGAAAATATGGCCAGAACTACATCTAATTCTATCTCTGCTTAAAGTTAAACTCTTCTTACATTCCGGACAGATTAATTTTATATCTTTCATCTAAATTCACTCTAACATATCATCTCAATGACTCATAAACATTCAAAGTTTCTCTTGCCATTCTCTCCCAGCTAAATCTCTTAACATTAGATAACCCTTTCTTTATCATGTCTTTTCTTAACTTAGCATTACTCAATAGGGTGTCTATAGCGTCTGTTAATTCATTAATACTTTTTGGATTAATTAGGATTGCAGCATCTCCAGCAACCTCTGGCATAGAGGAAATATTTGATGTAATAACTGGGCACCCAAAATACATTGCTTCTAGAATTGGAATGCCAAAACCTTCATAAAAACTTGGATAAATAAATCCTTCAGCATTTCTGTAAAATGACCCTAACTCTTCATCTGGGACATATCCTGTAAAAATAACTCTATCCTCCAGCTTTAATTTTTTCAAGACTGAAAACAGGTCATCATACATCCACCCTTTACCGCCAACTATGACTAATTTTACTTTTTTATCTTTTATTTTACTTAACGCTATAATGATTGATTTTATATTTTTTCTGGGCTCTAATGTTCCGACAAAAAGCAAATATTTTGAATGAATGTTGTATCTGTTCCTAAGAAATTCATCGGTACTAGTATGTTCGGGCATTGACAACTGATTAAATGACTCATATATTGTAGATACCTTTTTCTTATTGATCCGGACATACTTAGATATGTCTTTTGTAGTATTATTAGAGACAGATATTGTTTTATTACTGACCCAAAGAGATAATGTGATCATTAAAGGAAAATATATCCTTTTAAAAAAAGTGTGTACCTTAGGATGAGAAAAGAAGGTCATATCATGTATTGTTACTACACTTTTAGTAGTTTTTATAATTGGGCAAACAAACCCAGGAGAATGAAGAACATCTATTTTGTTCCATAACAAACTAAAAGGTAACACTAACTGTTCCCACAACACTCTTATTGGCTTATTCAATGAAAACAATCCAATATCCTTAATTATAAATCTTTTATTATTAGTTTTAAAATATTTCTTGTTTTCTTTAGATGTATAGATCAAGTAAGTGTTACTAGTATCTAAGTTAGCTAACTCTCTAATTAAATTAGTAACATAATTCCCCACACCTGCTTTAAGTTTACTGGGCCCTAAAGTGTTAATTGCTATTTTCATTTTTTACTTAATAAATCCTTTAAGAATCCATAAAGATCCTTACTACTTTTTAGATTCTCAACAGCCTCCTCTCCATTATAAAATAATGTGGCTTTCTGACTATCATAGACCGGAAGATAACCGTGCATTGCTGCAGGTTTTCCTTTTCCAAAAAAACTAGTCTCAAAAACCACTTTCTCGTCTAAAATAAATATCACATCACCAAAACTATTTGAAGTGATTCCATGCTCTTCCCTTTGAACTGAAGACAGAATCTTACCTTCTTTAACAGTAGATAAATAATCAATAATTCTTCTTTCGTACTTTTTATTAAACACCCAAAATCTAGCCATAGTTGCATCAATAAAATATAAGTATGAATTAATCCCTGGTTCCCCAACATTTTTCTCTAACCTCAAATTTATTGCTTTACTTACATCAACCATTCCATGATCAGAAAAAACAAGCGTTTGTCCTCCTTTTTTCCCAAACTCACTAGAAAGATGCAATATGTATCTCTCTAACTCCCTTATCTTATTTGCATATTCCTTGGAATTAACACCAAATTTATGCCCAACATGATCCAGATCAACAAAAGTTACAAATAACTTATTACTATTCCATATGCCTTTTTTTGCAGCATTATATATCTGTAAATCTCTTTTTCTTGAAAATTTAAATGGTTTATATGTTACAGAGAGAAAGTTATGTTTTGATAACAATGTTTCATCATTAAAATTAGGATCATAAGCCAACTTACCTTTTACAGAAAGATATCTTAAAAATTTAAAGGGAATATTCAATACATTCCCCTTTACTCTATTTATAATTTTATGGATAACTCTATTTGCCACATAATTGTACTCAAACAAAGAAAGAAGTTTACTTAATGTATCATGATTTCTAAACATGGCCTTCTTAGGGTTAAATGTCCATTCATTAAAAAACCCAATATCATCAGCATTCTTTCCTGTGAATATCTCACCAATAATATTTATACTAAAACCTATGGAAGGAGTTAATTTAGAACTTTTAAAATCCTTCAAAAATCCTAGTTCTTGTGCTTTATAAAATGGCAAACTATCTATAAATATAATCAAAATTTTAGATTTACTTCTTGGCATAATAATCTCCCCCAATGATATAATCTAAATAGTCTTCTTTTGTTCTATAAAACTTATAAAAATAGATAAGAAATTTTAGATATTGTCGTCTTAAGTACAACCAGTATGAATCGTTTGATTTAGAATATTCTCTAAGTGAGTCTACTTTAAACAGTGAAAGAGAATCCAACGCATTATATGCCCTTTTTAAACTAGCTTCTTGTTCACTCAAGTCATTTTGTGCAATCTTTAATATATACTCATGCATATTAATCAAAAAACATACTATTGCCCCTTTTTTTGATAAGTTATTCCATTTAACTAAATTTTTACCTCCAGATTTAGTAAAAAAACGCATTCCTAAATACAACTCATACATTTTTCTAATAAATGGTGTCTCATTATAATATCTCTTAGATTTATGCATAAATAATTCAGACCAATGGACAAACTCATTGAAATCTTCGTTCTCCATAAGCATTTTGTACGAGTCAAATATATAATTGATAGTATTCTGATAGTAATCTGGGGGTACTTCTTTTAACTCCACATCCATCTTTACAATATAACATTTTTTTATAAAATTATAAAAATCTCTTCCATATGACTCATCCAATATATCTTTGTTCTTTTTTACATAATTAAGTCTAGAACTATACAAGGGCAACAAGACTCCTTTTCTAGGCAAAAACCAGGTGAGGATATCTAAAGCATTTCTACAGACTATAAACTTAAAAAAATTGTTCAGTTTAGATAGATCTTTTGAGTCAAAAAATGATTCTGGGAAATACAATAATATTGACCACAATCTATAAGACAATATCTCATTTGACTCTTTAAAGTCCAGATTGTTTATATTAATATCTGGAATCAAATATTTTAAATCTTTTCCATACAATATTCTCCCATTAACTTTTGTTTCATAATTTAAAATTAGTCTTCCAAACTTCCCTAATCTATCTCTGCTGATTAGAGAAAAGTCGATATGCATTAACGGACTACCATTTGAAAAATCCTTTTCTAAGACAGAAAACCGTTTAGACAATAAGGGGATGAGAGATTTATGATCGGAAATCACTAAGAATTCATAATCACTATAAGGAACAAGTCCTCCTTTACACTCTTTATAAGATAACTCGCCCCTGGATGTGCTTCCAGTTAATATAACAGAGTCTATCTTCTTTAAGGGAATCTCATCCAATATTTTTTTAAGATGTAATTTTATCTGTTTTGGATACTTCATATCTTCAACAAATTCCAACTTATAGTCTTCACTCATCTTTTCCATACGTCCTCAATCAAATTTATCAACTTATTATAATATGCCTCTGAACTTAAATTATTCTCAACAAATTTCCTAGCATTTAAAGATATATTTTTCCTTAACTTCTTATCTTTAAGAACAGTTCCCATCTTCTCCGCTAGATCTTTATAATCTGCAGCTTTAAACAAAACTCCTGTTTCCCCCTCTTGAACTAACTCTGGTATCCCTCCTCTATCTGAACCAATAACTGGGGTGCCAGCTGCCATGGCCTCACATAAAACAACAGGGAAATTATCCATCCAAACGGAAGGTAATACAAACAAGCCTGCTTTTTTATGATACTCAATTATCTCAGAATTAGGAATATTACCTGTAAATATAACTTTATCGCTAACTCCTAATCTTCTTGAAAGCCAAATAAGATTTCTTTTTTCAAAACCGTCTCCAATAATAATAAGCTTTACATCCTTAAATTTCTTACTAATAACACTAAAAGCTCTTATAAGTGAATGTTCACCTTTTATTATTTTTAATGTTCCAACAAATAATATGATCCTCGAGTCTGCAAAGTGGTATTTCCATTTGTAGACATCAATAGGGTTATTTACACAAACAGTATTCTTAAAACCATTCATCCTCATAAACTCCTTAAGTTTATCACTAGGCGTAATGAATCTTTTAATAATTCTTTTTGATAATAGTTTATACAATAGCAATGTAGGAAAATAATAAAAGATGAATGAAAATGGATTTACACAACCTCTCAAAAAACAATCAATCTTCAAATGATTATAACAAACTCTTAAATTCTTTTTATAAACTGACCAACCTGTTGGACAGAAGAAACTATAATCGTGTACTGTTTGCAAAACTTTTCTTCCTTTGCATGCCATTAAAATAGATAATGGATATTTTGCGTTTTTATGAATATGTATCAAATCAGGGTTTATTTTTCTGATACAATCTTTTAATGAATAGTACAAAGAAGGATTAAACAATATTTTACAAATTTTCTTTTGAATACTACTTTTTGATTCTCTGAAATAAATATCTTTAGAAGAATTATTAATCTTCTCACTACCTGTTGTAAAGGTAAATACATCATATCCTCTTTTTCTTAGTAAGTCTACCTCTAACCAAAATTGTATCTCTGCCCCCCCAATTCTCGAGGCACTATCATTGATTAGCAATATCCTTTTCATTTTAAGCAAATAACTCCCTCACACTTTAAAAAATCTCTGTTTTCTTGTTAATAATCTCTTAATAATTTTTAAAGGTTCATAACAAATTAAAGAAAAATAAGCAGTCATCTTGATTTGTAATAAATAATCTAAAATAGATTCCAAACCACGAGATAATCTACCCTTCCTCTTGTATAAGATTGAATATAATTTTACTAATTGGGAAAAATAATAACAGAACATTTTAATCTGTTGTCTTGAAAGATTGGGGTAATTACATATAGATTCCTTAAAATAAGTTGTTGTTTTCTTATTAGAAAGAAATCCTTCTCTTTTACATAAATCATAAATCTTTGTTCCTTTAAATGGATAAAATATGGTGGATTGTGTCATGTACGGACTCAACAAAGCATTTAATTTTATTGTATCTAATATCCTTCTTGTATTTTCATAAGGTATGCCAACCATATTAAATGAGTAAGTCCTAATCTTGTACTTCTTACATAAATTAAAAGCAGTTATAATATGTTTTCTAGTCATATTTCTATTCAAGATTTTATTTAGAATAAACTCATTCCCACTTTCTATGCCAATATTTAGCTGAATACAACCAGCCCTATTGAGCATTTTAACTCTATCTTCATCAAGAAGATTTGCTCTGAAATTACATATAAATGGCAACCCTATTTTATTCCTATATTTTTCTGAGAACTCTTTTAACCAGTCTTTTTTCATACCCAATATATCATCATCAAACACAACCGCCCTTATAAAACTATATCTGCTCACTACTTCTTCTATCTCTTTTATGGTGTTATCAACAGACCTAAATCTAACATATTTACCTTTGCCTTTGTAACATTTTGCTAGAGAATGATTACAACAATAAGAACAATCAAAAGGGCAGCCACGAGACGCCATAAAACTACCAATTCCTTGTTTTTCCCAATACATATTTTTATAATCAAAAATACCTCTGTCTGCAAAAGGTAGTTTGTCTAAATCCTCTATGAGTTTTCTTTGGGAGTTTTTATAGATCTTTCCATCTTTTTTTACCCACAAACCTTCAATATTAATTATCTCTTCATTTTTATCAAGCTTATTACACACTTCAACTATCGTTTCTTCTCCCTCACCTAAACAAACAATATCAACATCCTTTAAATTAATGGTTTCTTCAGGATTTAAAGTAGGATGTATGCCCCCGCAAAGTATGGGTGCATCAAAACTTTTTTTAATCCATCTAGAATACTTAACAAGGTACTGGAAGGTATTACTAGTTGAAGATATAGCAACAATTGAGTTAGGTTTAATGACTTTTGAGATTTTATCCAAGAGCTGAGATCTAGTAATCTCTTTTGGAATGTGGATAAGTGCTGTTTCATGTCCTGCCTTTTTTGCATTAGAAGACATTAATCCAATCCCATAATGATACTGTCCCTTCCACCCCTTTCTATCAGTTATTATGTCTGGATAAATAAATACTATTTGCATTTATATCCTCTCCAACTGCTAATTGTAGACACAACTGCCACCATCAACCAAAAATACATAAAATTATAGGATGTTATAAATATGAACATGATAATGCAAGCTACAAATGATAATTCTATCCCTTCAATAATCTGTAAACCCAACTTATCTTTTATACTCCTTTGTATATTCTTAATATTGAGATATGTAGTGATTATTATATACATAAACACAACAAAGGATATTAACCCTGCACCAGCTAATATTTCCAAATATGTATTATGGGCAACATGTTTTGTCTTATCATAATCTGGCATATATTCGACTGAATTATCTCTAAAATTATTAATTCCAATACCAAAAACAGGACTTTGCATCCACATCTTTATACCTGCTATTTGTATATTAAACCTCTGCCTTAGTGATATATCATCTATCTCCTCTACATCTTCAAGAGACCTAACTCCCATTAAAGAATTAATAGAACTAACTCTCTCACCAATAATTGTTACTGAGAAAATAAGGGCAATCACCCCAATGATTAAGAAATACTTTAAAAATCGTTTATTAGTCTTAACTAGCTTAATAAAATAAAGGAATGAAATAATAATTAATGCTAACAATCCTGACCGGGAAAATGTCAATAATAACGTTGTGAATATAAGCAAAGCAGAAGCGTAAAAAAGATATTTATATAATTTGCTAGTAGCACTATTTATCAAAACCAAACACAAAGGCAGACTAGTAACTAAATAAAGCGCTAAATAATTAGGATCTCCTGCAGTACCAGTTACACGAATAAAATCTCCAACATAATCTTGTTTTGTAAGAAAAAGATGGGAACCGAAAAATTGCAATAACGAAAATATACAAACAATAACATTTGATGCCACTATTGTGACAAATACATACTTTATAAACTTAAATGAATCAGCATAATTCAAGAATATTATATAGAAAATTAATATCAGTAAAAAAGTCATAGAAGAAAAAAGACTATTAATAATATCTCCACTTACAAGATTACTAACAAAGATAAGAGGCACAAACAATAATAATGCTATATTAAGTTTTGTAAACTGAAAACTTACAAGTTTTTTTGTTCTTAGTGAATAAAAGATAAAACCAACCAAAAGTATAATCCCCAATAACTTTGAAACAGATACAAATGGGCCTTTCATAAGAATGTGAACAAATGGAAGCGACGCAATAAAAAGAAATAGTGTGATTTTTGGGTTAAAAAACAATAAGATTGCAGACACTAAACCTATTAACAAAATGATGAATATTTTTGGAGAGAGGAAAAAAGTAAAAACCCCTATAGCTAAGCCTATCATAATCAATAATAAGATAATCACATTATCCATCTTGAAATTTTTTAAAGATACCATTCTAACGACCACTTCACAAGTTTAAGATATATATCAAACTTTTTCTTATACACACTCTTATTGCTAAGGATTAATATTGGAAGAATAAAAATAGTTCGTACAGAATATAATAATAACACCATGATCCTATATGAAAGAGCGTTAATTGTACCATAATATTTCTTAAAAAAGATATAATAGCTCTTTGTTAGATGATATCTCATATTAGTCAAATCCTGTTTTGAACTCTGTCCACTGTAATGGATTATCTCTGCTTTAGGTAGGTAAAATATTCTCCAGCCAGCCTTTTTTATCCGAAAACAATACTCAGCATCATCTCCATATATAAAAAAATCTTCGTCCATAAGACCGATATCATCAACTGTTTTCTTCCTTATAACCATACACGCCCCGAGCAATAAGTCAATATACCTACTATCTTTATGATCCCAATAAGTAAGCCTTTGTTTACCAAATATCTTACTCTTTGGAAACCACTGTGAAAGGTTTGTCATACTATAGAATTCAGAAAGGGGGGTGGGAAAATGTCTGGCACAACCATATTGTATAGAATCATCAGGACTTATAACTTTTGGGCCAACCGCGCCAATATGAAGATTATTATCCATGAATTCTACCATTATCTTATACGCTTTTCTTTTAACCACTGTATCAGAATTTAATAATGAAACATATCTTCCCTTAGCTATCTTAATCCCTTTATTATTAGCTTTTGCAAACCCTAAATTATCATCATTCACTATTAGCTTTACCTGAGGGAACTCCTTTTTAACCATCTCAGCTGAACCATCTTTGGAATCATTATCTACAACAATTACTTCAAAATTCAACTTTTCAGTGTTTTTGTATATAGAATCAATGCAATCATGAAGAAGCTTCTTTGTATTCCAATTTACTATGATTATTGAAAGATCAATATTTTTCTTACTTCTAGATTTGAAGCTTTTGTTCATCATCTTGTCCTCGCCAAAAATAATTTAATATATGATACCAAATTCACCCTTTTATTAAGCATAAACAAAAAAGGAATATTCAACAAACCAATTCCAACTAAAATAATAGTAAGTTGAAGTATATCATCAATAATGAATATATTATAATTAAAAAGCCCATACAAAATAAAAACTACCAATATGTTAAAAATAAATGGAAGATAAACTTCACAAAAAAGATTCAAATAACTCATAACTCCTTTAATAAAATGTTTAATTGTGTAAACCAATATTATTGTTGAGTGAATAAAATAAGTTAGCGCTGTTGCAACAGCCACTCCATTTATTCCATAACCCATTTTAACAAATATTATATTTAATATTATTGATAAGAGTATTGAAAATATAAATATTGGGATAAGTTTATGTTGTTTATTTAGCGCAACAAAAAAAGAACCTCCAAGAGGATTTAAACTATG
>CAYVNO010000009.1:0-67427 GCA_964452935.1 uncultured Methanosarcinales archaeon | reverse complement strand
GTGTTTGAGAGCTTCTAGAGCACTGGACAGGCGGTTGGGGAGTGGTTTGAGATGGTATGATTTGGGGGTTTTAGAGGTAGGGGGTGCCATGATTAAAAGTTTTAGTGATTTCTTGTATGGTCTAAGTAGAGATATATGGGAGTTGTATTGTTGGCTACAACACATCATTAAATCTTTGTACTGTTTACTTAATGTTATATTTTTGCTAAATAATCTGTTTTTTAGTAATTGAGGGGTTAAAATGAATTTAGGATTAGAATCTATTGTGTTGGAAAAACCAGTTCCATATGATGTTATGGATCTAGGGTCAGCTGAATCTTATCTTAAGATTTTGCAAGGTTGGCTTACTATGATCAAGGTAGGGATTGTTGATAAAGGTGAAGAACAATTAAAAGCAATGACTGGTTATGATGGAGAACATATTCCTGATGAATCTCCTGTGAGGTTGGATTATTCTACACAAGGTTTTGATTTTAGTTTGATAACAAATGTTAAAGTGGTTAATCCCCCTTACCAGTCAATCTGTGACAAGATAAATGGTTTTCTTGAAGTAGTTGTTAATGATTGGAGACAAGGTGTTAGAAAAGATGGAGTAAGGACATATGATAAGGAAGTTTTTGTTGAATGGAATTATTTAATGAGAAATGTTTTAGGTTATTCATCTAGATCTTCTAGATTGGGTGTGGAAAATAAATTTGAGAAAATTATAGCTCCTTCAGAAGTCGATGAGTTAAGTGTTGATAGGTTGGCTGTTCCTTTGGATCTTTGGGGAGATTTTAATGTTGAGAAACCAGGAGCTGTGAAGATTTGGTATTTAGCTAGAAAATTCTATGAAGAAGTTATGGAAGAAACAGTGAAACCATTCAAAGCTACACTTGTTGAAAATGCTAAAGATGTTGAAGCTCCGATTGAATCCAAGAAATATTCTGAGCAGATTGAGAAATATGGTTTTGTTGTTCAGAGAGTTGTTTCTCCAAGACGACAGCCAGGTAAATTGTTTTCTTTGTTGTATGCAATTCCACAAAAAGGTAAAAAAAGAGGGAGTACTTCTTTACCGGTTATTCCTGGTCCTGATAATTATGTTCAGCTTCTTGAGGACTATAGGTCAGAGTTACCTAAATCATTAAAAAAATGGAAAAAGTTTGATGGAAAGATTGGTGAACTAGTTGTATTTTATTATGGGATTGAAGGTGATGAACGAGTTCAGGATGAATTCAAATTTTTACCTGAATATGCTGTGAAACGAGATGGAGACAAAATGTTTGTTTCTGTGCAAGCATTGTATGATAGAATGGTTGCATTAGAGAAAAATTATAAAGTGAATAGGGTATTAAATAGGCATAGTTCAGTACCAATTGTTTGATTAACCATGTTTGAGCTTTAAGTATAAAATTGAGATTGCCAATAATAAACCAATTGAATTCATTGCTGCGACTGGTCCGTTTTTTATTAATATGGCATATGTTACCCATAGAATTAATCCAACTGTGTAAATAATATATCTCCATAAAGAGATATCTTTTGTTGATTTTGTTTTCCAACTTTTGATTGCTTGAGGTAGTAATGAGATTACTACAAGAATTCCTGCGATGTAACCTAATAGGTCTATTGTTATCATATTATCTTATTAACTGTTTGTGTATATAAATTTTTAGATAGCACTGGACACCTAATGTCCACTGGGTTGTATTGCTTGAATTTTTGGTTTAGAAGGCTTCTGAAGCATGCTATTTTACACTGGACATGTAGCTGTGAAGCTTATATATGAGAAGTTGTTTTGGATTTGTATGGATTATAAGATGTCAAAGGAACTTGCAGAGTTTGTAGGTGTTGTAATTGGTGATGGTAGTATTAGGTATAAACCAGATATTAGTCAGTATTATGTTGAAATTGCAGGAAATATGTATGAAGAGAAAGACTATTATAATTATTTAAGAGATTTGGTATTGGATGTGTTCAATCTTAAGTCTCATTTGTTTTTTAGACAAGGCGCTATAAGGTTAAGAGTTAACTCTAGGAAATTAGTTGAATTCTTAGTTTTAGAACTTAAAATGGTTCCAAATAAAGATAAATGTAAAAACGTTACTATCCCAGAACAGATTATTTGTGATCCGCGTTTATTAACTCAGTGTTTGAAGGGGATAGTTGATACAGATGGTTCTTTGTTCTTAGCTAACAAAGGTTATAGAAAAGATTATCCTTCGATTGAGCTTAATACAATTAGTATGGGTCTTGCTAATCAGTTGAAAGAAATTCTTTCTACTAACTTTAGAATAGGTTTTCGAAGTCATAAGCGAGGAAACTATAATCGACTGTATAAGATCTCTCTTAATGGAGATTATATGGTTGATAAATGGTTTAATGAAATTGGTTTTTCTAACCCTAAGAATCTTAAAAAATATAAGAAATTAAAAAATGGGGACGCTGGGATTTGAACCCAGGACATCTAGATCTCTGATAATCATCCTGCCGAGGCAGTCATCAGATCTAAACCTTACAGGACTGGAATCTTCAGTTTCGCTTTGCATGAAAGCAAACTAGCGCTCTCCCAGTCTGAGCTACGTTTATGGTCTCGTAAGCTTTTGCTTATGAAATCCCCATTGAGCTCAGTCTGTATTGTCTGTCTTGACTATGATTTAAATGATTTATGTTTACTCAATTATTTCTTCTTCTACTTGTTCGTCTGGAGTTAGAATCTTTTCTCCATGGTCATCTTTTTCTTTTTCTTCGCTGAGTAATTCTGATTCTGTTTTTTCATCTTCTGTTAAAATGTGTTCTCCTGAATCAGTCTTTTCTCCTTCTTTTTCAATCAGTTGTTCTTCTGTTTTTTCATCTGTTGTTTCTGATTGTTCTGCAGTTGGTTCTTTTGTTGATTTTTCAACTAATTCAATATTTCCGAATTTTCCTGAGGATAACTGTAGTTCTCCTTGCCATTCGTTAACATAACCATTTTCTACTTTTATTATGTCTCCTACGTTGAATTTATCAACTTGTTCGTTCCATAATGTTAGCTTTATTTCTCCAGATGAGTCTTTGATTTTTGCATCGCAGACTTTACCTGAGAAGTTCTCTTTTTCAATAGCCCTTGGTTCGCCTTTTTCAACTATTTCAGCTACTACATTGACTTTTCCTTGCCTTGGTTGTAATTCCGATATTGCCATATATATTCACCTAGAGTCTGAATTCAAGGATTATTTATAAATATTGTGGAAAGTTTTATATATCCTTTTGAATAGAGATTTATATTAGAAGGCATATTATATATATATTGATGCCTTCTCATAATAAGCAAAGTGCAATATTATATTAATTGTGCACTTTGCTATATAAAAGAGGTGTTATTCATGGTATTGGAACAGGTTTTTAAAGAGAAATGGATTGAAAAAAAGCCAAGGCATGCTTTTATTTTAGGTGTAATATACTCTATTGTTGGTATATTTTCTGCTAGATTGATATTTGGTAGTAATCCTGGTCTTATGACTGTTGCATTTACTTCGATATTGTTAATTCCCTCTTTGAATCAGTTATTGCAGCATGAAGAGAATGTTGAGATAAGGGAGAAGAAGTTTCATATTAAACAATTGTTTAATGATCATAAAGATATATTTGAGATCTATATATTCATGTTTTTAGGTGTGTTTTTGACGTTTGGTGTGGTATCTTTAATATTGCCTATGAACTCTTTGATGCACATGTTTGCACCCCAACTGAACTTAATAGGTATCGCAGGACAGGCAACAGGTGGAGCAACATTTATGTCAATCTTGATTAATAATATAATTGTTTTGTTTGTTTGTTTGGTTTTATCTCTTGTGTATGGTGCAGGTTCAATTCTATTTATTACTTGGAATGCAACTGTTTGGGGAGTTATATTTGCTTATTATGCAAAGATGTCTGCAGTTGCAGGTGCAAAGAATCCTCTTTTGGCTTTTGCAGTTGGGTTATTACCCTTTTTACCTCACATGATAACAGAAGCGTTTAGTTATTTTACTGCAGCAATTACTGGTGGAGTTATGTCAAAGGCTTTGTTAAGAGAAGATTTGTTTTCTAAGAAGTTCCACCATGTTATGACAGATGCTTGGATTATTTTAGGGATTGGTTTTGTTGTTATTGTAATCGCAGCAGGGATTGAGGTCTTTGGTTATCCTCAGTTAGTTGCATTGTTTGGACTTTAATTTTTTATTTTCTTTTTTTTAGAAATAGGAAAGAATAAAAAAATTTATTCTAGAACAAAGATGCCGTCTTCACATTTATATCCTTCAGGAGGATCAACAGGTACGCCTTTGATCTCATCGATATCTTCATCACAATAGTATTCAACTAGATCATTATATGGCTCTCCCCTACACATATCATCATAAGTATCTTCATACCACGTATCACCAATATAACCACTAGTAATGCCTAATGTATAATAATCTTGTCCACCGTCGCTGTCAGTACATGTGTATTCATGTTCTTCTTTAAGAATAAAAGCACCATCCTGACACATGTAACCTTCAGGAACATCTACAGTTATAGCTATAATATCTTTTCCATCACAATAGTATTCAACTAAGTCATAATAAGGTGAACCCCTACACATGTCATCATAAGTGTCAGTCCATGTACCAGCCATATAACCTTCATTTTTTCCATAATTATAATAATCTTGACCATCATCAGTTTCAGTACAAAGCTCCTCTTCAACTTCTTCTTCAATAGGTTCTTCTATAACTTCCTCTTCTTCGATTGGTTCTTCTTCAATCTCTTCTTCTACAGGCTCCTCAACAACTTCTTCTTTTGTAAAAACTCCTTGATCACATGTTCCTCCTTCGTATACTTGTTTTCTTAGTTTAAATTCATCTTCACAATAGAATTCTGCCATTCCGCAGCCTTCGCCAATACAAGTGTCTGTTGGTTCTCCGTCTTTTCTACAATGTTCTGTTCCAGAGATTGTTCCCTTGGTTCCAAAACTTCCGTGATATTTTCCTGCAATTGATGGGTCATTGCCATCTGAATCTGTGCATGGTATCTTTTCATATGCTTGTCCAGCAAGGTCTCCTGAAAAGTTAGCGTTTGAAATTAAAGCTACAATAGCAACAATTGCTACTATTAAGAATATTGGTGTTGTATGTTTGTTTATTATCATATTATCCCTCTTTTTAAGTTGATATTGTGATTTTGGGTTGAGGAATATATAAATTTATTGATCTGTGTGTTTTGTTATACAATTCTGCATAACAAAAGCGAAAGATTTATATATATGTATGCCTATAGAATCTACGGAGGGTGTAAAATGACACATGTGATGTCTGGTGCTTTATTAGAGTATGATAGAAAGAGGGTTCTAGAGGCATCTTTAACAAAAGATAAAGAATACATATATATTGTAAATACTGTGTTTGTTTTGTTAGCAGTAGGTATATTCTTCATTCCACACCATGTTAAGTATTATGTATTGCCAGCTCTATTAGCATCTTATTTGTTTCTGAGATTTAAGTGATTACTTTTCTAGGGCTTCTCTAAGAAATTTTTTTAGTTCAGGGATTTTTACTCTAACTTGTTCGGTTGTGTCTCTGTCTCTGATTGTTACAGAGTTGTCCTTTTCAATTGTGTCAAAGTCTATTGTTACACAACAAGGGATCCCTCTTTCATCTGCTCTTGCATATCTTCTTCCGATTGCCCCTCCTCGATCATATGTGCAGACAAATTCTGTTTTTAATAAGTTGAATATTTCTTTTGCTTTATCATTTAGTTTGTTAACTAATGGAAAGACTGCAACTTTTATTGGAGTTAATTTTGGATGTAGTTTTAAAACAACCCAATTTCTTTCTTTATTTTCTGGGTCATGATTGTATGCGTCAAACATGAATGAGAGAAATGCTCTTTCAACACCTTGCGAAGGTTCTGAAGCAACATAAGGGATTATTTTTTCTTTTGTTTCTTCATCATATACATTAATGTCCTTGCCGCTGGCTTTAACATGTTGTTTTATATCGAATTGTGTTCTGTCTGCGTTTCCATGAATTTCTTTCCAACCAAAAGGGAAGTTATATTCTAAATCAAAGCATGCTCCTGCATAATGAGCAAGTTCTTTTTCTAGGTGTTCTCTTATCCTGATATTTTCTGGTTTTATTCCTAAGTCTAAAAACCATTTATAATTAATTGATAACCAGTATGCATGCCACTTACTTGTGAATTCTGTTAGTTTGTCGACTGTAATCTCTTTATGTTTTTGTTTCTTTTGTTGCATTGCCGATGTGATAATGTTAATCTTCATATCCTTTACTTCATTAAAGAATGGACATTCATTAATTCTATCAGGATGCACAAAGAATTCTATTTCCATTTGTTCAAATTCTCTTGTTCTGAATAAGAAATCTCTTGGTGAGATCTCGTTTCTAAATGATTTTCCGATTTGTGCAATTCCAAATGGTAGTTTTAGTCTTGCGTTTTCTTTTATTAGATGAAAGTCTGCAAAAATTAGTTGTGCTGTTTCTGGTCTTAAGAATGTTGTATTTGTTTTTTCTTTTGATGGGCCAACTTGTGTTTCAAACATTAGGTTGAAATCGTTTACTTTTAAGAATGCTCCGTTACATTTTTGACACTTTAAGTTGTTTTTTTCTACAATATCATTTACCTGCTCTGCTGTAAGTCCATCTCCTGGAATGTTTAGAACTTCTTCTATGTGAATATCTGCTCTTAATTTGTTTTTACATTTTGCACATGTTAGGATTAGATCTGCAAAGCAGTCTGCATGTCCAGATGCTTCCCATATTTTTCTGTGGGTTATGATAGAACCATCCATACCAACAACATCTTGTCTGTTTTGAACAAATGTTTTCCACCAGTGTTGTTTTATGTTATTTTTTAGTTCAACACCTAAAGGACCAAAGTCCCAGAATCCTGATAAAGAGCCGTAGATCTCACTATCTTGATAGACAAAGCCTTTGGCTTTACAGAAAGTTGCCATCTCTTCTATTGATATTGTCATTTATGTATGTAGTTGAGATGTTATATATTAATGTTGCTGTTGAATTATTTTCTATATAGAAAGGATATATATGTTATTACTGTTATGTAGTTACAAAACGAAACATTTATATAGGAGCTATGTGATAGATATTATATGGCTAAGGCAAAAACTGCGAGAAAATCGAGTAAGAGTTCTAATAGTACTAAGAATGCAAAGGCTAGTGCTAAAGATAAGGCTAAAAAAAGATGGAGTAAGGCCAAGGTACATAATGGTGGAAGGAATTCTAAGGGTAAACAATATGATAATAAACCAGATCAGAATGGTCATTTAGGTGTTAAGGATGCGAATGGTAAAACTATTCAGGATCCGAACTTAAGGGATTATAAAGAGGCCATTAAACATAGAAAACAAGCTTATGCCGATAGAAAGGCAGCAAGATTGAAAGAGAATGGAAATGTTAAGTATAAATCTAAGAGAGCAAGATTAGAAGGGGAGAGAAGAGCACAAGAAAGAGCTGATAGAAAGGAGATGTTATCTAGATTAGAAGAAATTGCTGGGGAACATTGGGCGAATAAAAAAGCCAATAAACATAGGACTCTTGAAGGAGTTATTAATGATGGCAAAAAAGAGGCAAAGGAAGTTATTAAATTAAAAGATGGAACAAAAGTTTATTTTAGTGGTTTGTTAGTTGAGGCTGATACTGATATTACTTTAAGACCATATAATGAATTAAGAGCAAGAGCTAAAGCACAGGTTGCAAAAGATGGTATTGGAAAAAGAGGATGGTTACAAGCTATTGACGATGTTCTTATGAATATTCCTTATCAAATTAAATTAGCTATGGAGAACTTTGTAGGTACGCCTATTGTTAGAGCAAGAAATAGTGAGATAATGAAGAATTTAAAGAAAGGAGATTATATGGCTGTTTTATTGAAAGGTTTAGGGTTAGAAATTGGTTCATTGTTTGCTTTACAAAATGAGTTATTGAAACAAAATGTTAGGGCTGTTGTTTTAGATCATAATTCTAATAAAGACGATCCACATATAGTTTCCAAACAAGTTGGAGACTTAGTTGAGTTAGGTTATTTTAAGACTGGTGTTCCTGTTGGTTTATTTGGTCATAGTACTGGTGCAAATAATGTTAGGAATGCAGCTTTATATGATAGAAGAGTTAGAATGTATGCTGGAAATAAAATTATTTCAGAAGGTACACCAAATCCTGGAAAAAGTATTAGTGGTCCATTATATTATATATTCAAAGGATTAGGTGCTGATCAGATTGATTTAGATGTTGGATCAAAAAAAGTTGGAAGACAGAATGGAATTGCATTAAATCAACCGATAAGAGATGGTCATAGGACTTACAATATTATGGGAACTTCAAGTATGTTAAAACCTACGGAAGGTGTTGACACAAGAGGAGGAAATAATATTTATGTAAAGTATGGAACTCACTTTAGGACAGCAGGAACTGATAATACAATTAATTCAATGTATGCAAGTATGCTTAGGGGAAATACTTCTCCTGAAAATAGATCTGCTGCTAATAGGTTTTATTTTAATAATAGAGATTTAGCAAATAGAGCTTTTGAAAGGTCTTGGTACAAGGGTCATAGAGATGAAACATTAAGATTGCCTACTCAGATGGGATTTAAGATTGCTGTTTAATCATGTTCATAAGTGTTGCTGCAGTGCCTTAGCCGATACTGCAGCAACGCTTTGATTTTCTTATTGTTTAGTAGAATTGCTAAAAGTGTCTTCGAAATTCTGTATGATATTTTCTAAAGTTCTGTGTTCCCGTAGGGAGCAACCCCTCACAACGAACTATCTCCAGCTATTTTATTGAATTTCGACCTGAGGACACAAATAGCAATTCCTCTATACTTATTCTTGATAAAGTTTATATATGAATTTAGTATTGTTATTTATATGAAACGATTACCAAAAGGAAAGGTAAAGACTAATAATCCAAAGAAGGAATGGTTAGAGAAAGCATATCCTGGTCCGTTACATTTGATTTTTATGCAGGGGATCCATGGTGGAGTTTATACTATGAATAAACTTTATCCTTTTGGATTTAAATCTGGATATTCTATTCAGAAAGGGTTAATGTTTGATTGGTTTTGGGACAACAGAGAGCTTACAAGAGTTAGGAATTTGTTTCTTGAGAAATGTAAAAAAGATCTTAGATTCTTTATGATCTTGTATAATCGGTGGGAGAAAGATCATGATTATAATCTTTCAGTGTATGAAGAAGTTGAAGGAATGGATTATAGTGAGTTAAGTGATAAAGAGTTGTTTGAAGTTTATAAGAAGATTTATCATGCAAATCTACGGCAAGCAGGATCTGGTTATCTAGCAGACTGTTTTTTATCTTCTGGAGAATCTGATTGGTTGTCTGATTTTATTATTTCTAGATTAGATGTTAAAGATAAAAAAAAGATTTATGAGATTATAACAATATTAACTGCTCCGACGATTCCTTCTTATTCAAATGAAGAGATGATCTCTTTATCTAAGATTTCAGATGATGTGAAGAAGAAAGATAATTTTAATGAGTTTTATGAATCTTTGAAAAAGGATAAGAAGAATTGGGAAAGATTATGTTCACATAAAGAAAGGTATTACTGGGTAGAAAACAGTTATTTCCCAAAAGTCCTTTCTGTGAAAGATTTTGCTAAAAAGTTGTTTAATGGATCATTTGAAGATTATATCCATGTTTTTGTGGAGAATAATGAAAAGAGAGAGAAGTTATTGAAAACGATTGGTGATGATTATCTAAATAGAGTTATAAAAATGTCGTCTCTTATGACACATATACAAGATTATAGAAAGATGGGGATTGTTAGGTTTGCTCATTTCTTTGATTTGATAATAAAAGAGATGGCTAAAAGAATGGGAATTAACTTTGAGTTGTTATATCATACAGTTGAGCCAGAGATAAAATATATTTTTCTTAAAAAGACTTTTGATTTGAAGAAGTTGAAATTAAGGTCAAAAAAGAATTTTGTTTATGGCACTCCTAAAGGGTATGCAGTTTATGAAGGGAAAGATTATGATAAATATTTAGATGAATCTGATTTTATTGAAGAGTTGGGGGATGTAGATGTTATAGAAGGTGTTACAGCTTGTTCTGGTTTAGTTGAAGGTGTAGTGAGAGTTGTTAGAGATCCGAAAGGATGCGGATTTAAGAAAGGAGAAATATTAGTTACAAATCAGACAACACCTGATTTTGTTCCGATAATGAATAAAGCGGCAGCGATTGTTACAGAACAAGGAGGGATTACAGCACATGCTGCAGTTATTTCAAGAGAGTTAGGTATTCCTTGTGTAATTGGTACGAAAATAGCTACAAAGGTTTTGAAAGATGGTGATTTGGTAGAGGTTGATGCTTCCAATGGAAAGGTGAGGAAGGTATGAGTTGGCAGAGAGAGTTTTCAAGAGAGTATAGTGTTCAGTATTGTGAGAATATTTGGAAATGTTTTTTGAAAGAAGGGTTAGATGGAGTTATTCCTGGCGGATTAGATATCTTTCTTTTTCCTGACAATAAGAATATTGTATGTTATTGTGATGAGAAAGAGATTAAGAATGTATGCAATGCGTTAGTTAAAGTTGTTTTTGATAAGAAGTTGTATGAAGAGTTAACTAATATCTTTTTTCAGGTTGCTGATGATTATCTAAATTATTCAAAAGATGTTTTTGAGAAAGATCCTTCTGGTTTTTCTAAGACCGAGTTGATAAAATATTATTTAGGTTATCAAAAGAGAATGATTGATTTTACTGTTGGTGTTTGGCATTTTCATAAAGCAAATGATTCTTTTGGAGAGGTTGCTAACTTATTGTTTGAGAAACTTGTCGGGGTTAATAATGAGAAAAGAGGGGTTTATTTGAATGTTTTGTTTAGTCCTGAGAAAGAGAATTTTGTAAGTGCTTTGAGAAAGAGAGCTGTTAAGATTGATAAGAACAATAGGGATGAAGTTAGGAAATTGTTGAAGGAATGTGAGTGGATGCCTTGTTTGGATTTGCATAATAAACCTTGGGATGAGAAGGATTTGTTAGGGTTTATTGGTCATATTAATACTGATGAAGAGATTGGAATGAGTTATGAAGAAGCGATTAAAGAGTTGAATTTGAATGACGAAGACAAATTTGTTTTTGATAGGATGAGATATTTAGCTTATATGAAAGATATGAGGGATTATTACAGAAGAAGGACTATATTCTTTATTAGACCTTTGTTTTTAGAGATGGCTAAAAGAGTTGGAGTTAGAATTGAAGAATTGGCTTATTTAACTGAGGATGAGATAATAGAATCTTTGAATGGAAAAAATGTAGATTTAGATTTAGTGAATAAAAGAATGAATGGTTTTATGATGTTTGCCGATAATGGAAAGACTGTTTGTATTGTTGATGATATTGAGAAAGTAGCAAAAGAGATGTTTAATTTTGAGTTGAATGTTAAAGATGTTAATGAATTAAGAGGATTAGGTGCATCTAAAGGAATGGCTAAAGGTAAAGTAAAGATCGTTAGAGGCGTTGGAGATTTGAATGATGTTTTGTATGGAGATATAATGATAGCGATTACTACGCACCCAGATTTTTTGCCTGCGATGGAGAGAGCGGCTGCGATTGTTACAGAAGAAGGCGGATTAACATGTCATGCAGCAATTGTCTCTCGAGAATTAGGTATTCCTTGTATTGTTGGTGTTAGGGATGCTGCAAAGGTTTTTAAGAGTGAAGATGAAGTTGAGGTAGATGCTAATAAAGGGAGAGTGAGAAAGATTGAGTAATATTTATATATGATGTATGTATTCTTTTATAAATGTGATTTAATTCGCCAAAGCGAATTTTTGTTCACTGGAGGCGAACAAAATGGTAAATGTTATGGAATTGTTTGTTAATAAGGCTAAAGAGAAGAGAAGAAAGATTGTTGTTTGTGAGGCTTGGGATGGTAGGCCGTTAAAAGCTGTTGATAAGTTGTTAAAACATGGTGTTGCTGATTTTATTCTTCTTGAAGAAAATGGTAATGTTAGGAAAAAAGCAGAAGAGCTAGGTGTTGATATTTCTAAGTGTGAGATTGTAGATTACAAAGATGAGAAATTAATGAGTGAATTAGCCGAAGGGTTGTTTGAGTTAAGAAAACATAAAGGCGTTGATTTAGAGAAAGCAAAAGAGATGATTAAGGATGTTAATTATTTTGGTTGTATGATGGTTGTAAAAGGGATGGCCGATGCTGTTGTTAGTTCATGTATCTGTCCTACTTCAGATATTATGAGGCCTGCATTGCAATTAATAAAAACAAAAGATGGGATTAAAACTGTTTCTGAGATTACTGCAATGGTTGATAAGAAGAATGATAAATTAATATTTTTTACAGACGGTTCAATTAATATTGCACCAACGCCTGAGCAGAGGGCAGATATTGTTTTTAATGCTGTTAATGTTGTTAAGGGGTTGGGTTTTGATCCAAAGGTTGCTTTATTATCTCATTCAACACATGGTTCTGGAGAACATCCTGTTTTAGAACCTATTAGGGAGACGTTGAAGATATGTAAGGAGAGAGATTCTAGTTTAGTGATAGATGGTGAGATGCAGGCAGATGCTGCTTTGAGTCCAGATGCTGCTGTAAAAAAGGCAGATGATTTAGTTGTCAAAGGAGATGCTAATGTTTTGGTTTTTCCTGAGATTATGGCAGGAAATATTGTTGGTCATTTATTGATGCAGCTAACTGATAACGAGTTTTATGTGATAATTGCAGGTATGAAACATCCTGTTGGTGTGTTTGGAAGAAGTACGCCTTGGGAACTTCAGGCAGATACAATGACAATTATTGCTGCTCAGTGTAATATGTAAGATGAAAAAGATTGATTTTGATAAGGAGTGGTGTGTAGAACATGTAGATGGTGCTCCTTTTTTTACTTTGCCTATGGCTCTTGGTTTTCCTACATCTTTTCTTCCTCAGTTTGAGTATGATTTTTCTATGTGTTATTATAAAGATATGGTTCTTGATTATTGTACTCATGTAGAGATGCAGATGAAAATTACTAATGCAATTATTGCTAAACATTTAGAAGATGGAAAATATTTTGAGAAGCTTATTGCAAAATGGAATCTGGGTCTTGTTGATTTGAGAAGAAAGTATGATGATCTTATGGCTTTGGATTTAGGGACGTTAGGTGATGAAGAGTTAGTAAAGGTTTATACTGATTTTTTTGAGTATCTGACTTTTAAGTTATATTTTCCTGGTTTATTGGATGCGTTTATGTTTGGTGCAGATAAATTATTGTTTGAGAAGTTGGGGAAATATTGTTCTAATGTGCAGGAAGTGTTTGAGGTTTTAACAAAACCTGTTAATGAATCATTTTTGAAAGAGTATAATGATGAGTTGATTGAGATTAAAAAAGATATTAGTTTGATTGATAAACATATTGCAAAGTATAGATGGATTAATTCTAATTATTGCGGATCAAAGCCTTATTGTAAGGACGAGGTTTTGAATGCGATTAAAGGTGATTTGAGTAGTAATGAATTGGATATAACTGAGAATATTAAGAAGAAAAAAGAGTTGATTGAGAAGTATAAATTTGATGATGAGATAAAGGCGATAGTTAAGTTAACAGAGATGTTTGTTAAGTGGCAGGATGATAGAAAATTAAGAACATTAATGCACTCAAGTTTTGCACAGAAATATTTGGATGAGGTTTCTAGGAGGAGTAAGGTAGATGTTGATTTATTAAAATATGCAAAATATGATGAGATTAAAGATGTGTTGAATGGAAAGTTAGATGTTGATGTGTTATCAGAGAGAAAGAAAGGTGTTATGTGGGTATATAGAAAAGAGGGAGTTGAGATGATCATAGGTGATGAAGCTAAGAATATGTTTGAGAAAGCATCTAAAGTTAATGTTAAGGGTGATGAAGTGGATGGTTTCTGTGCTTCTCCTGGAAAGGCTGTTGGTAATGTTAAGGTTGTGTTGAAGGTAGAAGATGCCGATGATTTTGAAGAAGGGGATGTGCTTGTTATAGGAATGACAAGACCTGAACATATTGTTGCTATGAAGAAAAGTGCAGCAATTGTTACAGATGATGGGGGGATTACCTGCCATGCAGCAATTGTTTCTAGAGAATTGGGAAAGCCTTGTGTGATTGGTACTAAAGTTGCAACAAAGGTGTTTAAAGACGGAGATAAAGTTGAGGTAGATGCGGATAACGGGAAGGTGAAGAAGGTATGAAGTGGAAGAAGTTATTGTCAAGAGAAGGAGTTGATTTAACTACTATTTCAGGTATTGATATTGTTTTTTATGAGCATATTAAAGAGTTTACTGGTGAGAATAAAGAGTTATTTTTCACTGTTTTAGATAAAAAAGTGTTAACTCATTATATTGGTGTTGATTCGTTGGGATTGGGAAGATATTTGTATAAAAAGTTCTTTAATTCTCCACAACAGATTAAGAATTATTATAACGAAGGAAAGTTATTGAAAGGGGAGATAAAGAGTTTGAGTGAGAAAGCAAAGAAACAGTTACGAGGTAATTCTAAGGAGATGTTAAATGCTTTTTATGATTTCAAAGAACAGTTTATGATTATTAATTATATCTTTAGTATTACTTCTTGGTTAGCTATTGAGGCATGGCAACATGATTTTGAGAAATTAGGGATTAAAGATCAGAGAGCTTTGGATGCTATTTGTACTCCTTGGAAGAAAACTGCATTACATGAGATTCAGGAGAAGTTGAGGAAAAATGTTAATGTTAGTAAATTAGTTGATGAGTATCAGTTCTTAAGAAATTGGTCTGTTGTTTGGTATAGGGAGATTGATGAAGAATGGGTTAAGAGTCTTGGTGTAGTTGATAAGAAGAAAAAGAAATTGAAATTAGAGGATATTAAGAAACAGTTAAAACTTAGCGATGAAGAGAATCATTTCTTAGATATGGCAAAGTATGTATTGTTCTTTAAAGATTGGAGAGATGATTTAAGAAGATTTCACACATATTCCTGGGTCTTTCTTTTTGAAAAGTTTGCAAAGAAATTTAGTATCCAATATGACGATGTTGGTTATTTGACTTTAGATGAGATTGAAGAGTGTTTGAAAAAAGAGGAATTAGATATTGATTTGGTTATTAAGAGGAAAAATAGTGGTTTTGTTGTGACTGTCGACGAGAATATGAAGATAAAAGTGTTGGATGGTGTTCCTAAGAAATATGTTAAGATAATTAATGATATTGATGAAAGTGAGCTTGGGTTAAGTATTAAAGGATTAGTTGCTTTTACAGGGAAAGTTGCAGGTAAGGTTGTGCTGGTTAATAGTTATCATGATCTTAAGAAAGTAAAAGAAGGTGATGTGTTGGTTGCAAATACTACACATCCTACATTCTTACCTGCGATGCAGAAAGCAGCAGCTTTTGTGACAAATGAAGGTGGAATAGCTTCACATGCAGCGATAGTTGCTAGGGAAATGAAGAAACCATGCATTGTTGGAACAAAAAATGCTACTAAGTTGTTGTTTGATAATGATGAAGTAGTTGTTGATGCAGAAAATGGGATTGTGAGGAAGTTAAAATGACTGAATGGATTTATTTACAAAGGAAAACACATTGTTATTTATCGCCTTTTATAGAGGTTATTGGAAAGGTTTATTCAAATACTGCTAGAAAGGTGTGGTTTGGGAAATCGTTTGAGGACTATTTTGTTGTTTATACAAAAGGAGTAATGATTTGGTATGGAAAGAAAGAGGTAATTGATGATTTGTATAAGTTTGTTTCTGATAAAGTTATTAATGATCCCAGTTTGTTGAATTATTCTTATAAAGAGTTTAAGAAAGAGATTAAGAAGTTAATGAAGATATCTGAAAGGATAAATAAATCTGATTTTAGTAAATTGAGTAACGAGGGTTTGTGGAAGTTATATGAAGATTACATTTCTTCGTATGAGATATCTACTGTTTATGGAGAACCATTGCCTTTAGTTACAAAAGATATTGTTCTTCAACATATTAAAGGCATGTTAAAAGGAAAGGTAGATAATATCAATGAAATAATAACTGTGTTAAGTACGCCTTCTCAGAGCTCTTTTATTAGGAAAGATGAGGAAGAATTATTAAACATTGCAGTTGAAATACAAGAGAATAATTTGGAGAAGGATTTTGAGAAGAATAAAGATATTATGAAGAAGATTGATGATCATACTTCAAAGTATTGTTGGATTCCTTATGATTATGGGGTACAAGTATGGGATGTTAAACATTTTATTACTGTCTTGAAGAATTTATTAAAGAAGGATTGTAAGAAGCAGTTGAATGAAATGTTAAGTTATGATGGGAATCTAAAGAAGAAACAAGACAAATTTATTAGTGATTGCGGTATTTCTAAAGAGTTACAGGAACTGTTTGATTATGTTAAATTAGCGACTTATATGATGGATTATAAGAAAGAGTTGTTTACAAAATCTCATTATTTGATTATCCCGTTGATTGATGAGTTGGCTAAACGGTTCAGTGTTGATAATGTTCTTGTGAGGTTTATGAATCATAAAGAGATCAAAAAAGGGTTGGATGGAGATGTTGTTTCTAAAGATGATTTGAAGAAGAGATTTAAGTTAAGTGTTTGTTTGTGGGATAAAGATGGTGAAACAGAGTTTTTAGAACATGATAAAGTTAAGGATTTTATTAAAGAAAAGATTAATGATAATCCTGAGGCAGAGGATGCAAAGAATAAGTTGTATGGAGTTTGTGCATGTGTTGGAAGGTATCAAGGCAAAGCTAAGGTTGTTATGAGTGCAATGCATGTTACTAAAGTTGATGATGGGGATGTGTTAATAGCTCCTATGACTTCTCCTGATTATGTTGTTGGTATGAAAAAAGCAGGAGCGATTGTTACAGATGAGGGTGGAATAACTTGCCATGCTGCTATTGTTTCAAGAGAATTAAAAATACCTTGTGTTGTTGGGACTAGCAAGGCAACAAAGATGTTTAAGGATGGTGATTTGGTTGAAGTTAATGCAAATCATGCGTCGATAAAGTTGATAGAATGAATGTTTTAGGTTTTTCAAACCCCGAATGGTATATTGAAGAGTTATCTGGTAATTTACACACCTTTTTCTCTCCGTTTTGTGCTGGGATGACTTTGCTTCAGGATGAGTTTCCTTTTTCATTTAAGATTACTGCGAATATCTTTAGAGGGAATGTTGGGAATTGGATCTGGGAGATGAATGATTGTAAAGAAATAGGTAGGAAAATATTTGAGAGTTTGTTGATGGATAAGAAGTTTTTAATTCCTTATTATGAAAAATGGTGTGGGCAGGTTGAGGAGTTGAGGAAAGTTGAGGAAGAAATCTGTTCAACTGATTTGAAGTCGTTAAGTGATGAAGATTTCTTGAAATTGTTTGAGAGGTTTGATAATGCGTATGCAATTGCTTACGCTTTTCCGCTGGTTACAAATAGTTTTGGTTTTTTTGCAGAGGAGCACTTAAAGAAGTTGTTGGATGGTCGGGACGGATATATTACACTGAGTTCTCCTACTAAATTATCTTTTAGTAATGAGTGTGAATTATCTTTGTTGAGGATTGCTTTAAGGTTTAATGACGATTTAGTTAAAGAACATGTTAAGAGATTCCATTGGGTTGAGAATAATTATACGAGAGTTATTTATTTAGATGAGAATTATGTTACAGGAGCGGTTAAGAAGATTGATAATGCTGAAGAAAAGATTTCAAAGATTGAGGAAGGACTTATTGAGTTGAAGAAAGAGAAAGAGAGAATATTGGATGAGATTGATAATGATGAATTAAGGTTATTAGTGAAATATATTGATTTCTTTATACATTTGCAGGATCAGAGGAAAGAGTTTTGTTTAGAAGCTTTGCATTATCAGTATTTATTATTGAATGAGGTTGTTAGAAGAACTTCTTATACTCTGGAGGAATTACAATATACTATGTTTCCTGAGATTGAAGGTGTGTTGAATGGTGAGGTGGATAAGAAGGTTTTACATGATCGTAGAGAGTTGTGTTTTGTTTATATGAAAGATGATAGAAAATTACATTTAGAGACTGGTGAGAAAGCCAAAGAGTTATTTGATTTAGTCATGCCAAAGGTTGATGTTAAAGAGTTGAATGGGTTGGTTGCTTGTAGATGTGATGAAGATGTTGTTAATGGTAATGTTTCTGTTGTTATGACTATGGATGATGCTGATAAGTTTAAGGAAGGGGATGTTCTGGTTTCTTCTATGACAAGGCCTGATATGATTTCTTTGATGAAGAAAGCTAAGTTAATAATAACAAATGAAGGAGGAGTTACGTGTCATGCTGCAGTTGTTTCTAGGGAGCTAGGAGTTCCGTGTGTGATTGGAACAAAGTATGCAACTGATATGTTGAAAGATGGAGATAAAGTAGAGGTTGATTTGAAGAGTGGGAGAGTGAGGAAGTTATGAAAAAAGAAGAAGTTGTTGAATATATTAAGAAACATAGATGGTACAGGCAGGCGTGTGGTGCTAATCCTTATTCTTCTTCTGCACCTGTTACTGCTTTTTCTAATAATTTAGGGAAATTCAAGTTAGTTCTTAACTATTATAACAATTTCCACGATGGTTGTTTTGATTTGGATAGAGAGATTGAAGTTTCAAAAGAGATGGTTGAAAAGGCTATGAAAAGCAAGAAATTTATTGATAAATTAATTAAAGATTGGAAGGAAATTGAAAAGAAAGTTGATAAGATGTTTGATTATGTGATTTCTAATGGTGTTGAAGGAATGGATGAGAAGGAGTTTATTGCTTTCCAAGCTAAGTATTCTGAACTATTGTATGATTTATGGGTTATTGGTGTTTTTGTTGAACCTTTTGATCCTTGTGGGGAACAGTTATTAGATGAGGAGATAGGGAAAAGTGGCTTAAAGATGAGTAAGGAAGATGTGAAGGTGCTGGTATCCCCTGAGAATTTGTTTGTTCATGAAGAGATTGAGCTGAAGTTGATTGAGTTAGTTGATTTGGATGATGTTAGTCCTCAGATTAAAGAGTTACAAGAACAATATTTTTGGAAGAACAATGATTGGGCAAATTCATATGTTGTTGGAGAGGATTATTTTTATGAAGAGTTGGAAAAACTTAGGTCTAAAGGTGGATTGAGTAGATTAAAGAAGGAGATTAGTGGAAAGATTGATTTGTTATTAAAACAGAAAAAGAAGATTATAAAGAGATACAATGTGCCTATAGAATTACAGAATTTATTCTATTTTTTCTCAGAAATGACTTATTTTAGAGAAATTAGGAAGATAAATACGCAGAAAACAACTTATTGTTATGATCAATTTATGGATTATGTTAATAAGAGGACTGGGATTGAGAAAAAGTATTTATGTTATATGGTTTATAATGAATTAAAGGATTTAAAGTTTACAGATGAATATGTTGATATACTTAAGAAAAGATTTAAGTCTATGATGTGTGTTTCACTTGGTGGAGGAAAGATGAAATATTTTATTGGTGATGGTAGTAAGGAGATTATTGAAGCTTTGGATGAGAAGTTTAGAGAACAGGAAGAGATTAAAGGAAATGTTGCTTGTAAAGGGAAAGTGGAAGGTGTTGTTAAAGTAATAAATACTCATGATGATTTTGATAAATTTAAGAAAGGTGATATCTTAGTTGCGCCAATGACTAGGCCGGAGTATGTTCCGTTGATGAGGAAAGCAGCTGCGATAGTAACAGATGAAGGTGGAATTAGTTGTCATGCTGCTGTTGTTTCAAGGGAGCTTGGAGTTCCTTGTATAATTGGAACGCAAGTTGCAACAAAGATATTGAAAGATGGAGATAAAGTAGAAGTAGATGCAGATAACGGGAGAGTGAGGAAGATATGAAGTGGGAGAAAGTTGTGACTAGGAATTATTTTTTATTGGAAGTGTTTTTTAATCAGAATGCTTATGGGATGATTCCACTTTTCCCTCTAAAAAGTGTTTTAGCTGTTAATAAAAATGGTGTTGTTACAAGATATGTTGATAAAAAACAGTTAGAAGAGTTTTTTTGTTTTCTTAGAGAGAATGTTGATAAATTAAAGCCCATATTTGATAAAGCGATGATTGTGGAGAATGAGTTAAGAGAAATTATAACTGGAGATCCTTTAGATGTATTTTCTTTATTTCATAAAAAATATCTTGAAGCATGGTCTTATTGTTTATTGGGCCATTTTTGTGGTTTTGCTTTAGATGAAGAACAGATAAAACCAATTAAAGAACAGGCAGAGTTTATTAGGGGACCAGAGTCTGTAATGAATGAGATAAAGACACAATTTTTCCATAGGTTGTTGGATGCTTTGCATAATAAGACTGGGATTGATAGGACTCTTGTTGGATATATATTTCCTGAAGAGTTAATTAATGAAGAATTTAATGTTAATGACATGAAAAAGAGAAAAAAGCATTATGTTTGGAAGATTATTAATGAAGATTCTAATTTTTATGTTGGTGAAGAAGCAGATAATATTGAGACTAAAGAGTTAGGTGATATTGGTAATGAGTTTGGGATCTCTGAAGTTAAAGGTGTTAGCACTTTTAATGGTTTTGTTAAGGGAAAAGCAAAAGTTGTTCTTAGCTTAGATGATATTGAGAAGATTGAGAATGGAGATATAATTGTAACTCCGATGTTAAATCCCCATCATCATGTTTTATTGGATAAAATATCAGCGATTGTTACAGATGAAGGAGGGATTACATGTCATGCGGCTATAATATCCAGAGAGATGAAAATACCTTGTGTGATTGGGACAAAATCAGCGACACTTTCTTTCAAGGATGGAGATTTAATAGAGGTCGATGCTGATAACGGGAGAGTGAGGAAAGTATGAATCTCAAGACAGTCAAAGGGGATAAATGGTATAGACAGGGTGTTGAGGCTGTTCCTTGGTTGATTACTTATGGTTATCATGGTGCGTTTAATTTATTCGGTGAAGAAAATTGTGTTATGTTGAATAGGGGAACACATAATTATGGTTTTTGGAGGATAAGTGCTTTTAGAAAGAAAGCCAATGAAATAATTGATAAGCAGATTAAAGACAAGAAACATGTTGATTCTTTGATTGATGAGTGGAAAAAGAGGGCAGCAGTTGTTCAGAAGGCTATTGATGATCTTGAGAATATTAAAAAGTTGAATGATAAGGAATTAATGAAGAAGATTGTTGATTTTTATTCTAAGACTAACTATTTATGGAGTATTGCTGCGACGATTGAGTTTTTTGATCCGTTGACAGATGATGTAGTGCAGGAAGTTTTTGATAAATATAAATCTGAGATCAGTTTGGATGAGTTTAAAGAACTATGTTTGTTAGAAGAACCAAATATTATTCAGAAAGAGAAACTAGATTTGATTGAGATAAAAAAGAAGGGCTGTAAAGATGTTGAGAAGCATGTTGAGAAGTACAAACATATAAAAACTAATTTTTTTGAGTCAAAGTTGTTGACTAAAGAGGAAGTTTTGAAGGAGTTAGAAGATGTTAAAGTTGATTTGAGTTATTACGATAAGATTAAGAATAGAAAGAAGGAATTATTGGAGAAGTATGATTTATGTGAAGAAGTTATGAATGTAGTATATTTTTTCAATAGGTTGATTTATTGGAGAGAGATTAGAAAAGAGATGTCTATGAAGATTAATTATTTTTTGGGAAGGATGCTTGAAGAGGTGTGTGTGAGATTAGGTAAACCTCAAGAGTTGATTATGTGGGCTTGTATTAGTGAGGCAGAGAGATTGTTTGATGATGATTTTTTTGATGAGTTAGAGAAGAGGAAGAAATATATTGCAAGTTATAAAGAGGGAGATAAATACATTATTTTGGGTGGAGATGAGGCGTTAGTTTATATTAAAACTTTTGAAGAGACTTTGAAAGATATTAATGAGTTGAAAGGTGTTGTTGCTTGTAAAGGTAAAGTTGAGGGGAAAGTTAAGATTTTGTTGAGGGAAAGAGATTTTGAGAAGTTTGAAGAAGGAGATATAATAGTTGCTCTTATGACAAGGCCAGAATATCTACCTGTTATGAAAAAGTGTGCTGCAATAATTACAGAAGAGGGTGGAATAACATGTCATGCAGCGATTGTTTCTAGAGAGTTAGGAGTTCCATGTTTGATTGGTGTACAGAATGCTTTAGGTATTCTAAATGATAATGATTTAGTAGAAGTTGATGCAGAGAATGGAAAAGTAAAGAAAATAAATTAAGTCCACTGTTTGTAATGGACTGCTTCATCTGTTTGGAATATTCTGTCTCTTTCTGTTTCTGGTTCACTGTTGTATGCTGTCCATGCATCCCTTGTTCTGTTTCTTAGTGATCTTCCTAGTCCTTCTAATTCATGTAGTTTTGATCTTAGATATCTAGCAAAAACCATTGAAGCTTTTGTGTATGTATTCAATATCTCTGTTTGTTCTGTTGATGGGTTTAAACTTCTTGTTTCTGTTACACTTCTTTCTCTGTTAACTACTGGTGATCCTTCTTCTGGTTCTAGCTCATCTATTGTTACTTCATAAATATCTACTTGTGGTTTTTTGTCTTCACCGTATTTGAAAACTAGTTCATAACCTAGCAATGGTTTTTTGTCTTTGTGTTGTTCTAGTTGAGTATGGAATGCTATAAACACGACACGTGCTTCTATTCCTTCTAAGTCTTTGCTAGTTTTTTTACCCATTTCATTTATTGAATGATCTAGTGATTCCCATATGTCTCCTTTTGTTTCTAGGATCATACAGAAGGATTTTCCGCTTCCATTGTACCCTAAGAATTTAGTATAATCTCCTTTTGGAACAAAGTCTTCATTTAATTCTATGTGATCTTTTATTTCTATATCAATTCCTTCTTGTTCAATTTCTCCACCAATTTGTTCCATAACTCTTTGCCATTCTTTCTTTTTTCCTACTGCATATTTAAGTGCTCTTTGATGTCCATTGATTTCTTTAAGTAGAATTTTTGTTCTTGTACAAGCATCTTTTGGTGATACATCTCCTTCTAGAACTTCAAAATTTGCTTCATCTTGTAAGTATCTAACATCAACTCCTTCTGCTCTTAGAGAATCAACAACTTCATCTAGTCCCATATCTCCTTCTAGATTTTTTGGTTCAATATAAATAACTCTTTGATGCTTTATTCTTTCATCTTTAATTACTCCCATATTTATCCCTCCTGAATATGTAGAGAAATGAGTATGTATTTTTAAATGTGATTATTCTTCTAAGAACTCTTTGATATACTTTATTATTTCTGCTGATTTTTCTGTATTAATTGAGATTTCTAGACCATAATTCGTTGGTTTTTTTATTAGGATATTCTCTTTGATTAATTCTATTGCTGCGTCTTTTACTCTGTTTCTTATCTCTTTTGGGAAACCTTTTTGTAGGTTATCAAAAGATGTGTGAGAATGTTTGAATTTACCTAATCTGCTTAGTTTATGTGGGATCTTTCCTTTGATTATTCTTGTGTTCCACATATAAAAGTTCACCAGTTTGTACTTTGAATGATAATATTTATAAACATTGGACTATTACTTGTTCCTATGGCAGATAAAAGTTTATTATTGGAATATATTGGGGATACTCCTTTTTTTAGAATGGTTGATTTTTTGATAGAGAATAAAGGGATGGATTTTTCTAAGACTGAGATTGCAAAGGGTGCAAAGATTTCAAGAACATCGTTGTTTAATTTCTGGAAAAAGGTTGAATGGTTGGGGTTAGTTAAGGTTACAAGAAGATTTGGAAAGACCAAGTTGTATAATTTAGATTCTAAAAATCCTATTGTTAAAACTTTTTTGAGATTGGAGTTAGAGTTAATTGAAAAAAGTTTAAAGAGATCTCCAAAAAAGTTGAAAAAGAAGGTCTTGCTTGCAAAAATGTGATTTTTGGACTTTATATACATTTATCTGTGTATTATTTTATTCTTTAAAAAGCTTTGTCGTCGAAAACCGGAAATATCTTGGAAGAAATCGGAATATTTTTGTTATTCCTTAGCGAATTCCCACATGAATTTGAAGTGTCTTCTGTAGCCTTCTGCTACATCTTTGTTTTTTATGACAATTGCCATTATATCTGTTGTTGAAAGAAGTACTATTGATATGTCGCCGCAGATATCTATCATGACTGGGCTGTTGAATTCATCTGGTAGATATCTTATGTGCCATGTTTTATCTCCTATTTTTTTACTTCTAACTGACTCATAATATAGTCCGTGAACATGCATTCCTCTTTTCTTTCTTTCTTTGTCAAATTTTATATGTCTATGTTTTAAGTATTTTCTGTTTTGTTTTTGTCCTCCTAATGCGTAGATGTCTTTGCCTTGTTCGATCATCATGTTGTATGCAGTCATTACTCCTTCTGGGCCTTTGAATACAAACACGTCTTGTTTTTCTTTTCGCATATTAAAGTCTAGCATTAATTCTGGGAGAACTTCGTTTACTTCGGCTTGTTTACGTTCAAGTATTCTTAGAATTCTTTCTGGTGAAGATGGTTCATAGAATTTTTTATTCCCTTTTACTACGGAGCTTACAAGGCCTTTCTGTATGAGTCTTTCGATAATGTCATAGGCATTTACTCTATGAACTCCTGCTTTTCTACTTATTGCGTTTACGCTAGATGAGCCAATATTAAGCATTGCTAAGTATACTTTAGCTTCATTTGTTGTTAGTCCTGCTTCAATTAAGGCTTCAAATTTAGTGGTCATATGTGTAATTAAGTTGTTCTGATATATAAATCTTATGTCTGTAGTAATATTTATAACTACAACCATTTATAACTGTATTTTGGTTACTTATGTTTATGAAAGCAACTATTATGAACTATCATTTGAATAAGAGAAAGTTCAAGTTAAATGTAGGTATCTTTTTTTGGACTTTGTTGTTTATTGTAGTGTGTTTGTTATTGTTTAGATTGTTGGTGTAAAATGAGATTCAAAAAAGGATTATTAAAGGAAAGATGGAATGATTTAAGGGGTAAGAAATGGTATCATCAGAGATTTGATGGCTGTTTGTTATTATTAGAGTCAATTGCTCAGTCTGAGATTAGGAATGAATCTAAAAAAAGAGATTGTGGGAAAGGAATAAGGGTTTGTTTTTTTAAGAATGGAAGGGCTGACTGGTATATTGATATGGAAGATATTAGAAGAATCTCTTTGAATATTATGAAACTAGCAGAAGTTAATCCCAATATTAGTAAAGATTTGATTAAGGGGTGGGAAGATGCAGATGAGAGGTTTTATTCTAAATGTTTAGAGATTGGTAAATTGGATTTGAAGAAGTTGAGTGATAAGGAGCTGATTGAGTTGTTTATTGAGTTCAAGGAGATTGGTTTTGATAGGTTTTCTTCTAGTTCGATTATTGATGGGTTTGCTTTAGGTACAGATATAATAATTGCTGATAAGATTAAAGAGATTCTAGAAGAGAAGGAGATGGATGATAAGTTTCCTGAAATATTTTCTGTTTTAAGTGCCCCTGTACACCAATCTTTTATTAATGTTGCAGAGATTGATTTATTGAAAATTGCTTTATTAGTTAAAAGTGGGAAAGGAGAGAAAGAGATGAAAGACTATGTTAAGAAATACTTTTGGTCTAGGAATAATTATTTCGATGCATTTGTTTTAGAGGAGGATTTCTTTCTGAAAGAGATTAAAGAGACAATTGATTCTGGCAGAGATATTAATGAAGAGATTGAAAAGATTAAGGGTACGCCAGAAAGAAATAAAGTAGCGAAAGAGAAACTAATTAAGAAATTGGAGTTAGATCCTTATTTAGTTACTTTGTTGACTATATCTGAGGATTTTACTTTTTGGCAAGATGAAAGAAAGAGAGCAACGTACTGGAATGCTAATTATATGTTTATGTTGGCAGAGGAGATTGGGAAACGATTTGGTTTTAGTTTAGATGAAATGAAATTTATTAGTATGGATGAGATCTCTAATTTTTTGGAGAAAGTAGTTGGGAAGAGTGAAGTAAAAGAAAGGGTTAAGGAATGTGTAACATACTGGGATGATGATGGTGTGGAAGTTATTACAAATATTGAGAAGATAAGGGATTTGAAAGAGTTGATTTTAGGGAATCAAGATCATTCTGGAATTAAAGAGATTAATGGTTTGTGTGCTTCTGTTGGTAAGGTAGTTGGAAGAGTAAAGATATGTAAAAGTGCGACAGAGGTCGGTAAGGTGAAAAAAGGAGATATTTTGGTAGCAATCATGACAAGGCCGGATTATGTTGTTGGAATGAAAAAGGCAGCTGCGATTGTGACAGAGGAGGGTGGAGTTACTTCACATGCAGCGATTGTTTCTAGAGAACTAGGGATTCCTTGTGTTATTGGGACAAAAATAGCCACAAAAGTTTTAAAAGATGGTGATTTGGTAGAGGTAGATGCGGACAGAGGGATTGTTAGGTTAAAATGAGTTTTAGAAAAGTTAAAGACAGATTAAAGAATACTGTTTGGTGGAGAGAGGAAGCTCCTGGTTCTTTTCAGTTGTTTCATTATATTATGAATTGTTTTGCCCAGCAGAAGTTGGTTTTAGGAAAACCTGTTTTGCAGTATTCATGTGCTTTGTATAAAGACGGAATTGCGACAGAGTTAACTCCACAAAATGAGAAGTTTGATTTGTTTAGTGAAGTTTATGGGGAAGTTAAGAAGGATAATGATTATTTTGAAAATTTGATTAAACCATGGTGGAAAATTAGGGAAAATCTGATTAAGGTAAATGAAGAGATTGTTAATACTGACTTGAGAGATCTTTCTGATACTGAGTTGGCTAAATTGTATAAGAAGTTTATTAAAATATTATCTGATTTTGTTGTTTATGGCACTTTTTGGGAGATTGTTGATCCTTATACAGAGAAATTGCATGATTTTATTAAGAAAAAGTATAAATTAAATGATAGAGATGTTGCTGAGACTTTGGTTTTGTTGTCTACACCTGAGAGAAGAAGCTTTTTGACACAAGAGAAGATGGATTTTATTGGTGTTTGTTTAGGGAAAATGAGTGTTGATGAATTCCATTCAAAATATTTTTGGATTGATTCTAATTATTGTGGTGCTTCAGAGTTAACTAAGAAAGATGTCTCGATACGAGTTAAGAATGAGTTGAAGAAGAAGTCTAAGAATGAGTTAATTAGGGAGTTAGAAGAGACTGAAGAGAGTGAGAAAAAGGTTGCTAAGTATAAAAAAGAAATTATTAAAGATGTTAAGTTGGATGAAGAGGATAAGGTGTTGTTTAGTTTGATTTCAAGATTTGGTGAACTCATTGATATAAGGAAAGAAGGCATGATTAGGGGAGTTTTTTCAATGAATAAGATCATTGTGGAGATTTCTAGAAGAAAGAAGACTAATGTTGGGGATCTAATGTGTTTTACAGAGAAAGAGGCGATTGATTTTTTATTGGGAAAAAAGATTGATGTTAACGAGATATTAAAAAGGAAAGATGTTTTTGTTAATTATTTTGATGAAGATGGAGAAAAAATTATTGTTGGTAAAGAGGCAGAAGAACTTTACAATGTTTATATGGAAAACATTATGAAATGTGAGTTTAAAGGAATGGTTTCTTTTAGTGGGGAGAAAGTTAGTGGTAAAGTGTGTAAAGTTTTAGATACAAAAAGAGATAAATTTGAAGAAGGAAGTATTTTAGTTACAACTATGACTAGGCCAGAGTTTATGCCTATGATGAGAAAAGCAAAAGCGGTGATTACAGATGAAGGAGGTTTAACATGTCACGCAGCAATTGTTTCGAGAGAGTTGAAGATTCCGTGTATCATTGGTACAAAGGTAGCGACAAAGATACTTGATAGTGGAGATTTAGTTGAAATGGACTTTAAGAATGGTCTAGTAAACAAGATTAAATAGCTGTTTCTGGCATAATATTTATATATTTGAGAGAGTTTATTGAGAAAAGGTGTTTATGAATGAAAAATATTAATTGGTGGGTGTGGGAAAGACCTGGTGCAATACATCTTTTGCATAAAGGTGTTCTTGGAGCAATGTATCCTTTAAAACAGAACTTTGGTGGCTGTTATGCTTCTATGCTTTATACTTTTTATAGAAGAGGTTTCATTAGGGCAGGATGTGATCTTGATGAAATGATTAATTATGGAAAAAAGATGCTTCCTGATTTCCTGGATGATGATAATTTTAAAATTATTATGGGTAAATGGAGATCAAAGGAAGATGAGCTTAAATTATTAATAAAAAAATTATCTGAATTAAATTTTATTGATTTAGATGATAGTGAATTACTCAAATTATACAAAGAACACGATAAATTGCATGCAGAATGGTGGGCCATAACTCAAATTATTGAGCCCATCACATTTACTGCTGAGTTAATTTTAAAGAAAAAGTTGAATGCTGAACAACATAAATTATATTTTAACACTCTTGTTACTACAACAAAGAGTTCTTATACGACTGAAGAAGAGGCTGAGATTCTTAAGATCACTAAACTTGCAAAGGAGAATGGTATTGATGATGAAGAAGTGAAAACACTCCTGGTTAATCATTCTGAAAAGTACTATTGGGTAATGAATGGTTTTTTTGAGACTTCTAAACTAGGAATTGATTATTTTAGGGGTGTTGTGAAAAAGCATATTGAAGATCATGTCGATGTTACAAGTTTGAATAGATTTGAAGAAAGACTTCAAAAGTTAAAAAAAGATAAAGAAGATATTATGCTTAAATTAGATTTTGATGAACAAACTAAGAAGTTAGTCTGGTTAATTGATGAATTTGGTTATGTGCAGGATTGTAGAAAAGCGGTTGCATTAGAGTCAAATTTTTATCTTGATGAATCTTGCAAGGAGGTTGCAAGGCGTAAAAATATTAGTTATGATTTGTTGAGATATGCATTTCCTAAACAAATAGTTAGTATTCTAAATGGGGGGGATGTTCCAATTGACTTATTGAAAAAGCAATCCGATTATTGTGCGTTGATTTATAGAGATGATGATCCGGATGTAGAAATATTGTTAGGTAAAGCTGCTGAGAAGAAGGAGAGAGATGTTTTTGGTGTAACACAAGATGGCGGTGTGAGTGAGATTGAGGGCATGTGTGCGAATCAAGGTAGGGCTATTGGGAAAGTAAGAGTATTGATGAATCCAAAAGAGTGTGATAAATTACAACAAGGTGAGATCCTTGTTGCAACTATGACCTCTCCTGATTTTGTTGTTGCGATGAAAAAGGCTGGGGCGATTGTTACAGATGAAGGTGGAATTACTTCTCATGCTGCTGTTGTAAGCAGAGAGTTAGGGATCCCTTGTGTGATTGGGACTAAGGTTGCTACAAGGGTTTTAAAGGATGGGATGAATGTCGAAGTAAAAGCTAATCATGGGTTAATTAAGATTATTGGTGATTAAATGAAGAAATTCAAATTATTAGTAAAGGAAAGATGGTATGTGCAGGGGATTAATGCAGTGCCTGCTTTTATTCATGCTGGTCCTGTTACTGCTATTTTTGGTATGAAGAAGTCTTTGGGGTTTAATCATTCAAAGTTTATTATGATTTATAGAGATGATTATTGTGATTTGTATTATAATAGGGCAGATCTTCATAATGTGGCAGATAATATTGTTAAGAGGTATAAAAAAGATAAGGATTATACTAAATTTTTATGGAATCAGAGTAAAGAAGAAGGTAAACCTATGTTAAATCATATTAAAACTAAGTTGTCTAAGATTAATGAGTTGAGTGATGATAGACTACTTAAAGGGTATGTTGAATTTTCTAAATTGTTTTATGGTGCTTTTGATACTTCTCATGCAATTGAAGGGTTTGCTCTAACAACTGATGTTTTAGTTAAGGACTTGTTATTAAAAGATTTACAGAAGAAAAAGTTAGAAAAGGAATTTACAACTTATTTCACCTTATTATCTCAGCCAACTAAGAGATCCTTTAATATGGATATCAATAATATGTTACATAAGATGCTTGAGTTGATTAGGCAAGATAATAAATTATTGAAAATGTTTAATGATTCTTCTGTCGATGAAATTATTGTTGAAGGGGAATTGAAGAAATTAGTTGGGAGATTTGTGAAGGACTTTTCTTGGATTAAAGCTACATGGGCAGGTGGCAAGGAATTGGATGTTGATGGTTTAGTTAATGATTTGAAAGAGCATATTAAAATGAATGATGATATTCCATTTATAGATGAGAATGTGTTAAAAGAGAATGTTGAGAATAAAAAAAGGTTGTATAAAGAGCTTGAGTTGTCTGATGAGTTAAAGATGTATTTAGATTTAACCGAGTTTGTGACTTATTGGCAGGATGATAGAAAAATTCTGGTTTTAAAAGGTTGTGTGGCAATGGAGAAGTATGTTATGGAGATTGCAAGAAGGAAGAATACGAAATCTGAGAATTTGAAATATTTATTGCCTGATGAGGTTCTGGATGGTGTTGATGAGAAGATGCTTGCAGAAAGAAGGAAAAAGAGTGCTTTTGTTTATGTTAACAAGGATAGGAGTATTTTAATTGGTAAGGACTTTGATGAATTTATTAAAATGTTAGACAAACAGAAGCAGGACGATGATATGAAAGAGATTAATGGGATGTGTGCTTCTATTGGGAAGGTTGTTGGTAAGGTTAATGTTTGTAAGAATGTTAAGAATATTGAGAAAGTTGAGGAAGGTTGTGTGCTTGTGACAACTATGACAAGACCTGAGTTTCTACCAGCAATGAAAAAGAGTGTGGCTGTTGTTACAGATGAAGGTGGGTTGACGTGTCATGCAGCTATTGTTTCTCGGGAATTAGGAATTCCATGTATAATTGGTACTAAAATTGCAACAAAAGTTTTAAAGACAGGAGATTTAGTTGAAGTAAATGCTAATCATGGTGTAGTTAGGGTGATGAAATGAATCAAGACAAACAAAGAATAAAGAATGCTTTGAAAGAGTTATTAGATGGGAAGAAAAGGGTTGTCGAGATTGAGATTTCTAATAAGAAGAATATCAATTTAAGGCCTTTTAGGGCTTGGTATAATAAATTAGTTGTTATTGTTACACAAAAAATACCTCCAATGTGGTTTAAGAGTTTCTTGTTGAAGTCTACTGGTTTGAATTTAGGAGATGAAGTTTGTATCCCTATGTATAATTATTTTGATGTTTATTTTCCTGAGTTGATAACTATCAAAGGAAATACATTAATTGGTGGGTTGAGCCAGTATTATGCACATGAGTTTAAAGAGGAAGATGGGAAGCTAAAGTTGGTTTTAGGGAAGATTTTTGTAGATGAGAATGTGTTGGTTTCTGGCGGTGCTAAGTTATATCCTGGGAGTTATGTTAATAAGAATAGTATTGTTGGATTATACACTAATATGAGGGGAGAGACTAAGGAAGGAGAGTTTTGGGGATCAAAGGATGCAAGATTGATTAAGAAGTTCTCTAAGGATGAAATTGATAAATATTTTAAGATGAGTGGAGAAAAGCCTGAAAAGTATTATGAAACAGCTAAAAAGAAGCAAGATGATTTTAGAAAAAATAAGTCTGAGAGATTGATTAAGATTCTTTATGGTGGAGATAGAGGAAATGCTGGAAATGATTGGTGGAGAGCAAGGAATGTTTTAAGGATTTATTTGAATGGTATGGTTATGGAGTTTTTTAATCTATTAGGAATACAATTTTTGAAGAAAATGGCCTATAGAATGGTTGGTGTGAAGATAGGGAAGAATGTTTTTATTGGAAGAAATTCTATGCCAGACCATATTCATCCAGAATATATTTCAATTGGAGATAATGCGACAATTGGTAAGGGAGGATATATCGATGGCCACGAGTATGGGGTTAATTATTCAATGTATGGTAGAACCATTATTGGAGATGATGTTAGAATTGGTCATGATGTATTAATAAGGGCTGGAACTACTGTTGGAAAGAACGCTGTTATCGACGATAATAGTGTTGTTCTAAAAGATGTTCCTTCTGGGGAACATTGGGCAGGATGTCCTGCGAAAAAGGTTGAAGGAGAGAGTTGGGATGGTAAAAAATGAAGGATATTTTATGGTTTAAAGATATAGGGAAGAATGATGTGGGAGTAGTTGGTGGAAAAGGTGCTAATCTGGGTGAATTATTTAATAATAATATTCCTGTTCCAAATGGTTTTTGTGTAACTGCACAAACGTATGAAAAATTTATTAAAAGTGTTGGGATAAAAGATGAAATTAATTTTATTTTAGCGAAATTAAATATTGAAGACACTAAACAGTTAGATAGGGCTTCTAAAAAGATACAAAAATTGATTTTAGCTAAGGAAATACCAGCAGATATTAAAGATGAAGTTAGTGCAGCATATAATGTTTTGTTAGAGGAGGGGTTTGAGTTTGTTGCTGTAAGAAGTTCTGCAACTGCTGAAGATTTGCCTGAGGCAAGTTTTGCTGGTCAGCAGGATACGTATTTGAATGTTAGAAGTGTGGAGAATGTTATCAGGGATGTGCAAAGGTGTTGGGCTTCGCTGTTTACTCCACGGGCTATTTTTTATAGGGAAAAGAATAATTTTGAGCATGAGGATGTATTGATAGCTGTTGTTATCCAGGTAATGGTTGACGCGGATAAGGCTGGAGTTATGTTTACTGTGAATCCTGTTACAAATAACAGGGAAGAGATGGTTATTGAAGGAGTTTATGGGTTAGGTGAATCTTTGGTATCTGGTTCAATTACTCCAGATAGTTATATGGTTGATAAAAAGAATGGAGTTTCTAACCAAAAGCACATAAATAATCAAGAGTGGGGATTATTTAAGAAAGATGGAAAGACAGAGAAAGTTGATATTTTTCATGGTGAAGAAGAAGTTTTGAATCCAGAAGAGATTATGGAATTAACATCTATTGGCAGATTGATTGAAGATCATTATGACTTTCCTCAGGATATTGAGTGGGCTTTTAAGGATAAGATATATATCTTACAGTCAAGGCCTATAACAACGCTGAAATAAGAAAAGAAAAAATTATTCTATTAGTTTTCCTAGTATTTCTCCGAGTCTGTCAAAGTTTTCTCCGTATGCTGTCCAGTTAGTTCCTGCATTGTTTTCCATATTATTGTAGTATGTTTGTGCTTCTGAGATTAACTCTTCGTTTGTTTTATCTTCTTGGAGTGTTGTAGTTGTAGTTTTTGTTGTTGCTTTACCAAACAATGCTTCTAGGGCAGTTGCTAAATCTATTTCCATGACTACTCTTTCACCATCTGAAACAAGAACTCTTTTTAGTTCAGGTAGTTGTCCTGTTTCTGCTTGGATATAAAGTGGTTCAATGTATAGGATGCTGTCCTTGATTGGAATCACTAACAGATTTCCTCTTGTTACTCTTGATCCTTGTTGAGACCATAGTGTTAGTTGTTGTGATATCTCTGAGTCTTGGTCAAACTTAGCTTCTATTTGTAATGGTCCATAGACAAGTTTGTCTTTAGAGAATTTGTATAGTAATAACTTTCCGTAGTTGTCTCCGTCTGATCTCGCTGCCATCCATGCGATCATGTTATCTTTTTTTAATGGTGTGAACGAGGTCATAAGGATGAATTCCTCTGTTTCTTCTTCGGGTAGTTTTGTAATTATGTAATATGGTTCTACATCTACTTCTTGTCCTGTTCCATAAACTTCACTAGGTGTTTCCCATGCGTCTTCTTTGTTATAGAACACTGTTGCGTCATCCATGTGGTAATCGTTGTAGATGTATGTCTGAACCTTGAATAACCCTTCTGGATATCTTATGTGTTCTTTTAATCCTTCAGGGAATTCTTCATATGTTTTGAATTCTTCTGGGAATATATTTGAGTATGTTTCCATGAGTGGGTCACTGTCGTCTATGATGTAATATGTTACATCTCCGTTATATGTGTCAACGATTATCTTAACTGGGTTTCTCATGTAGTTTATTCCACCTATCTTTTCAGAGTAAGGGAAATTTCCAGATATTGTGTATGCGTCTTGTATCCAGAATAGCTTTCCTTCATTTATTACTAAATATGGATCTTCATCTAATAATAAAAATGGAGTTATCTTTGAAATTCTGTCTTGTATGTTTCTATTAAACATTATTTTTGATTCTGATGTAATGTCTGTTGAGAGTAGGATCTTTATATCCATGAATCTAATGGCCATTAATAGTTTTTTTGTGAATGTGTCAAGTACTATTCCTCCGTTGCCGTCGTAATTTATGTATTCGTTTGTGTTTCCTTTTGGATAATCAAACTCATCTGTTTTAGTGTTTACAAGAACATAATCATTGTCTTTTTCTCCATAGTATATTCTTGGGTTGTCTATTTCAAGGATTGGTTCTTCTGTTGTTGGTGGGATATCTTTGATTAAATAGTTTGGAAGACCTTGATCTGTTACTGCGTTTACAGGACTCATTACAACTCCAAATCCATGCGTATATACTTCATGAAGGTTAACCCATGTTTTTGCGTTTTCTGCAATTTGTTGTTGATCTAGCTCTCTTGCTGAGAGTAGTACTTGGGTATATTTTCCGTCTATGTTGTAACGATCGATATCTATCTCTGATAAGTCGTAATATAATCTAATTTCTTGTGTTTGTTTGTATGTTTGTGTTAGTGGTCTCCAGTCTAGGATTCTTATGTTGTCTATTATTTCAGTTTCATTCTCTAGTATCTCTGGTGTTAATGATAGTTGTACATCAAAATCTATTTCTTCTACATTGTCTAGATTATATGCTATTCTTGTGAATCTTATATTGTTCTCAATGAATGGTTGTTCTAGATTCATTTCGTTTGGTGAGACTTTTAATGACTGTACTATCCCTGGTATTACTGATGGTGCTATGAAGAATGTTAGTAAGTAAACAATCACTATATACATTAGGATATGTCTCTTTCTTATTTTTTGATGTTTGGATATGTAAAATATCCAGACATAGAAGAATAGTGCTATTATTATTGCTAAGATTGATAGTAGTTTTAGGATTGGAAGAAATATGTGAACATCTGTGTATCCTGCTCCGACTACAATTCCTGCTTCTGAATACATTATTGAGAATCTAGATACATAATGGTAGATAGCTAATAATGCGAAAAAGATTGAACCTAGGATGAAGACGTGGTAGACCGCTTTATTGTTTGATAAAAGTTGTTTTAATAGATCAGGTTTTTGTTGTGGTTTTTCTGGGTCAATGACTTTTGGTTGTTTTACCTTATCTAATAATGCTGATGAAAGGTAGTCTAGAGTTATTAGGATTGCTGTTATGACTATCACAGTTATTGCAAACTTCCATGCTGTTAAGATAAATGGTAATGAGAAGATATAGAATGCAACGTCTTTAAAGAATATTGGATCTTGTAGATTGAATGGTGTCTGATTTAAGTATTGTAGGACTGAGAACCAGTTCTGTGAGTATGCTGCTCCAATTAAAATTGAAATTATTAGAGTTATTAATAGCTTAAGTTTGAATTTAATCTTTGTTTTGTTAAAAAATGAGCATATTATTAGGTTTAATATGGCAAATACGAAGAATATTGAAGCTGTTATTAAGAATAGGAATAACTTGGCTTTTAATGATATTAGGAATATCTGTTCAAAGTTTAGTGCTTGAAACCACCAATAGTCTGTGATTAGTTTAACTATTGTTGATATTGACATAAAGAATACAATCAAAATAAAAATAAGAATTGGCATAACAAATTGTTTTGGTTCTGGTTTGTTGGTTAGCATTGTAGAAATTTGGTGGGAAGGGAGGTTTATAAAGATTTTCACTTTTTTCTATAGCCGAATTTCTTATTATAATCTTTATGGTTGAGAATATCTACGATGAAGCATATTATTTCTTTTTCATCTCCTTTGATTGTATATAATAGTCTCCAGTAGTCATGTAAATGAGTTCTCCACAGGTTTTGACAGTTGTAACTTCTTGGCATTCTGTCTTTTGGTATATTATTTCCATAGAATGGGTTGTTTTTGATAAATTCAATCTTTTGTTTTATAGAATTGAGTAATTTCTTATCTTTTGTTGTTTTGTATATTTTTTCTGCGTTGTCTAGGAGAATGATTCTTATATTTCTAGTTAAACCTCTGTTCCTTTTTCTATTAATCTGTTCAGCTCTTTTCTTTCTGTAAAAATCCATAGTATTCCTTTTGTACCAATTAATATTTTCCCGCTGATTTGTAGATAATCAAGTATTTGTAGTAATGTGTTGTGCATAACTTTCTTTGGAAGTTTTCTTTTTAATTCTGCGAGTGTTATTAATTCTCCATCTTTTAGTGTTTCCTCTACCATATAGATAGTATTTAATGTGGGGGAATGTGTTTTTTCGATTTGTATTGTTTTTGCCATTTTGTATTTATTTTAGGTATATAGTTATATCTGTTTAATATATACTTATATATAAAATTTTCTGTTTGTAATGACATTGAGAATTGGTGATTTGTGTTTTTTATATGTATTATTGTGAAAAAATCGGAAATATCTTGTTGGAAATCGGAAGAATTTTGGTTTGAGTAGGAAGAATTCCGGATAATTTTAAAAAGCTATCTCTTCATCCACATTACTTCGTCTTTGTCTAAGTCAAAGTATTCTTCTAGTTCAGAAGCCATTTTTTGGTCTTGTTTTATCATCTCTTTTATGAATGGGAGTGTGTTTTGAATTACCTCTTTTGATGAAGAATGTGTTTTTTCTGCTATTTTCTTTGCTATGGCTTTTCTTTTCATGTATTTCATCTTTGCTTTCCATAGTGTGAGAATTCTTTGAGTAGGTTTGTATGATGTGAAGCCAGGATATTTTTGTCTTTTGCTTAAAGCCACGCCTGATGTCATCATGTTTTTCATATAAACAAGAAACCTCCAATACTGCCATCTTCTAATTCTTCCTCTAAAAACATCTGCTCTGCTTAGACAATCGTATGCCCTTGCTAGATCTTCTGGATCTTTGTATTCTGTTGGGAGGTTTTCATCTAGCCATAACATTGTTTGATCAAAGTCTTCGTTTATATTATCAAATGCTCTTTGTGCGATTTGTGGATCAGTAACTTTGAATACTTTTACTAAAGCTTTTAGAATTGATTCTGTCTGGAATCTTTGTGCTAATGTGTCGATATCTTTTCTTGTTAACTCTTTTTTTGATTGTGTTAATGTTTGTAGATCGTTTATTGCTGCTCTTGCGTCTCCGCCGATATATCTAGAGAGTACTTTCACGTCTGTGTCGTTGTGTTTTATATCTTCTTCTCTTGAAATTCTTTTTAGGATATTGAATACAGACATGTAATCTAATGGTTCGAATTGTATTAATGTTGAGGCTGTTCTTAGTTTATTGAATTTTTTATCGTACGGATTCTGTGCAGTCATTATTATTGGGAACCCTGTTGTTTTTATTATTGAAACTAATGCGTTAATTCCTCCTCTGTCTTTTTTCCCAGAAACTCCATCAATTTCATCTACAAGAATGATTTTTCCTTTTGAGAATAATGATTGTTGTTTTGTTACGTTTCCTAGTAATGAAGAGATTGCTTTTTCATTTCTAACATCAGATGCATTTATTTCAATGATTTCTATGTTTAGATCGTTTGCTAATGCGTGAGCTGCTGCTGTTTTCCCGCAGCCAGAAGGTCCATGAATTAGAACTGCTTTTTTTCTTTCTTTTTTGAAATTGTTTATGAATAGTTTTAAAGATCTAACTGCTTCTTTGTGTGCTTCTAGGTGTTCTAGAGTGTTTGGTTTATATTTATGAATCCATGGTTGGTTAGAATTGTCCATAGAAATTGGAAGAATGAGTGATTTATTAAGTTTATTGTTTAGTCTTCAGCAAATATTCTCAGTAGCTCAGCTCTAGAGGGGTGTCTGAGTTTTCTTAATGCTTTTGCTTCTATTTGTCTGATTCTTTCTCTTGTTACTTGGAATTCTTGTCCTACTTCTTCTAGTGATTGGGTTCCACCTTCTACTCCTATCCCCATTCTTAATCTTAGAACTCTTTCTTCTCTTGGTGTTAGTTTTGAGAGTACTTCTCTTGTTCTATCACGGAGTTGATTTTCTGTTAATATTTCATCTGAACTAGCTACATTAGTGTCTGGTATAAAATCTCCGAGCGTACTTGTTTCTTCTTCTCCTGTTCCTGAAGGTTTTGCATCTAATGAGTATGTTTTTCCTAGTCTCATGGATTCTAGGATTTCTTTTGTTTTTTTGAGTGGTTTTTCTATCTGGGCTGCGATTTCATCTATAGTTGGTCCTCTTCCTTCAGTTGTTAAGAAATTTCTCTCAAATCTGTCTATTTTATTTATTACTTCTCTTAGGTGTACAGGAATTCTTATTGTTCCTTTTGTGTCTGCGATTGATCTAGTTATTGCTTGTCTGATCCACCAATGAGCATATGTTGAGAATTTGTATCCTCTTCGGTGTTCGAACTTTTCAGTAGCTCTCATTAAACCTATATTTCCTTCTTGGACTAGATCTAAAAGTGGGATTCCATGATATGTGTATCTTTTTGCGATACTTACGACAAGTCTGAGATTTGCCGTTATTAAATCTTCTTTTGCTGCAAGACTATCATGTGTTTTATAATTTCCTAGTTTATCGTTGTATATATTTCTTCTTTCAAAAAGGTGCATACTTGTTATTGTGTCTAATGTGTTATTCCCGTTATCATGTCTTTCATCTAGTTCTTGGTATAATTCGAATAATTTGTGGATTGGTAGTGTTCTAGCATATTTTTTAGTTGTTTCTACTATTCTTTTTGTATTATGCTTATTTGTTCCTAGTTCGCTGATGTATGCTTCTCTTTCTCTTCTTCCACTTTTTCTATGAAAAAAACTTGCGGTTGTCTCTACAGTTTCTGCTGTTATTTGTTCTAGAACTGCTTCTTTGAAATAAGCATAGATTTGATTTCTTAACTGATTTAATGCAGGAACTCTTTTGCCGTGTTGTCTTTTTTCGGCTTCATATAATTCTCTTACATATATAACTGCGTCAGATGTTTCTGCATTTTCAACATATTCTCTAATTGGTTTTTCATCTTTTGGTTTTTTTACAACTGCTGTTATGTATGCTTCTACTGCGTATTCTAGTGTTTCTTCATTTATAAGAATAAATTCTCCGTAAGTTAGGCCAGCTTCTATTCTTTTTGCTAGTTCTATTTCATCATCTCTTGATAAGAGTGGATATTTTCCCATCCCCCTCATATATGCATATGTTGGGCTTTTAGATATTTCTTCTCTATCTGCTTTTTTATGTTCTTTTTCATATGGGCTTTCTTGTGGTTCTAGCTGCTTTCTATAGATATGAGTTAATGCTTCTAAGCCAACTGATGAACCGTTGTCTCCTTCTGATACTTCTCCTTCTTTTGGTATGTCAACAGGGTTTTCTGCATCGTCTATCTCTTCTAGATCACTTGCTTCTTCTAGTTCTTCTTGTTCCATATATTCTAGATTATCATCCATGTCTGTGGTTATATCTCCGATTCCCATATATTAAAGTAATTGGGGTTTATTTATAAATATATACTATATTGTTTATATTGATTTAGAGACTATGCCAATGGCTTTGGTTCGTGACACTGCTGTGCTCCGTTCTATTGAGTGGTTTGATGTGTTTAGTAATTATAATAAGTTTAATGTTGAAAATTTGGACTTCGCTTGACAGCAGTGTCGCATGTGTTGGCTTTGTAGTTCTTCCATTAAATTTATAAATATTCAATGTGTTCTTTTTAAACTATGCAAGACAAATATGACTTTAAATCAGATGAGCCAAGGATACAGGCTTTTTGGAAAGATAAAAACATCTTTAAGTTTAATCCTACTAGTAAGAAGCCAATCTATTCTGTAGATACTCCTCCTCCGACTGTTTCAGGGGAGATGCATATGGGTCATGCATTCAGTTATGCTCAACAAGATTTTGTTATTAGATATAAAAGAATGAAAGGGTTTAATGTTTTCTATCCTTTTGGTACTGATGATAATGGGTTGCCAACAGAGAAACTTGTTGAGAAGATGAATAAAGTAAAGTCAAAGAGGATGAAAAGACAGGATTTTATTAAACTCTGTTTGAAAACAATTGATAAATTAAGGCCACAATATATTGAAGATTGGAAAAAAATTGGAATAAGTTGTGATTTTGATATTTTTTATTCAACTATTGATGAACATTCAAGAAGAATTTCTCAGAAATCTTTTATTGATTTGTATAAAGCAGGAAGAGAGTATAGAAAAGAGGCGCCAACAATGTGGTGTCCTCAGTGCCAAACTGCCATAGCACAAGTTGAGTTAGAGGATAAGGAGTTAGAGAGTCAGTTTAATGATATTATTTTCAAGATGGATGATTGTGATTTAATTATAGCTACGACAAGACCTGAGTTGTTGTCAAGTTGTGTTGCTGTTTTTGTTAATCCTGACGATGAAAGGTATAAACAGATTATTGGTAAGAAGGCAAGAGTTCCTTTGTTTGAGAGAAAGGTTCCAATTATTGCGGATAGGAAAGCTGATCCTGAAAAAGGAACTGGTGTTGTAATGTGTTGTACTTTTGGAGATCAGACAGATATTGAATGGTATAAAGCCCATAAGTTACCTCTAATAATGTCAGTAACAGAAGATGGAAAGATGAATGCAAATGCAGGAAAATATGAGGGTTTGAAATTAAAAGAGGCAAGAAAAGAAGTTATTGAAGATTTAAGAAAGAATAACTTATTGGTTAAGGAGAAAAAAATTACTCACCCTGTTAATGTTCATGAAAGATGTGGAACAGAGGTTGAGATTCTGAATACAAAGCAGTGGTTTATTAAATATTTAGATTTGAAAGATCATTTTTTTGAATGCGGGAAACAGATGAAATGGTTTCCGGAATATATGAAAGTTAGATTAGATCACTGGATCAAAGGTTTGCAATGGGATTGGTGTATTTCTAGACAGAGACATTATGGTGTTCCATTCCCAGTTTGGTATTGTAAGAGTTGCGGAGAGATTATAATTGCTAATGTTAAAGATCTTCCAGTGGATCCGTTAGTTGATAAACCAAAGAAGAAATGTAAATGCGGAAGTGATAAGTTTGAGCCAGAAGGGGATGTTATGGATACTTGGGCAACTTCGTCGTTAACACCACAATTAGCAGTTGAACTTATGAAAGGAAGTTCTGTTTATAAAAAATTATTTCCGATGGATTTAAGACCCCAAGCACATGATATTATCACCTTTTGGTTGTTTAATACAATGGTGAAGTCACAATTACATGAAAATAAAAATCCTTGGAAAAATATTATGATCTCTGGTTTTGCTTTAGACCCAAAAGGGAAAAAGATGAGCAAAAGTAAAGGGAATGTTGTTAGGCCTCAAGAGGTTATTGAGAAATATGGGGCAGATGCTTTAAGATTTTGGGCTGCTGGTTCGAAGTTAGGAGAAGATTTACCTTATCAGGAAAAAGATATTGTTACTGGTAAAAAAATGGTAACAAAGCTTTGGAATGCTTCAAGGTTTGCGTTAATGCATTTGACGGATTACACTCCTAAAAAATGTGAGTTAGAAGTTATTGATAGATGGATGTTATCAAAACTAAATAGAATTATTATTGATAGTACAGATACTTTTGAAGAGTATGAGTATGCAAAAACAAAGATGAATGTTGAGAAGTTTTTCTGGCATACTCTTTGTGATAATTATTTAGAAATTATCAAAGATAGGATATATAATGTTGAGAAAAGAGGAAAAAAAGCTAGGGAATCTGCGCAGTTTACTTTATACACTTCTGTTTTAACATGTTTGAAATTATTAGCACCAATAATGCCTTATGTAACTGAGGGTGTTTATCAACAATACTTTTCTAAGAAAGAGAAGTGCGATAGTATTCATATTTCTAAATGGCCAGAGTCTGATGTTAAGTTGATTGATGAAGATGTTGAGAAGGTTGGGGATTTAATGGTTGATGTTGTTGCAGCTGTTAGGAAAATGAAATCAGATGCAAAGGTTTCTTTGAAAACAGAGATTGAGGTTTTAAGTATTACTTGTTCTTCTGATGAAAAAAAGATGTTGGAATCTGTGAAAGATGATTTAATTGCTACAACAAAGGCAAAGATTATTTCTTATAAGGTTGGGAAGTTTAATATTGAGATTGATTTAGTTGAAGAGAAAAAGTGAATTTTCGTCATAAGGTTGTGACGAAAACTCTGTTTGTGGGCGGTATTTTTACCCCTACTGAGTAAAATATATAAATAGTTAGCTCTTTCTTTGCTTGGATTATTTATATAATTTATATATTGCTGGTTTATAATGGGTCAGACTAAAATGTTTCAAGATGAGAAAGCAAAGAAAAGGAATAAGGTCAATCATAGAATTGTTAGAAGAAAGGGTGGACCACATGTTGAGTTGTCTATGGATGGTGGACCTACTGTTTATTTAGCATATAGTCATAATAGGATACATCTTGGTCGTGAAACCTGGGCTGATTTTTATGTTGAGAGGTATGTTGATAGAACTTTAGGTAGAGGAGTTACAATTGATGATTATTTTGATAGGATGCAACAAGGATGGCTAGATCAGGCTGCAAGAATGAAGACAAAAGCAGCTGAAGAAGAGGCTGATAGGGCAGCATCAGAAAATAGAGATGGGAGTTTTGTATTTTTTAGAAGGCCAGAAGATCCTGAACATTGTCCTGCAAGAGCTATAGGTTTTGCAAATCCTTGGGGCTCTTCTTCAGAAAGGGAAATACCTGTTGTTGCGTCTGGTTATCCGACAGCTGATGAGTTAGATGGTAATTTTAGGTTAGGTGATTTGGAATTTGATATTACTAGTGATCCGCTAGGTGTCAGTGCTGGTGCTGGGAAAGATTATGAAGAGTTTGCATGTGCTGGCGGGTTACAAACAAAAGGACCAGGAGTGCCGGATATGGTTTTGTTATCCTATCTTCATTTGGAGAGTCTTGTATTAGATCAGCTTAAAAAAAGTAGGTTAAATAAAGGAGAATGGAGAACTCATTGTGCTAATGATGGACATATAATTGTTCCTGACCCTATTTTTGGGAGAAAAGATTTTCAGGTTCCTTTGGTATTAAGGCATGTTATTGAAGCACCGTCAATGGATGATCCAGATGAGGTGTGGGATATTGCAGTTGTAACTTATGTTGACCCAAATCTTGATACAAGATTAGTTTATCAAATGAAAGATTTAGGTGTTGATGGAGATCCTGATGAGGTAATGACAGCAGGCATTATATATAAAGATAGGGGAGTGATTAAGTATCACAATTTATCTTAATAATTTTGAAAAAGTGGTGAATGAAAAGTAAGATAATCATATGGGAGGTTTAGAAAAATGGCAGAAAAAAGAAGAAGAAGGAGAAGAAAAAATAAAGGTGGTCCAAAACAAGATGCACCTCAGGTTGATGATTGTAGAGGAAAAAGAGCAAGGAGTTTAGAAGATAGCTCATATGTTTCAAGTACACCTCTTAGTTTAGCAGATGTAGGTGATACGCCAATTATGGTAAACTTTTATTCAGGTTGTGAAGACGGTGGCGAGCATTCAAAATTTATATACTCTTTTACTGGAGATGAAAGGGATATTGTTCTTGGTTATACTGCTGAACAAGTTATTAAATATGCTATTGGTGAACCGGTAAAAAAAGGAGCTACTGTTTTTTTTGAAGCACGAACTCTCGGCGATGATAGATTACAAAGGGAGCCTGTTGATAGACTTAGACAGGAGGTAACAGGTGATGGTCCTCTTATTAAGGCAGTTATTGCAGAACAAGGGCCTAGAGCTTATCATGATGGATACACAGTTACAGCAAATGGACAACAGGTTACAGGAAATTCTTCATTGAATAGTTTCCTTACATTGTGTACATTTGTTAGGGGAGATGATGGTAATCCAGCAGTAATACCTACATCAGATCTGACTTCAGATCATGTTTTAATTGAGCGGGGAGGAAGACCTATTGAAGTTTATAGTGCACTCGATGTGGTTGTATCAGCTGAGATTAGTCCTGGAAAAGGTTATCAAAGACGTGAGGATTACCATGCTTAACTTTTTTGAGAGGGATTGAATGATAGATGACAAAAATAACAACTTTTTTGGATGCGATTGTCGAGAGGCAATCCTCTTTTGTATTTTTTGGAGATAGAGTTTATAGTATTTCTGATTCTGATGATAGGGGTTCTTTACATAGAGTTATTGTTGGTGACAGATCTTTTGGTTTGACTTCTTCCATGCCTTTTCATTATTTTGAGTCTTTAGATATTGAATCACAAAGAAGAACTATTGATGAAGAGTGTGATGCTTTTGTTAAGCGTTCTATTGTTGGACAGTATAGATCTAAACTTGATAGTTCAGGTAGATATTCTGTTCTTGTGCTTGGTTTTTTAGTTAATGAGTTAGTTCCATTCTTAGTAGCTGCCCAATATGGTGATTTGGGGAGTGCTATGCTTAGACAGTTAACTGGAGAGACAGAGACAGAGACTCCTTTGGAGAGAGCTAGGAATACGATGAGACTAAGGTTAGAGGAAGAGTTTGGTGTTGGAGAACCAGATGAGACAGAAGTTAATGTAAGATTAAGAGAACAACTTTTAGAAAAAAAAAGAAAAGAGTTAAAGACAGATTCTGTTGTTGGTGTTAAATATGGTTTGAAGGATATGGGACTCAATGAAAGTGATATTCTGCCGTCTGTTTTTGGAGGAATTATTGGTCATCAGCCGTTATATGTTAATAGTAATAGGGTGTATACTTTGAATAAGATTTCTCAGAGTGATGTTCCGTCAAAGAGAAGAAGAGATATGGTTTTTGTGTTAAATGGGAGATATTATGTTCCTTCAAACTCTGTATCCTATTATTTTTCTAACTTAACAGAGCAGCTTATGTCTAGGATGATTGAGGGTTTACACTTTCAGGCACTTGAACATTCTACTGAGAATCATGTTTCAATAGGCAGAGGGAGTTTTTTGGATGAAAAAATGATAAATGCTTTGTTAGGAAAGCAAGAGTATGATTTTGGTGGTTGTGGTTTTATTAGGCGTGATGAGGGATGTTATGTTTATAAACAAATTCCTAAGTTTGCGATACAGGATGGCAGGAATGGTGAGAATTATTGGCCATACCCTTCTATGAAAATTGCTCTTAAGTTATCTTGTTATTGGCGTAATAATAAGGTGTATTCAGGTTCTGATCCTGTTGTTGTTGATCCTGCTAAACATGTTCTTAGTTTAGAGATTAAACATCGTGATCCAATGCCTTTTGATCCGATTTGTGATTCAAGAGCTAATCATCGTAGTTATGGGGATTCTCCATCTGAGTTAGTTAGAAAATTGAATGCAGGCGTTGATGTTATTAGACATCAGCTAAACCCTTCTTCTATAAAAAGGCATGAACCTGTTGGGTTAGTTTATGGTCCAGGACAGGTAGATGATGTTTTTGAGAAAAATGGTATTAAACCTTTGACAAGGGAAGAGGCGATGAGTAATGGCTATGAGGTTTATGATGTGCTGCCTAAACATGTTAGTAGAAGTGGTCGTGTTATGAAGACTGCTCGATCATAATTTATGGAGTTGGTGCAAATGTTTGAGAAAAGAATTATTTTTTCAGAGGAAAGGTGTGGAAAATGAGTGGTAGAGGAGCAAGAATGAGAAGGTCTGAAAAAAGAAGACGTGAAAGAGAAGAAGATAGTTGTGTTGGCGGTAGTTGTGATTTTACAGGACCTTCTATTCTTACTAATAGTGCTATGGCTGCACATGCTCTTGATATGATAACTGGGTTTGAAGGTAGACCAGAGAAGCCTGTAATTCCTCCTGTTACTGATTATCTTCCTGAAAAAGTTAGGATATCAAGAAGATGTTATCAGTTTGGTAAATCTATTGGTGTTGCTGTAAGAGAGATTGATGATAGACCTGTTGAATCTGGTGGTTTATATGCTATGACTAGGGGTGATTTTTCATTTGATTTATCTGAGTTTGTTGTTCCAAAAGGGTTAAAGGTTTATACAGATGGGGTTAAATTTGCTGAGCAGTTTCCGATGGCAGGTTATGAGATGCAGAGGATAAATAGTGAAATGGGGACTGATTTTGTTTTATGTGGAATGTTTCATGTGCATCCAGGATCTGTGTGTGGTGTTGAGCATAGTTCAAAAGATGATCATGAGTTTCCTAAACTTCTTAACAAAGTGGCAGAGGTAACAAGGCAAAGGTTTGATTCGCCTTATCTTTTGATTCAGGATAGGATAAAAGAAGAATTTACTGAAGAAGGTAAGGTTTTGAGAGGACATGATCTAGAGGATTTTGTTAGGGAGTTTGTTTTTCCTAATGATCAGGCTTTTTTTGCGTTGTTAAATGATTTTGGTTTAAAACCAGATCTTGATAGTTTTAATAAATCTGATTTTTTTGCAAGACTGTTAGATATTATGGATGAGAGGACGTTTGAGCCAAGGTTAGTTAGTGTTGCATTTAGTTTTGTTTATGATGATAAGTTAGGAGAACCTTATGTTGAGATTGCTTATGAGGATAAATATAAATTAAGTGGTCAGGTGAAATATGGTACTGTTGAAAATGTGCCGATAGAGATTTTTGATGATGGAAGACATGTTCTTACAATGGATGAAGTTAGTGATTTGGTTCAAGAGAGACTTGTTTTACCTCCTAAACCAAGACCTCGTATACCTCGTCGTAGGTATGCACAAGCAGGAGGGTTGGTTGTTGGTCCTCATGTATGGCAAACACGTGCTACTGAACCTATAGAAGAAGGGTTTTATGGTGGTGGTATTAATAGTCTAGGTTCAGGGCGGTTTTGGTATGATCAAGATAATCGAACAGTTCCTAGACAACCAGTTCGTAGAGTAATTCGTAGATCAAGTGTTCAAGATAGAATTAATTCGTTGATTACTCCTGGTGAGTTGAATGAATGGTATGGGCAAGATGATATTGATGATGGAGAGGATACATTAGTGGACATGGTTATGCAGGGAGGGCAGGTTGTTACTCCATCTAGAAGTTGTGTTAATGATCTTCCTTGGGTAATTCAAGAGAAATTAGAAGATCAAGTAGATAAAACAGAGGATAAATATACTCGTGAGGATGTTGTGGGTATGTTTGTGATGGAGTTAAGTTCTTATTTAATGCATTTTAGAGGTGAGAGTTGTAGGTATTCGACTTATGTGGATGAGTTACTTGATTATCTTGGTGCAAACTATAGGGGGGTTTCTGTTGCGATTGAAGCTAGTGAAGGTGTTGAGGATGTAGAGGAGTTTGAACCTTATTTTGGGTTAAGGGCTTCTGTGTTGAGAGTTGGAGAGATTGTTGCTGATCATCCTGAAGTTGTTGGGGAACACACTTTTTTTAGACAGAAATATCAATATGATGCAATGGTTAGAAATATTGTTGATGAGATTGAAGATCTTGATGATGATTTTACAATGAGTTTTATGAGAGGCTTTATTACTGCTAGAAGTCCAGAGGAGAAGAGTGATTTGTTAGAAAGATATGTTGGTCTTGTTCATGGTGGATATAAAGTTTTGGAAGTATAGTTAGAGGGTGATGGAGTAGAACATGGCTCATGATGATGTGATTGACGAGGACATCGATATTCAGTATTATGATAGACAGCTCCGTATATGGGGGATTGAAGGGCAGAGAAAACTTAATAATGCTAGGGCTGTTGTTGTTGGTTTAGGTCATCAAGGTGTTTACAGTGCGTTGTGTTTAGCAGCTTTAGGTGTTGGTAATATTGTTCTTGTCGACGGAGAAGATGTTAATGGTGAGATGTTTCTTGACATTGATGTTCCTAGTGGTCCAAAATCTTTGGGTTATTCTAGATTGTTAAATTTGATTAATCCAGGTATTAATATTGAAGGGTATCCGACAAATTTAGAGACAAGGATTGATCAGTTGGTTTTAAAGAGTTCTGATGTTATTATTGATGCAACTAATTCAATGAGATCAAAAAGGTTAGCATATAGTTATGGAAAAGAGAAAGGAATTCCTGTTTTAAGTACTTCTTCTATGTGGGGGTATACTAAAACAATGCTTTGTGATTTTGGGAATAAAGATCCTGCTTATTTTATGCCGATGTTTGAAGGTCATGAGCAAGATGAGTTTATGGCTTTGTTGATGGGTGGTGTTCTTGCAGAAGAGGTTAGAAAGATTATTTTTGGAGAAGAGAAGAATTTTCTTATAAAACCTTTTAGGTATAGACTTGGTGGAGAAAAGAGGGTAGGGTTTCCTGGAAAAGGAGAAGTTATTCCTAGGTATGACTCCAGAATTTATAGAGATTTAGATGTTGCTTTGATTGGTGCAGGAGGTTTAGGTGGATGGGGTGCGATTTTATTATCAAAGATTAGTTTTGGAAGAGTTGATGTTTTTGATTATGATCGTTTTGATGCAACTAATTTACATAGACAGATTTTAGGTTATGATAGTATTGGAGAGGATGGTGTTGGTTGTTCTAAGGCGTTACATCTTGCAGAGAAGATTGTTAAGATGAGTAGAGGAAGAACAAAATCAGATGGATATGATGTTAAACTTACTCCGGATTTTCAGACAGAGAGGGATTATGATTTAGTTCTTGATTTTGTTGATAATTGGTATACAAGAGCGATTGTTACTGCGTATGCTGTTGTCAATGATATTCCGTTAGTTAGTGCTGGTGCTAAACCTTATTTAGGAAGATGGAATTTACAGGTTGATGGAAAGACAAGATGTCAGGATTGTTTGTTCAAGATTTATGAAAAAGGTAGAAAGGAAGAGATGATAAGGAGAGCGAGTTGTGCTGATAATCCTGATGCAGCTGTTGTTACAACAAATGCAATTGCAGCGATTGCTGCTGTGCTTGATATTTTTACGATTTATGAACCAGGAAAGTTTGGTGAGCCGTTTAATGGTGAACAAACCTTTAGATATGATAATGAGAATAGGATTGGAACAAGAAGGTTGAATACTCCTTGCGATTGTTATGATTTTGAACCTTTGGATTTGACAGTTACTAATGAGGATGTTATGGATTTTCATAGTCAGAGAGAGGTAGAATAAGATGGCTGCAGAAGAATGTGATGTTGCAGAGGCTGTAGCTCTGTATACTCAAGCGACGGCTGTAGTTGAGCCAGAGGAGGAGTTTGATCTTAGTTCTCCTGATTTTGATCCTAAGTTAAGGATTGCAAGGATCTTGAAAGAAAGAAAGGTTTATTCTATTGATACTATCAAAAGACTTTCTAGTACTGGATTGTTGCATGTTTTTTTATTGTTATATTTATTGGATAATAATTATGATCAAGGATTTATAAAAGATTTATTAAAAACTGAACCAAGTAGTTCTGTGTTAGCTGCTAGTGTTTTTGCTGGGAAATTTGGAAGGGAGTTAGGTGTTCCTATCTCTTGCACAGGAATTGATGCGGATGATGTTTTTTCTGTTGTTGAGTCTATTGGTAAGGGATATGTTAATAGGATTCATTCTTTTGATGATCTTGATATTGTTTTACCTGGTGATTTTCAGGTTGATGATGATCAAAAGAATACTTTAGAGAGGAAATTAATAGTCGATGAACAAGACATTTTTGATACTGTTGAGTTAGATCCCAACTTAAGAATGGTGTCGTCTGTTGTTTATGATTTAGTTAGAGGTTTTGAGGATAGGTTGGAGTATATTAATGTGGGTCATTCTGATGAACTTGCACAGCTTGCAACTATTGCAACGAGTTTAAGAAGGGCAAGAGGGAGGAAGAGAGGTGAGATTATCGGAATGGTGGGTGATGTTTCTAGACCACTGTCCTCTCTTTTACCTTACTCATTTTATCTTGCTTCTGGTGTCTTGAATGGTGTTGAGAGTGTAGCAGTGGTTGATGAAGAAGTTAGAGAACATACTATTATGATTGCTTATGGTAAAGGAATGTTATCAAAGATGAAAAAAGAGTTTGAGGCTTTGCATGCAATCAAGATGGGTTATAGGGGAATTGTTGGAAAAATATGTGATTTATTAGAAGATAGAGTTGGTGTTGTGTTTGATAAGAATAGAAGTTTTCATTCTAAGGGAGATTATAATGTTTTTAGACGTAAATTGAGGGTATTAAACTTGAAGTTGTATAGGCAGGTTGATAGAAATCCAAGTGAGTTCAAGGAGAAGGACATAGTTAGGACTGAGAGAGCAACTAGTAGGTATCCTTTAGGTTCTATTGCAAATTTAAGTAGTTTTCTTCATACTGGTAAGTGGAAAGTTAGTTTTTCTTCTACTTGGGATTATCATCATTTTGATGTAGATGATTTACAAGTGCTTGAGAGAGTTGAGTTTGGTAATCCTTTTGGTATTAAAAATAATGATTATGTTGAGATTGTTGGTGGAGATTATTCAGTAGAGAATGGTAGTCGTGCTCGGGTCTTGAGTGTGGCAGGTGGTAAAGCAAAGATTAAGGTTGTATATGATGTTAAGGAAGGGAATGTCTTAGACTATTTCAATGATCCTCGAAAGGCTGTTGGTGGTGTTGATCTTAAACATCTTATGTATACTCCTTATGGAGGTATTAAGGATGGAGATGAGATTTTTGTTAGACGTAATCATTTGCACGATTTTGTTGGAAGAGGAACATGGGGGAGAGTGTTAAGAAGTTCTCGAGGTAGGGCAGAGGTCGAGTTTCCACAAGTTACTTCTGAGGATGATGGAATTCCTTTGGTGTTGGATATTCCTACTGATTATCTTTGTTTATTCAAACCAGGAGATGATGATTATACAGAACATTTTGAGGGATTTGATGAGGAAATGAGAGTAAGAGATGATATTGTTGGGGCATTAGATAGCATTATATATGAAGCAGAGGCAGAGATTCGAGAGAAAGATTCAAAGATTAGAGGTCATGTTCAAAAATGGATTTATGATTTGTATGGGCTTGGTGTTTCTGATTCAGCAATTGGTATGTTATTTTCTATTATTAATGTAAGTAATAACTTTTTTAGTGGACAGTTGATGGATGAGTCTCTCTTTAAAGTTGTTGATGGTTTGGTTTCTCGTTTGAATTATAGGGAGATGGTTGATGAGATTAATCACCAATTAATGGAAGAGTTTGGAGTCTTAGTTAATGTTCCAAGATATGTTTCTTCACAAACTAGTTTTAATAAATTTAAGAATAGGTTGTTAAATTTGAGTTCTGATACATATGTTCCTGTTGACGGTCCGTTAAGAAGAGGAGATTTCTTGGTGACAGTTAGGGCTCTGAATGGAGGAGTATATTCAGATGGTACTACTGTAAATAAATTGCCTGTAGGTGTTGTTGGAAAGTTTGATTCTTATTATAACGGGTATGAGCCTCGTTTTTTAGCTTTGGTAAAAAAGGAGGATTATCAGTATGATGGATATAAATTAAATGGGGCAGAGATGCAGAGAGTAGAACGAGTTGATTTGATTCCATGTTTACATCTTAGAGAGGGTGATGAAGTTGTTGTGAATTTCAATGATGTAATGGAGGGGTGGAATGAAAAATATTGGAATCAGAGGAATAGTCTTATTCCAAAGGGTACAAAAGGAGTTGTGGCTAAATTTGATGCAAGTAAAAATAAATATACTGTTAAGTTTCCTTCAAAAGTTGGTTGGAGAACTAACTGGAGGAATTTGACTTCTGATACAGCTCATTTTAGGGGGAATGAATTAATTTTGCCTGGGACTGATAAGAACGAGTTGGAAAGAGAGCGAGATGAGTTGAAGGATAGGTTAAGTTCGATTGTTTCGGGGGTTGAAGCAAGATATGAGTCCTTGAGAATGGAGATAGCTGATAAATCTCTTGAGACAATGGCTTATCTTAGATTTTTCGGACATAGTGATGCTAAAATTATAAGTGTGTTGGAGGGTAATTTATCTAGATCTGCTTATACACATATACAAGATAATGGGTTCTTTGATTTTATACAGCGTTGATTCATGGTTAAATATTCCAAAAGCTTTAAAAATAAAGCCGATTTCTGTGAGTGTATGAGTAAACGAAGAGAGCGTAGACTAAGGCATAAATCAAAGGCTGAGGGAGATGAGATACAGGATACAGAGCCTGAGAAGCCTGAATTTAAGGAAGAGAAGGTTTCTGCTAGTGAGCCGTTGAGAAGCAAGGGTTTTCTTAGATCTATTGAGAATATATTTGTGAATAAGTATAAGGTTTTAATGATTATACCTTTTATTATACTCTTATTAGCGTTAGGTCAGATTGGTTTCCAGTATGCAACAACTGGAGATTTTCTAAACAAAGGTGTTAGTTTAAAAGGTGGAGTAACTCTTACTATTCCTCATGTTGATAGTGTGGATATTGGTGAGTTATCTTCTTATTTATCTAATGAGATGAGTGAGTATGATATTAATGTTAGAAAGTTGACTACAGCGACTGGTGCAATGAGTGGTGTTATAATTGAGGCAGATATGACTGACCAAGATATTATTGATAGTTTTATAACTTTAATCCATGAAAAAATTGGTGGAGATAGGAATGATTATAGTATAGAGGTAATGGGGTCTAGTTTAGGGACTAGTTTTTTCAAACAAACTATTAAGGCGTTATTATTAGCGTTCTTATTTATGGGGATAATTGTGTTCTTATACTTTAGGTCACCTGTTCCAAGTTTTGCAGTTATTTTAGCTGCCTTTTCTGATATTGTTATTACTTTAGCTGTTGTTAATATTTTTGGTATGAAACTATCTACTGCAGGTATTGCGGCATTTTTAATGCTAATAGGTTATAGTGTTGATACAAATATGTTGTTGACAATAAGAGTATTGAAAGGAGAACAAGGAAGTGTTTTAGATAGGGTTTATGGTGCGATGAAGACTGGTATAGTTATGAGTATGACTACTCTAGTTGCGATTACTGTTGCTTTGATCTTTTCTAATTCAGATGTTTTATCACAAATTATGACAATTATTTTTATTGGTTTATTGGCAGACATGATGAATACTTGGATACAGAATGTTTGTTTATTGAGATTTTATCTTGAGAGGAAGAAAAAATGAGTAAGCTAAAACAGATGTTAAAAAACTGGAGGGTTATTCTTTTACTAGTTTTACTAGTTTTAGCTGTTCTTATGATCAGGCCAAACTTCTCGCCAGAGGGTGTTGCAATTAGATCTGTGGAAAAAGATAGTGCCGCTTATATTGCAGGAATGGATAGTCCCCATGCAAGAGATAAACCTATGTTAAGGGAGATTATAACTAAAATAAATGGGGTTAAGGTAGAGAGTTCTGAACATTATGCAGAGCTAACATCTAATTTAGAAGCAAATACTATTGTTAGAATTGAAACGTTAAGTAATTATGAAAAAACACAGTCAGGAAGATCTTATTCATTCTTTAAACAACCTAAAGTATATACACTAACTGTACAACCGGAAGTTTTAGTAACTGTTCTGAATGAGACAGAAGAGGTTATTGTTCCTGAAGTTGTTGAGGTAAATCAAACAATTAATGGTACAACTGTTTTAGTTAATGAGACAGTTAATAAGACTGTTTTTGTGAATAAGACAGAAGAAGAGATTATTGGTGTTTTAGATATTGGTATTAAAGTTTATGATGCTCCTTCAACTAATATTAAGAAAGGGTTAGATCTAGAAGGAGGAACAAGAGTTTTATTACAACCTGAAGAGGAGATAACTGATGCTGATTTAGAAATTGTTATTGAGAATTTAAAGCAAAGATTAAATGTTTATGGATTGAGTGATATTGTTATTAGAACTTCCAAGGATTTGGCTGGAGATTTGTTTATCCTGGTTGAGATTGCAGGAGCAAATGAGGAAGAGGTTAAGACATTAATTGGAAGTCAGGGTAAATTTGAAGCAAAGATTGGTAGTGAATCTGTATTTATGGGTGGAGAAGATATTAAGTTTGTTTGTAGAAGTGCTGATTGTAGTTTTGCTTCTGATCCAAGAAGGCCTTGTACTGCTTCAGGTGATGAACATTATTGTACATTTAGTTTTAGTATTACTCTAAGTACAGAGGCTGCTGAAAGACAGGCAAGTGTAACAGAAGACTTGTTAGTTATAGATGAAGGTGGTTATCAGTATTTGAATTCTTCTTTGGATTTATATCTAGATGACGAGTTAGTTGATACTTTAAGAATAGGTGCTGATTTGAAAGGAAAGCCTTCAACAGATATTGCAATTTCTGGACCAGGTGTTGGCAGAACTTATCAAGAGGCTATACAAAATAGTGCGTTGAATATGAAAAAATTACAGACATTATTAATTACAGGAAGTTTACCAGTTAAACTAGATATTGTTAAAATTGATACAATCTCTCCTTTATTGGGGCAAGAATTTATTAAGAATATTTTATTAGTGGCAGTGTTAGCAATTGTTTCTGTTGCTGTTGTTGTCTATATTAGATATAGAAAATTAAGTGTTTCATTGCCTGTTATGTTCACGATGGGTTGTGAGATCTTTTTATTATTAGGATTAGCAGCATTGATTGGTTGGAATCTAGATCTAGCAGCGATTGCAGGTATTTTGATTGCGGTGGGTACGGGTGTTGATCACCAGATTGTTATTGCAGATGAAGTATTGAGAAAGGGTAGGACTGCTGTATTAAGTTGGAAGGATAAGATAAAGAGAGCCTTTTTTATAATTATGGCTGCTTATTTTACAACATGTGTTGCAATGATTCCGTTGTTATGGGCAGGAGCTGGTTTGTTAAAAGGTTTTGCTATTACAACAATACTGGGTGTTACAATAGGTGTGTTTATAACAAGACCAGCGTTTGCAGCTGTTGTTGAGATCTTATTAAAAGATTAAAGAGGTTATTATGAAGACTAAATTATGGGCAATTTTTCTAGTAGCGTTTTGTACATTTCTTACGGCAAGTGCTCAATTATTCTATAAATTAGGGGTTGGTAAATTTGGAGATACATTATTGAGTATGTTGAACTGGCAAATTCTTTTAGGTTTGTGTTTGTATGGGATTGCTGCAGTTTTGTTTGTTGTTGCATTGAAGTTTGGGGAGTTGAGTGTTTTGTACCCTGTTATTGCGTTGAGTTTTGTTTGGGTGAATTTGCTTTCTAATTGGTTTTTGGGAGAAGGTGTTGGTTTTTTGAAGTGGTTAGGTATTGTATTAATTATTATGGGTGTTTCTTTTGTTGGGTTTGGAAGTGAAGAGGTGAAGCCAGTTGTCAACTAGTTTATTGGCATTCGGTTTAGTTACTTTCAGTACATTTGTTGGTGCTGGTGGAGCACTATGTTTTAAATTAGGGGCGGATAAATTAAAATTAGATATTATTTCATTAATAAAGAACTTTTATCTTATCTTAGGTGCTTTTTTATATGTATTCGGTACTGTGTTTTTTATTGCTGGTTTAAGGGGTGGGGAGTTGAGTGTTTTGTACCCCCTTACAGCTTTGACTTATGTTTGGGTTTTATTGTTGTCAGTGTATTATCTTAAGGAGAGGATGAATTTATATAAGTGCATTGGTTTTATAGCTATTTGGGCAGGTGTAATAATTATAGGAATAAATGGGTGATTAATTTGCTAAAGCAAATTCTTAATTCACCAGGGGGCGAATTAAAATGAAAACGATTATAGTGTCATTGGGTGGATCAATAATTAATCCAAAAGAGATTGATATTGAACATATTAAAAGAATTAAAAAGATGGTTTTAGATTTTAGTAAAGAGAATAAGATTGTTATTGTTTGTGGTGGTGGACATATTGCAAGAGAATATATTAATGCTGCAATTGAGATTTCTGAGCCAAGTAAAGAGGATTGTGACTGGGTGGGTATTGCTGCAACAAAATTGAATGCTGAGTTAATAAGGACTGTTTTTGGTAAGGAAGCGTATGAATATGTTGTTTATAATCCTAAAGAGAAGATCGAGACAGATAAAAAAATAATAATAGCTTCTGGTTGGATGCCTGGTTGTAGCTCAGATAATGATGCTGTTTATTTAGCAGAGAATTTGAAAGCCGATACTGTGATTAATTTAACCAATGTTGATTATGTTTTTGATAAAGATCCTAAGCAGTTTGATGATGCAAAACCTATGGTGAAGTTATCTTGGAGTGAATTTAAAGAGATTGTTGGTGGAGAGTGGAAGCCTGGTTTGAATTTGCCATTTGATCCTGTTGCAGCAAAGAATGCAGAAGAGTGTGGGTTGAGAGTCGTTATAATGAATGGAGATAATATTAATAATTTAGAGAGATATTTGAAAGGAGAAGAGTTTAAAGGGACAACTATAGAATAAATCTTGTTTTCATATCACTCAGATGTTTTATTGTTTTAAATTGTGAGTCTACTTTCTTTTGCATGTCTTTTGTTTCTTTTTCAGATAGATGTTTTAATCTGCCTTGTATTTTAAAGAATTCTTCTACTTGTTTTGGGTCTGATGGAAATCTGTTTAATGTTAGAACTCCTTTTTCTATCTCATATAGTGGGTAGAGGTTTGTGTAGTATGCAAGTTTTGCTACCTCGATTGTCATATTAGATGGGTGTTTCCATCCTGTTGGACACGGTGCGTAGATTTGTATGTAAGATGGGCCATCATATTTCAGTGCTTTTTTTACTTTTGCGATAAAATCTTGTGGGAATGCTATATTGGCTGTTGCAACATAGACGTTTCCGTGAGCAGCTACAATAAATGGCATTGGTTTTTTGAATTCTGTTTTTCCGTGAATTTTTTTACCTGCCGGAGAGGTTGTTGTTGCCGCATATTTAGGTGTTGAACCAGAACGTTGTATTCCTGTGTTCATGTAGGCTTCATTATCGTAACAGATGTATGTGAATTTATGTCCTCTTTCGATTGCTCCTGAGATGAATTGTAGTCCAATGTCAAATGTTCCTCCATCTCCACCAAAGACTATTAGGTTTGTTTTATCTCTTTTCTTTTGCATTTGTAGTGCTCTATCTATTCCTGATGCAACGGAAGCTGCATTTTCAAATGTTACATGGATCCATGGAACTCTCCATGAAGTTTCAGGATATGCTGTTGAAAATACTTCTAGACATCCTGTTGCGTTGCAGACTATTGTGTTCTTCCCTGCTGCTTTTAGAGCAAATCTTGGAACTAATGCTGCACCACATCCAGCACATGCTTTATGTCCTGATGCGAATAGCTCTGTTTTTGATAATCCACAAATTGTATCTTTTTCCGGTTTCATTTTATTAATCCTTTGGTTCTTTTGATCTTGATTCTATAATCTTTTCTGCTATGTGTTTGTGTGCGTCTCCTGTTAAATTTTCTAGTTTTATTAGTCTTCCTAATCTCTCTTTTTCTGTTGTTTTTCTTTTCATAAACTCATCTTGTGCCCATTTGTTGTGGTTAACATCTTTTGAGTCTATTCTTATTGTATTTCTTTTTCCGCATTCACAGGTTATATTGTGGTATTGTATTCTTGAGTCATGGATTTCTTTCCATTCTTCTTCATTGAGCTCACTACCACAATATGCACACTTCTCTTTGAAGTCATCCTCTTTCAGCAGATGATGAACAAATGTCAAGCTTTTGTCACCTTTACAACAACCACTCTGTTTTCTCTTTTCCTTTATTTGTTAATGCATGTTTTATGTGTTTTGGAGTTACATCTCTCCCTCCTAAACCAATAATACAACCTTTAATTTCCTTTTTTTCTCCGTATAATGCGGACTTAATTTCTGAGTATAATGCTCCTTCATAACCATATGACATATCTTTATCCATGACTACGATCTTTTTAGCTTTTTTTAGAGCTTTTTTTATTTCTTCTTCTGGAAATGGTCTGAAACACTTTATTTTTAGTAATCCTACTTTATTAGTTTTCTTTTCTTTTCTTAATTCATCTATAACTGTCCTAGTAGTACTACATACAGTTCCCATTGCTATTAAAATAGTGTTTGCATCTTTTGTTTTGTATGTTTCTATTAATCCATCTCCATACTTTCTTTTGAATGATTTATAGAATTGTGAGTTAACTGTTTTTATTATTGGTAATGAGTTAAGGATTGCGTCTTGTTGTTCTTTTTTTATTTCCATATATACGTCAGGGAATGCTAAAGGCCCCATTGTTATTGGTTTTTTTGGATCTAAGAAGATATCTGGTTTAAATTTTGGAAGGAATTTTCTAACTTGAGATTGGATAGGTATATCAACAGGTTCATAAACATGACTTAGTGTGAATCCGTCTAGACAAACCATTACTGGTGTTAAAACTTTTTTATTCTCTGCAATTTTGAATGCCATAATTGTTGTGTCTAATGCTTCTTGTGCACTTTCTACATAAAGTTGTATCCAACCTGTGTCTCTTGCAGAGATTGAGTCTTGATGATCGTTCCAGATGTTAATTGGAGCGGATAGAGCACGATTTGCGACAGCCATTACTATTGGGAATCTCATTCCAGCAGAAGCATGAAGAACTTCGTTCATTAATGCTAATCCTTGAGATGCGGTTGCTGTGAAAACTCTAGAACCAGTTGCGCTCACACCAATAGCTGCGCTTAATGCAGCGAATTCACTCTCTAAGTGAATCATGTTGCAGTTTAGTTCTCCGTTGTTTATGAAGTCGGAAAGTCGCTCTACTATATGTGTTTCCACGAGGTAAGCTATTGCTTAGCCTCTCTGAGGTGTGATGGGATACATGGGTATCACATCAGGTTCACATAGTTTTGCGCCAATTGCGACTGCCATACTGGCTTCGATTACTTTTTTCACCATTTCTTATTTAACCTCTCTTCTTAACCATTCTTCATACTCTTTTTCTGCTTCAACATTAAACTTTAGTATTGCTGGTGTTTCATATGAATGTAATTTTTTAACTTCTTTTGTTATTTCTTTGAATTTGTTTTCAAATGTTTTTGCAATGATAACATGTTCTTCCTCTTTTTCAATATTTCCTTTCCACCAAAACTGCGATGTTATTGGGAACATGTTTACACACCCGACAAGTTTTTTGTCGAGCAGGTGTTTTGATATTTTTTCTGACTCTTGTTTGTTTTTACAGACAATATATGTGATAATCATTTTTCTTCCTTCTTCATGTAAATAGCACCAAAAGGACAGACTTTAACGCATATTCCGCAACCTTTACAATAATCTAAATTTGCGTCGAATTTTTCATCTATTGCATTATCTGGGCAAAACATCCAGCAAAAGCCACATTTAGTACATTTTTTTTGATCTCTGACTGGGTAGAATGAACGCCAGCCCCCTGTTTTGTTATTTAATGAGTTCCCTGGTTTGTTAATTACTGCTCCTGGAAGTAGTTTGTCTTTTTTACATGTCTTGGATTTTGCTTTCTTTTTCATTTTGCTGCTTTGTAAACTTCTTCAATAGCTGTTTTGTTTAATTCTGCAATCTTTTTTCCTTTTGTGTTTAGGAAAACATCATCGATTGCTTTTTTTAGTGATTTTAATGAGACCATTTTTGTTAGTGCGCTGAATGATCCTAGAACTGCGGTATTTACTATCGGTTTTTTGAATATTTTTAGTGCGATAGTTGTTGCGTCAATTGTGTGGACAGTATAATCTTTGCCTAAATTAAGTTCTTCTTTTGATTTGTTTGTGTTTACTATTACTGTGCCTCCTTTTTTTAGGCCTTCAAGAACATTAACAGCTTCTATGAGTGTTGGTTCTAGTACTAGAACTATATCTGGTTCATATATTTGAGATCTTAGGCTGATCTGTTTTTCTGATAGTCTTACAAATGCTTGTACAGGTGCTCCTGCCCTTTCAACACCAAACATTGGGAATGTCTGGGTTTGTTTTCCATCGTAGAATGCAGCAATTGCTAATATTTGTCCTGTAGTTACAGCTCCTTGGCCACCCCTGCCATGAATTCTTATCTCTTTTAACAATTAAATCCCCTTTATGGTTGTATATTTAGCCACAGGATACTATATATAACTTTCCTTCTACTAAATAGGGGTGAATGGTGTGGAAGTTATATATGATAAGTAATCGATACTTTTATATAATTTAATAATCGAGTAGTAGTGTTAAATAAAAAAGAGGTTTATGATGGAGAGGTTTATAGAATCGTTTGATAAGATTAGAATCTATTATAGGTATAAGAAAGAGAATACTAGACAGCCTGTTCTTGTCTTTCTTCATGGTATTGGTGCTAATTGGACTGTTTGGAAAGAAGAGATCAAGTTCTTTGATAGGATGGATTATTCAACTTTAGCATTTGATTTAAGGGGGCATGGGTTATCTGAGATCCCGGTTGGTATGAAACCATATAATTTTGAGAATTTTTCAAAGGATTTAAAATGTATACTTGATAAAGAGAAGATTAAGAATTTTGTTTTGATTGGGCATAGTTTAGGTGGTGCTGTTGCAATTAATTATTGTGGAATGTATCCAAAAAGTATGCCTAGTGCCATGATTTTGGTTGAGACTGCTCATAGATACCCATTTGAACATCATAAAGAGTTTAATGTTAATCCCTGGGTTGCGACTTTAGTGAGGTTTGTAGCAGAACATGAACATTTTAGAAAGCATCATTTTCCGTTAATGAGGGAGTTGGATTTTACAAAAGAGATGAGTAAAAGTAGGTTAGGGATATTTTGGAATGCAATCCATGTTACACCCTTGAAGAGCATTTTATCTACAATCGATTCTGTGCAAGAGTATTCATTTAATCATCTTCAGCAGACAGAGGAGATGTTAAAAAGTTTAAGGATTCCTGTGCAAATAATTGCTGGTAGTGAGGATACAACAATTCCTGTGCAATTCTCTGAGGAGTTGCATTGGTTGATTAAGAATTCGGAGTTGAAAGTGTTAGTTGGAGCTTATCATAGGGTTCCGTTGCAAGAGCCAGAGGAGTTATCTTTAGCAATCTTATCATTTTTAAAGAAATTAAAGAAGAAGCATGTTAAGAAGAAAACTAGTAAGAGAAAGACTTCGATACGTGATGAAATTATAAAGTTGAGGAAAGAGTTAGCTCATGTTAGAAAACTTTTGAAGAAGAAAAAGAGGTGAATGTTTTGTGGACTAGAATCTTGTCCAGAGTAATTCCAGTGAATATATTTGAGAGATTAGTTAATTATCATGCTTCTGATACTAAAAGGTTTAAGAAGTTTTTGTTAGGTACAGATCCTCACTTTTTAGAGGAGGTTGGCAAAAGGAAGGCGTTGTACATGTTTAAAGAGGCAGCTGTTAAAGTTCCACATTATAAGAAATTCTTAGATAATAATAAAATTAATCATGAAGAAATAAAGTCTATGGACCATTTTATGAAATATGTCCCACATATTGATAAAAAGAGTTATGTCAAGGTTGCAAAGTCTTTAAAGCATTTGTGTGTTGATAAGGGTTTGAAGAAAGCAGGGTTGTTAGTTAGAAGTTCTGGTTTTTCTGGTAAACCTTGTACTTGGGCAAAATCAAGGGCTGAAGAAAATCATGCAAAGAATTTTGCTACACTCGGAATGCAGATGTTGTATGACACTGATAAGTATCACACTCTTTTGATAAATGGGTTTGCTTTAGGGTCTTGGGTTAGTGGAATTAATTTATTGAGAATAGCTGATAAAGAGACTACTATAATTAATCCTGGGTTAATTGAGGATGAGGTTTTGGAGATATTTAAGGATTTGAATAAAGAGTTTGAGCAGACAATTATTGTTGGTAATCCTTATTTTTTGAAGGATGTTATAGAGAAAGGAATTAAAAAGAGAATAAATTGGAAGAAGTATAGGATTAGTTTATTGACAGGTGGAGAACCGATAACAGAGGAGTGGAGAGATTATATGTATAAAAAGATTGGTACAAAAGGCAAGGTGTATTCTGCGTTTGGTGCTTCTGATATTGGTATTACTGGAATAAATGAGACAAAAGATGGTGTTAAGATAAGGAGAATTGCTAGGAAGAATAAAAAGTTTGCTAAAGAGCTATTTGGTGATATTAATGTGTTGCCAATGATCTTTCAGTATGATCCTACACAGTATTATATCTATACAAATAAAAAAGATGAACTTCTTTTTACTACAACTAGTTTACATACTTTGACCCCTTTGATTAAATATAATATAAAAGACAAAGGGGGCATTGTTTCTCATAATAAAATGAGTGGGTTGTTAAAGAAGCATGGAATTAAAATGAAGTTAGATACCCCTCTTCCGTTTATTTTTATTATTGGTAGGAGTGATGGTACAATATCTTTTTGTGGGTCTTTGATTTATCCTGAGAATATAAAAGAAGGGATTTATTCTAACAGAAGGATATTGTCAACGACAACTGAGAATTTTAGGTTAAAAGTAGAGTTTGATAAAAAGCAGAATGAGATGTTAGTTGTTGATTTTCAGTTGAAGAAGGGAGTTAAGTCTTCAAAATCTTTGAAGAGGTTGTATGTTAAAGAGATTGAGAAGTCTTTATTGAAAACAAACCCTGATTTTAGACAGGATTATGAGAATATAAGAAGAGAACATAAGAATTTAGATATTGTTAATGTTAATTTATTTGAGTTTAGTAAATTTCCGTATCAAAAAAAGATAAAAGTGAGGCATGTTTAAGATGATTTATGTTTTTGTTGGAGTGGTTGTTTTTGTTTTGGTGTTTTTGTATTTATTTTGGCATAGAATATACTTTTTCAGAGATCCAAGTAGAGAAACTCCTGCAGGGAGAAATATTATTAGTGCAGCAGATGGAAGAGTTGTTTATGTTAAGAAAGTAAAAAGGAATAGTGTTCCTATTGCTGTTAAAAAAAGAAAGAAGATTACTTTGAAGGAGATAATTGAAACAAAGGCTTTCAAAGGTGATAAGTATTTAGTTGGTGTTTTTATGACTCCGATTGATGTTCATGTGCAGAGAGCACCGATTTCTGGTTCGGTAAAGAAGATTACTCATTTTAAACATAAAAACAGAGCAATGACTTTGACTTGGATAAGAGAGATGTTAGGATTAATGCCTTATTATAGTGGGTCTGCTTATTTGATTGAGAATGAGAGAAAGACTGTTTTATTTAAAGGTGATTTACCTGTTTATGTGACGCAGATAGCTGATTTAGCTGTGAATAGAATTGTTACATGGGTTTGGGAGAAAGAGGATGTTGTTAAAGGGCAAAGATATGGTATGATTAAATTTGGTTCACAAGTTGATATGGTCTTTCCTTGTAAGAATGTTAGAGTTTTAGTTAAACCAGGAGAGAGAGTAAAAGCAGGAGAGACTGTTATAGCTGAATACTAGAATTTCTTTGTGACTTTTCTTTCATATAATCTATATTTTTTATACAGTTCTCCTTTGTAGTGTTTTGCTAGTTTTATAGAAGGAATATTATAATCATAGACCCATGAGTATTCCATTGTTTTGTATTTTCTTTTCTTTAGGTTTTTAATGATTGAATCCATTAAATAAGTTCCGACTCCTTTATGTTCATCATGGTGGAGGACACAGATTATTTCTGCTTTTGCGTCTTTTATTTTTCTTAGGTTCCATAATAGACATAATAGTTTCCATAGTCCAAGTTTTCCGTGGAATTTTTTTATTATTGGATAATAATTAGGGATTACAATTATAACTCCGATTGGTTTGTTATCTCTTTCTGCGAATAGAATAAAATCTTTGTTTAGGTGCACCATCTCTCCTGCCATGTAGTCGAACTCTTTCTGAGAGTATGGTACGAACTGGAATTGATGTGTACCATACATTGCTTTGTTTATTATTTGGTTGGCTTTCTTTTTTTCTTGTTGCATGTTGCTTTTGTTTAGCTCTCTTATTGTTATGTTCTTTAACGGTTTTTTGAACTTTACTTTGTCTAAGTTTATTTTGTATGCAAACATGTCAACCTTTTTTTTGAAATTTAGTTTTCTCATTAAAGTGTTGTAATATTTTGGGTTGTAGTTCATCAATGGTTCTGGGCTTATGCTAAATCCGTGTATTAAGAAACCTGTTTCTCTTGTAATTGTTCCGTTGATTGGTCCTCTTATTGTTTTTATTTTCTTATTTTTTAACCATTTAAATGCTTCTTTGAATAACTCTTTTGCTATGTTTATGTTGTTGAAACATTCAAAGAATCCAAAGTAACCAACTTTTTCTTTGCTTATTTTTGTATATTTTTTATCAATGAAAACTGCAAGTCTTCCAACTATTTTATTTTTCTTTTTTGCTATAAATAGTTTGCATAATGCGTGATTCCAGTAAGGGTTTTTTTTACTGAAGAATCTTTTTTCTTCGATTAGCAAAGGTTCAACCCAGACTTCGTTGTTTTTGTAAATAATTTCTGAAAACTGGAGGAATTCTTCTAGTTTGTCTTTTTTTATTGTTTGAATGACTATATCTGTTTTCGTCATAACATTGTGACGAATCTTTGAAGTATATATAATTTTTTATTATTTTGTGTGTTGGAAATGATAATTAATATAAATTGAAGTCTATTACCTTGTTTTGGTTGTGAATAATGGGAGAGATAGAAAGAAACAGGCTTGGACAGCCGATGCAGATTAGAACTACTACTAATGTTAGGGCTGTTACTGGTTTTTGGGAAGCAGAATATGGGAGAGGATCCTTAGATGAATTGTTTGATGGAATGGATGCAGGATTTAAAAGAATATGCTTATATGAAGACACATTTGTTCCACTTATTTGGGAAGGATATATTCCTTTTGGTGATATTCCTGATATTCACAACGTTCAAACATTGGTTTGGAGAACAATCAGAAAAGAAAGAGAAAGAGAAAAGGGGAACAAGAATGCTATTGCTGTAATGGAAGATATTGGTAGAAGAAGTTCTGACTTGGCGTCTTCTGAGATAAAAGCTTCTTTAAAGGTTGCAGCGAGAGTGTTAGGATCTAGAACACCTTCTTTAAAAAAACTGAAAGAGCATGCTCCTGATCATAATAATATCTTATCAATTAATACAGCACATCCTTCTTCAAGACTTGCAGAAGTATATCTAGATTATGTTTGTACTTATACCTCTCAAAGAATTTTAGGAATAGATCACCTTGCAGAAGCATTTACAAGAGGTTCAATACTAGATGTCGATAACATGATGGGGGACGGTAAATCAATGGGTGCACATCATAAGATATTTCAAGCAGGAATTGCAGATATGTTATTTAGCCACCTTATGTATTCTGATGAAAGATTTGATTTTGAGTTTAGAGATGACGGATTATACATTGGGGGAGAAAAAGTAGGATTATATGTTAATCCAGATTCTATTTCCGGTTTCAGTCATTTGAAACTTCCTAGAAACCCATCTCAGGATCAACTAAAAGATTTGTTCTCTTTAAGACACGGAGTGAATTTTCTTATTTCAGATACAAAACCAGAAGGAGAAATTACTCCTGTTTATATCACAGATGATTTCAATGTTGATGGGTTTACTCTTTTACAAAGTGGATCAATCTACGGTGCACAGAGATCAGTCTTAGATTTAACTTTACCAAAAAGCGTGTTTCTTTTTAGTTATCTAAAAAGTAAGTGTGACGCATTTATGTTTGCATTTAGTAGGGGGTATGATAGGTTAAGAAAAGAACTTGAAACAAGTAGAAGATTGTTAACAGAAAGAGAAGGTGCGTTAGATGAAACTAGAGTAGCACTTGGGACATTAAAAAAAGCTTTTCGAGCGTTAGCTGATGTCTCTGCTCTGGTTGCACATGACACAATAAATCCGATGTCTGCTTTAGAAGCAGCTGTAAACAATCTCCAAGCAAATGAAGGAGAGATTTTTGATGGAATACCCAATACTGAAATTGCATTAATAAAAGGTTTGTATTTAGAACACGGAAGTAAATGGAGAAAGGCACTTCTTGCTTATACTAGAACTGATGGAGAGTTAGAACCAGAAGTGTTTAAACCACTTTATACTAAATATAGTCAAGCTCAAAAAGCACCCTTAAATAGATTAGGAACACATGTTAGCAAATTAGATGACTTATTTGATACTTATGGGGGTACTCCCGAAATGAATAAAGTTGAAGCAGAAGTAAGAGGAGCATTAGCACAAGTTGAAGAAGTAATAAGAGTATCACGACTAGCTGGAACAAAAGCTAGAGAGGTAATAGAAAGAACAGAACCACTAACAAAGATTTCTGTAGATGGGGAACAACCCCACGAGGTTATAGAGGAAATTAACCTAGCAGACATAGTTAGAGATAGTGTCAGATCATATCAACAAGATAACACAAATGTTTCTCTATATCTTGTTGATTTTCCACAAAGAGTTGATGTATATGGTAACAAAATTTGGGTAAATCAATCAATAGAAAATATATTTAATAATGCAAGAACACAATTATTGAGGGTCCAGAAAGATAGAAAATATGGGGATGATGGGATCTATTTATGGATTGATAGAAATAGGTTATATGTGGGAAATACTGGGCCAGAGATCCTGAATCATGACATAGTTTATCAATCAAATGAATCAACAACAGGGGGCCAAGGAGTTGCTCTACATCGAGCTAAAAGAAGATTAGCTGAGTTAGGTTGTGAACTTAATCATGTTAGAGAAACTACTGAGATTAAATCCATAGTAGATTTAAGTCCTTATTCAGGGACGAATATAAATGTGGTGTTTTATATAGAATTTAAAAACACACCTTAGTGATACTATTTAATAATAATTACATATTGAAAAAATTTAAATAAAGGAGTTGATTACTAATACAAATTGGAGGGATAGTATGCAAACTGAAACAATCGATGTTAGAAATGATTTAAATTCTTTAAGAACAAATGTTTTATTTAGAACTTCTAGGGCTTTAGTAGTTGATGATGAACACGATCAATTAGATAGAATTGTGGCTGTGATGGAAGGTTTAGATATTGAAACAGATACTGTTGATAATGGTCTAGATGCGTTAGATAAAGCTTCTGAGGAAGATTACGATATAGTTACAATGGATATTCGTATGCAGGATTTTTATGGACATAGGGTTAGTGAAATTTTGAGATGTTTAAACTCAACAGTTCCTATAATTAAAGTAACAGCATATGCTAGGCAACATGTTGATGCAAGATATGAGTCAAGAGGGATGGTTTTATTGCATAGAAAATCAGATGAGGATACAGTTCTTAGTTCTTTATCTGAGGCAGTTACTCTTTATAGATCAACAATGGACGAACTATTAACAGAACTTACACATAGAAAGAAGTTTATTTCTTATCTAGGTCATGTTGCTGAAACAGTAAGAAATAATTTATTCCAAGATCCTATTGATGGGTCTCTACCTGACTTAGTGGATAAAGGAGACCATAAATTTGAGAGTGTTGTTGAACTTCTTAATGGGTTAATTGGTTTAAACTATACTACATTAGAAGTTAATGGGTTAGTTGGACATAATAAACCACTTGAAAATGCTTTTGCTAGAATAGATGATGCAGAGAGTTTAAATAATTACGATGCGCGAGAAGAGTTCCAGACAGTAGCTATGGAAATTGACTCAATAAATGTTTCAGCGTCAACAGCACTAGAATTTGTAGCTACCATACAAGCTGGACTCGAGACAGAGTCTCCAAATAATTATGCAGTAGATACAGCGTTGCAGGAAATACAAAAAGCACTAGGTACTTATGAAAGTACGTTTGGTCAAGGTAGTTTACTTGGTCTTTTTAGTGAATTAAGTGATGAAGGAGAACTTCCTTATTTGATGGCAGAAGGCATTAGAGAAAGTTTGATGGATACTGCAACAAGCCATGTTACTGTTGAATATAATGCGGACATTTCTAGCCAAGTAGATGATAGGAAATATGATATAGATGCAG
>CAYVNO010000008.1:0-67979 GCA_964452935.1 uncultured Methanosarcinales archaeon | reverse complement strand
CAACAGATGCCGACGGAAATGTTTCATTTTACTCAAACTGCACATCTCCTCAAGGATCAACAACATTATCTGCAAGAGATGAAACAGTTGACGGTCTAGGACCAAACAATGATTGTACTGTTTTAAATGGAAACACACTAGAAGAATGCATGGGAGACTTCTCAAACTACTCAAACCCAGACGACATCGCAATTGTTTCAGGAGACAACTGGTTAGACATCTGGCTAATCGAAGAAACAGATTCAGCAGCATGCATCGCAGATCACCCTTACGCAGATACATATTTATTCCTATTCGAGGCACAAACAGGCTCAGACATTAGCCAACAATTAGGAGAATTATGGGGAGCATTTAATAACCCATCAGTATTCCCCTTACTAGCTTATGTTCCTACATTTACAAACATGCATGGAATTGACTATGGTGCTTTTACTCTAGACGCATTAGCAGAACTTAATTCTGACTTAACTTCAGACATAGAATTTATTGTACAAACAGGAGATATTGGATTAGCAGACATTATTTATGATTTTAGTCAAGGAGAAAGTGAATATGATTGCGAAAGAGATGGAAATGGCGCAGTCATCCCTCCCTGTACAGCTTATATAAGAAATTCATGGGATATTGAATCAGCAGTAGAACATGCAATAAGACATGAAACTTCTCACCTACTAGGGTTATGGGCAGAAAATGGATATGATCCTTGCTCAGCAATTGGTGATTCCTACATTTTTGGTTTACATGATTTGAAATCTGCTTATATAGCTAATTTCTTACCAGACAGAAACATGTCACATTACATAGAAAATTAAATTGTTGTAACAGTCACATTCTGATAATACCAAAATTCTATTCCTTCTATAACAATTGTCGGAGTACATGCCTCATAATAAACATGATTTACAGTATCAGGAACAAGTAACTCTTCTATACACCCACTATCCTGCTGATAAGCTTCCATATCACCACTTGGGTCTGAATTACAATATTCCTCTAAACCAGGATCGTAACAAGCCTCCTGTTGTGGCAAACATTTCAAAGCAAGTGAATCATAATAAAATCCAGTAGGACACCAGTGTTCTTCTGTACATGTCATTGTTAAACCATTAATTAATGCTTCTGCTGTATCTGTATCTCCATCATCAGAATAACAAACACCACCATAAACACAAGAACTCCAATCATCACAACAAACCTCTGTAGAGTTCTCTACATCCAAACAAGTACTAAAAGGTACACTTGATAAATCTGGCAATTGAATATTCTCACCACACTGCATACTCGCATCCAAACACAAAGTTTCACAGCAAATCTTTCTCAAATATTTATTACAATCACCATAGTGTGCATTATCGTCATTACTTAGAGAACCATAGCATTCAAAATCAACTCCTAAATCATTACAATTACTCTGATACAAACCAACTGTACAATCTAAGTTTCCATAACAAATTGGTTCTCTTCCTGGAGAGCTTGTTGTCCAGACATGTGAATTACCAACACTAGGAGAAATATAAAAGATTGCATTCATTTCATCTCCAAACTCATCAAGAATACAATCATGTGGATTCTCAAAGTCAACAACACCATCATATGTAACTGAATACTCAAAAGGATAATCAAAAGGACCAACATGTGTACCTAAAATATCTGAAGGATCTGCTGCTGTAAAAACAACTGTATCTGAATCTGGTGAACCATCAACAATTGCAAAACCAGTAATCGCAGACATAGGAGAACTAACAGTTTTATTCTCTAAATAATCTATCAAAAACAAAGATCCAGTAGAAAATAATAATAAGAATGTTGTTATAACAGCTAACCTCTTTACTTTCTTATCATCAAACATATTTTATACACAGTTTAATTTATATATAAATATATCGATTCAACATTTATAAATAGAATCAAAACAAATATAAACAATCAACACCTATAATATCTTAGTAGGGGTGGTAGAAAGTTAAAAGAATTATATCATTACTAATTATAGCTCTATTAGTTCTAGCTCCAACTACATTAGCAAGAAATATTTCTGTCAGAGAACAGGATTCATCATGCGGAAAACAATGTTGGGAAGATAACGAATGTACAGAAGATGAATGTATTTCATTAGGTTGTGCATATTGTGAATTTGAATGTCTATCTTCATGTTTAGGAACTAATCTAGATGAAGGTTCTAAATGTATTCATCATTCTCAATGCGCTTCTGGATTTTGTTCTGGCCAAGGTGCAATCTCTGGATTTATGAGAGCATGCTGTCCTGTTGGCACACAATGGAACGGAAAAGAATGTAAAATAAACAGACTTTCACCAATAGTCAACTATTTTAAAACAGACTCATGCTTCCCAACACTATGTGTAAATAATGATTATAATTGTGACGGACAAGCAGATGAACTTTGTTATGCAGCTCAAACAGAAGTTTGTTTTGATAATAAAGATAATGATAAAGACGGAATAGCTGATGACGGTTGTTGTAATAACAACAGATGCGATGAGTGTGGAGATGGATTACTAAACTTCTGCGATGAAAGAGAATGTTCTTCTTTAGGTTATTGTGAATTTGAAGACAGATTCATAAACAAATGTTCAGATGAAGATTATTGTGTGAAAGAAGTGTGTATGCAAGAGTCATGTAATGATATTGATGATGACTGCGATAATTTAGTGGATGAAGATTGTTATCAATCAACATTTAACTTTGTAGACTGTTCTACCTGTCATGACGCATGTGAATACAACGGAGAAGAATGCATTGCAATTAATTTAGCAAGAAATCAAGGTAATTGTGACTCAGAAGAACAATGTTGTGATATGGATAACAAATGTAACGAAGACACAGATTTATACTGCACAAATAATAACTTATACAACATCTGCTGCTATGAATGGGAAACACAAAACACAGAAATAGGACAATGCGAACTAAAAACACCAGACGGAGACTCAGACGGAAATAGTTTCAAAGACAGAATAGAGATTAGATACGGAGCAAACCCGTTAATATATGGAGACTCTCCAGAAATAAGAATGATGATCAGACAATGCGGCACATTCTTTAATAACGATTTAAGAGAAGATGAAGCTGACTCATTATTCTTTCTTGAACCAATAATAGATGCAACAGAATCATGGGTCGATCTAGCAGAACTATACATAAACTCATACTCAACTGAAACAGAATCAGAATTTTTAACACCATACTATTATTCCGGACTAGGAATTATTTACGGACTAACTAGGGGAATAAGAGACGACGGAGTCTTTGCATTCGACATATTCAAACTAACTTTCCCACCTTTAATCACAGGAAACGCAATCATCGATGCAATAGAAATGATAAACGATCCAGGAAAATACGCAGAAGAACAAGGATATAAAGTCGAGGTAACAAAAGAAACACTAAAATCATTCATATTTGATTTCATAAACACAAGAAACATAATATCCAACTCAATCTTTGAACACATTTCAGACGTATTCTACGACATAAAACATTATGATGAAGAATGTGATCAAATAATTGGAACAAAATCATTCACAGGTGGTTATGTAACATCGTATGCAGTAGAACAACTGTTCTTACTAGAAGTTGCAGTAGTAAAACTAGTAAAGGTCGCTAGAGTTGCCTCAATATCAAAGAACTTAGCACTAACAACGAGTCAGTTATCATGGGTAGACGACCTAACAGAAGCAGAACTTAAATTATTCGATAACGCTTATGATGAATTGTCTAAAACATTAACTAACGATGAACTCACAGAATTAATGAAAAGAGACGACGTAAAGAATCTGTTTATGGAAAAAAACGCAGACGAAATCACAGACACAGTTAGAGTCATTGAAGAGGAAGAAGAAATAATTGATTCACTAAGAACATTATCAAATGTTGAAATAAAAAAGATTGACTCAATATTCGCAGGAAAACTAGCTGACGATCAAATTTCATTCTTACAAACAGAACTAGCAAAGTTCGATGAGATAACTTCATTGGAAATATTAGAAAATATGAAAGATGTTGACGCAAATGGACTAAAAATAGTAATAGATTATTTTAAAGGAACAAATCTGGAATATTCCAACGACTTACTAAGAAAATTATTTACTTCAGAAGCAATAGAAGGAGAAGCAAAGATAAGTGAACAATTTGGAGAACAATGGGTTAATGCATACTCCAAGGGCACACATAAAATGAAATGGGGAACTATAGAAAATCCAGAATATGTATTCAGAGGAGAAAGCTTAACAAAAAAATTTATAGAAAGATATAAGATAACACAAGAAACAGTAAAAAAGTATAGAAAAGATCCCAAACTATTTGCCGAATTTATGGGTGAAAGAGGGTTTATCCAAAAAGGAACTGAAACAAGAATTGAAATAGTCCTATTAGATAGCTCTAACTCAGCATATGTTTCCACGTCCAAGAGTCCAATTGCATCATTAGATTTTGCAAGTAACGATGAGCTGGGCCTATTGTTTATAATAGAAACACCCAAATATTTCATTGATCCAAGACCAACAATATTCAAAGAAAGAATGGTTTCAACCATAATTGATGAGTTTGAGATACTATTAGAAGCCCCAGTTAGTCCAACTGAAACTAAAATAATTGGTGCAAGAATAGTCAAAAATGGGGAGCTTACAGATGAGTTTGTATTTTTTAATAAGAACTAAATGAGGAACATAAGATGAAAACAAAAGAACAAGAACTGCATGACAATATACAAAAGATATTTAGAACAATACAAAAAAAACCTAGTAGTAAATTTAACAAGAAGTTTATGCAGTTAGTTACAGAATATTATAAAGAATTCAATAAAAAATACAAGTTTTGGAGTGGTGTTAGACTATATCTGGATACAGTATTAGAATTTTATAGTAAAGGGATTGATAAAAAGCAGTGCATAGAATTATTAAGAGTACTTCTAAAGAATACTGCAGAAAACGTAAATTTATTGGAAGTAGAAAGAAATGGCATGACAAATACGAGACATTTCAAGACCGTCATTAAATTATTGGAAACTCTAGATGAAAAAGATATAAAGTTAATAACCAACCATATCAAAGAAAGTAAAGACGGCGTACAATCATTATACTTATACTCTGCCATACAAAGATCTGATATAGAAAACAAAAAGAAAGAAGAATATCAAAACATAATAGGAAATGAACCTAAACCAGCATGGGACAAATATGAAAAAGAAAAAGAAGAATATAGACAAGAAAGAATTAAAAAAAGGTTTGAAGACCCAATAGAAATAAGAGTATTTAAAGGAGACAAAGAAAAAACAATCCAACTCTCAAAAGATTTGCAAGCATGTAAGATCAATGACAAGAGAATCACATTAGATGATAAAGAAGGGGCAATAGAAAATATTTGTAATTTAATAAAATTAGAAGAAAACATGGATGGATTTAAATTCAAAGCTTGCATAAACTGCTTTTATTACATGCAAGCATGTATAAATAAACAATCTCATTATAAATTATATTGTGCACCTAGACTGATACTAAGAAGTGATATTAGTATGGAAGAAAGTATGTACAGCACTCTAATCAAATCCGAATCATTCAGATTCCCGGGCTACAAGTTCTTCAAGTTGAGAATGAAAATGTTGCAACAAGATAAAAACAAACCAATCCCAAGGATGAAAAGCACAGATTACTGTGATCATTTTTTATATACTGACCAAGAAAGCAAAGTAAAAATAATGGAAAACTGGAAAACTTATCAAAAAAAAATAAGAGAACAAGTCTTAGACGATGAAGAAAGATGGTACTGGCCGGATGCTAAAAAGAAATATGAAAATGAACTAAAAGAAGCAAGGAAAACAATAGAAAACGAAGAAAAGTTCGAAGAAGCAAAGAAAATAATAAGAAAGGAGTATGAAAGTCATGAATAAAACAGGATCATGTTTAAGAGAACAAAACATAAAAGAAGAGATAGAGTGGGAAATAGAGATGGATAGAAAACAAAAAGAAATTTTCAAAGGTGATGGACAAAGAATATCAAAAAAAGTAGGCAAGTACATATTTAAATGTCCAAATAATGAATTCATGAATCATATTGTGAACAAAGACAAAATAAAAAAACAGTATTTAATTGAAGCATATAAAATATTCAAGGATAGGTTCAATAAGAATGTTATTAAGTATATCAAGGAACAACATGAAATACTTAATTGGCATAAAGTAGTACCAAAACTTAAAGATCTTTTAAAGAATGAGATTTACAAAGAATTACCAAATGAAATCATAAAAAAACACAATATTTCAAACAAAGAAGCATTTAATAAATTTTTTAACAGATGTATGGAAGAATGCACAAATGCTTATATAATATTATATCTAATGCTAAAAGACCCAAGAGCATCCGCAGAAGAAGCATGTTTTGTACTCAGCAGATCTTATGAAGGAGATTTTTATATTCTGAATACAATTAAAAACAATGAGAATATAAGAGAAAGAGAATTGAATTACATTGCATTACACTTTGCAGAGGAATATGGATACAAAGGAGAAATATTCAATCAAGAGTTATATGAAAGGGTAATAGAATTAAGAAAAAGATTCGAAGAAGAAGTTAACACACCAATGTTAAGAAGGTCAGGTGTATTATCTTTTAAAGAAATAGATTACCTACTAAAAGAGGCATCCAAATGAAATACATAATATTACTCATACTATTAATACCAGCAATATCTGCGACAGACATAGATTTCAGAGTGTTAACATCAGACACAAACACAACAATGCCATTATTAATAGACATAAACACTGAAGAAGAATTCAATGGAGAACTTGAAATTACAGTCTACGACTACGAAGCAAACCCCGGAAGTTCAATGAAAGGTAATATAACAGTACTTCCAGATCAAAAACTCTTCTACATAAACCTAACAATAGAACCAGAAGAAAGTAATAACGACGTTGCAGTCTATCTAACTCCTGAAAATGGAAATATGATCTATGCATTACACAACTCTATAGTCAGATTCGATAAAAACAACCTAAAAAACAACACAGACCTCCCACCAGCACCAGGACAAAAAATAAAGAATGAAATAGAAGAAGCAATGCAAGAGTTTGAAGAAAAATACGGAAACCTAACAGAAGAAGAACTCAAAGAAGAGTACCTAAAAATCTACGGAGAAGAAGAAACCAACATCTGGCCATACATACTAATTCCTCTCTTAATATTACTAGCAATAATTATATACAAACTAAAAAAATGAAATACCTAATATTATTCCTACTATTAATACCAGCAATATCTGCGACAGACATAGATTTCAGAGCATTAGTAACAAACTCAAACTCAACAATTCCATTAATAATAGACATAAATAGTGAACAAGAGTTTGAAGCAGAGCTAGAAGCATCAATTTATGACTCAGACTTCAACAGAGGAAGTACAGTAACTAAAAAAATAACAGTAACACCAAACTCAGAATTAATTTATCTAAACCTGACAATAGACCCGGAAGAACTATTCTATGATGTAGCTGTCTCCTTATACTCAGAAGATAGAGACACAGAATTTATAATGCATAACACAGTAATAAGATATGACCCACAACATCTAAAAGATAACTACACACTTCCACTAACACCAAAACAGATATTAGAAGAAATGAATAAAAGTCCTGAACAAGAAGTTGAAGAAACACCTGAAAAAATAAACTACTCAACATTACTAGGAATTCTATTAATAATAATCAGCTTAGCAATTGTAATTTTTATTATATATTACGCTATCAAGGAATAATTCCTTGTCCACACTCAACTCCATCTGAAATATTAAAGCCTTCACAACCCATTGAATAGTATTCTTCACCCAATTCCTCAGCTAATAATATTATCTCACCATTAGAATCCTTAAAATAAATACATAAATCACTATCTGTCTCTAAAAGATCCTGTATTGTGTCACAATCCATCACAACTAACTCCTCTAATTCCGCAGAAGTAAGCTCTGAATCATTAAAATAAGCCTTTTCCATTATTGTTCTACTTAAGTCTTCTGTCTCATCCTCAATAGAAACAGACGCTGTTCGAGCTGAAACAAACACATAAAAAAAGATAATTGCCATTAAAAATATACCAATAGCAATATACGCTTCAACAGACCATGCTTGTGCTCTTTTACCCATTATAAGTATTTTATATCTATAATCTTTAAAAAGTTTGCGATGCAATAGAAATATTTAAATAAACACTAACAAATAAATCAACTAATGAATAAAAGAGGTTATTTTTTCCTTATAGATGCAATTATCGCTATGTTTGTACTAGCAGTTGGAGTAGGAATAGTGCTCTCATTCTCCGCCTCCACACCACCCTCTCAGCAAGTCTCAATGATAAGTGCAGACTTTCTCACCCCTTTAAGTGATAATATTGAGGATATAAACAACGATTTCTGTGGAAATGAAGGAAATCTAACACAAGATGGGAACATAACAAACCAAAAACAATCATTAATAAACCAAATAGCAGAATTCTATTATAGAAACATAACATATAACCAAGACTACACTATAAACCTAGCCCAAGAATGCATAAAAGAGATAATGCCTTTAGAGAACTTTGCTCAATTTAACTTTGAGCTAACAATAAATGAAAACATAATCTATTCAAACACAACAAAAGCAAGAGAAAACGCCTCAGTCATACTTCCAAATAGAAAGATAGTGTACGGAACATTCAATGAAACAGAATTCTATGGCCCATATATAGCAGAGGTGTGGGTATGGCAATAAAAAAGAAAGCATTCTTCTTCACTCTTATGTCTATCTTATTTGTATCAATATTCATTGTTGTATTTACAGCCTCAACAACAATACAACAAGAAAAACTAGCAGGATCAAGTAAAGCACAAACAATGATTGTTAACGAATTCACAAAGAACCTAAAACAAGACTTTCTTGAAGACGCTTTATACTTTGCATCACATAACGCAATCCTTGCAACATTAGAATACATGGAACTAACAAACGAACACATAGATAATTTCCCAGAATTTATTGATAACTTAACAAAAACAGGGGGAATAAAGAAATACAATAAGATAGATAGTTATACAGTAGGTACAGACGAGATACTCTTTAATATCAGTATTATAGACGAGAACGGAACAGACATAGGAACAACAGGATATGAAAATTTTTGTAACGACCTACTATTTGGAAATACCCAAGTAGTTATGCAATCCTTTAGATCTCCATACACAGGCACAATAAGCAACATAGAGATATACCTAGAAAATAGAACAGCAAATTCAGAAAAAGTATACATAATGCTGTATAACGAAACATTTCACCTATTAGCAAAATCAAGAGTGTTATACACAGAAGATAGAAATTATAATTTCAGCTTTAATAAAAACGCAGAACTAATAGAGAATGACGACTATTACATAATAATCAGCGCACCATTTACAGATGGAATTACAAACTATGTAACTTGCAACACAAATCTGGATGAATTAGCTGACGCAGGATTCAGCATGAGAACAGTAGATTCCTTATTTGGATCATTGGATATCCAATGGCCTATCGACTTTATAATTGAAAAAGAGATTATGGGTTCTGGAAATATGAATGAAATGATTGGAGCACTAGAGTCTCTCTCAACAGATTATCTAAATATAAACACAGACATAGAATTCACAAACATAACATTCACACAAGAGATAAACGAATACACTGTAACTACATCAACAGATTTTACAATAAACACATCCAAAGGAACACTAAGCTTTGATATAGAGCACCCAATTGAACAAGAATTCTCAATCATTGGAATGAAAGAACCAATCGCATTAGTACAAGGTTATGACAACAACGGAATAATTATCCAAAACAACACACCACAAGGTGTGGATGAAGTTCTTGAATTCATTGACGCACATAACTTTACATTCAACGCTCTAGCTCCATCATTCATCCAAAGATTTAGCGCAGATAACACCCCATCAACATGTTGTGGAATAGAATCATTTGTTCCAATAATAGGTGATGAATACTACAGCTATGCTGACTATATGTACACATACCCAGAAGGAGATTGCGGAGGAGATGGTGAACTATACAATGTCTCAGGAATATCAGACGGTGGCACTAACTACAAACTAGATGATGATCACTTAGAACAATATGGATTAGAAGGAATAAGAAACGATTGTTAAGCTTTTACTTTATGTAAAATCTCTTTTATAACATCATCTGTTGACATTCCTTTTCTTTCAGCCTCAAAATTTAATATAATCCTATGCCTTAAAACAGGGTATGCCATAGTTCTAACATCTTCTTCACTAACATGTGCTCTTCCTTTCATTAAAGCTCTTGCCTTTGACGCAACAATAATACCAATTGAAGCTCTTGGAGATGCACCATACTCAATATATTCTTTTGTCGTCCTAGTTGCATTAACTATCTTAACAACATATTTGACTAAATCAGTTGCAATAGGAACCTGTCTTGTAAACTTTTGCAAAGCTAAAAGAGAATTCTTCCCTAATATTTTCCTAATCTCCACGCCTGCTTGATGCTTTGAATACATACTTGCAATCTGTACCTCATCATTAAACTCAGGATAATCAACTTTTATTTTAAACAAGAACCTGTCCGTCTGTGCCTCAGGCAGAGGATATGTATTATGGTTTATCCCACACCCACCAAAACCAGCAATGTAATTCTGTAATTCTGGCACTGTTAATCCAAAAGCCATCTCCTCAGACTCAACATATCTTATTGTCTTGATCTGATCATAATAAATATCCTCACTCAACAACGCCTCACAATAACCTAACAAAGACTCGGTCTCTTCTAAACAATGATTATGACTCTCTTCCAACAGCTCCACAATCTGATCACCACTACTTGAACATCCTTTGTTATAAAGATTCCATACTTGATTCTTTGAAATATTAAGTTGTTTTGAAACACTTGTCATGGACATACCAATTCCAGCTGCAAAACCGCGAGGATTAGCACTCAACAACCCCTTGAACTCAGATGTTCTCCTTAAATTTAACTCATTCCTTACATCACAAACAAAATTTTTTAAAGAATCAACAGACATAACAGTCTCTCCCTCTTTAATTCCTTTATAACTCCCATACCAATCCCTTGAGGTAATACTCTTTCTATTCTTCAAAGTATGAAATGAGTTCAATCCTAAAGTCTCAACAAGTCTTAAAATTGATCTCCGGTCTACAGGAACAACCCTAAAACTGGATTTAACCTCTCTATTAAGGTCAATATCTCTAATTTTCTCCTCAGAAACCCAACCAATATTTTTAATAAAATCTATAAAGTCCTTACCTTGAATTTTCAATCTATAAATTCTGCCATCATGCCTTATCCAAGGTAAAATTCCTTCTCTTAAAAGCATATAAGAAATAATATTAAGATCTTTCTCACTCTTTTGTGTAAACGTAATCCTATTATCTCTTAAAGAAGATTCAAGTGAAATAAATGTTTTAATAAATTCTTTATTCATCTCTTCTGGAAAACTCAAAAACCAAGAAGGTATCTCCTTCTCCATTCCACTCTTAACTCCAAAACGGATATTCAAATACTCAACAAGTGGTTTTGAATAAATTCTAGCATATCTACATCCTCGATTCATACTCACAGAAGGGTTAAACCCATATCTCTTAGAAACTTTTACAAAACGATCAAGTGCTTCAGGATAATTCTTCTGCACAGCCTCAACATGTTTCTTCCCAATTGAACCATCTGATAACAAAAACGCAATCCAAAACGCAAAATCCTCATCAAAAGGTATCTCCATTAACAGAGGTTTCTGAGTCATTAAAGCAATTGCCTCTTTATGAGATATTATTTTTTGAGTTTGATCAAATGAGATCTTAGCTGGATTTATTAAATAATCTTTTTTTGTAAGCTCTTCTGCCTTTTTCCATACAATCGCTCCATGATCATTAACTAAGAAAGGATGATTTTTAGTAACTTTCAATTTTTTTCCGGTTTTTGTTTTCAACTCAATCATTTCATCCTTATATGGCAAAGTATAAAGAAAACACTTTTGTTTCTCTAGTTTAGCAGAGGTATTTAGTGCAAAAGTCCATGCATTTATATCATAAAGCTTTATTCCTCTCTCATCCTCAACAATACAATTATCATGAACCAAATCTAAAAGTTCCCTACCTGTTTTCAACTGACCATTCACAAAAACAGTCTGACTCAATCCTAAACTTCCTTCTTGCTCAATCGGGTTCTGAGTTGCTAACACAAAAAATGGAGTATCTAATTTATGAGTCTTATTACCAACTGTAACCTGCTTCTCCTGCATCGCCTCTAACAAGGCCGCTTGAGTCTTAGGTGTAGCCCTATTAATCTCATCTGCCAACACAATATTAGAGAAAAGAGGACCTTGTTGGAATTTAAAAACTCTTTTTCCACCAACCTCTTCAATAATCTCTGTTCCAGTAATATCTGATGGCATTAAATCAGGTGTACTCTGTATTCTAGTAAAATCTAAGTCCATAACATCGGCAATAGTCCTTATCAATAAAGTCTTTCCTAATCCAGGATAACTCTCAAGCAACGAATTTGCATTACATAACATAGAAGCTACAACTAACTCAACTACCTCGTTCTGCCCAACAATAACCTTTCCAATCTCTTTATAAATTGTCTCAAACGTGTGCTTTAGTTTTTCGATTTGTGCTGCCATTTTTATTTATTCTAGATTCCTAATCTTACTAAAATAGTTTCTTATATAAATTCTTTTCTTTTTTGACATTGTCTCTTCAAAAGTAGTATCAGCTGATTGGAACAAATCAGAAGGCAATCCAGCTGAAAAAGCATCCTCATCAAACCTTTCCCTCTTATTCATCTGATCATTTATATCCTCAATCTCAAGGAAATCATTAACATCGCCCCTACCAAGCAAGGCATCAGGTATATGTCCCCTTAATAACTTGTCCCTTAATGTTGTTCTCCAATCAGTTGTTTTGATTATATTCTCCATATCAATGATATGAATCCCATAAACAGATACAACAAGGATAACCAAAGAAAATCCCACTAGAATACCCAATCTCTTCATTATTTTCTTCATATCAAAGAAAGAAGAGATACCAATTGCTCTTAAATTCTGAATAATAGATGCCCTTAATCTTAAAACCATAAAATTTTGTGAATCAACTGAATCTGCAGCTGTTCTTAATCTTTCCCATAATATTGGGTGCCTTTTCTCAACATCAACTAATTTCTTACTATTTACTTCCTTAAATGACTTGGAAAGAAAGTAAAAAAAACTGAATATACCTGCAATATAAGTTGGATACAAAGTAATCAAAAAGAAAAACAAATACAATCCCAAGAATAATACACATGCATCTAGAAAACACATAAACAATATGATGGAATTTCTAATCGCATCAATCTCCTTTAAGACTTTTCTAAAATCCATTTTATATATCGTCAAACTCCTTTATATCGTCATAAAGCGTATCAAACTCGTTAGCAACATTAGCTATACATGAATCAGCATCCCCTGAATTAACACAATTTTCTAAAACATTATCCAAATCCCCAGCTTGATCAGCAACTATCTCTGTCTTTGACTCAAAGGTATCAACCCTATCTTCAGCTGTAGCCAACTCATCCTCTAAAAAGACAACCATACTCTCTGCATCTGCTAGATCACTTTTAGCTGTATCTAACTCTTCTAAAGCCCCCTCTAAAGACGCACTAGTAGTCTCAAGTTGATCACTTGTCTCTTCATAAAGAACATTAAACTCTTCCTGAGACTCCTCATGAAAAACAATAGTCTCATTAAGCTGTTGTGTAACATAGTTAGACTCACTCATACATTTATCAAGCTTTGTCCGAGTTTTACTCAAATTATTCTCAGTCATCTCTAATTCTACAGAAAGATCATCGTATTTATCAACAATATCACTCGCAGAATAATTATAAAACAAAGTAATCCCTACAATTGCAACTACAACTAACACAACCATAGATATCAGCTTTATATCAATATCTCTTCTTAATACTCCCATTTTATAACACCTATACTGTTAAAACATTTAATATTTTCTATTTTCAAGCACCCTTCTCACAGCAATCTCTATAATATATATAACCAAAGCAATAGCCAACAAAATCCAATCAATATTATATTTCTCAACCCTCTCTACTTGAGCATCTGCTTTTGCTTTTGCAACAATTGCTTCAATATTTTCCGCAGGAAACATCAAACCTGAAGACTCTTGTGTTAAATATCTCAAAATCTCTTCATTATACCCAACATCTAAAAACTCATCATCATAATTTACAGCAAAAGGAACACCCAACACATAATCAAACCCAATATCTAAAGGAACATACTTACACTCATAATAATCCTCCTTCTCAAAAAAGTTACATTTTTCATTACTTGGTATGTCTGCTCCCTTATACCTAACAATAGTTTCATGATTAACAGATGTATCCTCCACCCTAACATATTCATCTTTCATCCTATTTGGATCACCAACAGCCCAATCAATCATCCTATAAATCATAGCTAGATTCACATCTTTAAACATCTCAGGAGCCCATAACTCGCCATTGTCTGTAGAAACAACAGCAACTTTATTATAATTATTAGTAGTGATAATAGGAACACCTGTTCCTGTTGTAATCAATGTTCTTGCAGAAGGTGTAGGAACAACATCATTATATCCTGTAACAACCGCATTTATATCCAAATCATTTGTTATAAAATGATCAAAATCAGAAACAACTAACTGCTTCTCAAACATTAAATCTAAATCTTTTGGTTTAGTAAGATAAAGTCCTCTACCAACAGAACTAATTTTCTTTCTAACCTCTCTTAATATAGATTCATCTAATTTTTTATTTGCAAACGAATAAGAATGAACTCTAACACCCTTATCTCTTAGAACTCTAACCTCGTTAAGTCCTTTTTCAAGAACCTCTGCCTTGATAGCTCCATCACTAATGAGAATCACATTATTATTACCTTCTTTGCCTTCAAACAACTCTTGAGCCTTCTCAAAACCAGCATGGATAGCAGCAGGCCTATACCAAACAGTACCATCAATCTCAGTAACATCATTAAAATTAAGCATCGCGGCTTTTACAGCCGCAGAATTACTAACCTCAGTAAACTCGTGGATTACATGAGACATATGCGCAAAATCAAGAATAGCAACATTAATCGTCTCTTTTCTTTCTGCTAACACATCCAATAAATTATATGCAACCCTCTCCTGTTCTGTTATTGATTCATCCACATACCCTGATGAATCAACAAGAATAATAAAATTAAAAACAGACTCCCCTTCCTCAGAAATCCCTCTTTTTACAGGCAATAATAAATCAATCTCACTTGGATCATTGAATGAATTCTCTCCACCCCAAACCACTAATCCGTTACCATCATCAGTATAACTCTCAAAAAGCTTACTCTGAGATTCTGTAATTGTATGCATATTGTCATTAATAATTACAGCAAAATAATCATTAAGACTGCTAGGCAAACTATCAACTTTAGAAACATCATATCTTAACGGAAGAACATCATCAAGTACAGTATTTTTATGACTATAATAGAGAAGTTTAGGCTTCTCAACTACCTCAATAACTTTATAATATTTATTATTAACATCAAAATAATCTTCATCTGTTATTTCTACAGTAATCTTGTGATGACCTAACGAAGAAAACTCATGCGATAACTCAAATTCGTCAACACCAGTAGTATCATCATGAATTACCATCCCGTCAACAGTTACAATAACATGAACATCATCCCTGATATTATCTAAAACCACATCAAAATAATAATCAGTATCAACAATTGTAGAAGGGGGACCTTTTAGTGAAACTGAAACATCAGTACTTCCCTTATCTAACTTTATAGCATTTATCGATGTATTAAATTTTAAAGAAAAAGCAGACAAATCTTTAAAAGTCATGCTATCTTTCTCATTATTGCCGTCTGTAACTAACAAAAGATTATTTTTATGCATATATCTAAAAATATTATCCCCTAATTTAGAGTTAGTACCAAAACCTATATAATCCCTAGTTACAGGAACATAAAGTTCAAGATCCTTCTTTAATTTCTCTACATCAACATCGAATAACTCCATAGATGAAGAGTTATCAACTAACAACATTATAGAAGGACTCCCTTCACTAGAAGATTTTCTTACAATAAAAGGAGACGTTAAAGCTGCAACCACCAAAAGTATGATCAAAGCTCTTGTTATAAACAAAAAGAACCTAAATTTTAATTTGGGTTTCTTCTCTTTATTCTCAAACCTAACAAAATTAATTACAAGTAAGAAAATAAGCAAAGCAAACAGAGGAATTAATAATAAGAATAATCGTGGTTCCTCAAATTTAATAAAATCTAAAGGAATGATAATTATAAATCACCTCTGTATTTAATATAAAACAACTCAAAAAATGAAAATATCAAGAATGCTATTAAAAAGTATTTTGTAAGACTCTGTTTAATCTGTATCTGTGAATCTGGAACTAATAACAAATCATCTGAACCCTCATCAAGATAATTAATACCTGACTCAACTTTACTTAATAAATTACATGCAACAGTATTCCCCTTAAACTCATATATGCCGGTCTCATCAAAATCTAGTTGTACAGTCTTAAATGTATTTGAAGGAGACTTTACATCAATCTCGTCATCAAAAACAAGTTTATCTCCAACCGCAAAATTAAGTAACTCTACAGTCTCTCTATTCACAAGATAATCTATAAACCCTTGCCAAAATAATGGATAAGATATGTCATGCTTAAACGTACTATACTCTCCAATTAACCCATAATAAACAACCTTTCCTTCACCATAATCATGATAAGCAACCAGAGGATGATCTTCTTGAGATTCAGCAAGTACAACAGCATTTTCTTTTGCAGATGCAGAAAAATACCTAGACACTGTACCAAAATTAATTTCAGATGTCGCCTGTGAAAGGACATAAGTATTATAAACAACAGATTCAACAAATATCTCGTCTCCGACTACAACAGGCAATTCATCTTCAAAATCTAAATCATCTAAATCATCCTGTGCAACTACCACCAGAACACTACCTTCGTCCTCAACTAACTCTTTTATTCTTTTAATAATTGTTTTTGGAAGCTTTCCAGTCTCAACACCTGCAATTATTATCAAGTCATGATTAATAACCGGCAAAACTGGAGGATTTGCAACCTCTAATATTAAATTGTCATTCCAAGCCTCAGCATAAGCACTAACCACTGGCTCAATATAATTAGCATAATCATTAGTTATCATCAACGCCCTAATAATCCTCTCTTCAGGAATACTGATATAAACAGTATCATCCAAAGAAAAACTATCTCCAGAATCTAATTTAACAGTATTAACTCCGCTATCATGCATAAATTCTAATTTCTCACTCATCCCAGGACCTATACTCAAATAATATTTTTCATTATTAACTAAAACAGTAACATCATCTAACTCTTCATTATAATTCTTTACAATAACAAAAGACTCATCTTCTGTACTTTGTACATCAACTATCCCTACATTCTCTCCCTCTTTTTTAATATCAATAAATTCAACCATCTGTCCTTTTGCTTCTAAAGTTTTCTTAGCCACCCAAGGATCTATTCCACCTGTATCAACAAAGTCACTTATCACAACTATCTTCCCTTTTTTATCTTTCAAAAGATTACCTGCAGTAAGAATACTCGTACCAATAGGAGATAAAGAAGATGTTGGTTCAAGAGTCGCTAAAACATCAATAGCAGCACCCCTATCCTCTCCGTCTAAAGCAATAAAAGGTTCATTTTTTACTAGAACAATACTAATCTCTCCATCTAGATTATCTTTTGCCTCATCAATTATCCTAGAAAACCTAGAAGTCAACCCATCCTTAACATTTGAACTAGCACTCAAATCTAGAACTAAAACTGTAAACTCTGCATCAACCATCTTATCTGTTTTAATAAAAGGGTGAGTAGCAGAAGTAACCAACATTATGATTATCAAAAATTGTAGGAAAAATAGAAACTCTTGCACAAACCTTCTTAGGAAAGAATGTCTTGTCTCTTTTTGCACATTCCTGATCAAAAACATCAATGAAGGGATAGTTTTCTCATGAGGCTTTGGCTTAATTAAATATAGCAGAATCAGCGGAATCAACCCTAAAAGCAGATATAGACCTAACTGATTATCAATATTCTGAAAAATACCTCCTTTTAACACCTCTACCCATGACATAATAGTAAAAACCCAATACTTGAGTAATATAAAGGTTTCGATTGGTTTAAACACCATAAAGTGCTACATCCATCAGGGGAGGCAGGTGGGCAGAAGAGAAGCAGAGAAAATAATAAAATCTGATGTTTCAAATTTAAATTAGAAACAGTTATCAGATTTTGTCTAGGAATCTGCTCAGATGTAGCTAAACCTTCTTCAACTCAACCTTCTTCTTAACAGGTTTCACTAATTTAGCTGTCTTATCCTCTTTCTTAACCTTAACATCTCCTTTTGCAAGAAATTTAACAGCATCTTTAACTCCGACATCTTTCTCAACAACCTTTTCAACAAGCTCTCTCTTAGATAAAAAAGTTATAATCAACGCCGACACAAACGCAATACCTACATTCAATATTATCAAAACATCAGTATCTGTCTGTCTTATCAAAGGAAAATATTGAACAGCAATTACAAACAATCCAACGCAAAATAACATTGAAATAAATGGAAGAAAACTTCTAAATATCTTATCACTCACTAACCCCAATAAAACATCAACTAACACCAAGGTAATCATTGCAGGACAAAAACTCAACAACACAGTACCAATAGACACATTCGTCGACATACTTACAAACACAACAAAGATAAAAACAACTAATAGACAAAATGAAAATAATATATGTCTTGAAATCCCCATACTCCAATTAACACCAAAATCATAAACTTTACCAGCTTTTATCGCCTTAACAGCCTTCTCAACCATATCTGGGTGATGTCCATAATTAATTAACGCACTCTTAATCGCAATTAGGGAATAACCTTGTTTATGTTCTTTAATTATAAAATCAATAAGCATATTCTCAAGATAACAATAAAGATCCTTATTCATCTTATTCATAGCAGCCTTTGAGTGCCTCTTCACACCAACATTAAGCTCTTTTACCCTACCAATGATATCATCGACTAACCCCTCGTGATACCCATAACCAAGAAGAACTTCTTTAACATCTTTGATATTATAACCTTGCTCAAGCTGGAAAATAACATAACCTCTAAGATGATCAACAACATACTTACGATCAATCATATTTTTCACAATAACAACCTCTTTTTCATTTTTTCGGGCATTTAACTTTAAAAATCTTTCGTCTCCTACCCCTTCAACGACAATAGTTCCAACTACAGCATTAATGCTGCCTAGCGAAGTAATATGATATGGAAGTACTAAAGCTAAAAGTTGCTGACAATGTCTAATTACAAACTAGAACGGAGCGCAGCATTATTGTCTTACATCAACCCCAATATAAAAAAATATAAAAACTTTGAAACTAAAAAACAACAAAATATGGACAAAATAACAAAGTATCTCAAAGATTGGACAACTGAGTTCCTAAGACATAAAGATATCATAAATAAGTCAATAGTTGAGATAAAAGAAAAAGACAATGTACTGATTGTTAAATACAAAGAGAAAAAACAGACATTCATAATCGAGCCAGAAACAAACTCATTCTCAAAAATAATTGAACTATCTGAAAAAGGAGAATATGTTTCACTAATATGTCTTAATACAAGAGAAAATCTCAATAATCTTATAAAATATTGGGAAAAATTAGCTAAATCTCCAAAAATAAGCATATATTTTGTAAATCCTGAATCAAACTTTGATAGAAAATGGATAATCTTCCCTCACACCCACAATATGATCTCAGACCAAGACAGCCTTAAAACTGGCTTAGAAGCCCTATTTGCCAATGTAGAAGAATTTAGAGGACTTTCTTAGGAAAAAATTTATATACGGATATGTATTAGTTATATTTAGGGTAATAGCTGTACATCAAAAAGCTTATGGGGGCTCAACTTATCTAACGGACTGTGTCCAAACATAATTGGTACCTCTGCTTTTTGTACTCAAGCTATTACTTTTCCTAATCATGAAAAATCCTAAAGATTTCCAGATTGCACTAGAAAATGCAAAAAAGAATCTTCAGACAGCTGACCATATGTTAACAATAACACATCAGTTCATAAACGACCCAAAACTACTTTTAGTAATTACAGAAAAGGTATCAAACGCACTAACAAACACCATGCGAAGCCTACTCTACTATGAACTTTATTATAAAAAGATACCTCCATTCAAAGATGACTTTATTAACCTATTTAACATTTTCAAAGCACGTTCAGCAAGAAGATACAATTTTGACAAAGAGTATATATTTTTAATACAAGATGTGTACGAAATCATAAAAAAACATAAAAAGAGTCCGGTAGAATTCAGAAGACAAGATAAATTTGTTATATGTACTGAAGATTTTGATATGAAAGTCATATCTGCAGAAAACATTGGAAATTATATCAAAAAAGCAAAGTCTTTTATACGAGAAGTGGAACACAAGATCAGGATTAAATAATGGAAAACTTAATAATTGAAGCAACAGAAGAATTGAAAAGAGTAGATCATCTGATATATGTAAGTTTAAAATATACAAGAACAGTTGATGTTCTAAGAAATGTTATTGAAAGATTAATAACAACATTTGATTGTATAATAAACGGACTTCTAGAAAAAGCAGAAAATGAAGGAAGAATAGGTGAAATTCCAAACTCACCAATGATGAAATGCAATGAATTAAGAAAAATCTATCCAGATGAAAATAAACTTCATGAGATGATTGAATTCTATTTATTACTAAGAAAAATAATAAGAGCAGAGTTCAGCAGAACAACAGAATTCAGAAGACATGTAACAATGATAACCCATCTCGAAGACAAAGAATTAAATGTTGACATAGATACAGTGACAGAATATTATAAAAAAGCAAAGAAATATATGAGATACTTAATAGAATTCTTAAAAGAATAATACATATAATAAACCTTAAATAGTAGTAATACCTACTACATAATATTGAAAACCAATGACTCAATTCATAGGAATCATATCTGCAAAAGGAGGGGTAGGCAAAACAACCACTGCAATTAATCTAAGTAGTGCTCTTTCTGATTTTGGTAGGGATGTAATAACAGTTGATGGAGATATTGAAACCCCTAACTTAACAGTGCAACTAGGGATCACAAAACTCCAAACAACAATCCATGACGTTCTACAAGGAAAAACAAAGATTGAAAATACTATCTACTCACACCCAAGCGGAATAAAAATAATAGGTGGAAGCACCGCTTACTTTAACAAAGATATTGAAGGAATAAAAATCCCTGATGCAATGAGTGATCTTAAAGGAAAAAGCGAAGCAGTAATAATCGATAGCGCTCCTGGTTTAGATAAAGAAACAGAATCAGTAATAAAAGCATCTGACTATATCTTATTTGTAACTACACCTGATCTGTCTTCTGTTACTGACACCAGAAAAACCGTGAAATTAGTTAGAAATTATGGAAAACCTATTGTCGGAGCTATAGTAAACAGAGTAAGAAGAGATAACTATGAAATGGATCCAAACAGTATAAAATCATACTTAGAATGTCCAGTTGTAGGAGAGATACCAGAAGATCACCGAATCAGAGCATCACAACAACTTGGAAACCCTGTAGTTCACACACACCCAGACTCACCTGCTGCAGAAGCATATAAAAAACTAGCTGCATTACTAATAGGATCAAAGTACGAGTCTTCTAAAGAACCACCAATAGATGAACCGATATATAAACATCTATTAAGGGGTTTCATTAAAACATAGATACAAACATTTATTAAGAAGTTTTATCAAAACATAATGTAATGATAGATTCTAAGTCTAAAGATAAACTAAGAGAAAAAGGCTGGGCACAACACGAAATAAACAAAACAGGAAAGATTTTTCACCACATAAAACAAAGTCATGTCGAAGTCAGAGACAAGATTGACAGATTTATTTACATAACTTCTTTAATTGTTTTATTAATGTGTAATTTCTTAGGAGTTCTTATCCTTGTACCTTTGTTTATAATTTTGTCAGGAAAAGAGTTATATGTAATAATCGGTTTATTTGGAATCCTGTTCGGTTTCTTATTTAACTTCTTAATACATTCAATAGAACACCTAGGCGATAAACATCACATAATCGCAGGAGTAGTTGTCCCATTGATTGCAGTCTTAGATATATTTTTATTAATTAAACTAATCCGTAATGTCGGAGAAAGATTTAATTTAGATGTAGTTTACAATCCGATAATTATTATTGTTTTATTTGTAGCTGTCTTCTTAATACCTTATTTAATTGATGTCTTTAGAGGAAAACATAAGTTTTAGTTATTCCAAAGCAGCATACGCAACAACATTCTCTGTCTCTCTGTAATCACTTTTTAATCTCTCTGTTAACCCTAACTTCTCAAACACACCAATCCTAACTTCATGTCCTGCAGGGAAATAAGTCATTGCAATTCCTTCAGTCCACTCACTTAAACCATTATGCAAACCAATCTTGATTGCAGCTTCTAAATACCGTCTCCCAGGCTCTTCAACCTCTTCCCAAGCATCTACTTCCTGTTGAAATGCACAAGAGGGATTACCTCTACCCTTCTTTTTTCTCGCAGCTAAACCAACCTCATGTTTAGCTTCTTTAGTAAAATATTGTATAGCTTCTGAAGCTTTATTACCCTTACCTTCCATCCCAACAAAAAACCATCCTAAATTTCTGACCCTTACAGAATCAGGAGAAATATCAGCCAATCCGAGATCTAATTTTCTTTTATAATCATCACATAACCTAAGACCTAACTCAATTGATCCATCTGTATCAGACCCCATAAGATAAGTCATACTTTGTTCAAATAAACCCCTATATTCCTGATTATCCATCTTTCCTTTAGGAGTTCCTACAAATTGTTGAGCAAGATATAATCCTCCTTCTTGAACAGTAGCAGGATCAATACCATCTTTTTTCGCAACAGTCTTTAAATCATCAAACCCTTCTTTAAACTCTCTTCTTCCAGACCTCAACTCTAAACCATACCTAATATCCAAACCATGAACAACAGTCAAATGCGCAAGTCTCTCATTCAAATCATCATGACCATCTTCCACATACATTCGAACAGCATCATCAAAACTACCGGCTTCTTCATACATCTCTGCTGCTTTTAAGAATTCATCTCTATGTTCATACCATCGAGCTGCATTATGTGTTTCAGTAATAAAAAGATGGTTACTATCATCACCATTTCTAACTCTAGCCAACGCAACATTAGCATCTCTCATTAATCTAAAATTCCCTGCACTCTCTGCTTGTCTAGATAACAAAGATAACGCAGTACCATTATCCTCTTCAACTTTCACTCTATCAACAAATGCAAATAAATCATCACTCATTCTCCTCTCCCTCCTGCAACAGTTAAAGCATAATTCATAAAAACAGAAATCTAACTCAATATAAAAAGTTTATCACATCTCTTTAAAAGCACCGGCAACAATCAACGGAAAGAGTATTGTTGCATCGCCCTCAACCTTAACCATCATTGCGTCCTCTTTTATCTTTCCCCAACTCACTGCCTCATCCGGGTTTGCTCCTGCATTTGACCCTTCTCCTTCATGAGCTGTTGTTACATAAACAGCATAATCAGCCCCTTCTCTAAAGAGATTTGCATTCGCAATCTGATGTTTTGGAACAGAACCACCTAAAGCAATTATTCCAGTTTTCTCTGCATTCAACGCAATGTTTGTAATCGTAACAATATCATCAGAAATATCTAATTTAAAATCAGGATGTTTTTGCTTAAAAAAATAAATCAAATCACCCATTGATCCATCTGTAATAGGTAAACAAATCAAAGGAATCTCATTCTTTGTCGCCCAATAAACAATCGAGTTCTCGTCATCAACTTCCTTACCAAGTTCATAAACAAAATCAACAGAATTTATTACTTTCTGCTTCAAATAAATTTTCTCTAAAAAACCATTAAATAATTTTTCAAAATATAAATACCTATCATTTGGAATAAATAAATTTCCTGTCCTATTAATTCCTTTATTAACTAAATACTTTCCAGGTGTTGAAAAGTTACCAATAACAAACGGTTTTAAACTCTTAATAACATCTTCCTCAACACCACCAGCAGTTGTAACCAAAACATCAACCATTTTATTCTTAACCAACCAAGCAATTATCTCCCTAACACCCGCTGAAGCCATATTACTTGTAAAACCCAAGAATATAGTTGCATTATTCTTCCTCATTTCCTTAATAGTACGAACAGCTAAAGCTAAATTTGTTGCTTGGAAACCAGTAGTAAAATAAGAGTCCATAAACTTCTTAAAATCGAACTTCTCATTAAAGTCATATCCCTCAACAGGAGTCCAATCATCCAAAGTCTCCAAAGCCTCAACATAATTAGTATCATGAGCCTTCTTGACCTTCTCTTTATCTATCCCTTTATATCGCTTTGAAAATGAATCAACCATACACTAAGAATTCAATATTCATTTATAAATGTTCTTAAATACAATATACAAATTAGGAATATTTATAAAGAAGCCCACTCTTCCAAAAACATCAAAAACCAAGGTGATAATATGGCAATCGTAGGATTAAATTTTACAAAGATTCAAGCTGAAAAACTTGAAAGTACAAAGGGAAAAGTAAATATTAGCAATAATGTTGTAGTAAAAGACGTTGAAAAATCAAATCTTTCTTTAGGAAATCAAACACAAGATGGATTAAAATTTACATTTGTATACACATCTAAGTATGAACCAAATTTTGGAAACATTGAACTAAACGGAAATCTAATATTCCTAGAAGAACCAGGAAAAATTGAAGAAACACTTACAAAATGGAGCAAAGAAAAGAAATTACCAAATGATGTAATGAGAGAAACATTAAACGCAATATTAGGAAGATGCAATATACAAGCTTTAATAATAAGCAAAGAAATAAATCTTCCACCGCCAGTTCCATTACCAAAAGTAAAAGTAGAATAAAAAGGGTGAGTTTCCATGACTGGAAAAGAGATTAAACTAAAAGTCGCTGAAGCTATTCAGGACGATGTAAATAAAGGTATTGTACGGATTGATTCTAATTTTATGCATCAAATAGGTGTACGACCAGGAGACATTGTAGAGATTAAAGGAGAAAGAACAACTGTAGGCATTGTTGACAGAGCATATCCAGGAGATATTGGATTAAATATCATAAGAATGGATGGTGTTGTAAGAAGAAATGCAAAAACAGGAATAAGCGAAACAGTTCTTGTAAAAAAATCAGATATAAAAGAAGCAAAAAAAGTTGTAATAGCTCCTGCACAAAAAGGAATAATCATCAGAGCATCTCCAATTATATTCAAAAGAGGACTTTTAGGAAGAGCAGTACAAAAAGGAGACATTGTCTCATTAGGTGGAACCAATAGAAGAAGAAGAACAATGGGCAGTTCCCCATTTTTCAACGACATATTCTCAATGCTTGATGAAAATATGACTGGATTTGGTTTCTCAGATATTAAATTTATTGTAGCAGAAACAGATCCAAAACAAGCAGTTATTATCTCAGAAAACACAGAAATTAAATTCAATCCAGAAGCTGTTGAATTAACAGAAGAAAAAGTCTTAGAAGTAACTTATGAGGATATTGGTGGACTAAAAGAAGAAATAAAGAAAATCAGAGAGATGGTTGAATTACCATTAAAACATCCAGAAATATTTGAACGTTTGGGCATTGAACCACCAAAAGGTGTCCTTTTACACGGACCGCCTGGAACAGGAAAAACACTTTTAGCAAAAGCAGTTGCAAACGAAACAAATTCTCATTTCATTCTAATTAACGGCCCAGAAATTATGTCAAAATTCTACGGCCAGTCAGAAGAAAATCTAAGAAAAAAGTTTGAAGATGCAGAAAAGAACGCACCTTCTATAATTTTCATTGATGAAATTGACGCAATCGCTCCAAAAAGAGAAGAAAGCAGAGGGGAAGTAGAAAGAAGAGTTGTTGCACAACTTTTAGCAATAATGGACGGACTAAAATCAAGAGGAAGAGTTGTAGTTATAGCTGCATCAAATATTCCAGACAGTCTAGACCCTGCATTAAGAAGACCTGGAAGGTTTGACAGAGAAATAGAGATCGGTGTTCCAGGAAAAGATGCAAGATTAAAAATTCTAAAAATTCACACTAGAAACATGCCACTAACAAAAGATGTTAACCTTGAGAGTCTTTCAGAAATAACTCACGGCTTTGTTGGTGCAGACCTATCATCATTAGCAAAAGAGTCTGCAATGGTTGTTTTGAGAAGATTATTACCTGAAATAAAGCTAAAAGAGGATGAACCAATCCCAAAAGAGTTACTAGAAAAATTAAAAATAACAAACAAAGATTTCATAGAAGCCTTAAAAACAGTTAGACCTAGCGCATTAAGAGAGGTTCTTGTTGAAATACCTGACGTCAAATGGGAAGACATTGGGGGAATGCAAGATGTAAAACAAGAACTAATAGAAGCTGTTGAATGGCCACTAAAACACCCAAAAAGCTTTACAAGGCTAGGTGTAAAACCTCCAAAAGGAATCCTATTATATGGTGCACCTGGAACAGGAAAAACACTTTTAGCAAAAGCAGTTGCAAACGAATCACAAGCTAACTTTATTCTTGTAAAAGGGCCGGAACTTCTCTCAAAATGGGTCGGCGAATCAGAAAGAGGCGTTAGAAAGATCTTCAAAAAAGCGAGACAAACTTCTCCAACAATAATATTCTTTGATGAAATGGATTCATTAGCTCCAAGAAGAGGCATGTCTTCAGAATCACATGTAACAGAAAGAGTTGTAAACCAACTATTAACAGAAATTGATGGACTAGAAGACCTACATGATGTAGTTATAATCGCAGCAACTAACAGACCAGACATCATAGATCCAGGATTACTAAGACCTGGAAGATTTGATAGAATTATTCTTGCAGATGTTCCAGATGAACAAGGAAGAGAAAGAATATTCAACGTCCATACAAAAGGGATGCCATTAGCAAAAGATGTTAATCTAAAAGAGTTATCTAAAAAAACAGAAGGCTATGTTGGAGCAGATATTGAAGCCATCTGCAGAGAAGCAGCAATAATGACTCTGAGAGATAACATGGAAGCAAAAGAAGTTAACAACAAATACTTTGAAAAAGCTTTAGAGAAAGTAAGAGCATCCGCAACAGAAGAAATCAAACAAGCTTACAAAGATGTCAGAGAATTCTTCAGTTCTGCAAAAGGCAAACAAATGAAGACTGAAAAACCTGCTTATTTTGGTTGAGAGGAATAAAATGGATACAATTGATGATAGATTTAGTGAATTCAATGTCGTTGTTAGAGAGGGCGCTGATATCAAACCAGAGTATTTCATTCAAGGTAAAGTAAAAACCAGATGGGAACCAATAACAAAAGATGGTTCTACAAGATATTTTGAAAACCCGGAAGACATAGCAGCATACATTGTAGAACATTATATGGATGTAAATTATATAACTCAACCAGATAATTTCAAATTTACAGAAGGCACAAAAATAGAGGTTACATCTGAGAACCCAAAAGACTTAGATTTTAGAGAAAGAGATTCAACATATGGGAGACAGAACAGATTCAGAATAGAAATTGGCCAAGGAAAGTCGATCAGATATAGAGCAATGGAAAATGAAGAAGCATTAGGATTAGGAAACTCCATTGAAAAGTACCTGAATGCAGCTATCGAAGAGGCAGAAGAAAAACCTGCTAAATAATTTCTTTTTTCCTTAAATAAACCCCAATATTTATAAATATTCTAACATATTTCTATATTCAACTATGAAATCAATACTAACAGAAATAATAAAGGAAAATAGAACAAATCCCAAGGAATCAAAAGAAATTATGATTAAAGTAGATAAAACTCTAAACAAAATAAAAAAGAACATCAAAGCAGAGGTAATGTTAGGAGGTAGTGCTGCAAAAGGTACATTCCTAAAGAACGACTTTGACTGTGATATCTTTGTTAGATTCGATTACGATTACAAAGACAAAAACATATCAAAACTACTACAAACAGCACTCAAATCACTAAAACCCACAAAAGTACATGGATCAAGAGATTACTTTCAACTAAAAATAGACAACATAAACTATGAAATAATCCCAGTTCTAAAAGTAAAAGACCCAAAAAAAGCTCTAAACGTAACAGACATGAGTCCTTTACACGTTGCATGGGTAAAAAAACATCTAAATTCAAAACTAAAGAATGAAATAATCTTAGCAAAACTATTTTGCAAAGCTCAAAAAGTCTATGGTGCAGAAAGCTACATAAACGGATTCAGCGGACATGTACTTGATATCTTAGTAATTTACTACAACGGATTCGAAAACCTACTAAAAGAAAGCCTAAAATGGAAAGTAAACCAGGTTATTGATATTTCTAAACATTACAAAGACTCTAAACAAGCACTAAAAACATTAAACAAATCAAAAAAGACATCCCCTTTAATAATAATTGATCCAATTCAACCAGAAAGAAACGCAGTAGCTGCACTAAGTATAGAAAGATTTGAAAAATTCAAGAGTTCAGCTAGAAAATTCTTAAATAACCCATCAAAAGAATTCTTTCAAAAGAAAGAAGTAACAATTGACGACTTAAAACAACTAGCTAACACTTTAAACAGTAATCTATCAGTCATTGAAGCAGAATCACTAAAAGGCAAAGAAGACATTGTCGGAACAAAGATACTTAAGGTATTTCAATATATATCAAAACAATTAACACTAAACGAATTCACAACATATGACAAAGATTGGCAATGGGACAAAAAGAAAGCATTGCTCTGGTTCATAACAAAGAAAGAAACATTAAGTAAACAAAAAGAACACATGGGTCCACCAACAAAAACAAAGATCGCTGCAAAGAAATTCAAAGAAAAACATAAAAAAACATACACAATAGAAAACAGACTATACGCAAAAGTAGACAGAGAATTCAGAAAAGCAGAAGATTTAATTAAATACCTAATAAACACAGAATATATTAAAGAAAGAACTAAGAAAGCTAAATTCTCTCAAATCTAATCTGTCTATGTTTATTCCCCTCTTCTTCAATCAGAGAATAATGTGATAGTCTCTCTTCTTTCATCGCCTCTTTTATCATCAAATAATCAGAAGGAATAAAATCGTCTTTATTTTCTTTAATCTCATCAATCTTAAAAGCCTTTAATTTCCCTTCATCAGACTCAACAAAATTCAAATGAGGCAAATCCAACAAAAACAAATGCATGTCAAAATGAAACCTCTCTTTGCCATTATTCCTAACAATCTCATGGATATATCCCTTATACTCACAATTCATCGGTCTAATACCTGTCTCTTCAATAGATTCCCTAATTGCAGAATCTGTTATCTGTTCACCAAACTCAACCTTCCCGCCAATCAAAGCATACTTACCAATATATGGCTCCTTCTTCCTTTTGATCAATAGAATCTTATCTTGATACCTCAATATCGCGATAACACAACTTAATATTTTTCCTTCATATTCTGACATAAAAAACTACAGAATGAATTAATTTATAAAAATTACCAATATTACAGAAAAACATATATAAACATAAACTATATCCATATAAAAATGCTCAAAGAAATACTAATCATTGCTGCAGTCACATTTCTACCATTCCTAGAACTTAGAGCTAGCATTCCATACGGATTAATACAATACTCAGAAATCTCACCAATAATAGTAATTCTAACATGTGTTATAACAAACATGATTCTAGGACCAATGATATACATATTTCTAGACAAATTCATTCATTTATTCCTAAGAATTAACATAATAAACAAAATCTATTCACATTATGTCGAAAAAACGCAGAAAAAGATTCACAAATATGTTGAAAAATACGGAGAATTAGGAGTTTCAATATTCATAGGAATTCCACTCCCAGGTTCAGGTAGTTATAGCGGAGCACTTGGATCATATCTATTAGGACTCCCACTTAAAAAATTCATAATAGCAAACGCAATAGGAGTTTTAATTGCAGGAACAGCTGTATCATTAGTAGTAATCACAGGGAGTGAACTGTTCCACATCTTTATCAAAACAATATGAAATCAGATATCCATAAAAAAGAAAAAAGAAACTTATACATCATAATAATAGCTGCAATTCTATTAATAATAACCTTCTTCTTAGACAAACAAATTATTGCATTCATCCAATCAATACAAACACCATTATTAACCTACCTCTTCTCTATAATCACAAACTCAATCCTAATAACAGTAATCCTAGTCTTAATCCCATTATTATTTATGTGGAATGAAAAAAAGAAAGAATATATTGTCCCATTAGCAATAACATTTATTATCACAGCAGGACTATCAGTAATCCTAAAACTGATTATCTCAAGAGAACGTCCAATAGACACAGAATTCTTTACAGACCTACTCAGATATTCTTTCCCAAGCACACACACAGCAATAACAGCATGCACACTACCAATCCTAACAAAAGTTTATCCAAGATTAAACTTCTTCTGGATAACCTTTTTCATACTTATCGCATTTAGCAGATTATACCTATTAAGTCATTATATGACAGACATAATCGCAGGAGCATTACTAGGATATCTAGTAACAACAATAGTTATTCACATAAAAAACAAGTACCTGGTGTTATAAATGGATAAAAAGTTTGAATTACGACGACAAATATTCCATGTAATTCTAGGAATAACAATAACAACATTATTAGCTTTTGACTTAATTGGCCCTTGGACATTATTAACAATATTAAGTATAGGGATAATTCTTTCATACATCTCATTAAAAATAAGAATACCACTAATAACAAAACTCTTAGAAACATTCGAACGCCCAGGAGATCACCCAGGCAAAGGTGCAATCTGCTTTTTTATCGGAGCTTTATTAGCAATTAAATTATTCCCAAAAGATATCGCACTAGCATCAATTATAATTCTCTCACTAGGAGATTCAATCTCACATTACCTAGGAGCATTCTACGGTAAAATAAAACATCCTTTAAGTGATGTTAAATTTATTGAAGGAAGTATCGCAGGAATTATTGTCTCATTCCTAGGAGCATTATTCTTTGTCTCCCCTTTAGAAGCTTTAGTAGCATCATTCTTTGCAATGCTTGCAGAAGCAATGGAAATTGAATTCCACCATAGAATTATCAACGACAATATTTCAATTCCATTAGTCGCAGGAGTAAGTATCCTAATTCTAAGAATGTTTGTTTAAGGACGATAATCAGTAGATCCATTACCAATCTTTCTTCCCAATCTCACTAACATTGCATGTGTCCTATCATCCACTACAGGAGTTATACTATTGATATGCTTGGTCATACCAACACACAAAGCTTCCCTATCAACAACCCTTCTCTCATCTAGATTAATCAACATTCTATGAACCTCTCTACCGCTACCAGAACAAATAATATCTAACGCATCCCTATCATGATTAACTAACTCAACATTACGAAACATGACAATGCCATTCCCTGCATCTGAATTATGAATCATTTCACTATTTAGATATAAAACACCCTGAAAAAAAGTAGTTAAAATAGAAAAGTCATACCGATCATTATCCTCTCCCTCAAAACCTTGCCAAGGAAGAATAACAGATTTTTTTACTGAAGTAGAACTTCTCATAGAATGAAAAGTCTTAGCCCTCTCACCAACAATATAATTTCCAGTAACATCCTCAATCCCTACTAAAACCAAATCTCTTGGCCCGATTTGATGTCCATCTCTTGCAAAGACATAAAAACCTCTTCTAGGATCAGGATCAACCACAGAATTAACAAATCCCCAATAACCAGAATTAAGTGCATCAGTTCTAGAAACTAAAGTACCATTTACATCATTTGGATTTAATGTAGAATCAAATAATCCCCCTTCACAACAATCAAAAAGTCCTCCATTAAACTCCATGAAAGAGTTAACAGGCCCATTCCTAGAAGGACCTTTTGTATTTCCAAACAATGAACAAATATGTCTCCCTCTACTACGACCCATCTTATCATAAAACTCAATATCAAAATGAACATCTCCATTAAAACATACAGAATCACCAACACCCACAGTATGATCAACCTCATTCACAGTATACAATGGCCTATCAGAAGTAGTCAAATCTACATATCTCAGCTGCGTATCAGCTATCAAAACACCATATAAAGCATTATGTCCCATATAACAAGGTAATAGAGGTTTATTTTTAAATATTACTCAAAGAATCAAGGAATCCTATATAAACCACTCACTAAATAATTCTCTTCCTCATCACCCATCTTCTCTACATCCGCAGAAGAAACATCAACAGGTTCTGTACTTTCTCTTTTATGTCCAATCAAATCGGCCTTATCTTTGATCTTATTCATTACTGACTCCATATCCTGTGGATTCATCTGTTTTGGTTTCCACTGCAAATCAATGCCATCATTCTCTGCCCTTGGAACCACATCAATAATCAAATGTTCATGTTTTCTTGAACTACCTGCACCATTATTAATCATAATATTAGTACCTTGCATACCTAGCCCTTCAAAAATCGCAGTTGCAGAAAAACTTGCAATGTAAAAGAATTTCAAAGCAATATCATCTTTCAAATCATCCATAGTTTCAACATGTTTTTTTGGAATAACTTGTAGATGACCTACAGCACACATCTCATCTGGTATAATAACTACTGCATCATCATCTTCGTACACAATCTTTCCTTCCTTTTTCTCGATTTGTTCACAAATTTTACATGCCATTTTCATCTAAACAATGTTGAAATATTATCTAAACTAGGATCTCCATGAGAAGGCTTATCTTCAACAACCTCCTCTTTCTCATCCTTTGTCTCCTCACTTTTTTCTTTCTCTTCCTTTACATCATCCTCATCTGCATTTCCCTCTTCATCTCCACCCATCAACTCTTTCAAAACATCATCTTCACTAACATTAGTATCGACTACTTGCTCTTCCTCTTTCCCAGATAAAGCTTCTATAACATCATCCTTTTTTGCCCCTAATCTTTCTCTCAACTGATCAAGATCAACACCACCAAAAATCTGCTTCAACTGAGGAACTTCCTCAATTTTCTGCTTAAACTCAATAGGATCATTCATTAACATATCTTTAATCATAGGATTAGTATCAAGAATAGCTTTCAACTCATCAAAAGAAGCAACTTTTACTTCCTCCTTAACTTCTGCAGTAGGATTAAAATGGGAAATTATCTCATCAACATCCACCTTCTCAAACAACGCCTTTAATTGCGGATTCATAACAATCTGTTGCTTAAATTCCTCAGGCTTCGTAGTTATTAAAGTCTTCAACTGAGGATTCTGTTCAACTAAATTAATTAATTCATCTTTAGAATAAGCAACACCAGAAGGTTGTTTACCACTTTCACCTAAATTCTTTTTTAACATTAAAGGCAAATTATTAGATAAAACCTTAAATGCCTCTTCCAACTTAGCACCATCAACATCTACTTTCTTTAACATAAAATTATCTAGATCATCATTCTCTTCTCTAGGAACAATATGAAGCATAAAATGATTGCTCTGCTGCCCAGCAGCAAAACCATTTGCAATAAAAATAGTATTTCCAAAAGTAAGCATCGCCTCCTTAATACACATTGAAAGTTCCTTAGTCTTAAAAAACAGATGCTCAAACTCATTTTTTGGAATTAACGGCATTATTGGATAATGCTCTTTAGGCATAACAAGAATATGTCCATTTGAAGCAGGATTAATATCTAATACAGCAATTATCAAATCATCCTCATATACTTTCTTAGAAGGAATCTCTCCTTTAACAATCTTACAAAAAGGACATTGCTCTTTCTGCTTATTCAAAGCCTCCTGTTGTTCTGGAGATAACTGAGTCATAGTACATTCTCATACTATATAGTATATAAAATTAACTCTCATAACCAAAAGATTTAAAAGATCTAACTACCAAAAACAACATAAATGAAAAAGGGGAGACCAAAAAAAGAGGTGAAAAAGGTAGCTATTGCTAGAAAGGACCCCATTAAATGGAATAAACAAAGATGTAAACTGTGCAATAACTGCATAAATATCTGCCCTGTAAACAACCTATTCTTCAAACATAACATTCTACACTCAAGAGGACTCTGTATAAGTTGCCATATGTGTGAGAAATACTGCCCAGATATAGCTATAGATATACTTACAATAAAAAGAAAAATAACTAAAATTAAGAAAAAACCAATCAAAAAGAGGAGGAAAATTGGCAAAAAGACTCGTTCAAGGAAATGACGCAATCGCGTTAGGAGCAATAAAAGCAGGTCTAGGCTTTTTCGCAGGTTATCCTATAACTCCTTCTTCTGAAATAATGCATACTATAGCTGGTCATGCAAAAAACTCTTTGAAATTCATACAAACAGAAGATGAGCTAGCAGCCATAAATATGATAATTGGATCAAGCATGGCTGGAAGAAAATCATTCACCTCAACATCTGGCCCAGGATTTAGCCTTATGCAAGAAGGCATTGGTTATGCCTATATGACAAAAACACCAATAGTAATAGCAAACTGTCAACGAGTTGGCCCATCCACAGGAATGCCAACACTCCCTTCACAAGGAGATGTCCTGCAATCAGTATATGGAAGACATGGAGATCAACAAACAATCGTATTCTATCCAAATAGTGTAGAAGAATGTTACAAAATAACAATAGAAGCATTTAACGCTGCAGAAGAATCACAAAGTCCAGTAATTCTATTAAGTGACGCCCTATTATCTCATCTGTATGAAACAGTGGATCTAAAAAAGATTAAATGTAGAATAGTAAAAAGAACAACTCCATCTATCGGAAAACACACAAGACATTTCACAGGAGTACTGTCTAAAAACAACGCCCCGTGTACAAGGGATAAAGAACACTATAAGCGATTTTTACTAAAAAGAAAAAAAGAAATCCTAAAAACCGCAGACAGATACTCATTTTATGAATATATCAGAAATGAGAAATCAGACACATTAATTATTGCTTATGGAATAACATCAAGAATTATATCACCATTATCAAAAAAGTTCTCAATATTCAGACCAATAAGATTATTTCCAATACTAGGTGAACTAAAAAGAGCTGTTCGCCATTATAAAAAAGTAATTGTGATAGAGATGAATGACGGACAATACAAAAAAGAGATTGAACAAGCCACAGGAAAAATAATACAAGGTATAAGTATGTTAGGAGGAGATTACTCCCTAAACAACATAAAACACAAACTATAAAATGAAAGAATTCAAAGATTACCTAAAAACAGAACGTCTTCCAACTACATGGTGTCCTGGATGTGGAAACGGATTAGTAATGAAAGAGACAGCTAAAGCTCTCGCACACCTAAAACTAAAAAAGAATAACACTGTAATGGTCTCAGGCATTGGTTGTGCAGGAAGAACATCAGGATATTTCAATCTAGATACTGTACACACATTACATGGAAGAGCGATTCCAGTAGCAGAAGGAATAAAGAGAGCAAACCCAAAATTAAATATAGTTCTAGTAAGCGGAGATGGAGATCTAGCAAGCATTGGAACAAACCATTTAATACATAGCTCAAGAAGAGACACAAATATGACTATTATCTGTATAAATAATGAAGTTTACGGAATGACAGGAGGACAACTTGCACCTACAACAAAAAAAGGTAAAAAAACAATTACATCTCCAACAGGAAACAAACACCACCCAATAAATATCCAAGGATTAGTTAAAGCAAATAAAAGATATTTTTACGCACGTTCAACAGTCTATCATATAGATCATCTACAACAATGCATTATCCAAGCATTGAACTGGAAAGGTTTTAGTTTTGTAGAAATAATCTCTGACTGCATAAGAAACTACGGAAGAAGACAAGGATACAAAAATGCATATGAAATGTTAATGGCATATAAAACATACTACAAACTGAGCACAAATAATAAAGAACTAAAAGACAATGAGATTGGAATCATAAAATCGGTGTATAAACTATGATTAAGAAAATAGTAGTAAGTGGGGTATCAGGACAAGGAATAAAATTAATAACACATTTATTAGGATTATCACTAGTTGAGATGGGATTTGAAGTATCAATTGATTATGAATATGATTCAGCAGTTATTGGAGGGAAAATGGTCGCAATGCTTATCTATTCAGATAAAAAAATAGCTGACCCAATAGTTGAAGAAGCAGATATCCTACTCTGGCTATCGAAAAAAGGAGATAAATTCTTGGCAAAAAGAGTCGTATGTGAAGAAGGGTTAGGAGGAAAAAACCACAAAGAAGTAGAAATACCATTTACAGAGATATCATTAAAAAAATTTGGAACTAGAAACATGATGAATATGGTTGCACTAGGAAAATTACTAAGTTTAGTTGGCATAAATATCCACCATACCCACCTAAAAAGACATCTTCCTACTAAATTTAAAAAAGAGGATTATGAAGCAATAAAAATAGGGTTCTCATATAGAGACGACCATAACTGATTATAATGAGATTAAAAGAATACGAAGGAAAAGAAATTTTTAAAGAACATAAGATTAAGATACCAAAAGGATTCTTAATAAGAAATATAAAAGAAATAAACACTTCTCTCCTCAAGAAATTAAAAGGAAACAAGGTAGTAATCAAAGCAGAAGTTCTGGTAGGAAGCAGAGGAAAAGCTGGTGGAATAAGAATCTGTGAAAAAAAAGACATAAAAACACATTGTAAAGACCTATTTCATAGAAAAATAAGAGGATTCAAAGTAAAAGAGATATTAATAGAAGAGTACACTAAAATAAAACATGAATATTACCTATCAATCGTTCTAAACAAAAATAAAAAGTGCCTAGAAATATTATTTTCAAAAAAAGGGGGAATAGACATAGAAACATTGTCTAAGAAACACCCAAAAGAAATAACAAAAATATTTGTAAAAAACAACAAATTTGACAAGAAACAAATAAAAACAAAACATAAGAAAGAACTAATAATTCTCATAAACAAACTACTAAAAATAACTAACAAATACGAAACAGAGCTAGTTGAGATAAACCCCTTAGCACTAACATCAAAAGGATTAGTGGCATTAGATTCTAAAATGATTACAGACGAAAACGCACTGTTCAGACAACCAAAACTATTAGATAGTAAACTACACAGACTCACCAACATAGAAAAAAAGGCTTACAAATACGACCTCCATTATGTCGAACTAGAAGGAAACATAGGAGTGATAGGCAATGGTGCAGGACTAGTAATGGCAACATTAGATTCAATAAAACGTTATGGGGGAAGTGCTGCAAATTTCTTAGACGCGCCTGGTGGAACAAGTAAAAAAGCAATGCTTAAATCACTAGAAATAATATTCATGAAAAAGAATCTAAAGTCAGCATTAATCAACATATTTGGTGGGATCACCCAATGTGACGAAGTAGCAGAAGCAATAATTGAATATAAGAAAAAACACAAAATAAAGGTCCCAATAATAATCAGAATAACAGGAACAAAAGGAGAAAAAGCCAGAAAATTACTAAAAAAAGCCAGGTTTGAAGTCTACAAAAATATGGATAGAGCAATTAAAGCCGTAGTTAAAAAATGATAAATAAAAACACAAGAATAATAATCCAAGGGATCACAGGACATCATGGTAGCTTTCATGCTAATGTCATGAAAAAATACGGAACAAAAGTCGTCGCAGGAGTCACACCTGGAAAAGAAGGCAAACTTGTTCATAACATACCGGTGTACAACACAGTAAAAAAAGCATTAAAGCACCATAAAGCAGACTGGTCAATGATCTTTGTTCCTGCAAAATACGCTAAAAACGCTGCACTAGAAGCATTAAAAGAAAATCTTAACATAATAATCATAACAGAACATGTCCCAGTGTACGATGCACTAGAAATAATAAAATATGCAAAAAAGAAAAAAAGAAAAGTAATTGGACCAAACTCCCCTGGAATGATCTCTCCAGGAAAATGCAAGACAGGAATAATGCCTCACAAAGTTTTCAAAAAAGGTAACATTGGAGTAATGTCTAGGTCAGGAACACTAACATACGAGATTGTAAACGAGTTAACAAAATCAGGACATGGACAAAGTTTGTGCATAGGAATAGGAGGAGACCCAATAATAGGAACAACATTCATTGACGCTCTAAGATATTTCCAAAAAGATAGACAAACCAAGAAAATAGTTATTGTTGGAGAGATAGGAGGAGATGCAGAAGAAAAAGCAGCAAAATATATCAAAAAGTATGTAAAAAAGAAAGTCGTTGCATACATTGCAGGCAAATCCGCTCCTAAAGGAAAAAGAATGGGACATGCAGGAGCAATTATTTCTGGAACAGAAGGCACAGCAGAAGCAAAAACATCAGCACTAACAAAAGTAGGAGTTAAAATAGCTGAACTACCTAAAGATCTACCAAAACTTCTAAGATAATCGGAAATCTTCCGAATTAAACCGAAAAATATCCGAAATTGCAGACGACAAATTAATAAATAACACAAAACTTCCATTTTTATGTTCTTAGAAATAATTATCTCAATAACACTAGGAATCTCTGCAGGAGTTATCACAGGCCTAATCCCTGGAGTACATGTAAACCTAATCTCACTTCTACTTTTGTCTATCTCCCCCATTCTTCTAAACTACACAAACCCAATTGCACTCGCAGTATTCATTATCTCGATGGCCACAACACACTCGTTCTTAGACTTCATCCCTGGAATTTTTCTTGGAGCTCCTGACGCAGATACTGCACTCTCAATTCTTCCAGGACATAAACTACTCCTAGAAGGAAAAGCGTTTGAAGCAGTTAAACTAACAATAATGGGGAGCCTAGGAGCATTAATCTTATCAATCTTTTTAATACCAATAACAATTCCTGCATTCCCTTTTATCTACGAACACCTAAAACAATACATCGGCTACCTGCTGATAGCAATAATGACATTCATGATTTTGAAAGACAAAAAAAGATTTCTAAACTTTGGAGTATTTTTTATTTCGGGTGTTCTCGGACTAATCGTCTTAAATATTCCCAACCTAAATAATCCACTATTTCCAATGTTGTCAGGACTATTCGGCACAAGCATGTTAGTTATAAGCCTCTCAGACAAAGTAAATATCCCCACGCAAACATTCACAGAAACAATTGAAATTAACAAACTCACATTAGCACAATCATTGGGTGCAAGCACAATTGCAGGCTCTCTAACTGGCTTCTTTCCAGGACTTGGAGCAGCACAAGGCGCAGTTCTAGCACAACAACTAACTAAGAACATAGGAGACTATGGATTTATGATACTAGTTGGTGGAATAAACACAGTAAACTTTATCCTTTCATTAATCACATTATACACCATAGATAAAGCAAGAAATGGTGCAGTTATCGTAATCCAAGAACTATTAGATACACTAAACATAAAAATAATTGTCGTCTTCATCTCATCAGCACTAATCACTGCAGGGATTGCAACATTCCTAACATTAAAAATAACAAAAATCTTTGCAAAGATTATAGTAAAAGTAAATTACAAAATACTCGTAATCTCAGTAATAACATTAATAATATCTTTAACAATCTATTTCTCTGGTTTTTTAGGATTAATTATCCTAATAACATCAACCTGCGTTGGAATAATCCCAGCAGAACTTGGAGTAGGAAGAAATCACGCAATGGGTTGTTTAATATTACCAGTTATATTGTACTTGGTGATCTAAAATGAAATATTATTTAGACACATGTATATGGAGAGATTTACACGAGAACAGAGTAGATAGATTTAGGCCTTTAGGAGAATGGGCATTGAGATTAATAAACAACATAATAGAAAACAAAGATAAGGTACTTTATTCCGAACTAACTGTAATTGAACTAAAAATTAAATTCAATGAAAGCGAAATAGAAGAAATTCTAAGAATAGCTAAAGATGAAGGAAGATTAGAAAAAGTAAATATCTCAAGCATACAGCAAAAAGAAGCAAGGGTAATTGGAAGAAAAATTAGACTGCCATGGGAAGACGCATTGCACGCAATATTAGCTAGAGACAATCAAGCAATGATGATTACACGAGATAAACATTTTGCTGAATTCCAAGGAATGATAGAAATAAAAAAACCAGAAGAATTGTTATGACTCAAACCCATATTTTTTTACTAAAATCTTACCTGCAATTCTTCTTGCCTTTCTTAGTTCCTCGTCACTAACTTTAACTTTAGCAGCTCCGTGAAACTTTCTAAAAGCAGCCAGTAGTCTTTCTTTGCTTTCATCTTTAACCTTATCCCTAATAGCTTCCCTAATAAACTCAGTCTTTGTTGAATATAACGGCTTCATAGCCTTCTCCATCTCTTTTGCTAAGCTTTTATCTACCTTGATAGTTATACTTTCCATTGTAAGACTAAGTAAGACTAAGTAATATATAAAACTTTCTACCGTATATGCAACTCAACAACATCTTTATCTTTTAGAATATGTTTCAATTTCAAAACCTTTTGCCCTGGAAACTTAACTGATTTTCCCCAAATTCTAGCAAACTTAAAATTTGTTATAAAATCTTTATGTAACTTCTGACACATTACTTCTAAATTACTTCCTTTCTTTATAATCAAAGGAACCTTCATATCAGCTTTCTTACCAACCTCTTTACAATAGACTCTAATAAATCTCAATTTATCAAAAACTAAGTCCTTGAACCTATCTAAATTAACCTCCTTATGTCCAGAAATACATAAATCAGGTTTTAACTTTTTCTTCATCTCTTCTAATTTATCCTTACTAAGCAAATCAATCTTATTCAACACAGTTATCGAGGGGATATATCTTTTATTCCTTTCAATAACATCAATCAACTGATCAGCATTGATAACAGTCCTAATTGTTATATCAGCATTTACAAGTTTAAATTGTTTCAAAACTACCTTAATAGTCTCATTATTTAGATCAGGTGTCCTAACTGTTCTTCCAATTCTAATTCCGCCTTTGAAAGTTTTTCTTATTCTAACATCAGGAACTATCTGATTCACTCTTACATTAGAATCATAAATCTCTTTATTGATAACATCCAAAGCCTTAGGTCTAGTAACATCGACCAATATTATAATCAAATCAGCGTTCTGCATACACTGTAAAACCTCTTTTCCTCTTCCCTTTCCGCTAGCTGCACCAAACACAATACCGGGAACATCTAATATTTGCAAACTTGCATCCTTGTGCTTCAAGGTACCTGGAATAACATCAAGAGTAGTAAACTCATAATCTCCAATAGGAGAGTTAGCATCAGTAATAGCATTTAACAAAGTAGATTTACCTGTAGAAGGAAAACCAATAAGAATAACAGTTGCATCTCCACTCTTTCTAACAGCATATCCGTGTGTAACACTCTTTTTAGATCCCCTACTAACTTGTTTTTCCTTTAATTGTGCAATCTTAGCTTTGACTAAACCAATATGGTGTTGAGTCTTTTTATTATATTTTGTTTTCTTTAGTTCAGCCTCTAACTCCTTGATTTGTTCAATATAAGTTACCATAGAACACTAAAACAACAATACCATATATAAAATTATTCATTACCAAAGCCTAATTCTACCTTACCAAGTAGAACACCTTTCTTATCTGCCTTAACTACCCTATCATTCCTGTCTTTATAATAATAAATATTTTGAGAGATATCAAAATCAGGCTTTTCATACCCCAAGATTATATTCACTTTCCTCAAGATCTTCTTCTCCAAAAATCTAAACTTTTCATTAACAATAAAATCCATCTCAACAGGGTCATTATCTCTTATAAACAAAACAGAAGCTTCGCTCTCATCATTAACAAAGAAATGCCACTTCTCCATATTATAATCCCTATAAGATCTCCTTAAATCAATATTCAATTTCTTACTCTGGACTAATTTAATATTCTCAATCTCGATTTTTGTAAAAAGTTTTTTATTCATCAAAGATCTCACAAGTTTTTCGGCATGATCTTTACTTGTAGTTTGGTACTCCTCAGTATAATTTACTTCATCCCCATCATAATGTGTTTTAAATACGTCCCACTTCCGTTTATCATTAAGTCTAGCCTCAATTCTAACAGATATATCCTTATTATTCCTCTCAAAACAGAACAAATCTTTATTATCAATAGTTTTCTTCCACATACAAAATAGTAAGAACCAATAATATAAAAAAGTTTTTAAAATTATCTACTTGAATCAGCCTGTCTTTCTAATTCATTCTTCTTAGAAATTGCTAAAGATGTCGCACTTAGATTATAAGCATTCACTATCTCATCTGCTAAACAGTTAACAGAACTTTTTTTTGTATTAAATGCCTTATGATAAGCTCCTTGTACAAAATATCTCAAAGCAATATCAATCCTTCTCTGTGGAGAAACCTCAACAGCCTTTGGATATCTAGCCCCACCATATTCAATAGCAATTATTTCTTCTCTTGGAGCAGCATTTTCAATAGCCTTTACAAAAACCTCGACAGGATTTTTCTTAGTTTTCTTCTCAATAACCTCAAAACATTTCTCTACAGATTCATAAGCCTTAGTTGATTTACCAGTACAATAATACGAAGATTTAAAATGCTTCTTTGCTTTATGACCAGGAACCATAAATTTGTTTATCAATCTTTCTACAACATTAATTTTTGATTTATGAAACCTATTACCTGCGTATTTTGCTCCAGTCTTTGGAACTAATACTGGTTTTATAGAAATATAATTCTGCAAACCTGGATCTTCAACACTAATTCCTGCCATAGACCATCTATTGAAAATTTTTAATTCTGCCATTTTACTTTCTTGCCTTTTCTAATTTACCTGATAATAACGCTTTCAGGGACTGATCATTAACCTTTATTACCTGCCATCTAACACCGGGTATATCTCCTTTAGATCTTCCTTTATTTCCACCAATACACTCAATCATTACCTCATCGTGCTCATCCACTAATTTCTGAGCACCATCTCCTGGAAGAAATGCTGTAACTTGTTTACCATTCTTAATAAGCTGTACTCTTACACACTTCCTCATTGCTGAGTTAGGCTGTTTAGCCTCTAATTGTAACTTTTGTAAAACAATACCTTTAGCTTGTGATACACCACCTAACGGGTCTGATTTCTGTTTTAAACCTAAAACTCTCTTTACATAGTCTTGGTGGTTCCATTTAAACTGGCTTCTTCTTGCCTTAAGCTGCTTCCCAGCATTGATTCCTTTTGATTTTTTACTCATTTTATATAACCTTGATCTCCTTTATCTCGAAATGTCTTTTAACTATCTCCTCTGTATTTCGCAAGTTCTGGGCATTTCTGCCTATTAATAAACTTTTTGTTTTTACATCAGCCCCCTTAATAAAGACAATTTGGCCTTCTTCTGTTATTTCAAGGGCCTTAAGTGGGAATATCAAGTTTTGAACGAATTTTAGCAGTTCTTTACTAAAACCAACGATTTTTAACTTTCTTTTAAAGGTATTCTCCAATAACTTAACCTTTGAAGCCTTTTTACCAACAGCTTTCCCCAGGTCATTCTCATCAACCATAAAGGTTAACAGGGAATTCTTATCAATAAAACAGTCCTTTACACTGCAACCTGTAATCCTCTCAAATATGGACATTAGCCCCATTAATTCAATATCATACTTAATCTTTGTTGTCATCTTATTTCAGCACACAAAGAACAGATATAGAAAAAGGCTTTTTACATAACGTACCTAACTCTTCATTAGGACACCTTAATTCAACAACCTTTGTGTTATTAAGACTAGCGTAATGATTAATAGTTTCCAACAAACTATCTTCACAATTACTTGAAACATAAACAACTGCCACATTACCTACTTTTAAACTCTTTAATGTTCTATCCTTCCCCATTAACAATTTATCTGAACCAAGATTCTTTTTTATTTCTGCAATGTTTTTATCTAATACTTTTTTAACTGCCATTTAAATCCCTCACTTAACTTTTGTAATCAATCCTGGTAATCCTGTTCCAACAGGAACAGGTTGATTAAGCATTACATTTTCTACAACACTACTCAAAAGATCCCTTTCACCAACTTGAGAAGCGTTTATTATGTGTTTAATTGGGGTCTCAAACGATGCCCTAGCAAGTACACTAGATTTATCACTAACAACACCATATCTTGTTATCCCTTTGACTGCTCCTGATATTGACATAGTATCTGCAACAAGCATTATATGCCTAATATCTACATTAAGTCCTTGAGCATTTATAACTTTCAAGACCTCATCGATTATAAGCTGTCTTACAGCTTCAATACCTAAAACTTTTCTAGTTTCATAAAGATCATTACAATAAGTTCTATCTGCATCAACATATTCTAGACATAAAACTTCTTTCAAGTTTGTTCCTGCAGTGATTATAACAAATTCGTCCTCTTTTTTTACTGGAAGAACATGAGAAATCCCTTTTATTCCACTAACATAAAGTTTTTTTAATTTTTCTTTCAATTTATAGATCTCATTAATGTTATCATCTTTTCCCTTAACTTTAATTAGCAAAGTGTTCTCATTAAGTTTTATATTATAAGCTTTTAAGGAGGTATCAACGATTTTCAAAACCTTTGCATTTGCAAGGTTAAGTTGTTTTAAAAGTTCTGGGTCAAGAACAACTTCCATTCTTGATTCAGCTATATTAATTGTTATTTCAGAAACAATCTCAACTAATTTTGTCTCTTTTATTAACCTAGCAATGTCTTTTATATCTTTACCTTTATTATATGGACTTTTTAAGTAAATCTCCATCATTGGTGTAGAAAGAGACTTTGATCCATCTAAAATCTCAATAATTCTTGGTAGACCGGTTGTAACATTCATTTCTGCAACTCCTGCAAAATGGAATGTATTAAGAGTCATCTGCGTACCTGGCTCACCAATTGATTCAGCTGCAACTAGACCCACACTCTCTCCAGGATCAACCAACATTTTATTATATTCATTAACAGCCATACCTAAGACTTTTTTTAATTTAGCTGCAGTCATCCCTTTAGGTGAACTCTCTTTTATATCATTGATAACCTTGTTTGGTAATTTTTTCTCATACTCTTTGTACACATCAACCATTTTTAACACCATTATTTAACCGTTTTCATTAAAATTTTAACATTAACTCCGCCTTTCTCACTTCTTGAAACATCAATTCTGTCCTCTCCATAATCAAACTGAACTATTTTTCCTGTCGCATCTCTAACAGTATGATCATATTCTACTCTTAAATCTTGCAACGCATTAGCAAGTCTTCTGTATAAATAACCAGATTTAGGAGTACGAAGAGCAGTATCCATCAACGAATCTCTTCCAGTCATAGCACCGAAGAAAAACTCGCTTGGAATTAAACCAGATTTGAAACTATTTTTAATAAAACCCCTTGCACCAGGACTTAAATCTCCTTTCTTAAAACAAGAAAGAGTTCTTTTTCTATAACCTTTATTGATCCTGTTTCCTCTCATAGCCTGTTGACCAACACAAGCAGCCATCTGAGCCAAATTCAAAGGATTACCTCTTGCACCTGATTCAACCATAACCATTGTACATGTACTTTTACTAGCATGTTCTGCAACTAGTTTTCCAGTATCATTTCTTGCAATATTTAATTTTTCAAGAATCTTTAACTCTAATGTTTCTTCTACACTTCTTCCTGGAAATGCATCTAACTTCCCAGCCTTATAAGTCTCAATTAGTTTATCAACATCTGCATAAGCATTATCCAAAGTCTCTCTTATAGATTTACTTGCACCATCCGGAAGATCAGTATCTGAGATAGAAGATGTAAATCCTAACCTCAATAAAGTTTCAATTCCTAATCTTAATATCATTCCTAAAATCTCAACAGTTCTTTCTTTTCCATATTGTTTATGAAGATTTCTAAGCATTAAACCAGATCCTCCACCAAGATTGGACTTATCCATTACTCCTCTAACTAAAAATCCATCTTTTATCTCGACAATTGCATCATTTGCTTTATCTTTTTTCTCATCGCCAACATATGCTTTAGAAAAACCATAATAATTAAAATCATTTGGAAGTAAAACACTAAATATATCTTTTCCAGTTACAATTTTTTTATTTGGAAGTCTTCCAGGATCTGTAATTCTGATAGACAACAATAACTCAATTGCATCTTCCCTTTTCATTGAAACAAATTTTGTTAAAAGGTAATTACCTGACAACGCATCCTGAATACAACCAATAATACTCAAACCATATCTTGGAGAGATTAATTGTGTCTGAACCTGCATTAAAATTTCAGCCTCTGCTCTTGCCTCCACTGTTTGTGGAACATGTAAGTTCATTTCGTCCCCGTCAAAATCCGCATTATATGGTGCACAAACTGCAGGATTTAATCTAAATGTTTTATTAGGTAACACTTTTACTCTATGACACATCATAGACATTCTATGCAAAGAAGGTTGTCTATTAAAAAGTGCAACATCTCCATTTAATAAATGTCTTTCAACAATATAACCTGGTTGTAACTCCTCTAAAATCTGTTCCTTCATATCCTCAGTTATCTTTTTCTTCTTTCCATCTGGTCTTATAACATAATTTGCACCAGGATAAATTCCAGGCCCTTTCTCGACAAATGTTCTAAGATAATCCACATTCCATTCTCTTACAACTTCAGGAACACTAAGATTCATTGCAACCCTTAATGGAACACCAACCTCATCTAAATCCAACATAGGATCAGGACTAATAACTGTTCTAGCACTAAAGTTTGTTCTCTTTCCTGCAAGATTATGTCTAATTCTTCCTTCTTTACTTTTAATTCTTGCAGTAATTGTTTTCAATGGTTGACCTGACCTGTGTCTAGCAGGAGGTAACTGTGCAATATTATTATCAAAAAAAGTCGTTATATGGTATTGCAATAAATCCCATAAATCTTCAATAATTATCTCAGGTGCTCCAGCATTAATATTTTCAAATAATCTTTGATTTATTCTAACAATATCCCCTAACTTATGAGTTAAATCATCTTCACTTCTCTCACCAGATTCCAAAGTAATAGATGGCCTCATAGTTACTGGAGGAATAGGCATCACAGTTAAAACTGCCCACTCAGGTCTCATAAACTTTGGATTTAAACCAAAAGCTCTGCAATCATCGTCAGGTATCTTTTCTAATCTTGCTCTAACTTCAATCGGAGTCAACCTTTTTTCATTCTCTAATACAGTTGAAGGTTTCTCTAATGCAATCTTTTGTTGTCTACTCCTACAATGTGGACATTTATTTACTGTTTTAAGTGAAGCAATAATTTCTGCAACCTTTTTTCTTCTATCAATAACACTAGTTTCCTTCTCAATTTTATCAAGCATGTCAGTATATTTTGAAATTTTATTTTTTGGGATAAGAATTTTACCGCATTCCCTGCATGTACATCTTAATAATTTCAAAACTAAATCCATAAATTTAATATGAATAATTGGCCTTGCAAGTTCAATATATCCAAAATGACCAACACATTCTTTTAGCTTACAACCACAAGTTTTACATGTTAAACCAGGATCAATTACACCCAATCTAATATCCATAAGTCCACCATCAACAGGGTACCCTTCTTTATCATATAGCTCGGGAGTGACTACTTTAGCTGAAGACATCTGTTTTACCATCTTTGGACTTAAAACTCCAAATTCGATGCTGTTGATCTTCCGAAAAACATAATTCTCTTCCATTTTTTTGCCTCGATTAATACTTATTTTTTAAATTCAATTTTGGATAAACACACATGCTTTTAATTTCATCCATCATTAATTTGAAAGCATACGCAATCTCAATATGTGAAATTTCAACATTGTCTCCACAAATTGGACAGTAAGACTTTTTCTTGAACTCATCATTAATTGCAACAGTACCACAATCTTCACAAATAGGAATAATTGTTCTGTCTGAATCAAATCTCTCTTTTAACAACAAAGAAGCTCCATGAGCAACAAAAGTATCCTTCTCCATCTCTCCTAATCTTAAACCGCCTTCTTTTGCTCTTCCTTCTGTAGGCTGTCTTGTTAAAAGTTGTACAGGTCCTCTTCCTCTTGAATGCAACTTATTTGCAACCATATGTTTTAATTTCAAATAGTACATATTTCCAACATAAATCTTTGCTTCAAGCTGTTCTCCTGTTAATCCATTGTACATTGTTTCTGTACCATTCTCTCTAAAACCATAATCAAGTAGCTCTTTTCTAAGAGCAAGTTCTGGTTCAGCATCAAATGTAGTCCCATCAATAAATCTTCCTCCTAAAGCTCCAACTTTTCCACCAACTAACTCAATCATATGAGCAATTGTCATTCTAGATGGAATACCATGAGGAGAGAACACAAGATCAGGTACAATACCGGACGCACTAAATGGCATGTCTGTATGATTTACAACTAAACCAACAACTCCTTTCTGCCCATGTCTTGAAGTAAATTTATCACCAACTTCTGGCACTCTTGGATCTCTTATTCTAACCTGAACAAGTTTATTACCTTCATCATTCTCAGTAACTAAAACAAAATCAATAATTCCTTTTTCTCCGTGTCTAACTGCAACAGAGGATTCTCTTCTTAAAGAAGATGTAAGATTATATTCATCTAAACTACTTAAAAATCTTGGAGGTGAAGTTTTTCCAATAATAACATCACTTTGTTTTACTTGAGCTTCTGGATAAATTATACCATCCCCTTCTAAAAGTCTATAATCAGTCTCAGATCTGTACCCTTTAACTTCTTTATCAGGAACACCAATCTCATCTATAAGTCCACCAGAATATCTTAACTCTTCTGACGTCTCTGGCTTAAAATATGTACTCCTTCCTAAACCTCTTTCAATAGAACCCTTATTTAGAATAATTGCATCCTCCATATTATATCCTTTATAACTCATTACTGCAACAACAATATTCTGTCCAGATGGATGTCTACTATAATCAACAATATCATGCATCATTGTTCTACAAATAGGAATTTGAGGATTTGTCAAAACATTAACATCCATATCCATTCTTATTAAATAATTTGCAGTATAAAGTCCTAAAGATTGCTTTTGATTCTTACTTCCTGCATTAAGTCTTGTTGACTGATTAAAATTACCAAAAGGAACTAAAGAAGTACATAACCCCATAATATCTAATGGTGCTACTTCAAGATGTGTATGTTCAGGCGTCAGCTCACTATCCCTAAACGCAACATAAGTTCCTTCCTCTTCACCTGCATCAAGATACTCAACAATTCCTTGTTTTAGTAAATCACTCCAAGTGATCTCATTCTTTTCTAACTGCAAAACATGTTTCTCAGTCAATAAAGATTTACCATCTTTAACAACAATAAGAGGTCTCCTTAATCTTCCCTTATCAGCTTCAACCATAACAATATCATTATCTTCATCATGATAAAAATTTAGATTAGAAGATAATTTACATTTCCTTCTCTCAGATAACATCTGATCTACAAAATCATTGGAGTCTTCAACATCTCCGACATATTTTCCGTTTAAATATACTTCAGTCATTTTCCCTACCTTGCTGTTTTTAATCCTAATGTTTTAAGATTCTTTATAATTTCATCTTCATCTGTTCTTTGAGATATCTCAGCCAATAAAGCCAAATTTTTTCTTAGACCAATATTAGTTCCTTCGGGAGTTTCTATCGGACATAATCTACCTAAGTGGGTAGAATGAAGTTCTCTTGCTTCAAAATTCTCCTGTGTAGCTGACAAAGGAGAAATAACTCTCTGTAAATGACTCAATGATTCTAAGAAATTAATTCTTTGTATTCTCTGGCTAATACCTTTTCTTCCACCTACCCAGTTTCCAGTGGCCATTGAACTATATATCCTTGAAGTCAAAAGTTTATCTCTAATAACAACTTTAATTGAAGGAAATTTACCTCTCTTCACAATTCTTTGGAAGTTATACAATAAATCTCCGATTAAAACTTTAAGATTTGTTTGGAACAACTCTGCTAATAAATCACCACTCATTTTAAGTCTCTTATTCATGTAATGATCTTTATCATCAGTACTAATTAAATCGCTCTCAACCAAAATAAATCTTTTAACATACTTACATAAATTTTGTGCTTTGTATAATCTGTCTTTTGGTTCAATACCTAAGTGAGGTAAAAGATATTTATCAATTATCTCTCTCATTCTTTCAATTCTGATATCTTTAGCTTGTGTGATTCCGATTTTCTTTGCAACAAAATCAAGAGCTTCATCTTCTGTTTTAATATCTACAAACTCAAACAAATTAACAAACAACTCATCATTGTGTCTGCCTTCAGAAATGAGTTTCATAATCTCTTCATCTCTTGTTAAACCTAACGCTTTAATAATTGCAACAATTGGTATTCTCTTCACTCTTGTAAAAGACAAATAAAATAATCCGTCTTTTAGTCTTTCTAAGGAATGTGGAATTTTATATGAACCGAATTCAGAAAAAATCTTACCTACAAACGGACTTATTCCAGTAGATGGTTTTTCAACAAGAAATTTATTAGGTGCAAGATCTTCTATATTGATTAGTACTCTTTCAGTACCATTAACAATAAAGTATCCACCTAAGTCATCAGGATCTTCACCTTTTTCAATTAACTCTTCTCTTGTTAAATTATGTAAATGACAATATTTTGATCTTAACATAATTGGTAAACTTCCAATCTGTGTGGTGAATGATTCTCTTTGTATACCATTGATATGTGCACTAACCTCAATATATACTGGAGCAGAATAGCTTATTTTTCTCAACCTTGCTTCAATTGGATAAATTGGTCTTTTTGATCCGTCTGCTTCAATTATCTCTGGCTTTGTAACCCAAATCTTATCAAACCTTATTTTAAACTCACTGATGTTGTGTGGTATAATTGTGGGTTCAATATCTTTGTTATCTTCAATAATTTTTTGAAGAACTTTATCAATAAAAACATTAAATGATTCAATATCTGAAGCAACAAACGAATGTTCCTCAAAATATTTTTTTATTAACATCTCAGAAGACTTATTCATCAACAACACCCCTGAAATAAGACACATCTCCACCAGTAAAACTTTTTCTGGTTATCTTTACTACATCTCCTAACTTAGCTTTTAAAACTAATATTGCCGGATCCTTAATATTAATCTTTGGCATCTCTTTGATAGAAATATTATATTTTTCTAACAACACCTTTTTATCCTTTTCATTTAGAAGAGTATGTTTAGGGACCAAATAATGGGAAGTGATATCAATCTTGTTTGCCATGCTTTGTTTCCTCCAACCAAATATATAATTAACGGGCCGTACGAGATTTGAACTCGCGACACCAGCATTACTTTCAATTTTGTTAAAAGTGCTGTGCTCTAGCCAGGCTGAGCTAACGGCCCATTGCCAAAATTCCTTAAAGGAATTTATGACGCAATATTAAAATACGCCCTGGCCGGGATTTTCATAAGCAACAGAGCGTTGTTAGCTGTTTTTGAACCCGAGTCGAAGCCTCGACAGGGCTTCATGATAGGCCGAGCTACACTACCAGGGCACTCAGATAAACAAAGCCCATACAGTCTCCTATAGTGTTGAAACTCCTAAACAAAAGCACTCTAACCTACAGAAAGACTCCCTGCCTCATTTACCATAGCATCACCTTTTTCTTGGCTATTTATAAATGTATTGGTTTTTTAAGTATTTTTTATACATATTCAGTGAAAATCCTTTAAAAATCATATAAATTACTATAATCAGTAACCTTTATAAGAAACCCCAATATTCAAATTATTAGGTGTAACATGTGGGGGAAGTAAAAGAGGAATGTGGCATTGCGGCAGTATTCTGCCCTGAGAATTCTCCAGATAAAGATATGGCTGTACAGTATATATACAAAATGCTCCTTAGTTTACAAAATAGGGGTCAACTTAGTGCAGGACTAACAACATTCAATGAAAGTAATAAAACATTATTATCAACATACAAAAATATTGGTTCTGTTAATGAAGTATTTAAAACAAGTAGGCCATATAAAACAAAAGAGATATTCGAAAAACTAAAAGGAAATAGAGGAATTGGACATGTCAGATACGCAACCTCTGGCCTGGATGATCCTGCATATGCTCAACCATTCGAAAGAATCCATGGAAGAAGATGGAAATGGTTTAGCTTTTGTTTTAACGGAAATCTTGCAAACTTTTCTGAACTAAAAAGAAACTTACTAGAAAAAACAGACTATCACTTAATAAAAAATACTGACACAGAAATTATCATGCATTACATTGCCCATGAATTAAGAGGAACATTAAAACCTAACATTGGCGAAGTATTTAACAGACTAAGTGAAGTATTTGATGGATCATATAATTGCGCATTCATTAATTCTTACGGAGATATGGCAATAATCAGAGACCCATTAGGAATTAAACCATTATGTTACGGATACTTAGGAGATGTATTCTTAGCCGCATCTGAAAGTAACGCATTGATCAATTGTGGTGTAAAAGAAATAAAAGATCTTCAACCCGGAGAAGCAATAATAATAGAAGACGAAAAAGTAGAAATTAAAAGATATGCAAAAACAAGAAAGAAATCACACTGCATGTTTGAATGGGTTTATTTTGCAAATGTGTGTTCTACAATGGACGAACAATCTGTTTACCTAACAAGAACAAGACTAGGGAAAAATCTTGCAAAAGTTGAATTCCTTGACATAAAACCCGGAGATCCAGATTACATTGTTGTTCCAGTTCCAGATACTGCAAAAGCCGCAGGTGATTCTTATGCATATAATTTATGTCTTCCAAGCAAAGAAGGAATAATAAGAAATAGACATGTAGGAAGAACATTTATTGAATCAAACTCCAGATCTAACAAAGTAAAAAACAAATTTACAGTACTAAAAGAAGTTGTTAAAGGTAAAAAAGTTATTCTTGTAGACGACAGCATTGTCAGAGGAAACACATCAAAAAATATAATAAAATACATCAGAGAAGAAGGAGAAGCAAAAGAAGTTCATATGAGAATAACCTGCCCACCGATTATGTGTCCATGTTTTTATGGAATAGATATGTCAACAATAAGTGAACTCTCAGCTCCAAGATTCTGCGACTCTACCCCTCCGTTTATAACAAAAGATACATACTCCAAACTCGCAAAAGAGATCAATGCAGATTCTGTTTTATACCTCCCCATACATCTTCTTGTAGAATCCATTGGTAAACCCTCTTCTGAATTATGTTTAGCATGTCTAAACGGAGATTACCCAACAGAAGGAGGGAAAAAACTTTTTCAAGTAGCAAAAAAGAAATTAGATGAAGAAAAAGAGGAAAATGTTGACAATGTTGGGTGTAAAAGAACTTACGAATAAATCCGCTTTCATCGGATTAAGCTTTCTTTACATCTTTGATTCCATTAACAGATCTAATTTTAGAAATAATTTTTTTAACTAATTCAATATCTTTTGTCTGTAATCCGATTTTATTAATAACATAATCTTTTTTACTCTTTGTATTTATTGTTTTAATATTTACTCTATGTGCTGAAATAATATTCAACACGTCAACCATTAATCCAATCCTATCATCAATGGTCATAATAATTGTTGTTACATCTTCTTGTGCATCTTTTTTCCAACTAACTTTTGCTTTCTTACTGTTTGCAAGCGCATGAACATTAGAACAGTCTGCTTTATGAATTGTAACCTTTTTATCCTTAGTATAAAATCCAACTATGGGTTCTCCAAACTTAGGAGAACAACATTTTGAAATTTTTAATAGTGACTTCTTACCTGAAAAAATAATCATGTCTTCAATTTTTCCTTCATATCCTTTCAATTTTTTCTCTGCCAAAATCCTTCCTTTTTTTGGATCTAAGTCGGAAACAATATTTAATACACTCCTAATCTTGCTCCTAGCTTTTCCAGTTTTCACAAATTTTAACCATTGTCTTGAAGGACTAGCATTCTTTTGAGTCATTATCTCAATAATATCACCAGATTTTAATTCAGTATCTAAAGGCATGAGCCTATTGTTAACTTTAGATTTAGAACAATGATTCCCAATAGTTGTATGAACAGCATATGCAAAATCTATAGGGGTTGATTTTCTAGGTAAAGAAATAGGATCTCCTTTAGGGGTAAAAACAACAATCTCATCGTGAAATAAGTCAATCTTCAATGTTTCAATAAAATCAGTTGCATCATTAGACTTTGTTTTCCAATCCAAAATTTGTTTAAGCCAAGCAATCTTTCTATCAAACTGTTTATCTCTTTCTGTACCTTGATATCTCCAATGTGCAGCAACACCCTCCTCAGCTAAATGGTGCATGTCCTCTGTCCTTATCTGCACCTCTAACATTTTGCCCCCTCCTGTAATCAAAGTAGTATGAAGACTCTGATAACCATTTGCTTTTGGAACAGAAATATAATCTTTAAACCTATGGGGCATTGGTCTCCATAAATCATGCACAGCACCCAAAGCAGCATAACAATCTGCAATCTGTTTTGTTATTATTCTAATCGCAATTAAATCATAGATCTCATCAACATCTAAATTCTTTTTCTTCATTTTTCTATAAATACTGAAGAAATATTTTGCCCTCCCATTTACTCTAGCAGTGATGCCTTTTTCATCCAAACTCTTTTTTATTTTATCAGTGATCATCTCTGTAATCTTTTCTCTCTCTTCTCTTTTCCCAGAAATCTTTTCTCTCAAAAAATGATAAACATCCGGTTCTAAATATCTCAAAGATAAATCTTCTAGTTCACCTTTAATTCTCCAAACACCTAATTTATGTGCAATAGATGCATAAATCTCTAAAGTTTCTTTAGAAATTCTTCTCTGTTTATCTTCTCTAAAATCTTTAAGAGTTCTCATATTATGGAGTCTATCTGCAAGTTTAATTAACATAACCCTAATATCATCTGCAGTTGCTAACAAAACCTTCCTTATATTCTCCGCATTATAATCCTCTCTTGACTCAAAATGAATTTTATCAATCTTTGTAAGTCCTTCTACTAGTTTAGCAATCTCATCCCCAAAACTCTCTCTAACCTTTTCAATCGAGATAGAAGTATCTTCAACAACATCATGTAACAACGCAGCACAAATAGATGCAGAATCCGCTCTTAACCCAATTAGAATTTTAGCAACCTCAATCGGATGCGTAAAGTATGACTCTCCAGATTCCCTAGTCTGCCCCCTATGCGCCAGTTCAGCAAACATATACGCTTTCTTTATTAACTTAACATTAGCATTTGGATTATACTCAAGTATTTTACTCAAAAATATCTTCAAGTCCATATATTAATATAATGAAAAGAAGTATATAAGAGTTTTGGTGGGAATTAGCCTTTAGAGTAGTGTTCTGTGAACCTATGCTCCTTTGCTAATCTAGCAAAAGTAAAAGGATCCCTTCTAAATAAATTGATATAATGATCTCTTGGATCAACATTACACCAACGTTCTGCATAAGTCACAATTGCATCAGCAAAATATCTTGCAGGTTTAAGTAGAGTTGTTATGTTTTTAACACCAGTTGAGAATTTTCTTGCCCTACTTGGTCTAGTATCAAATCCGATTAAGTCAGTAATGTATGGATTTCTTCTTATCTTCCATTCTGCTTTTCCTGCAAAAATAAAATGTGTTCCACAGACTACTACCTTTCTAGCACTCTCTGCTCTTGATATTGCATAATCCACTGAACCGAACGTATCACTAAGATCATCTATAATAATTAATGATTTATCCGTGTAACCAGTTTTTTCATCATAATTCTTAACAGGTATTAATGCACCACTTAATGCATCAGGATTATTTGCTTCTATCCTTGATTTATCTATGAAAGCTACTGCTGCATTACTCCAATTGAGTAAATCAAAGATTGTTACAACCCTTTCTGCTGCACTTTTATCTGGAGCAATACCAACTATTCCTTCTCCAAAATTATCCCTTGACCCATCATCTAAAATATCTGTTGTTGCTAAATATGCTGCAAGTGGTGGTTCTTGAGGAAGATTAAATAAAAATCTTTGATTGGGGTCCATATTTTGTTCCCTTAACACATCAGCCACAATTTTATCAATATGTCTAGAATGATGATCTAACGTGAACATACCATCACACCCGTTTGCTATTAGGGCCCTCAATACAACTCTTGTTGTAATACCTTGCCCCCTGTGTTTTTTCCTATCAGCTGCCACTTCTTCAGCAGTACTTCCCCTATTATATGAATTTGCACCCCTATCTTGTCTTGCAAAAGGAGATTCAGAAGCCACAACAAACACTCTATCGGCTCCCTGTTCTTTAAGAGCATCTATGAGTTCATAGGTACGATGAGTAATTACCTCTGGTAAAACGACATTACTTGGTGTTGCAACAATATAAACTGTCTTTCCTTCATAAAATCTGTCTGATTCTACATTAAAAAAATTTCTTGTAACTCCCTCAGCATCAACATAGGTGAATAAATTTCCTCGATTTGGAATTTCTCCATCCAACAAAGTTATTACGTGTTCTCTACTAGAGAAATCAGTCACATCTAAAAGACTATCAGGATCTGGCAAAACATTCTGGCCCCTCCCATTTCTACCTCTTCTGCCCCCATTATGAAAGTCCAATGAATCTTTAATTGCTCCTGCCAAAAGATTTTCTTTTGGAGAAATAACAACCCTCCCCAAGACATCACTTAACTTATTGCCCATCTTCACATCACCCTCATTTTATTAATAGATATCAATATACAAAAAGTCAACAAGCACTCATTTATATTTCTTACCAAAAAACCAAAATATAATATATATTCACAATAAACCAGTAATAAAACATTTCTATTAATTTCAAATATTTGACTCACCTTTAAAGAATTTCAACTACCAAATAATGATTTTCTCACTGGACACCGTTTGTCCACTGCTCTTAAACCATCGAATTCTGTATTCTTAGCCCTTCTCCTCACTGGACAAAACCCACTAGACAGGCTGGTGTGAAGCTTATAAAGGAAAACCATTTACAAAGTTTCAACTAAAAAGAAATGTGATTCAAATGAAAATTAATAAAGAAATGGCTCAATATTTCAAGTCAAATAATAATGCGGAATATGCTAAATATTTTTATGGAATTAATATCAGCACAAAAGATATTAAAGACTTCCAAGAGTATTCCAAGGTAACTTTAAAAATAGAAAAAGGAATTTCAATATCAAAGATATCGGAATTAGAAAAAATATCTAAAAGTAAGATATGGCATTGGATACATGGTAACAATAAACCATTCATTATTAAACTGCTTGAATATTATTTAGAAATAAAAAAACCTAGAAGAAATTTTAAGTGGATTTCTCTAAACACCACAAAAGGAGGGATATTCACTGGCCCATGGATAGAAGTTCCACAAGTCATTAAAAACTACAAAAACCTACGTCACGTCATCAAACAACTAAAAGATGCATACAAATTCCCCCTTTTCAACCCATATGTAAAGAGTTATAGATATCAATATATGGAAAAGTTATTTAAAGCAAAAAGAATTTATAGTCATTGGCCAACCTGGTTGAAGAACAAGGTGGACTTAAATATAAAAAAGGGTAATAAAGGAACAAAGTTAGTAAAAAAGATATTATTTGAGGATAAAATTGCAATTGGGGTAAAAAACATCAATAGAAGAGCAAAAAATCTAAAACAATGAAAAAATTAATATGTCTTGGTATCGAAAGTACTGCACTCTAACGGCAGAGATACTTTCGGTATCGGAATTATAAAAAACAAAAAAGTCTTAGCTAATGAGAAATCCTCATTTACAACAAAAAAAGGAGGAATTATCCCATACAAAGCTGCAGATCATCATGTGAAAGTTTGCAAAACAATCCTAAACAAAGCTTTAAAGCAAGCAAACCTAACAATAGAAGATATCAACCTAATCTCATATTCACAATCTCCTGGTTTAGGACACACATTAAGAATCGGAGCAATGTTTGCTCGAACACTATCTCTAAAACATAAGATTCCACTCGTAGGAGTAAACCATTGTCTCGCACATCTTGAAATTGGACGTTTACTAACAAAAGCAAAAGATCCTGTTTTACTATATCTTTCAGGAGCAAACACCCAAGTAATTGCATACGAAGGAAATAAATACAGAATCTTTGGCGAAACATTAGATATAGGAATTGGTAATTTTCTCGACTCATTTGCTCGTGACCTAAACTTAGGATTCCCTGGCGGCCCAAAAATAATGGAGCTAGCTAAAAAAGGAAAGAACTACATAGAACTTCCATATGTTGTCAAAGGAATGGATGTAAGTTTTGGTGGAATCCTAACAAATCTAAAACAAAAAATTAACAAACATAAAAAACAAGACTTATGTTATTCTGCACAAGAAACAGTCTTTGCAATGATGATAGAAGTTGCAGAAAGAGCACTAGCACATTGCGATAAAAAAGAGCTACTTCTTGGTGGAGGAGTTGCCTGCAATAAAAGACTCCAAGAGATGGCAAAAAAGATGTGCAAAGAAAGAAAAGCAAAATGCTTTATTTTACCAAACGACTTCAATGTTGATAATGGCTTAATGATTGCTTGGCTAGGAATCCTTCAATACAAAGCAGAAGGACCAATAAAACCAGAAAAAGCAGATATTGACCCATATTTAAGAACAGATGACATAAAAGTATCTTGGAGAACATAAATAACATTACTGCCAAGCGTAGTCTTCAGAATTATCAGTACTAGAACTAAAAGTTACTGACAATGACCAATATAACGCTAGAACGGAGCGCAGTAATGTTATAAACGACAATAAACTTTATATATTTCTTACATACTAAAATATATAACACTGAGGTGAATTAATTCGCTAAAGCGAATTAAGATGTAACTAAATTTTCGCGGAACGTGAAAATTAAAATCCAGCTTTGCTGGATTAAGGAGGCTAACAAAATGAAGAAAATATTATTAACAATATTTGTTGTATTAATTCTAGCAACAATAGCTATAGCAGAAGAAACAAGCACAGAATGTGGAGAAAAAGATCTAACACCTGAGATTGACGCTTGTAAAGCAAAAGGTGGAGATTACGAAACTAAAGAAGATAGTGCTGGTTGTAAATATATTGAATGTAAAGAACCAACAGATAACAGTTTAGAAGTTGTAGAAACAGTTGTTGACAATACATTATCAGAATGTGAAGAAAAAGATCTAACACCAGAAATAGATGCATGCAAAGCAAAAGGTGGAGATTATGAAACTAAAGAAGACAGTGCAGGATGTAAATATATTGAATGCAAAGAACCAACAGATAACAATTTAGTTGAAGAAAAAGTATGTGGAGAAGAAAAGGATCTAACACCTGAGATTGACACTTGTAAAGAAAAGGGTGGAGATTACGAGACAAAAGAAGATGATCAAGGCTGCAAATATATAGAATGCAAAGAACCAACTGATAACAGTTTAGAGGTTGTAGAAACAGTCGTAGTAAATGAATGTAAAAGTGATGAAGACATAACATCAATGGCAAACGATTGTGAAGCCTCAGGTGGAAAAGCAGAAAAAGTAGAAGATGAATATGGTTGCACAATAGTTAAATGTGAAGGTGTAGAAGAAACAATAATTGAAGAAGAAATCAAAGAACCTGTTGAAATGGAAACAATAGAATGTAAGAAATTCAAAGATGAAGAAGGGTGTGAAGTGATATCATGTGTTGATGGATCAGAATACAATTTATGTAAAATCTGCGAAACTAATGTAATAACAACAGGGGGAGCAATCGCAGTAGGTGCACTTACAGAAACAACAAATAAAGAAGAAATGCCTATTGATCCAGTAGATAAAGAAGACCCACTAAAACAAGAGATCAAAGAAGACGATAAATTCCAACCTCCAAAAGAAAACGTCTTCAAAAAAATGGGTAGCTTTTTCAAAGGATTCTTTGGAAAATAATTTTTTTCTTTTTTTAAAATGGTATTTGCATTCGGACATTTAGTTGGAGCATGGCTCCTAGGAAAAGTTTTTGAAAAGTTTAAAAGAAAACTAACTAGAATAGAATGGGCTTTATTACTTTTCGGAGGAATTCTACCGGACATTGATTTCTTAATAGAATGGACAACTAATTTATACACTCACAGATTACTTACACATAGTTTAACATTTGCATTAGTTACAGCATTAACAATATTTATTTTAGCACATCTATTAAAAGATAGATGGAAATTCTTCACACCAACGTCTTACAGCTACGCAATCTTTATAGGAATATGCATACATTTATTACTGGACATGTTCTACACAGCAGGAATTCCATTATTTTGGCCATACCAAGTCTGGGTTTCATACTTTGGAATAAACTATGAATTACTTCTCCCAGCACAAAACTTTGAAACATACAAAATGCTATTCAAAGGTGCTGTCCTAGACATGGCCATTGGCACACTGTGGTTAGGATGGTTTACAGTTAAGAAGAAGATTGAGTATTAAAAAATATATTTTTCTCCTTCGTTTGTAAAACCTGCAATCAAACAAACTACCAACCCAACCGCTACACTCAAAACTGCAGCTAAGACAATCAAATTTACATTCCCAACCACATTAGCATAAACAGACAATGGCAAACCAATTACTAATGACAAAGCCACAGCTAAAAACGCTCCATTCTTACTTAGTTTACTCCAAAACAAACTAAAAATTGTCGGAAAGAATGCTGCAGATGCAAGAGCACCATAAATTAAAAACACCCACAACAATTTTGGTTGTAATAAAGCAATACTTGTACCAATAACTGCCATAATAACCATAACACAACGAGAAACATTTAATAATTTCTCATCCTTTGCATTAGGATCGATATATCTTTTATAGACGTCAATTGTTCCAAGTGAACTAATTGCACAATAAGCTGAATCAAGTGTAGATGATAAACCAGCAAAAGCCATAAAAACGAACAATAACAAGGCCGCTTTAGGTAAATAATGTGCAATCACTAACGGAGCAACCATTTGTGGATCTGCAACTTCAATCCCTGAACTTACACCAACAAAACCTAAAAGACATAACATCACAGGAACTAAACCAAATAAAAGCCCACCAACAACAAATGTTTTTACAATATGTTTTCTTTTGACAGCAAACCCCCTTTGAAAAAACATCTGATCTCCGATAGGTCCAGACAATAACCCAAAAGTCATCGCGATTCCAAAAGAAAAAGCAATCCATGGGTTAAAAACATTTGAAAATTGTCCCGTCACACCACCTAATCCACCTAAAACTGATGAAAAACCACCAGAACTAATCAAAACCCAAGGAATCAAAACAAAGCAAGTTATCAAAATTAAAGACATCTGAAAGATATCTGTCAAAATTGAAGCTTCCAACCCACTAATTATTGAATAAACTAACGCAACTAACGAGAGAGAAATCACTGCAACATAAAAATTCATACCAGTTAGGATATATAACAAAGTTCCTCCCGCTAAAGCATTAATAATAATTGCACCTAACTGGTACCCAAAAAATATTACCAAAAAAGACAGGTGTGTTTTTTTATCTCCATTATATCTTTTCAAAATAAATTCAGGTAATGTAAATCCATTTGGCATTAGCTTTCTTAATCTAATTGCTAAAGGTGCAAAAACAAAAAAGCACAAAATATTTGGAACAATAAACCAAAAAGCCCCTGCAATCCCTTTTGTATAAGCCTGTAATGATGCAATAAAAATAGCAGGCGCCCATATCCAACTAACTGCAATACTAAACGCTCCACTAAACCAAGAAACATTTCTATCTGAAACCAAAAACCAATCAATTGTATTGAATTTTCTTTTTGTTAAAAAATAAACCGAACTGATCATAACAATAGCAAAAACTATCAAAATAAACCATCCATCAAACTGTGAAATTATACTCATTTTTTCTACCCCCTTATAGCTATCGCTAACTCTGAATAAATCTCAATTAGCTAACAACTTACTATTGTTATTACTATGGGGTGAACCTATATATAAACTTATGTGGTGGCAATTACCACCAAAATAGGCAATTTTATATATTAGAACGCATTTTACAAGTATATGTATGAAGAACTACTAAGGGAGATAGGACTAAGTCATAACGAATCAAAAGTATATGAAACACTCCTAAGAACTGGAGAATCATCTGTGCAGAACATATCCATAAAATCAAAAGTACATAGAAGAAACACATATGATTCACTAGCAAAACTAATGGAAAAAGGTCTTGCATCTGAGGTATTCATAAAAGGGGAGAAGAATTTCAAAGCAATTAATCCAAGAAGATTATTAGAACTAATAAAAGAAAAAGAAGAAAAGATAAACAATAAACTCCCAGAAATGCAAAAATTATATGGTGCAATAGAAGAAGAGGAAGCAGCATATATGTACAAAGGAATTGAAGGATTTAAAAATTACCTACAAGATATTCTAAAAACAAAAGAAACTGTCTATTTTATTGGAGCAAAAGCTATTTGGATGGATCCGCGATTAAAAAATTTCCTACCTAGATTCCAAAGAGAAAGAAAAAAATTGGGAATAAAATTCAAACATATATTTGATTACGAAGTCAAAGAACAAAAACCAGAAATATTAAAGTTTGTTGGCAAACCATATAAATTTCTTCCAAAAGATTACTCAAGTCCTGCAATGGTAGACATATTTGGACCTTATGTTACAACATTCATAGGAACAAAGCCAGGTTTTCTTCCAGAAGAACCAATAGCATTCGTAATGAAAAGTAGAAAACTAGCTGACGGCTACAGAAAATTCTTTCAATTTATGTGGGATCACTGCAAAGAATAACTACTTCTTTATCTTCTTCAATATTTTCTCTTTGCCTTTCCAAACCAAAGCTTTCTGTAAAACTTCCCTAATATGTTCAACAGGAATTATCTTTATCTTATCTAATTTCTTCTCAGAAATAACAATATCTTGTAGATTAGCTTTAGGAACAATGATATTTCTTATTCCGGCCTCAATTGCTGCCTCAACTTTAGCAGTCACACCACCAATTGGCAACACCTCTCCCCTAACAGACAAACTACCAGTCATTGCAAACTCTTGTTTAATGGGCAGTCCTTTCAACGCTGAGATAACAGACGTTGCAACAGCTATTGACGCACTATCTCCTTCAACACCTTCATAGGTTTGTAAGAACTGTACATAAATATCATGTTTCTCTTTAATGTCATCTCCAAAATATTTCTTAATTATTGCCGAAACATTAATAATTGCCTCTTTTGCAATCTCTCCTAGTTTACCAGTAGCAATTATATCTCTCTGTTTTCCACCTGCAGTAACTGACGACTCAATTGGTAAAATGATTCCTGAATAAGCTCCACCACCACCCATAACAGCTAACCCATTAACTCTTCCAACTCTCTGACCTTTTGTTATAATGACTTCATATTCCTTTTTCCTTTCAATATACTTATCTGCAATCTGTTGTTCTAAAGTTCTTGCAATCTTCTTTGCCTGAATAACATGTTTTCTCTCTACTAACTTAGATTTTTCTTCTGAAGCTAAATCTCCGGCTGCCCTTATTAAACCGCCTAAATCTCTTAATCTAAGAGTCAAATGTCCTTTTCTATTAGCTCTCTTTCTTGCCTCTTCAATTATTGCATTAACACCATCTTTATTAAAATGAGGTACTCTTTTATCCTTAACAACCTCTTGTGCAACAAACCTTGCAATCTTCAATCTATTAACAGCTGTATCAGACATTGTCTCCTGCATATAAACCTCATAACCATATCCCCTTATTCTACTCCTTAGAGCAGGATGCATATGTTTAATTGTTTCCATATTACCTGCAGCAACTAAAATAAAATTACACGGAACCGGTTCTGTCCTAACCATTGCACCAGCACTTCTCTCACTCTGCCCAGTAATTGAGTAAACACCTTCTTGTAAAGAAGTTAATAACTCTTGCTGAGTATGTGGTTGTAGTGTTGCAATCTCATCTATAAATAAAACTCCTAAATTCGCTTTATGGACCATTCCTGCAACTACTCTCTCATGTGCAGGAGTACCTAAACCTCCACTTTGAAACGGGTCATGAAGTACATCACCTAACAAAGCACCAGCATGCGCACCTGTTGCATCAAAGAATGGAGCCTGCTTCTTATTAAAATTATCAACAACTAATTTCGGAGACTGTGTTTTAACTCCAGCCATCTTTTTTCCAAGATTAATAAAAATAACAAACGCTGCTAAAAAAACCATCCCTCCTAAAAACATTGCTGCAAACATTATAGAAGCTGCAGCTGCACCATCCTTCATATATTCATGTCTGATCCACCATGGTGCAATCATTGCAATTATTACAAGAACAAACATTATTATATTTTGATTCTTAAAAACATTAGCCCCCTCTAACTTTGCTTTCATACAAAGATTTCTTCCTTGACCAGCAGGCATTGTTCTTACCATGGGCTGATTTTCATCATTAGGATTTGGGAATGCAAGAATATCAACTAATTTCTCTTTTGGCAATAACTCGGCTAACGCAAGACCAATCATACTCTTTCCTGTACCAGGTTCACCTATTAATAAGACATGTCTTCTCTGTTGAGCAGCCTTTTTAATTACCCTAACAGCATCTTCTTGTCCAATAACCTGATCAACTATCTGTTTACTTATCTTAAAATCAGCAGTAGTTTTGAAACTTTTAGGTTCTTTATACCCACTGTTTAAATTAGAACTCTTAGTAGTAGTATTAGTCTTCCTCGTTACAAGTTCAAACCTAGCCATCTCAACCATAGTATACCTCTTTTTGTGTATACTTTTATACATTGCTCATATATAAGCGTTTTGGAAAATTAAAGCCCAAACCTTTATAAAGGAACACCATATTCTACACTTAGAGACTCAAATGTTAACACATAGGAGTGCTCGGAGGAATTAAAATGTTAAAAGAACCATCTAGTAAATTCATAAAAATAAGATGTCCAAAGTGTAAAAACGAACAAATCACATTTGGAAAAAGTGCCACAAGAGTAAAATGTTTAGTTTGCTCAAAAATTCTTGTTGAACCAACTGGAGGAAAATCCAAGATAAAGGCAAGAGTCCTTGAGGTGCTTGAATAAATGTTTCTAAGAAAAACTGGCTTCCCAGAAGAAGGAGAACTTGCATTATGTACTGTTTCAAAGATTCAACCACATTGTGTCTTTGCAAGATTAGATGAATACGAAAACAAGTCAGGAATGATTCATATCTCAGAGATCTCTCCAGGAAGAATCAGAAACATAAGAGATTATGTTAAAGAAGGAAAAGTTGTTGTATGTGTTGTTCTAAGAATTAATAGAGAAAGAGGATACATTGATCTTTCGCTAAGAAGAGTCTCAGACATGCAAAGAAGAAACAAAGTTAATGAAATAAAACAACAACAAAAATCTGAAAAAATAATAGAACATGTTGCAAAAGGATTAAAAATAGACATTAAAAAAGCTTATTTTGACATAACAGAACCAATTCTAAAAGAATATCCAACAATATTCTCGTGCTTTGAAGATGTTGTAGCAGAAGATTGCACATTAGAAGAGGTAGGAATTCCTAAAGCATACATAAAAAGTCTTGAAGAGACAATAAAACAAAGAATTAAACCTGTAATTATTGCAATTAGTGGAAAACTAAAACTATCATCCCATAAAGGAGATGGAATAGAAGTAGTAAAACAAGGACTTAGAAAAGCAGAAGAAGTTAACAAAGAAGAGATAGCAATAAGATATCTTGGAGCAGGAATTTATGGAATTACAGTAAATGGAGAAGATTATAAGGAAGCAGAAAAGACATTAGGAAAAGTGTTAAAAGTTGTAGAGAAATTCATGAAAAAGAATGACAGCACCATGGAATTCAACAGGGATGATGAATGAAAAAGATTTTATTCTGTAAAGAATGTAATACATACACAATGGAAGAAAAACATTGTAATAAAAAAACAATAGATCCAAGACCGCCTAAATTCTCTCCAGAAGACAAATATGCAAAATATAGGAGAGAGGTTAAAAAACAAGCATTAAAAAAAGAGGGATTACTTTGAAATGGACTTATACTCAAAAAGAAAAGAAACTACCTAGACTAAGAAACACAGTTCTTATAGAAGGTCTTCCAGGAATAGGAAATGTAGGAAAAATAGCTGTTGATTTTCTAATTGAAGAATTAAAATGTAAAAAACTCTTTGAAATAACATCCCACTCATTCCCACACTCAGTATTTGTAAATGAAGATAATTTAATAGAAATACCTATGATTGAAATTTATTACACAAAACTAAAAAAGAATGATATATTATTCTTAACAGGAGATGTACAACCCATTGATGAGATTTCATCATACGAATTCTGCGAAAAGATACTGGAAATGTTTAAACAATTAAATGGAAAAGAGATAATCACACTTGGAGGAATAGGTCTACAAGATGTTCCTAAAACACCAATAGTTTACTGCACAGGAAACTCAAAAGAGATGGTAACAAAATACAAAAAAGGAACAAAAATAAACACAGAACCATATGGAGTGGTTGGCCCAATTATTGGAGTCACAGGATTATTATTAGGATTATCTAAAAGAAAGAAGGTACCGGCAATTGCACTACTTGCAGAAACAATAGGACATCCAATGTATTTAGGAATCACAGGAGCAAGAGAAATATTGAAAATATTAAATAAAAAACTAGATCTAAACTTCAATATTAAAAAATTAGACAAAGAGATTGCATCGATTGAAGGAGAGATGCTAAAAACAACAAAAGAACTTTCTGACGTTCAAAAGAACTTAGCATTAAAAAAAGTAAGAAATAAATTTGGTTCTGAACAAGAGTATATTGGATGATTATTCAGGAACACAAACATAATCTTCACATTCATAACCGTCGTTACAATAGGAATTCCCATTACATTCTACGCAGTAGGGATAATTTGTTCCTGTAAAACATTTATATGTCCCGGATACACAATTAGTACACTCTTGTGTACATTCATCGTCATACCAACACTCAGCTGAACTAGTTCCACCTGAAACAGTTATAACTTTCTCAACAGAGGCAATTGGTTCAACATTAGCAACAATCTGCCACTCGTCATCCTTTAATACATGATCAAAAGAGCTACTTTCACATTCATATCCTTCGTTTTCTATATCAAGACAATCGTAAACATGCATACCATACACATAAGTACCTTCATGATCAAAAAACTCATTAGGTGCATCTCCTGTTCTATACTCATAAATCCTACATGCTTGCATAGGATAACCTGCCCTAAACATAGAATCATTCAAATCGTGTGAATCAATCTTTTCAAGATACCCCTTATAAAGAATATCATAAGCATCTGAATCTACAAAACCTTCCCTATAACGAGTATAAATAATAGCACCTTCGAAAGGAGGTCCTGAATATTCTAGATAAGGTAATGCTCCATTAAATGTTTCTTCAATTTCATAAGTATCTTGCTCAGTAATAAGATCAATTACTAAAGGATAAGATGAATCGTAAGGATCTAATCTATCACAATCATTATCATTATGGAACATACAATCATCAGGACAAATTCCATCTCCACCATAACAGTAGTCCACTAATGTAAATACACACTCTGAGCCAGAACATTCATCCTTTGTAAAATCATTATTATCATCACAATCAGAATCTACTGAACATTCATCATCATTTACTTCTTCACAATCATCGTCATTATCAAAACTACATCCGTCTGCACAATAGCCATCATTTGAAACACAACTAGTAATTAATTCATTGCTACATACTAACGGAGTTCCAGAACATTCATCTTCTGTTGAAGCATCATTATCATCACAATCAGAATCAACTG
>CAYVNO010000007.1:3735-71147 GCA_964452935.1 uncultured Methanosarcinales archaeon | reverse complement strand
AAACTTACTAACTAACTAGTTTTTTCTGGCGTTGGTGGGCAACCGCCAACGTCAAGATATTTTTTAAGAATTTATTTGGTGATTCTAACTCTGTATCTTTTTATTTTTCTTTCTAAAAGAACATAAAGTTCATCGTTTACATATGATAAACCTTCTACTTTTTCTGTTCCTTCAAAATATGGAGTTATTCCAAGAAGTCTTCCTTCTGATAATGCTATTGCTCTTTTTCCTATGAATAAAAGTGCATATTGGTTATTATGAATGGCTCCATACCTTTCATCTGTTTCAATTTTTCTTCTTCTGATTTGTTTATTTCCATTTGGATGGATGTGCCATAATTCGCCTTGTTTGGTTAATGAGTAAATATTCTGGCTATCAGTAAATACCTCTACTGGATAATCAAGTCCAAGGGGGCAGCATCCGCTGAGTTCTGCTTCTATCCTATCATCTTTGGGTCCTATCTCTTTGAATGTAAATGTGTGAACTAGTATTCCTTGTTGGAATTGTTCATATTCATATGCATCACTGTTTCCTGTTTCTCTGAAGAGATATCCGTTTCCGCTGAATGAATCTGACGAATCTGAGGCAAATGAAGCGATGGTTTGTAGGTCTGTAGTTAAGATGTGTGTTCTTTGTCGTCTATCTGATTCTCTTCCACCCCTATCTACTTCTACATATAAATGTGTGCCGTCTGTTTCTACACCATATATCAAACATTCTCCAGGGATGCCTGCAAAGTCTCTAGTTTTTGTCTGTGCTAATATTGCTGTTCCTTCTATTTTATCTAATGCTGTTTCATCGTTTGCTAGGAATAGTGTGTCATCTATGCAGACAAATGGACCACAATCTTCTGGAGTTCCGTTAACTCCTATAATTCTTTTACTGGTTTTTCTTTCTTCCCATGCAGTTCCTAAATCTTTTAAGGAATATTTTTCTCTTTCTTCGCTTGAGATGTCCAGATATATGTAGCTTGGTGTTGCTATTATCTCAGAACAAGATGGGACCTCAATCTCTCCTTCTGGAATTATAAGAATTTCAGGCATTATATTGGGAATTGGGCTTAGTTAATAAATGTTATTGGTGGTTTGTTTTTTAGGTCTTTTTTAGGTCTTCCCGTCGGCAAAAGCAAAAGATTTAAATACTAGTTTGAATCTGTTACTGTAAAAATAGTCGTTAAACAGACGAGAGGTGATTAAGCATGGCAAAATGTCAAAAGGTTGCAAAGGTTGGAGTTAAGAGAGCAGCTGGATATCTTTACTTTATAGACAAGCAAGGAGATATCTCCAGAGTAAAGATGAACAGAGGCGGCAGAAAAAAGAAGGCAGCAAAGAGAAAAGTAGCTAAGAAGAAAGTGACAAAGAGAAAAGCAACAAAGAGAAAAGTTACTAGGAAGAAGACAACCAAAAGAAAAGCAACAAAGAAAAAGAAGACTACAAGAAGAAAAGCAACAAAAAGGAGAAGAAGATAAATCTTCTTTTTATTTTTTTATTTATTCTTTAAGACGGTGTATAACATACAGCCAGAGGCATATAGTAATGTTACAATGAATATACATATGCCTATAAAATAGAATTTTTTAATGGTTATTGCAAGTATTATTGAGATAACTGATATTATTAGGATAATGATTGATTTTGTCTGAGTGAGTTTTAGAATATTCATATTTTCTTTAGTATAAACCCTTCTTTTGTGTCTTTTATTTCATAACCTGCGGATTTGATTTTGTCTCTGATATTATCTGATTCTTTCCAGTCTTTGTTCTTTCTAGCTTTTTCACGTTTTTTAGCTAGGTCTGTTATTTTTGTAGGTATCTTTTCTTGTTTATGTTCCATCACTCCAATAACTCTGTCAATACTTTTCATAAAATTTAGGATTAGTTTTGAGTCTTTTTTTGATAGTTCGTCTTTCATGTTTATCTTGTTAATTTTATGTATAAACTCGAATATGTGTGCAAGAGCTGGAGAGATATTTAGGTCGTCATCCATCTCTTTTTCAAAGGCTTTCTTTGTTTTTTCTACTAGTTTGAGTATTTTTGGGTTTGGTTTGTTGCTTTTGCATCTTTTAATCGTGTCAATGAATTCTGTGAGTTTGTTTACTGTATTTTCTGCTGCTTTAATTCCTTCGAATGTGAAATTTAGCTGTTGTTTGTAGTGTGCTGATAATAAGAGGTATCTAATGGCTTTTGGGTTGTGGCCTTTCTTTAGTAGGTCTCTAAGGGTGTAGAAATTACCTAATGATTTTGACATCTTTTTCCCTTCGACCATTATGTATTCGTTATGAAACCAGTATTTAACAAATTTTTTTCCAGTTGTAGCTTCGCTTTGTGCTATCTCGTTTTCATGGTGAGGGAATATTAAGTCTATTCCCCCTGTGTGAATGTCGAATGATTCTGTGAGATATTTTGTGCTCATTGCGCTGCATTCAATATGCCATCCTGGTCTTCCTTTACCTATCTCTGTTTCCCAGAATACATCTCCATCATTCTTACCCCAGAATTTCCATAAAGCAAAATCGTGAGCGTTTTCTTTATCATATTCATCTGAGGTACATCTTTTGCCTTTTTTTGATTGTTTTAAGTTGATATTAGCTAATTTTCCATAATCTTTGAATTTTTGAATCTTGAAATAGATGCCATCTGATGTTTCATATGCAATATCTTTTTCTAGGAGTATTTTGATCATCTTTACCATTTCTTTGATATGTTCCGTTGCTTTTGGGAATTTATCAGCAGGAGAAATATTTAATGTTTTTAGATCTTCCATAAAGAATTGTGTGTACTTTTTGGTGAATTCTTTTAGAGATAGTTTTTCTTTTTGAGAGTCTCTTATTGTTTTATCATCTACGTCCGTGATATTCATTATCTGCTTTACTTTGAATCCTTTGTAGATGAGATATCTTTTGAGGATATCTGAGCAGATGAATGCTCTGAAATTACCGATGTGAGCATAATGGTATACTGTTGGTCCACAATTGTAGATACTAACTTCTTCAGGATTTAAGGGTTTGAATCTTTCCTTTTTTCTTGTAAGTGTGTTATAGAGTTTTAATGCCATTGTTTTGTGTGGGTAGGTGTAGCTTTTATATTTTTTGATGGATGCTCATAATTTATTAGATTTTATACTTTTAATTGCTTCTTTTATCATATCTTTTAGATCAATTTTTTCTTCTTCTTTTTCTATTGTTTTTATTGTTGTTTTTGTTGCCGGGCTTTTTGGTCCTAGTACGCAGCAGAATTCTGGACCTTTGCTTATTTCATATGTTCCAATCTTCTTTGCAAGATCTACTGTTTCTTGTTTGTCAAATGTTAGTATTGGTCTTAATATTGCTAATTTTACTGAGTTATCTGTGGCTTTTATATTGCTTAATGTTTGTGAACTAACTTGGGCTAGATTCTCTCCTGTTACTAGAAATTTACAGTCTTCTTTTTTAGCGATTATTTCTGCTATTCTCCACATTAATCTTCTTTGAAGAACATAATAAAATTTATGTGTGCATTTTTTTGTGAGTTCTGATAGTTGGTTTCCTATTTTGATTGTGAATAGTTGTTTTATTCCTATTTTTTTTGCAGCTTCTATTGACTTATTTTCTGGAGTGTTATCTGTGAATGGTTCTGATGAGAAGTGGATTGCTATTATTTCTAATCCTTTTTTCTGCATTAAATAACCTGCTACTGGACTGTCGATTCCCCCTGAAAGTAATAATAGTGCTTTTTGTTTACTCATTTAGACCCACTTTGAATATTTTTTTAGCTATTTTTTCTGCTTTTTCTTTGTCTTTCGTTGCTTTGAATAGTAATGACCCATACTGTTGGATAATTATTTCTTCATTTTCTTCTTTTATCACAAGAGTTATTCCTGCATCTCCAATTACTTTGAACTGTTTTTTTATTTTGTTTAATTCTAGTTTTTTTGGCTTTTTTAGCTTTGCTTCAAAGCCTTTCTTTGTTTTGCAGTACTCTATATTGAACATAGTATATAGTTTATGGTTGGTATATTTAAATGTAACTATACTTCAAATAGAAAACTTTATAAATAACATATGAATTGCTGTTCATATGAAATGTCCATCATATAATAAGTTTTTTGAGACAATCTCTCCAAAAATTAGGGTTAAGATACTTGAGGTATTGAAGAAGAAACCAATGTGTGTTACAGATATTGCTAATTCACTAGGTGAGGAGCAAAGTAAGATTTCACATAATTTGAAAAGGTTGATGGAATGTCATTTAGTTGATGTTGAACAGAGGGGAAAGAAGAGGGTTTATTCGTTGAATAAAGAGACGATGGAACCATTAATGAAACTGGTTGAAAAACATGTTAGAAAGTATTGTTGCAATGATTGTGCGATTAAGGGTGAGAGAGAATGAAGGTATATTTAGATAATGGTGCCACTACAATGACTGCAAAAAGGGTTGTTAAGGCGATGCAGCCTTATTTTGTTAAGAAGTATGGTAATGCTTCATCATTACATCAGTTTGGAAGAGAGGCAAAAGAGGCTTTAGAGAATGCAAGAGCTGTTTTTGCTAAATCTATTAATGCTAAACCCGATGAGATCGTGTTTACGTCTGGTGGAACTGAGTCTGATAATTTAGCGATTAAAGGCGTTGCTTTTGCTAATCAAAAGAAAGGGAACCACATTATTACTTCAAAGATTGAGCATCCTGCTGTTTTGAACACATGTAAAACTCTTGAGAAAAATGGGTTTAAAGTAAGTTATATTGGTGTTGATAAGAATGGGATTGTTGATCTTAATGAGTTGAGAAATAAAATTACTAAGAAAACAATTTTAGTTACTATCATGCATGCTAATAATGAAATCGGCACTATACAACCAATTGAAGAGATTGGTGAGATTTGTAGAAAGAAGAAGGTAATTTTTCATACAGATGCTGTGCAGAGTTTTACAAAGGTGCCTATTGATGTTAAGAAGTTAAAGGTGGATTTGATAAGTTTTAGTTCACATAAAATTCATGGTCCAAATGGTGTCGGTGCTTTGTTTGTTAGAAAAGGAACGAGTATTTGTTCTATAAATGATGGTGGACATCATGAAAGAAATATTAGATCAGGTACTGAGAATATTCCTGGGATTATTGGGTTTGTTAAAGCTGTTGAGTTAGCTGATGAGAAACATGTTGTTAAAATGTGTAAGTTGAGGGATAAGTTGATAGATGGGTTGTTGAAGATTCCTAATTCACAATTGAATGGTTCGAGGGAGAGTAGATTATGTAATAATGTGAATATTGCGTTTAATTTTATTGAAGGGGAGTCAATGTTGATGCATTTAGATATGAAAGGTATTGCTGTGTCAACAGGGTCTGCATGTAGTTCGCAGTCTCTGGAGCCATCACATGTTTTGTTAGCGATTGGTTTAAAACATGAGGTTGCACATGGTTCTATCAGATTTACGTTGAGTAAGTACATTACTGAGAGGGATATTGATTATACTATTAAGAATGTTAAAAAGATAGTTGAGAAATTAAGGGCGATGAGTCCCTTGTGTAGGTGATAATAATGAATGAGTTATATTCAAAGGAAGTTATGAAGAGGTTTCAGCATCCAAAGAACGTGGGGGAGATAAAGAATCCAGATGGTGTTGGTAAGGTTGGAAATCCTCGATGTGGAGATTTGATGTGGGTTTATATCAAAGTTGGAAGAAAGAATGGTAAAGAGATAATCAAGTCGATAAAAGTCAAAACATTTGGATGCGTTGCTGCAATTGCTTCTTCAGATATGTTATGTGAAATAGCGAAAGGAAAGAGTTTAGATGAGGCTTTGAAGATAAAGAAGGATGATATTATTAAAAGACTTGGTAGACTTCCTCTTCTCAAAATCCACTGCTCTGTTTTAGCGCAAGAGGCTTTACAGAAAGCAATAGAAGATTATAAGAAAAAGGGTAAAAAATAAAAAGGAGTGTTTTGGGGTTAGTATGATGAAGAGTTTTATTTTTGTCGTGTTGTTGATTTCTATTTTTATTAGCGGTTGCTTTGGAGATTATGATTATCCGGATATTGATACTCCTGCAGATATTATTGGGGGAGTGGATGCAAAAGTTAAGGTGGTTGAGTTTTCTGATTTGCAGTGTCCTGCGTGTAAAGCTGCACAGCCAATTATCAAACTAGTTATTGAAGAGTTTGATGATGTGAGTTTAGAATTCAAACATTATCCTTTGGATTATCATCATTTTGCTTTTGATGCTGCGCAAGCAGCAGAGTGTGCAAATGATCAGGGTAAATTTTGGGAATATATTGATACTGCTTATGAATCAGAGAGTTTGAATAATAATAATTTAGAGAGGATTGCTGAGGAGATAGGGTTAGATATGAAAGATTTTAAGAATTGTTTGTATTCTGGAGCAAAAGGCAAGTATGTTACTGAGGATATGAGTGATGGTGATGCTTTGGTGTTACCAGGAACTCCTTCTGTGTTTGTTAATGGTGAGATGATCGAGAATTGGGATTATGATAAATTGAAGTCTGAGATTGAGAGTGCTCTTAGTTAAGTGGATCTAAAGCCTTACGTACTTTTTCTTTGTGTTTGTACAAAAAGATATATTGATGTACCCCAAGTTCATCTAAATTTCTTTTGCTGTATTTTAAATGTTTGTTCATTGTATGTAATCCATTGCTTTCGAAAACTCTTTCTACTATCTCTTTTAATTCTTCTACTGTTGTTTCTAATGTGTAACTTATTGGTTCTCTTTGGGGACCAATTAGAAATGGTTTTATTCTTTGTTCTTCTGGTCTTATGTAGACAGCAAATACATGAACTGTTTCTGTATCATCTACTTTTTTAGGAACTCTTTGTTCATAGATTTCTAGTACTGCTCCATATGTTCTTTCAGCAGTTGCTTCTGCAGGTCTTGGGGCCGTATCAATGTCTAATATTTCTGCTAAGCTTGATCTAGTCATAGAAGTATGGGTTTGCTTTGAATTTATAAAATTTGTTTTATTAGTTGAGTAGATATCCTGGTCTGCTATGTCTTTCTGTTTCTCTTTGAATTAAGATTGCGTTGAATACTGATATGGGTGGTGGCGAGTCATATTTTGTTGGGTTTTGTTTTATTCCAAATAGTTTTTCACTCAGTTCTATTCCTTCTGCGTTGAAATATTCTGAGACCATTGAAACTGTCGCACCATATGTATGTGGGTTATCTAAGCAAGACTTTGTCCAGATTATTTGATCTTTTGGAGTCATTCTTGTGTACAATATTAATTTATAATCAGCAGCTACAGACCACATTGCTAAATTAAGTCTTATCATTGTATTCCTTTCTTCTTTTGTATGGTATGGTTGAGCTAGTTTTACATATATGTAAAATGATTTTATAAATTCAGGGAATCTTTCTGGTTCGTTTAGTGCTCCATCTAATAATTTATTAGAAATTTCTCTGACATTAATCCCTAAATGGTTTGGATCTCTATGTGAGTCAAAGTGTTTGATTAGATCTGTTAGTCCCCCCATGATGTTGGGTAATTCATGTGTTTATATAAATTCTTTTATCACTTTTAAATGGTCTTCTAGTAAAACTTATAAATGAGCTGATATATTTTTTATATATGGTTTATGTACATAATTTAGATCCTGTATTGTTGAATATTGCTGGTTTTGAGATCAGATATTATGGTTTAATCTATATCATTGGTTTGGTTCTTGGATATTTTATTTTTAGACATATTGTTAAGAAGAAAAAGATAGGGATGAAAGATGATGATATGTTGGATTTAGTTATCTATGTTGCGTTTGGTGTTTTATTGGGTTCAAGGTTGTTTTATTTTATATTTTATAATTTTAATTTTATATTAGATGATCCTTTATTGTTTTTCAAGATATGGCAGGGAGGGATGAGTTTTCATGGAGGATTAATTGGTGTAGTTGTTGCAGGATACATTTTTTGTAAGGTTAAAAAGTATGATTTTCTTGAGTTAGCTGATATTGTTGTTGTTCCTGCTGCTTTAGCTTTAGCGTTAGGACGGATTACTAATTTTATCAACGGTGAGTTAGTTGGGAGAATAACAGATGTTTCATGGGCTGTTGATTTTGGGGATGGGGAGTTGAGACATCCTTCCCAATTGTATGAATCTGCTAAAAATTTCTTTATGTTTGGTGTTTTGTGGTTCTTGCAGAATAAAAAGATGCCAAAAGGTGGTATATTCTTAGTTTTTGTGTTGATGTATGGTGTTTTGAGGTTTTTTATTGAATATGTTAGGGAACCTGATCCTCAATTAGGTTTTGTTTTGTTTGGTCTTTCGATGGGGCAGGTGTTGTGTTTGATTATGATTGTTTTTAGTGTAATTGGTTTAGTATATGTGTATAGGAAGAAATAAATAGTATATCGACTGTGTTTAACACAGAACTAAAAAAAGAGGTGTAGTATGGAAGCTTTATTGGTGGTGTTTGTATGTTTAGGACTTGCTTACTTAGCTTCTGAGATTTTCCAGAAATTTGGTCTTCCGCGAGTTTTAGGACAGATGTTGATAGGGATTGTTATTGGTATCCCTGTTGTTTCTAACTTATTTTTTACACAATCTGATTTTAGGATTATTTCTTTTATGGCAGATATTGGTCTGATTTTATTGCTATTTTTTGTTGGTTTGAAGATTGATATCAAATCATTTATTACGTTAGGAAGACGGTCTGCATATGTTTCTATCTTTGGTTTTTTATTTCCATTTCTTATTGGATTTGGTTTAGCAAAGTTTGTTGGATTTAATAATATCATTGCTGCTGTTATTGGTTTAACATTATCTGTTTCTGCAGAAGCGGTTGCTATTGAGATCTTGCAGGATTTAGGGAAATTGAAGACGACAGTTGGCGAAATAATAATCGAGGCTGGAGTAATAGATGATGCGATTGCTGTTATCATATTAAGTGTTATTATTGCGTTTTTAGAAGCATCAGGTAATATTGCTATTGGTTTAGGGAAGATTTTTGGAAATGTTCTTATTTTTGCGCTAGTTATTTTTGTTGCAAGGTTTTTTATTTTACCCCGTATCTGGAAACATATTGAGAATGAACATTCACAAGTAAATGAGTTTACTGCAGCGTTGTTGATTGGGTTATTAATTGCTATAATTGCAAAATTATTGGGATTGAGTGCTATTATTGGAGCAATAATTGCAGGTATTGTTGTTAGACAGGTTTTAATTCATGGAACTAGGAAGGGTTTATTAGAAGAGAGGAAGATTACTAGGTTTATTGAGGTTATTACGTTTGGTTTTATTGCACCCTTTTTCTTTATTTGGATTGGTATTAAAACAAACTTGTCTATAATGTTTGCTTTTCCATTATTTGGATTGTTAGTTGTGTTTATTGGCTTCGGTGGAAAAATCTTTGGTTGTTTGTTTGGAAATTATCTTGGAAAAGGTAGTTTTAGAGAAGGGAATCTAATTGCATGGGCGATGAATACAAGAGGGGCAGTTGAGTTGGTTGTTATTGAGATTGCTAGATCTAAGAGTTTAATTTCAACAGAAGTCTTTTCTGCATTAGTGTTTATGGCTTTTGTTTCTACAATGGTTTCTCCTGTTGTTTTCCAGTGGTTATGTAGGAAGCATAAGAGACATATTAAGAAGAAGTAGGATTTTCCCGAAAACTTAATAAATTCTGAGGTTATCATATTTTTAGGTGGGTGAAATGAAAGGAAAATTAGTCATAGTTGATGGTTTAGATGGTTCTGGGAAAGGTGTTGTTGTAGACTCATTTAGAGAGTATTTTGAGAGCAAAGGGAAAAAGGTTTTTGATTTGCGGGAATGTTGGAAGGAAGGTAAAGATACTCCTGAATTTGATGAAATCAAGGATTATGATGTTATTGTTAGTTGTGAGCCAACTTATACTGGGGTTGGGAAGGTTTTAAGAGATGAGATTGTTAAAAAGAATGCTAGAAAGTATTCTGGGTTAAGTACTGCGCATGCTTTTGCTTTAGATAGGGCAATTTTGTATAAGAAGCTGTTTATTCCAGCGTTAGCTGCAGGAAAGATGATATTTCAGGAGAGAGGTGTTGTTACCTCGTTAGTTTATCAGCCAGTTCAGTTAGAAAGGATTAGTTTGAGAGATATTATAATGATACCTGGGAATAATTTGGCTGTTAAGTATGCTCCTGATTTATTAGTTATTACAAAGGTTGATCCAAAGGTTGTTATGAAAAGACTTGAGAATAGAGAGAAGAAAGATCATGCTATTTTTGAGGAGATATTCTTTCAGAGAAAGGTTGCAGATAGATTTGAGAGTGAGTGGTTGAAGCAATTGTTTGAGAAAAGGGGTAGTAAAGTAGTTTATTTAGACACAAACCCTCCAAAGACTGTTGACGATACAAAAAGAGATGCAGTTGAGATTGTTGAAGATTTGATTAATGAGGCGCCTTTGATTTAATAATGCTCATCTTCTTTTTCTTCAACTTCAATTACTAATTCAGGATATAATTTCAAACAGTTTTCTCTTATTCCTTGTAAGAATTCGTTAGTTGGTGGGTTAACGCCTTGATATCTTTTTTCTATCAATTGTGTTGTGTTATTAAATGGTTGAAGTATCCATGTTGCTTTTAGATCGTTAACAGTTTCTGCAATCTTTTCTAGATCTTCTCGTCTGAATATTAAACTTGGTACAATTGTTGTTTTTATTACAATATCTATTTTTTCTCTGTAATGTTTAAGTAATTCAACGCTTTGTTTTATGTTTTTAATTATAGCTGCAGAATTAATAAAAAATGTTTCGCATTTTGTTATCTTTTTGAATTCTTCTTCTGTAAATGGTGCTTTTAGGTCAACTATTATTGCATCTATTAAATTCATGTCTAACAATTGTTTTAGACAGAATGGTTTTGATGCGTTTGTTTCGATTGTTACTTTTAGGTTTGCGTCTTTGCAGAATGAGGCTAGGTTCACTAATGCTTGTCTCTGGAATGTTGGTTCCCCTCCTGTGAAGATAATCTCTTTTATCGATCCTATATTGTCTTTTATTTCTCTCTTTATGTTTTTTAGGTCTATAAGCTGTTCTGTTTTTTGTTCTATTAAATCCGGAGTGTTACAGAAAGGGCATTTGAAGTTACATCCAGATAAGAATAGTTTTATTGTAGAATTCTCTTTAATTAAAAGATTCTCAGGACTAGTTCTTCCTAGATGAACTTGCATATTTCTCCTCTATTGACCTGTACTTCCAAAGCCGCCTTCTCCTCTCTCTGTTTTATCTAATGAGTCGGTTTCTTCTAGTTGTACTATTTCAACTTTGTTGAATATAATCTGAGCAATTCTTTCTCCCCTATTTATTTGGAAGGCTTCTTTGCTGTGGTTTATTAGAATTATTCCTAATTCTCCTCTATAGCTATGGTCTACTGTTCCTGGAGAGTTCACTATACTGATTCCGTGTTTTGCTGCTAGTCCACTTCTTGGTCTAACTTGTAGCTCAAATCCGTACGGGACAGCTGTTTTTAGCCCTGTTCCTATTATTTTGTGTTCTCCTGGTAGAAGAGTGTATGTTTCTCTAGAGTAAACATCCATTCCTGCATCTCCGTGATGAGCATATCTTGGAGTTGGCAGTTCTTTGTCTATTTTTTCAATCATTACTTTCAATTAATTCACCTCCGGTGAATTGTAATTTTCCGCTTTGCAGAAAATTTAATTTAACTTTGGAATGAGAGAAATCAGTGAGTTATATATTTTATCATTTAACCTGCTTGCCTAGATCTAAAATCGACCTTAACTCGTGGTGAATTACTTCGTTGTTTTCACAGTTTATTTTGATATTTAATGTTTTAAATGATTGGGTTATTAATGTGATGTTATATATCTGTTTATCTTCGTGTGTTTGAAGGATAACTATTTCCTTGCTTATCATTTCAGCAGGATGTTTTTCTTTTTTTAGTTCTTGGGCTTTTTTTATTGCGTCTTCAAATGTTGTTTTTACTAAGTCAATATTTAATTCGTTTATTTTATGTTCTGGTTTTTTAAATACCTGTTCTTCTGGCTTTTGTTCTATTTTGTGGTTTATTTCAAATGCTGTAACCATGTCTGTGTTCGGGTTATGATACCCTATTTGTATTGGTGTGTTAGTCATGTAGAACATATGGGAGAGGAATGTGTCTGGATTATCTTTTTTCCATTCTTTGAATTCTTCTGAGGACCCAAGTTGTTTTAATGCTTCTTTGAATTTCATATGTTTGATGTGTTTGATTTATTTATAAAAGTTTTGAAAAGGTTTTTAAATAGAATTTGTTTTCTTTACCTTATGGAAGAGAAATTCAAGCATTTATTAGAGAAGCAGCAGTATGGTGTTATTGGTAATCATAGTGCTTGTAAGATATGTACATGGACTAAGAAGAGTTTGAGGAATGAAGGAGTTTGTTATAAGGAAAAGTTTTATGGAATCAGATGTCATCTATGTTGTCAGATGACTCCTTGTTTTAGTTGTACTAATCAGTGTATCTTTTGTTGGAGAGATATGAGTTCTCATACATGTGTTAAGATGGAGAATCCTATCGATGACCCAGATGAAATCATTAATGGGTGTATTGATAAGCAGAAGTTTTTGCTTTCTGGTTTTGGAGGGAATGATAAAGTTAACATGGATAAGTTGAAAGATTCTTCTGATCCTCAACATTTTGCTATATCCTTGAATGGTGAACCAACATTGTACCCAAAATTAGGTGAGTTGATTAAAAAATTGCATTCTTTTGGTAAAACTAGTTTCTTAGTTACAAATGGTATGTTTCCAGAGAAGATTAAAGATTTGAAAGAATTGCCTACTCAACTTTATGTTAGTGTGGATGCTCCGAATGAAGAGTTGTTTAATAAAATCGATAAGCCTTTGTTAAAAGATGGGTGGCAGAGGTTAATGAAGACTCTGGATTTATTGAAGACTTTTAAGGAGAAGACTAGGACTACTTTAAGATTTACTTTATTGAAGGAGTATAATATGTGTAATGCAAAAGAGTGGGCAGAGTTGATTGAGAGAGCAGCGGCTACGTTTGTTGAGGTTAAGGCTTATATGTGGGTTGGTTCTAGCAGAGAAAGGTTAGAGATTGATAATATGCCAAGACATTCTGAAGTCAAAGAGTTTGCAGAAGAGATTTGTAAGCATTGTGGGTATAAAATCATTGATGAACAGGAAGATAGTAGGGTTGTTTTATTGATGAAAGAAGATTTTGATAGCAGAATAATGAAATGGGGCTGATCCCATTCATATTTCTGTATAAAACCGCGAATCTAACCAATTGTAGACAAACCGTCTTAAATTTATAGTCCATGAAACATCTCCATTATAGACATTTGCTAAAGATATTTTTCTATCTGTTGGATGTAAGATATAAAAATTTCCTCTTGGACCAGATGAATAAAACTTAGTATTTTCATTGGTTGTAACATCAAAGATGTCGTATACATAAATTGCATTATCTGTATAGGTTACTCTTATGTCACCATCTTCAATTCCTTCAACAGAAAATACTGATTGAGAATACAATGATCTTGATCTTGGATTATTATCACCATATTCTGGATGTTCTCCGTTTTCTGCTAATGTGTTGTATTCATCTATAATTCCATCTCCATCATTGTCTACATTATCACCAGAGATTTCGTAACTTAAGTATTCAACTGGGTTGTCATCGTCGTCAAGATTGTTATCAACATAACCTTCTAGGGGATTTAATGAACAAACTGCAATTGATTCATCTGGATTACCTAAACCGTCACCATCATTATCAGCATAGAATGTTAATGGTTCATGAAGTAGTACTTCTGTGTCATCACAATCTTCAGGACTACAATCTTCTCCTACAAAGTAATTATCTCCATCGTTATCTACACATTCAGGTTCAACAAATGAACATATATTGTTTAGACATTCATATCCATTATCACAATCATTTGTATCATAACATGCTTCCTCTTGTAAACTGTATGTGCAAACATTATTATCACAACTGTCATCAGTAAAGTCTAATTGATCATCACAGTTTGTTGCATCATAACACATTCCTTCTTGTAATGTGTAAACACATGCATTGTTCTCGCATGTGTCGTCTGTGTAATCAAGTCCATCGCCACAATCATTTATATCATAACACATTCCTTCTTGTAAGGTATATGTGCATGTATTTGCTTCACAAGTGTCATCTGTGAAGTCTAATTGATCATCACAGTTTATTGCATCATAACAAGATCCTTCTTGTAATGTGTAGGTACAGATATTATTTTCACAAGAATCACCTGTGTAATCAAGTCCATCGCCACAGTCATTTACATCATAGCACATTCCTTCTTGTAATGTGTAAACACATACATAACTTTCACAGGTATTGTCAGTATAATCTAGCTGGTCATCACATTCATAGTCATTTGTACACTCGGGATTGAACACACACTCATAATTCTGACATGAATAATGTTGATCGCATTCATTATCGTCTTCACATTCTGGATTAAATATGCAGACGTAATTATCACATGTATATCCTGTATCGCAGTCTGCATCGTTTTCACAGTCAGGATCATACACACATTCATAATTTTGACATGAATATCCATTATCACAATCATTGTCATTTGTACATTCAACATCATCTAACTCACCATTTGCGTATTGAACCATTCTCAAGAATACAGGTTGTGTTTCTGTATCATATTCTGGGTGTACTGAAGATAAAACAACATTATCTTGTACAACAATTGCAGGTTCACCTACAGTAGTGTAAAGAGCTGGTTGAAGTTGTTGTGTAAATGTTGCAATTACTTCAACATTATTGTATTCGTTAAATACAGGGCCACCAAAATAATCAATATATCCTCCTTCGTAATCTCCAATTATTGGGTGATTATTAAATGAAAGTGTTCCTATATCATTGTTTTGGTAAGCATAATTATCATACCATTCTAAGTAATCAATTGCATTTACATCTATCAGCTCAGCCATTTCAACTTCTGTAATGGTTACTGGAAATGGAAAACTAGGATATATATCTTGAACATTCACATCAGTTTCTAATAATGCAGCACCGACAATTGATCCTGCACAAACTCCTACAAAACCTCCTCCAGAATTAACATGGGATTGTAGATTAGATGTAATCTGTGGATCAATATAAACTTCGAATGGGAATGTGTTGTATTCAATATAATCCATACTTAAGAAACTAACGCCACCAGGCCAAATAACTACTGGTGTATCTACTGGAATTCCTTCTTGCATTAATTCTTCAATTGTAATCACATCAATATTATAAATGCTTTCTAAAACATTTACCATATGGGGGATACCTGAACTAGTTGTGTTGATGATTACTATGTTATCCATATTATTATCAATAGCGTCATTATCATCGTTGTTATTATTAACATAACCAGAAGGTGCTTCATTAGCACAAAAATCTGCTGGTGAATTTTGATCACCTAAGCCATCTCCATCGTTATCAGCATAATAAGTTATTTCTTCTGTTAAAGTGTTATCATTATCATCACAATCAACAGGATCGCAGTCTGCTTCTAAATAATAACCATCTCCATCGTCATCTATGCAAACAGGAACAGGGTCTGTCATTGTAAAATAGAACTGTACATCAGAATGTCTGTATTCTTCCCAATTATCTCCTCCATCTAAAGAATATTGGAAATCTCCTTCATCAAAAACACTATCTGGATGGAAATTATAAATATGTGCACCATCTTGTACTCCAACAGTAAAATAATTGCCATCTGTTGATTTTAATACAAGATTATATGTTTCTCCTGCTAACAGTGTTGTTGGTTCAAAATCACAACCAGCCCACACCATATTATGATCAAAATCTTGACCAGACCAATCCCTATCTGGTTCAATTTCTTCTGCTGCAAAAATACATTCTTGTAAAACTGTTTCATCGTTTTCTAGAGTAACTGTTAATGGTCCAGATTCATCAACTTTTTTTACTCTTACATTCATTGAATCAATTGTTTTATCGGCTGGAAATTCCATAGTTTCTCTAATTTGTTCATCTCCAGTAATATAATACCTATCTACTTCCCATTTAGCAAATGCATCCATATAACCTATTCCTTGGCCTCTTCCATCTGTAAAGTGTACAGAGAAAACAGGAATTGTTCCTTCACTTAATTGCCAATCATATTGACCAGAAGGTTTCCATAAAACTGCATAATCATCATCTGTATAATGTGGTTGTGAATTTGCTTCTCGTCTTGCATCAAAAATAACATCAACACCAACATAATTATTTACTGGGTCAGGTGCAGGATTAGAGAATTCAATATGATACACTTCACCTTCTTCTAAATGTGCTGTTTGATCAAAATAAATAACTGGAAAGTTTTCTGCCATTGGGTCTTCTATTAGGTAAGATGCTAGAACTTCCTCAGAGGGATAACCATTACCATCATCTGTTTTTAATTCAACTAAAATATCTCCACCATCACCTGCTGCATAACCAGGTATTTTGTAGATGAGGAAAATTGTTACAGCTTCAACATTACCTGTATGGGATGCAGTAAAACGATAGTCTGCTTGTTTGCCTTCAAACCTACCAATATCAATATTAGTTAAACTATCTGCACCTAAAGTTCCTATAACACCTATGTGTTCTAAAAAGCCTTCAGCATATACATTTGTTGCTAACATAGCTATAATCATTAATAGTAATACTAATTTTTTCATATTCTCACCCAATTATATTTATATACCTAACAGATATAAGATATATATTTGTAAGATTGCTTTCTTTATAATTTTTTGCTTTATTTGTTAGAATAACTTAAATATTTGCATATTTTTAAACTTCATATATTCTTCCAATTGGTCCAGGGTTTACGATAATTGTTTTCTTTATCTTATCTGATGTTTTTTTGATAACATCTTCATGTAGGTGTCCTGAGAATGCGTAGTTTGGCTTGTTTTTTACAATAAATTCTCTGTATGATTTACTTCCGCAGTGTTCTCCTCCTATGTTGTCTATATTGGTTTTGTATGGGGGGGCGTGCGTCATAAGAATTATTTTTTTATTCTCTTTTTTTGTTTTTTTGAACTTACTAATTCTTTCTTTGAATTTTTTTATGATTTTTTTATCAAATCTATTGCTTCTTAATGAGAACCCTCCACCACCATGTCCCAGGATGAGTATATTTTTTATTGTTCTTGTTTTTTCATGAAGAAAGATAATATTTTTTGTTTTTTTGCATAATTTTTCTATCTCTGTTTTTATTTCATGGTTTCCATGGATTATTAACATTGGTTTGTTTAGTTTATCGAATTTTTTTATAATTGATTTCTGGTTTTGACCGAAATTAGTGAAATCTCCACAGTTTAGGATTAAATCTGCCTTTTTTGCTCTTTGTTTTATTATTTTGAAGGCTTTCATGCTTCCGTGCATATCTGTGAATGTTAGTATTCTCATGGTAGTGTTGAGTGAGGCTAGTATTTAAATGATTTGTGTCACTTTTAAGGAATATTTAAAAATGGTCTGGTATTTCTTTGTGTATGGCAAAAGTACTTACAGATGAGATGAGAGAAATTGAGATGTTGAGGGGGTTAGTCAAATATGATGGATATCAAGGTATTCAAGATAGGGTTGGTCAGCTGCCGTTGAGTCAGATTATTCTTATGCATGCAGATCCTCTTCAGTTAGGTACTGGTTTTACTGATGATGAGGTTCCTTATGTTAGGGCACATATTTTACAAAGGTTGAAGGATGGTGCTATGGTTCTTGATCATCTTTCTGGTTTATATGTTGGGGAGTTTATGAAACAAGATAGGAAAAAGAGGAGATTTAATAATGTGCATGAGATGTTGGTGCAGTTTTTAGAGTATGGTTGGTTTTGTGTTGATTATCTTCATAGTACTGGAACTGCTGATAATGTTGGTTTAGCTGTTACTATTGATGCATTTGTTGAGAATTCTAGTTTACGTGATCAAATGTTGAGAAGAAGAAAAGATCAGCGTGTTAGGACAAAAAGATATTCTAAAGTTAGAAGAGGAAGAAAAAGTAGAGTAAATCATGATCATATGCCTTGTAGTGACGTTGAGATGTTGATTGCCAATGCTAATCGCTTAATGACTCATGGTGTGTTAACATGTCAACCTAATAATTGTTATGGGATTAGAGATATTAGTAAATTAAGGAATAGGTTATTGTTTGAGTTTAAAGGGGTTAAATTAGATATTCCTCATAAGGTTGCAAGGAAATATGTCGAGGAATATAGGAATTTAATTGTTACTAACAGAAGGAAAGGTGTTTTGATGGATAAGTACGGTATTCATGAAACTTGTATGTACCATGGGGAAGTTACTGATATCTTTAGAGTAAAATATGTTTGTACAAGGGATGCGATAATGGATAGACTTCTTAATCATTCTCTTCTTCTTCCTACGTTTGGTGTTGATGCCACTAATGATGGCGATAGAGTAATACCTAATGTAGAGGATCATTATCTTGACCCTAAGAAAGGTAATGTAAAACAGATTAAGTTATTTTATAGGAGTTTAGGTTTTTTTCCTGATAAATTTGAGGTTGCTTTAACAGATCCTGTTTCTCTTTTGAATGATGAGTTAGGATCAGATAGTCATATTGTTTTTGTGACAAGAAGAGAGAATGATGTGGTTGGTTTAGGTAGGAAATATAAACAGATGTATTGGCATATAGTTGAGAAAGGGCAGGAGTTAATGGGGCCGTTGGTTCGTTATGGTCCAAAGATGGCAGGTAGGCCAGAAAGGATACATACTTAAGTATGACTTTTATGTCCCAGTAATAAGTATTTCTATGTATAAATATATTTAAATCTGTATTACTTTATGGTAGTTAGTATGATGAATAAGTCATATTCATATATGTTAGAACACCGAAAGATTTATAATCAAAAGGATGAGTAAAATGAGTATTACAGGTGGTGAGAGGAACAAGAATGGGTAAGATTGTTAAATTTCCAACACAGAAGAGAAGTGGAGAGTCAGTTGAGTCAATTGATCATTTCTTTGAATATCTTAGACAGCAGTCTGCAGAAGATGTTGATGCTGCTTTTGAGTATCATGATGAGATAAATAATCCTGATTTTCAGACAGAATTATTTAATAATCTATTTCAGCCTGGCATGGATGATTTTTATAATACTCTTGCTGAAGAGATGGATAATATTGGCGAAGGACATGAACTTCTTCATGAGAATAAAGATGATGTTAAGGCAGCGGTTGCTAAGGCATTAAAGAGTTATTTTGAAAAAGTTAACCCTGCAGTTTTAGAATCATTAGAAGGGGTTGATGAAAAAGATCATTATGATATCCTATCAAAACATTTTGAAAGAACACATGTTGATTTAAAAGAGGGTAAAACTGTTAGTATAGATGCCATTGTCAAGAGTATGGTAAAGGATAAGAAAAAAACTATTGGACAATTTAAGACATCTTTTTACAATCAGAGGGGTTATTTTGCTGGTGCAGGGATGGGTCATTTAGTGCATAAAGCGGGAGAACATTATTTTGGTAAATTCCATTCTCATGAGATTGCAGCATATATTAAACCAAAATTAGATGAGAGGGGAATAGAGATAGAAGATCTTACTAAATTTGCTACTTTAGATACTGGTGAATTAATTCCTTTAGGTAGTGCTGCTAAGTATGATGAATGGACTGATATTAAATATGAAAAATTTGGTCTAAAGCCAATGGAAAGAGTTAGGTATGAAGATAGAGATGCTGCTTAATTATTTCAAATTCTCTTGGAATTTAATTATCTTTCTTTAACTTCAAGTTCTTCAGTGTCTAATCTAATGATAGAAGAAGGTCTTGCGCGTTTTTCATCTTCGTAGACTATGAATTTGACTTTGCTTTTTATTTGTGGAGAAAGATCTTCTAATGTTGTCATAAAATACATTCCGTGAATATTTGCACTTGTAGTTATTACGGGAAGTTCTAGTAGTGAAACTACTTTACTAAACCAGTGATCTGGTATTCTTACACCAATTGTATCTAAGTCGTTATTTACCTCTTTTGCAATGCTATCTTTGTTTTTTAGTTTTAGTACTAGTGTGTATTGTCCTGGGAGTTTTTTTACCCATTCTTCTGCTTCTTCGTTCAATACGCAGTTATTTCTTATCCATTCTTTTGATGGAGCGATTACAGATAACGGTTGAGTGCTGTTTTTTGTTTCTCTGAGTTTTTTTACAGCGTTTGAGTTTGTTGCATCGCATCCTAAACCATAAATTGTGTCTGTCGGGTATACAAATAATGCTCCTTTTTCTATTTCAAGAAGAAATTTATGAATGTAATGATTAAATTCTGTTTTAGTTATGACTCTCATTGAAAAAGTGAAGAGTAGTTTACTTAAATAGTTTTTGATGGAGCTATGTTAATAGATATGAAAAGTTGGATTCGAACACAGTCATTTCTTTCAGAAATGCCTTGTTCGTAAAATAAATTTCCATAATGTTCATGGAAATTTATTCTACACTCAGTTCTCATCCAGAGAGTTTTTTGTACTTTCAGAATTCTGTTAATTTCTTTATACTTTGATATGTGATAATGCTTGTGCTTCCGCCTGTTCCTCCAGAGATTGTTTTTACTGTGATGAACTTTCCGTCTTTGAGTCTCGATATTCTTCTAACAAATGTTTTGTATGAGGAAGGGCCTTTGTTTTCTTGGTATATTTTAAACAAATCTCCAATCTTTTTCCCAGAGTTTAGTTTGATTATATTGAGGATGAATTCAGCATCTTCTTCTAGTTCTAAGTTGCTCTTTGTCGATAGGTGATCTAGTTTTTCAATTGCTTTTTTTACATGATCTATTCTTATTGTTCTTGAGCTTTCGTTTTCTGCGATAAATCCTGCTTCTTTCATTAAATGTAAACCGGTTCTCATGTCTTTTGTTTCAAATGTTTTTGCAGCAATTATTTCGAATGAGTCGGTTGGAAGAACATTTGAATGGAATGCGTAATCTTTTCTTTGGGCTAGGATATCTCTTGTTTCTTGCATATTATATTCTTTAAAACTTAGGATTTCTGGATTAAGACGTGACTTTATTCTTTGATCTAAGTTAATTAACCATTCTCTATAATTTGAAATAAGAATTATTGTTTTTCTATAAATATCTTCTAAGATTGTGTAAAGGAAGTCAAAGTCTTCTACTTTATCTACTTCATCGAATGCGATTACACAGTTTGTTTTGTTTAATCTATTTTTTATTTCTTTAAATAGGTCCTGTGTTTTCTTGTTTTGTATGAATTTATAATCTAGTTTTTCACATAATTCTACAGCAATCTTATATGTGGTGTTCTTTTGCCAACAGTTGATATATAATGGAATTATTTCATCATATTGTTCTTCTAGTTCGTTGAATACATGTTTGACTGCAACTGTTTTTCCTATTCCCGGTTTGCCATGAAGTAGTACGTTTCTTCCAGATCTTTGTTGAAATAATGGTTTTATGCAGTTTGCGATAAAGAATTGTTCATTTTCTCTATGTAAGAGTAGCTTTGGCTGGAATGAAAAATCTAAAGCTATGTCATTTTTAAATATAGATTCATTATCCTTAAGCATACCTTCAAATAGTCCCATTTTGTATTAGAGAAGCTAGTTTGATATATAAGAATTATGGTTGTGTTGGAGCTGAATCATATGCTATGTCATCTAATCCTCTACGTATTGGTTCTTCATAGACTCTGTGATGATTAAGTGTTTTTTCTTCTGCATGTGCTGCTACATCCCATGCTAGTTTGCCTTGGATATGTGTCAGGAATAAAAGTCCTGCTGCACTTGTAGCTTGGAATGCAGGGCTTGGTCCTGCGACTGCACCCATAATTAATATCCCTTGGCCTCCTGCAGTAAATAAATTAAGGCCAACAGCGTATGCAGTTTCAAGTGGAGCGTATTTGAGTATCTTACCTAATCCCATCTCATGTCCATACATATCTTTGAATCTTTCTGTTGTTTTCTTGTTTCTTTTATAATGTTTAAAATGAGGTATAACAGAATCAAATATTCTTCTTGTTAGTGATCTTTGGTCTTGTTGTTCTTGCATGTTAAAGTGAGAAGTAGTTTAATATAAAAAAGTTGTGATTTGCTTTTTTAAGAGCTAGCAATACTGCGCTCCGTGTCTCAGTGTAATATGATCTTGTCAGTAACTTTTAGCTTTTTTACAACCAGAGTCTCGAACTGCGTTAGGCAGTATTGCTATAATTATTGTAGAATTTACATCTTTAGACCACATGAACCACAGAATTTATGATGTGGTGCCATGTGTGTTTTACATCGTGGGCAGGATTTAATTAATCCTTTTTTTGGAGATTGTTGATAGTGTTTTTGATACATTTGTTGTTGGTGTTGTGTGTGTTGTTGGGCATGTTGTTGAGAATGGAATGGTTTTGAGACTTTGACTTTGTGATGATGTCTTCCTCTTAAGTGATGTGCTATGAATTTTAATAAACCATAAGCAAAGAAGATTATTCCGATTACTATAAACACAGTCATCTCCATGAAATAAGAAGAGGTGCCAATAAATGCTCCAATTATTATGAATACTGACCAATGTATTGATGCCATACAGAACTTTTTGTCTCCATAATATATAAATCTAATCTTTTTATAACATTAATAGAAGTGGGATGATTGATTTATTTCCTTTTTCTTTTATTATCTCTTTTATTTTTTCGTATCTGTTCATGTTTAAATAATACTTCCATCCATGTTCTTTCTTTTTTCTTAGACAAATTCTTTGTTTTGTTAGTGACTCTAAAACTTTTTTAGCGATTCCTTTGTCTGGCAAACCTTTAATGATGTTCTCTTCGTACATTGATCCCTTTCCAAAGCAGGTACATCTATTGAGTTTTCTTATAATTGCTCTACTGTATTTTATATAATCACTTTTATGAATCTTCACTTATTTTTGGAAATTTAGGTTATTTATATAACTTGCCAAATATTTTCCGGGTTATGAGATTATCCCTAATGGGATAAAATGAAAAACTTTAAAAATAGGTTTGTTTTTCTAGGTCTTATGAAACCTAAATCAGTGTTTTTGAAGAAAGAAGGATTTACACCAAAGAATAAAGTACTTGACTTTTTTATAGTGCATCAGGATTTTGATTATTCACTTAAAGATATTGCTAGATTTTCTGAGGTTAGTTACCCTTGTATGAAACAATTAAAGAAAGAGTTGATTAAAGGAAAATGGATATTTATGACGAGAAAGGTTGGGAAGGCTCAAATGTATAAGTTGAATTTAAAAAATAAGAAGGTTCAGAAATTTATTGATTTTTTTTGGTCTGTTGTTAATGAAGAGGTTGAAAATGTTATTGAAAAGAAAAAGAGTAAATCATATCATAATTCTTCTAATGTTTCTTCAGTTTCAGTTTCTGCTAAAAATTTTTAGGTTTTTCTAATTTTCTAATACCATTCATGTAGGAAACAAGTACGTTAGGTATTAAGATTGAGCCATCTTTTTGTTGATTGTTTTCAAGAATTCCTACGAGTGCTCTTGATGTTGCTACACATGTAGAATTTAATGTATGAACTATTGTGTTTTTGCCTTTGTTTCTAAATCTCATGCCTAATCTTCTTGCTTGATAATCTGTGCAATTTGAACATGAAGCAACCTCCCTATATTTTTGTTGTGCAGGCATCCATACTTCTACATCATACTTTTTTGCAGCTACTGTTCCCATATCTCCTATGCAAATGTTCACTGTTCTGAATGGTAAGTTTAATGATTCAAAGAAGTCTTCTACATTTTTTAATAGTTCTTCGTGGAATTTCCAGCTGTCTTCAGGTTTGCATATAATTATTTGTTCTATTTTGTTGAATTGATGTCCTCTAAATATTCCTTTAGTGTCTTTTCCGTGTGCACCTGCCTCTTTTCTAAAACAAGAACTAATTCCTGCTGATTTAATTGGGAGTGCATCTTCTTCAAATATTTCATCCATAAACATGGCTGTTAATGGGTGTTCTGAAGTAGCTATCAAATATAAATCTTCATCCTCTACTTTGTACATAACGTCTTCAAAGTCTTTTAGGTCTGTAACTCCTTCATACGCTCTTTTATTCATCATAAAAGGTGGATGTAGTATTGTGTATCCTCTGTTATGCATGAAATCAATTGCATATTTTTGTAGAGCAAAGTCTAGCATTGCAAGTTCACCTTTTAAAAACCAGAATCTTGCTCCCGAGATCTTTGCAGCCCTAGATAGGTCTGCTAAGTCATATTCTTCCATTATGTCGACGTGACTCTCTGTTTTTGTTTTGCTCGGTTTTCCTGATTTTTTAAGGACTTTGTTATCTTCTTCTGTCTCTCCTTTTGGAACAGACTCATGAAGGATGTTTGGAAGATGCATAAGATTGTGTTTCAATTGTTTATTTATTTTATTTTGTTTTTCTTCTATATCTTGTATTTTCTTTGGTATTTGAGATGCTAGTTTTAGTTCTTTATCTGCTTTTTTGCCTTGTTTTTTTAGTTGTGCAATATTTTTGCTTATTTCATTCCTTTGCGCCCTTAGTTTTTCAGTCTCTTGGAGAAGATTTCTGTATTCTTTATCTATCTCTATTGTTTTATCTAGAAGTTTTAATCTATCTTTGTCTCCTCTTTTGTTGAGGTCCTTTTTTATGATTTCTGGGTTTTCTCTTACTAGTTTTATATCGAGCATTTTATTATACTGTATGTACTTATTTATATTGTTTCTGATTAAATTACTAATTCTACTCTATCTCTCTGATTAAGGTTGTTCATGAGTACTCTTCCTGGGCCAGAGTTCTTTTTGAGTTTTACAACTCCTTTCTTGCTTACTCTTGCAGACATATGAAATTCTCCATCTATCATTATATTCACATCATTATTTGCATATCTATCATCAACATAGAAATGAATACTTTTTTTGCCTATGTCATGTTTATAATCAATTGATTCTCCTGTTATGTTTTCCGTATTATGTTCTAATTCTTTTACATCAATCTTTATTCCAATGCGTTTTTCTATTTCGCTGATATTTTTGCCCTGTCTTCCTATGATCTTGGAGATTCTATGTTCTGGAACGTATACTGTACATCTGTTATCTCCTGATAACTCTACTTTTATTTCCTTAGAATAATATTGTAGCTGTCTTTCTATTTCCTTAGCAGCGAGTTGTTTTGCTGGAGATGATGATTCTGATTTGGTTGATGAGACAGGAATAACCACTGTTTCTTCTCCATAACTGTATAATTCATATTCTAATTTATTTGTTTCAAAGTCATGTACTACGACTATTGGTCTTGCTAGATCTGCTTCTGTCATTCCTGATGGAACTTTTACAGTCATTTGTAGGCTGAGAACTTTGTCTATCTTTCCGTTTTTTATGAATATGACTGTATCAATAACTTGAGGAATTACTCCCAGTTCAATTCTCCCGACAAACCTTTGTATTGCATCGATTGGATTTGTTGCATGTACTACTCCAATAAATCCTATTCCTGCAAGTCTTAGGTCTGCAAATAGTTTGAAATCATTTGTGTTTCTCATTTCATCAAAAAATGTGTAGTCTGGTCTACTTAATAATAAAATATCATGGACTTCTTGAGAGTCTCCATGACTTATTGCAAATTGTGTAATTGATTCTGGGAGTACTAAGTCTCTTGGTGCTTCAACAGTCTTTACGACTTTGTTTGTTTCGCTATAAAACTGAGCTAGTGCTGCACAGAATGTTGACTTACCCATTCCAGGAGAACCAGCTATTATCACACCTTCTGCCTGTTCTGTAAATCTCTCCATAAGCTTTTCAGTGATTGAATATTCTTTAAGTTCAAGATGTTTAACAGGTCTTACTGCTGTTATTTCCCATGCATCAGAGAATGGGGGTCTGACAATGACTATTCTGAAATGACCTAGTTGTACAATTGTTGAACCTGGTCTTTCTATCTCAATAAAACAATCTCTTCTTACATTTGCTTCTTCTATTATTTCTCTTGAGATCTCCATCATTTCTTCTCTTGTTAATTTTTTCTTTTTTATGACTACAAAGTTCCATTCTCCAGGGAATCCTTTTTTTGCATATGGTTCAATATTTTCTCTTAGATGTACAGACATTGTAGTGTTATCAAAATATTTTTCCAGTTTCAGTTTTCTTATTTCTCTTATTATATCGATAAATATGACTTTCATTCCTTTTGTTTCTGCAACTTTTGCTTGTATTCTATCTGCAGTCATTAAAGTAGCACCTTCATTATAAGCTAAATCCCTAATTAATGCATCTATTTCTCCCAATTTTGCATACTTTATTTCAGAAGGTCTAGGTTTATCACCACCAAAACTTAGAACAATGTCATCTTTTTTACAGATCTCTTTTATTTTTCTAATCTCTTCTAATCCTAAATGGCCTATCGCTCTGTTCTGATTGGCTTGATGTTCTAATTCGGATAAAACCGCTTCATGGATTGTGATCTCATTTGGTATTACTTCTTTTTTTTCTAGTTTTTTAGATAAGTCTCCTTCGATTAGTACAGATGTATCTGGAATTAATTTTTCAATTGTTTCTTTTTTTGTCATTTTGTTTCCTCAGTATGCTATTTTCTTAATGAACATTTTTACTTTATCCCACCAAGATAAATTTATCAATTTTATTGTAAACTCTTTTGTTTGTGTATAGGTATTGCCTTCATCATCTTTGTAAGTTATATCTATTTTGAATGTGTTGGTTTCTTCTACCAAACTCTTACTATTTAAGTCTAGTGCTATTGTGTAGTTTGAGTATAATTCATCGATATTAATATGTTTTGTTGTAGCATCATATTTGAAATCTGTTATGATCTCTTTTGGGTTAGTTTCAGAGAGTTTATTTAAGTCAAATTTTACTATGAATGGTTGATTTAATTCTATCTCTTCTGGGTACTCGAGGTTGATTATTTCTAACTCCGGTCTGTCTAATACTGTGTATTCTATGCTTATGCTTTTAGATAGTTCTTCATTAGAAGCAATTATTGGTTCTTCTTTTGTTCCTACTGTGTTGTTTGTTGTAGTGAAATTAAGAAGTTTTATGCTAGCAATACCTAAATCTAGTTTTTTACATATATTTTGATAACAAACTCTTATATCATTTTGGAGTGTGTTTCCAGTGTTTTGAATGCTACAGAGTATCAATGGGTTTTGGTCTAGGTAAAATATTTCTTTTTCTATATCACATTCTAAATCTACATTTTTTGAATATGTTTTTACTTCTTCTTGTTCTCTTTGTTGTCTTATTGCATCTATGTCTTGTAGACTGTAGTCTGGGAATGATATTTTTGTGTTAAATGATATGTCTGCTGTCTGGTTTGTTAGTGTGTAAACTTTCATGTTTATTGTGTATTCATATTTATCTCTTAGATCATCATCTACTTCTATAATCCAAAATATTTTTTTATTCTCGTTTGGTTTTAGAAGTACTTCTTGTTCATAATTGTCAAAGTATCTTATTCCTTCAGATCTTGATACAAAGACTGTCACAGGAACATAATAATCTTTTTTATTTATTACACTTACTTCTAGGAGGTTATAGGAACCAAATTTAACTTTGTCCTCTATTATCTCTGCTTCTATATCATATGGTGCAGTTAGTTTCAACCCTTTTCCTGTTACACTTGCTTCGATATCTAGTATTCCTGTTGTTAGTGATACATCTTTTCCTTCCCATTCGTATCTGATACTAGATTTATCTGAATTTGTGGATTGTTTTAGTTTGATGTGTGTTGCATCAATAAATCCTAATTGATTGTATGTAACATCGAATGGGATCCATCCGTATTCTGGGAAATATACTTCTGCCCATCCGTGAGGTCCCCAGGGGTTTTCAAATAGTTCAGATGTGGTGTATGATACTCCTGTTACAAATCTTGCCGGAATTCCTATGGATCTTAGCATTGCTATGAATAGGTTTGTTAATTCATCGCAAACTCCTTCTCTATTTTCAACAACCCAACTTGCTTTTTGTGCAGCGTCTGCTGTTTGTGTGTTTAAATCATACACAATATTTTTGTTAACCCATTTTGCTATTTTGTGTACTACAACATATAAATCATCTTCTCCTTCTGCTAGTCTATTTGCTGTTGTGATTATTTGTGAATGGCTATAATCAATTAATTCTGTTTCTTTGAGATACTCTTTTGTGTCAGAGTTTAGGTCAATTAATGGGAATTGAATCTTTTCTTTTACTTCTGTGAATATTGATTTGGTGTAAAGATCAGATTCAAGTTTAAAATCTAATTTTTCCTCTCTTGGTCTATCCCATGTGTATGTTACTAAACTATTTGTTACTTCTGCTTCAGGTGTTGTGGTTGTTGAGGCAATCTGTTGCCTGAATGATTCTTGTGGAATGAATGATAGGTCTGCTTTTACATAGTTTAGGATTTTTTCACCTGGTTCAAAATCCAAGAATAATGATGAGTTGATTATCAGATTTATTGCTAGTTGTTCGTAAGTGAAATAATCTGTAGAACGTTCATCTTGAGCTAGAACTGGTGTTATGAGTATTAATGTAAGTAGTATGAGTAATATTGCTCTTTTTTTGTTCATATATGTATAAATTGATTATTGGTATATATATGTTTTTATTGAGTAATATTTATAACCATCAGCAGAATCCTTATTTTATGGCAAATTCAGAAGATTTAAGGGCACTATTTGATGGTTTTTTAAGATATAAAGCCAAGATTGAAGGTTCTAATGAGATTATTGGTATGTTGAGAGGGTATGTTTCTGGTGAAGAGGAGTTAGATTGGATTGGTGCAGGTTTTCAGAACGTTCATTATAGATTAGGTAGGTTAGAGTCTGGTTTGTGGTTAGCTACACGTGAAGTAGGTCCTGCTATTACTAAAGAAGGTGAGTTGCAGAGAATATATTCTGAAGATTATTTAGCTAAGGTGTTGTATTCTACTGTATCTGGAAGACCTAGTTTAGAAGTATGTTTGGGCGTTAGGGTTCATAGGGGCGGGGAGTGGTTTGATGATAATTACTTTTTGATTGTAGAAGATCTTCAGAGAGGGGGAGAGGCAGACTTTATTCCAGCAAGGTCTGGTCGTAGTTCAGGGTTTGTTGATGGGATGGAGGTTTGGTATGATTTTGAATGGGATTTACCTCGTTCAGATGAAGAATCAGACTTTAGGTATCTAACTAATGAGAATATGATTCATGTTCATTTAGATAGATAAAAAAATAAAAATAATTATTCAACCTTTTTGTAAGTTGTTAAAATACTGTTTCCTGTTACTGCAGAGTACCTGAACTCTTTTGATTCATCTGTTTCTTCATCATAACAGTATTTCTTTGCTTCTTCTTCTGAGTAACCTTTAGCAATGTATTCTTCCATGCATTTCTCTTCTTCTGTTAATTCTTCTTCATCTGTAGTTGTTTCTTCCTCAGTCGGTTTTTCATCTTCAATTACTTCTTCTGTTGTTTCTTCTGGATAACATTTTTCTTTTGCTTCATCATCTGTATATCCTTCTTCTGTGTATTTCTTTATGCATTCGTCTTCTTCAACATTTTCTGTTGTGTCCTCTTCAGTTGATTTTTCGTCTTCAATTACTTCGTCTTCTTTTTGTTCTTCATCATAGCAAAGTTTTTTAGCTTCTTCTTCAGAATAATCGTCTTTTGTGTATTCTTTTATACAGTCCTCGTCTGCATCGTAATCTTCTGGAACAGTGTCTTCTGTTGTATCTTCAGGTTCTTCTTCCTCTGGGACCTCATCTTCTATTATTTCTTCTTCTGTAACATTTTCTTCAGTTGGTTCTTGTTCAACAACAACTTCAGTTGGTTGTTCCTCTTCAGGTGTTTCTTCTTCAACAACTTCTTCTGGAGTTTCTACTGGTTCCTCTTCAACTACTTCTTCTGTTTCGCACTCTGGATATTCTTCACATACACATTCAGGACATTCTTCTGTTTCTTGAGAATCTCCGTTGCAGTCGAAAGTACATCCCACAATTCCGTTTTCTTCCCAGTCCATCACTTGGTTACACATATTTTTGACACCATAATTGTTATTCCCATCAATGTCTCTTGTGTTTCCACAGGATTTGCTGTCTACAACTATGTTATCTGTGTTTGTTGTTTTAATTCCTATTGCGTAATTTGTGACATCACAGTCGACTAAAACAACATTTCCTGTTGCATATATCCCTGTTCCAACTTTTGTTGTTGATACTGTGTTATCTGGGGTGTTTGGTGGTGTGTTTTCTTCCTCCTCTTCATCGTCTGTGAATATTTGCATTACAAATCCAAATAGTTGAGCCATAAATCCTGTTGACTCTTGGTTTGCTTCTTGGTCTGTCATTTCCATCGATTGAATATTGGATTGCATTGATTGGGTATTTGGTTCTGAGTTTTGGTTGTTAAACTGTGTTGACATCATGTCATTATTCATGTTTACTTGTCCCATTTGTGCCATTTCCACATCTACCCCAATCAGTTTTGCATCGTTGCAGTTCAATGTTACTGACTCTGCATTGCCATCTTCACTAACAACAATTACTCCTTCTGATCCTTCATCAGCAATTGTGTATGTTCCTTCACACAGTTTTGCATCTTCTCTTATGTGTAAATCATCTGAAGGTAGATAACACCTCATACATTGATAACATCCTTGGCTGCCGTCATTAACTCCATTATCACATTCTTCATAATAAGGATCCACAACTCCATCTCCACAGTACGCATTTAGACAGTTTGTTCTACACGCATCCGGAATTTCATCATCATTTTGATTACCATCATCACATTCTTCGTTAGAATCCATGACTCCATCACCACAACTAGGATTTGTACAGTCTGATCTACATGCATCTGGTACTGTATCGCTGTTCATATCTCCGTTATCGCATGCTTCGTTTCCTTCATGGATTCCATCTCCACATATCAATGGGTGACATGTTGATATGAATTCGCAGGTATTGCTACAACTTAAAGAACCGCCGCTACCGCATATAAAACCACTGTATGTTGATGTGTCTTGTGAATCATAATCATTTGGATTGTTTTGGTTGAAGTGGCATAATTCATCACAATCATACCCTCTCAAATCTGTTCCATCGCATTCTTCATTACCTTGTGCGTTGTTATCCCCACATGTTGCTGCATAAACTGGTGCAGAAAGAAGTATTGCTACTATTGTTAGTACTAAGAATTTATTTAACCTCATTTTATCACCCTTTGATTTTATAAGAATTAGTAGATAGAAGTATTATTTAATTGTTATGAATTAAAAGAAAAGGTGTGAACAGCGAACCATGGTTCCCGTAGCAGTACAGTACAACATGAAACGTCGGCTTGCTTGACTGCGGTGTTCGAAATGAGAACCGGTAGGACCAAGCCACTATGACCGTTCACAAAGAGTGGGAGTAAATATCCATTTATAAATATTCCCATTTTATGAAGGGAATATTAGACATTTAAAACCCAATTTAGCCGAGCTAAAGTCGACGAAATTGTCTTATTAAATGTATAAATGTCATGGTTTTATATGTGTGGTTGTGCTTCACATGTAGGTTTTATATAGACTTTTTGGCTTCTATATACTGGTTTTTCTTCTATTCCTGCAACTCTACAAGGGGCAATTGAATCAACATTTGTTAGGTGTTTTATCATTTCTAATGTTCTTCCACCATCATATAATCTTGCTGCGGCTTCTACTGCATGTGTTTGTTCTTCTTTGTATGAAAAGTGAGCAGAACTCCCGTTCTGATCTCTTTCTTCATCTTTTGGTGTCACTAGTTGTACTTCTAATGGGCATTCGTTTACTTTTCCTTCTCCATGAATTGAGCTGTAGCCAGATTTTCTAGGGGTTCCTCTATAATCTTTTTCTGGGTCGAATTTTAGTTCAGAGTTATTCATCATATATGTTTCCAGATCACTTCCGTCTTCTGTTACAACTTTTATTCCCATTAGGTCTCTGAATGTTGAGACTCTGTATTGTTCATCAATATCTTTGTTAAAAAATAGTGATGCTAGTTTCATATCAACTGATTTTATTTTTAATCTAAGATAGACTATACCTTCTACATTACCTTGATTATCTTTTATTACATATCTTGATCCAAATTGAATTCTTTCTGTTGTTTGTGATGTGCTGCTAGAACAATCTAGACAGTAAACTTCGCCATTTAGTGTATCAACACCAGACGGACCTACGAAAACTAGGTTATTTTCATCAATCCATGCGTCACCAAAGTCTTCATCTTCCTTTATTACTGTTTTTGCGATTATTGGATATCCTTCATGTGAATGACTAGGACATCTTATAGAAACAAGTTGTTCTTCTTCAGGCATTTCATAGCCTTGTTGTTCAACATATTCTCTTACGAGGTTTTCTACATGGACTTTTAGGTGTGCTTCAGCAGCTATGAAGAAGTTCTGGAGTGTTGTTTTATGTGATTCTACTAATGGGTCTGATTCTTCTCCTTGAAGAATTCTTTCTAGGTTTGATTCTTCTAATGAATCTAAGTAAGTTAAAGCGCTAGCTAGACTATCATATAAATCCTGTATTCTTTGAGGTGCCTGTGGATCATTTATCCTTAAGTTAGGATTATAATCTATTACTCTTTCTGCTTCTGGGGGGCGTAGTTCAGTCATTTTGTATTCCTTTTTTTGGAAGCCTGAAAATAGAATTGCGTATTTCCAGGCCCCCAACCATTTAGTTTTCATATGGGTCTGGAAATCAGTGGCATGTAAACACAGACCAGAATCTAATCAGATGCATCAAATCAATACAATAAATTGGTCTGTTATATATGCCTACCATATTAACTAGTATATAGACACTAATCATATATAAATGTTTTGTTTTTTTTCACTTATTTTGGGTAGTGGTGAGCTATTTTGGTGATCAAACGCTTAAAACTTGTAGTTTTTTGTGATTTTAGTGTTTTTTCTGTTCCAAAAGTTTTATATACTATCTAACTGCCATTGACACTTAGAAAGGGAGTAAAATTAGTATAAAAGAGGAGTATTAATGACTAGAATAAATAAGATTGTCATGAAAGGATTCTCATCAACCTTTTGGGTAAACCAAAACGTTGGCGAAATAACAGCTGGTACGATCACCAACAGTGATCGTACGAACTTTGAAGAGGTGTTTTCTTTCAATGACTAGAATAAACAAGATAGTTATGAAAGGTTTTAAGTCGTTCGGAGAGAAGACTGAGCTTGTATTTGATTCTAATTTTAGCTGTATTCTAGGACCAAATGGTTCTGGGAAGAGCAATGTAGGGGATGCCTTATGCTTTGTTTTGGGTAAGGGTTCTGCTAAGGGGTTGAGAGCTGAGAAATCTGCAAATTTGATTTATAATGGTGGAAAATCTAAAAATCCTGCAAAGTCTGGGGAGGTAAGTATATTTTTTGATAATACAAATAAAAGATTTCCAACTGATACTGATGAGATAAAGATTTCTAGGATGATTAGGGCTACTGGGCAGAGTGTTTATAGAATTAATGATAAAAGAAGAACAAGACAGGAGATTTTAGAATTATTGTCTTTAGCAAATATTGATCCAAATGGGTATAATATTATTTTACAAGGAGATATTGTAAGGTTTGTTGAAATGTCTTCAAGTGACAGGAGAGGTATTATTGAAGAGATTGCAGGGATTGGTGTTTATGAAGAGAAGAAAAATAAAGCTTTGAGAGAGCTAGATAAGGTTGAACAAAAAATAAATGAAGCAGAAATTATCCTTACTGAAAGAAAAACTTATCTTAAGGAGTTGAAGAAAGAAAGAGACCAAGCTGCAAAGTATAAAGAGTTAGGAGATAAGATTAATAGAAATAAGTCTACATATAATAAAATTAAGATGGATAAAAGGATTTCTCAGAGAGATAAATTAGAAAATAGAATACAAACCCATCAAGAGAAGATTGATAAAATGCAGGTAGTTATTGATGAGCTAAAAGAAAAGGTAAAAGAGAATAAAGAAAAAGTACACGTTGTTACAAAAGAGATTGAGGAAAAAGGGGAGAAAGAACAAGTTGAGTTATTAAAAGAAGTCGAACAGCTGAAAGTTGATTTTGCTACAAATAAAACAAAAATTAGTAGCTATGAAAATGAGATCCAAAGGGTTTCAACAAGAAAATCTCAGTTAGAGGCTTCTTTAAATGAAATACAATCAAAGATTGATGAGTTGAATAAAGAAGGTGGAGATGTTAATAAAGAGATAAAGAAAATACAGAATGAGATTGATGTTATTGAGAATAGGATTAAAGAGTTTAGAAAGAAGAATAAGTTAGATGGAGCAGAAGAGATTGATAAGGAGATAGAAGAGATTGATAAAGTTGCTGATGAGAAACAAAAAGAGATACAGGATTATAGAGAAGAACAACAAAATTTTCTTAGAGAAAAAGATAAGATTGATTACCAAATTTATTCTATGGATGAAAAGATAAAGAAAGTTTTAGAGGTTGAGAAGGAGAATAAAGGCGATATAGAAAAATTAAAACAGATGAAAGACGAGTTTAAGAAAGCAACTTCTGAGTTGAGTCAGTTATTAAATGAAGATTCAAGTCTAGCAGCACAGATTGGGAATGCAAGACAGAAATTAGCTTCAGCACAGGAGGAGTTAGCTAAATTTAATGCAAGGAATGCAAGTATTAAAGAAAGTGCAGGTGCGAGTATTGCTGTTAAATCAATTATGGAGAATAAAAATAAGTTTGGAGATGTTTATGGGACTGTTTCTGATTTGGGTCAGGTAAAAAGTAAGTATGCTTTAGCGTTGGAAGTTGCGGCTGGTTCTAAATTAAAAAGTATTGTTGTTGATTCAGATAAGACTGCTGCTGAGTGTATCAAATATTTGAAGAATAAGAAGTTGGGAAGAGCAACTTTTTTACCGTTGAATAAAATTAGGGCTCCAAATAAGGGGTCTAATGTTGATTCTTTAGCAAAAGCAAATGGTGCTTGTGGTAAAGCTGTTGATTTAGTTAGTTTTAAATCTAAATTTAAAAATATTTTTGATTATGTATTTGGTAGTACTATTGTTGTTGATAATATAGATGCTGCAAGAAGAATTGGAATTGGTAGTGTTAGGATGGCTACATTGGATGGCGATTTAACAGAGCTAAGTGGAGCTATGCATGGTGGTTTTAGAGAAAAGAAAAGATCTGCTATGGGTTTCCAAGAGAAAGAAGTCGTCGAAGGTATTAATGAGAGTGAAAAAAGGATTATTGAAACAGATAAGTTAGTTCAGGTTTTAGAGAAGAATAGAAATGATATTGAGCAAAAAATAACAAGGTTAAGAACATTAAAGGCAAATTTAGAAGGAGATATAATTACTAAAGAGAAATCATTGCATTTAGAGTCAGGAGATCTAGAGGCGACGAAGAAAAATAAAAAGGATTTAGGGAAGCAGTCTGATGAGTTTGATAATAAATTGAGAGAAATAGGGATGAAGATTTCTAGATGTAATAAGGATTTAGCAGATGTTAAGATTAAGAAGCAACAGTTAAGGGACAAAATATCTCAATTAAGAAACCCAAGATTAATTGCCGAGTTGAATACTTTTGAACAGAAAAGAACAGAACTTAAAGAACAAATTATAAGATTTGAAGGTAATGAGAGAAATACTGATATGCAGATTAAGAATATTTTATTGCCAGAGAAGGAGAATATTTTGAAGATAATAAAGCAACATGATAAAGAAGAGTTAGAGTTTAAAGAAATTATAAAAAAATTAAAGGAAGTAATAAAGAAACAAGATGTAGATTTGAAAGAAAAGGAGAGAAAACAGAGGTTGTTCCAAGGCAAATTTAAGGATTTATTTACACAAAGAGATAAGTTTAATGAGATCATACAAAAATTAGAGAATAAAATAATAATTAACGAGGAAAATATAAGGGCTTCTGAGACTAAAAAGAATACTTTATCGATAGAACAAGCTAGAGTTAAAGCAGAGTTAGCAGGAATTGAGGAAGAGTATAAGAAATATGAGAAATTTGAACCTTATACTAATAAATCAGAAGATCAATTAAAGAGAGAGATATGGGAGTTTGAGAGGATGGTTGAGAGGTTGGGCAATGTTAATTTAAAGGCCTTGGAGATTTATGATACCGTTGAAAGAGAATATCATAATTTATTAGAAAAGAAGGATTTATTAGGTAGAGAGAAAGAAGAAGTAATGTTAATGATGAATGAGATTGAGACAAAGAAGAAAGAACTGTTCTTGAAAACTTTTGAAGTCATTGATAAGCATTTCCAAGAAATGTTTCTGAAGTTATCTACAAAAGGAGAGGCGTTCTTGGCTCTGGAGAATCCTAAAGATCCGTTATCAGAAGGTGTTAGAATCAAAGTAAGAATTACTGGTAAGAAATTTTTAGATATACGAAGTTTATCTGGTGGAGAGAAAACCTTGACTGCTTTAGCGTTTATATTCTCTATACAAGAACATGAACCTGCTTCATTCTATATTTTTGATGAGGTTGATGCTGCATTAGATAAACGAAATTCAGGTATGTTGGCTGATTTGTTGAAAATTTATTCTGAAAAGGCACAGTATGTTATAATCACACATAATGATGGTATAATAAGTGTTGCGAATACTTTGTATGGGGTTTCTATGACAAAGAATAATATGAGTAAAGTTGTTAGTTTGAAAGTTTAGAATTTCTCTAAAACTTTTTTAATTCCTTCTACTGTTTTGTCCCAGTTGAATTGTTTTTCTATTGTTTCTCGTGCTTTTCTTCCTAGATAAAGTCTGTATTCTTCGTCTTTTAGAAGAATTTCTATTTTCATTGAAAGTACTAATGAGTTTTTGAATGGGAATATCATTCCGTTCTCTCTGTCAATTACATATTCTTTTACATAACCTACTGGGGTTGTTATTGGTGGAATGCCACAAGACATTGCTTCCATTGTTGCTAATGAAGATGTCTCTGTTAGGCTTGGCATAACAAACATATCCATTGCTTGTAGATAAGGTATAACATTATCTTTTTGTCCAGTCATTATTACATTTCTGGAAGATGTGAATTCGTCTTCTAACTCTTTTATCCCTTTTCCGACGATTAATAACTTTATGTCTTTGTGTTTCTTTTCTAGACGTCTAAATGCCCGGTATAGTGTGATAATATTCTTTTCTCTTCCAATTCTTCCGCAATATCCAATTATTTTTATGTTTTTGTCGATTCCTAATCTTGCTTTTGCGTTTTCTTTGTTTTCTGTCGGTTTGAATTCATTGATGTCTACTCCAAGGGGGACTAATCTCATTTTTGTCTTAATATTTTCTTTTATTATTTTTTCTTTGGTTTCTAATGAAGGAACTATAATTAAATCACACTTTTTGTAGAGATATTTTGCGTATAACTTTGTGGTCAGATTTACTATACGTTTAAATTTATCTAACCCCTTTGTGGTTATTTCCCAATCAATGCAGTGCATATAAGAGATTAATGGTTTTTTTAGTTTAGATGCAGCTAAGATTGAACAAAACCCAATTGGACCAACTGCTTGATTAAAAACAATGTCTGCTTTTTCAATAATCTTTTTTATTTTTCTGTATTCTAGTTTACTTAGATATAGGTCTGCTATTTGGTAGTTGTAAATTGGAAGTCTAATTGTTACTGCTCCTTTTATCGGTCTAAATCTTCCTTTTCCTTTTGGCACCAAAAGAGTTATATCGTAATGATCTTTTAGTCTAGGAATTATTTCGTACAGAAATCTAACAATTCCATCCCATCCTGGGAGTCTGCAGTCAGCAGTTATTAGTAGTTTTTTCTTCATTTTAGTTTTATAAAAACCTCTGCATATTTATATCCATAATTTACTCCGTTGATCATTGCTCTTGAATAAATTGCAGGTATCATCGGAACTAATGTCATTATTTGGCTCTTGTGACATTTAAATGCTTTTATTTTTTTATCGAATGTTTTGGTGATGTCAACAACCATTTTAGGTTGATTTCTTTTTCTTACGTTGATTGGGTTCCATATATCAAATGAGTAAATATCACATTTATATTTTGTTTTTTTTATTATATTTAGGATTATTTCTAGAACAGCTCTATGATCTGGGTGAGGATCATCTATTGAGTGGGTGAAAATCTTAGTTGGCTTTTTTTCTTTAAGTACCATTTTTATTATTTTTTCTATTTTCTTTTCTTTAAAATCTTCTTTGATGTGTGCTTCTCTTAGTCCAAAATATATAACTCCTGATCCTCCCATTATTTCATCACATTTTTGGGATTCTTTGACTCTTGTTTCCACTATCGTTTTTCTGTTGAAGTGTGGGTGGGAAGATTCCCCATATGAGAAGATGTATGTGTAGACATTTTTCCCTTCTTTTGCGTATTTTGCTAGTGTTCCACCTACACCTATTATCTGATCATCGTTATGTGCACAAAACACTATTATGTTTTCAGGTTCTTCTTTTTTTGGCATGTTAAGTATTATTTTTATTTAATATTATAAATTTTGTGTAGAAATGAGAATAATTTCCGCATCAAACCAAACTTTCGAGTCATAGGTTTTTACAATATAAAATCAACCATATGGTTTTTATAAGCTAAACCTTGCTACTTTCGAATTGGTCGATGCTCTAATTTTTGTGGCATAACTAGTTATTAAAGATTTTGGTTTTGGAGAATATAAATAATGAATGCGTCGGCCGGGACTTTCACAGTCCTCTCTTTGCTAGGGGGACTAAACGAATGCTAATGAGTGCATGTCGCCCATCGCTCCCAATCGGCGAAAGGATTGATTTGAACCCGAATCAACGGCTCTCAACAACAATGAATCAGTTAACTCATTGTTTTGGAAGGCCGCTATACTAGCCATTGTACTACCGACGCATGTGACTGTGAGAAATGGGTTTTATTTATAAAATTAACTATTAATCTCTATATTTCCTTACTCTTCTTACATACTTTTCTCCTTGATTCATTTCTGTGTTAAGCCAGATATCAACTATTTCTAAGGCTGTGGTTTCATCTGTTACTCTTTCTCCAAGGCATAATACGTTAGAATCATTATGTTCTCTTGCCATCTGTGCTGTGAATGCGTTATGGCAGACTGTGGCATTCACGTTTGGGAATTTGTTTGCAACAATACTCATGCCTATTCCTGTTCCACAGATTAGAATTCCTCTTTTACATTCTCCTGCATTAACTTTGTTTCTGACAATTCTTGCATAATCTGGGTGATCACAGCTTTCTTCTGAATAACAACCAACATCTTTATATGCATAGCCATTTTCATTTAGGTATGCCATAACTGTTTGTTTTAGTTTGTATCCACCATGATCTGATCCAATGAGTATAACTTCTTTCATTTTTTCGATAACTTCTCTGTAATTCATTTGTCCGAATATACCTGATCCTGAGACTAATACATCTGCTCCTGCGTTTATTGGGATGTAAGCGTTGTCTGCTTTTATTCCACCATCTATTTCTATCAATACTTTTTCTGTTAAGCTGTTTTTGTCAATCTCTGATCTTAAGGCTTTTATTTTATCTGTTATTTCTGGGATATATCCTTGGCCACACCTTCCTGGGTGGACAGACATTAGTAGAACGACATCGATTGAGCTTAAGTATGGATAAACTGTTTCGATTGGTGTGTCTGGGTTTAGAACAAGTCCTGCGTCAATTCTGTGACTTTTTATTGCTTGAATTGTTCGTTGGATATAGCTGGCATCGGGGTTTGCTTCTAGATGGAATGTTATTAGAGATGCACCAACATCTGTGAAATCTTCTATTAATGATAAAGGGTCTCTAACCATGAGGTGAACGTCTAGGTATGTTGTTTGAAATCTTTCTCTTAGCTGTCTTGTGTATTTTTTATCTTTGAATAAGGTGGCTTCTGGTACAAAATCAGATTCATCCATAACATCTATGTGAATCCATTTAGCTCCACCATGTAGTGCTCTTTCTACTTCTGCATTTAGTTTATCTTTTTTTGCTGCAAGAATTGATGGTGAAATTATTACCATTTTGTTTAGAAAGGAGGTTACTCTTTTATAGCTTTTGTTTTTTAGTAGGTTAAAATAAGAAATTTTAAATATAAGCTTGTGTTTTGAAATTATAGATTTTTGACTCTGGAGTTAATAATGCCTTTCATTGTGATGGCGTGGTATAAACTCATGGGTGCCGAAATCGTAACATTTTAATAGTAGTACTTCGTTTTTGTCGTTGGTTGGGGTCGAAATTTCTGTTTGACCACTTAGCGACAAAAAAAGGAGGGGTGTAAAAATGATTGTAAAAGAAGAATTTTTAAGTAAATTGAGAAGGTATTTCTCATTGAACCTATATGAGGTTAAGATTTGGGCGGCTTTATTGTCAAGAGGCGTTTCAACAGCAGGTGAATTGAGTGATATTGCAAATGTACCAAGGTCTAGAAGTTATGATGTTTTAGAAAGCTTGGAAAAGAAAGGATTTGTTGTTATGAAATTGGGTAAACCAATTAAGTATCTAGCTGTGCCACCTACTGAAGTTCTTGAAAGAGTAAAAAAGAATATGAGAACTGAAGCAGAAGGCAAAGTGAAGAGGCTAGAAGATCTAAAAAACACTGAAGTTTTGAATGAGTTAAACTCCCTCCATACACAAGGTATTGATTTAGTGGAGCCTGCAGATCTTTCTGGAAGCTTAAGAGGGAGACATAATTTGTACAACCATCTGGAGTTGACAATAAGAAATGCAGATGAATATGTTACAATAATGACAACTTCTAAAGGATTGATGAGAAAGGTAGAAGGTTTAAAGCCTACTTTTGAAAAAATCAAGAAAAGAGGAGTTAAAGTCAGAATTGCAGCTCCAATTACAAAGGAGACATATGCAACTGTTAAAGACATCTCTGGTGTTGCAGAAGTAAGGCACACAGATAGTAAAGCAAGATTCTGCGTTGTTGATGGGAAAGAACTTATCTTCATGGTTTTAGATGATGAAGAAGTACATCCAACGTATGACATCGGAATCTGGGTAAACACACCTTTCTTTGCAAATGCAATGAATGACTTGTTTGAACTTGCTTGGAAAAGCATGAAACCAGCAAAAGTTAAGTAATTTTTTACTTATTTTTCTTTTAATTTTATCATTCATGGTAGTTGCAGGATTCAAACACGGTCATGCTACGCACGTCCTCTTTCAAATCATAGATTTGTAAGCCTTCACCTTACTTCGTAAGCTGAAGTGTTCGTAAAATAAATTTCCATAATGCTCATGGAAATTTATTCTACACTCAGTTTTCATCCGGATTGTGCTCAATTCTTATCTTTTGTGTTTTCTAGTTAGAGTAAATCTAAATATTTATATATGGTTATTGTATACATTATGGCTATGACAAATGAAAGCTTAGCTGCTAAACTGCACCCGTTTGAGAGGAAGGTGTTGCCTCTTTTAGTTAAAGATAATGAATTTAAGGCTTTAGTAGATAAGAGTGGGTTGAAAGACATAGAGGTTATGAGGGCTTTGCAATGGCTACAGAATAAGGATTTGGTGCAGTTAAAAGAGGATGTTAATGAGGTTATTGTTCTTGATAAAAATGGAGAAAAGTATCTAAAAGAAGGGATGCCTGAGAAGAGGTTTTTGAATGCTATTAAAGGAGAGACTTCTGTAGATCAGGTTGCTAAAGATGCTAAGTTAGATAAGAATGAGATAAATATTTGTTTAGGTTTATTGAAAAGAAAGGCAGCCATTGATATTGTTAATGATAAAGGGTTAAAAGTAAAGATAACTGATGCTGGAAAGGGTTTTTTAGAGAAAGAAAGTCTAGAAGAGAAGTTTTTGAAATCTTTAAAGAATGGCAAAAGTGTTTCTGAGTTAAAAGATGAAGAGAATTTTGCTTTAGTTGAGTTAAAGAAGAGAAAGAGTTTTGTTAAAGTAGATGTAAAGAAGAATGTTACAGCGGATATTACTAAATTAGGTATAGAGATTTCTAAGTTAAAGATGGATGATAAGATAATAGACACTTTAACTCATGATATGTTAAAGAATAAGTCGTGGAAGAATAAGAATTTTAGAGCTTATGATGTCAGTATTAATGTTCCAGAGGTTTCTGGTGGAAAAAGACATTTTGTTAATCAAACTATTGAGTATGTAAAACAGATTTGGTTGGATTTAGGTTTTAAAGAGATGACTGGTGGTTTAGTACAGACGTCATTCTGGGATTTAGATGCATTGTTTGTTCCACAAGATCATCCTGCAAGAGCTATGCAAGATACTTTTTACATCAAAGATCCAAAGAAAGGGAAATTGCCAGAGATATGGAAGGAGATTAAAAAAGTGCATGAGAATGGAGGCACAACAGGAAGTACTGGTTGGAGAGATAAATGGTCTGATGAGATAGCTAAGGAGTTATTATTAATTACACATGATACTTATTTGAGTGCAAAGGTTTTGGCAAATATAAAAAAAGAGGATTTGCCTGTGAAAACATTCCAGATTATGAAGGTTTTTAGAAATGAGAATTTAGATTGGAAACATTTGTTTGAGTTTTATCAAGTTGGTGGAATAGTAGTCGGTGAAGATGCTAATTTTAAACATTTAGTTGGTTATTTGAAAACATTTTTTGGAAAGATGGGTTACAAAGATGCGAGAATTAGACCTGCACATTTTCCGTATGTGGAGCCAGGTGCTGAAATAGATGTATTACATCCAATTAAGGGTAAATGGGTTGAATTGGGGGGAGCAGGTATATTCAGACCTGAAGTCGTAAAGCCTTTGCTAGGAGAAGAGATTCCTGTTCTAGCATGGGGATTTGGATTAGAGAGGATTATCTGTCCTTATTTTGGAATTAATGATCTTAGACATTTGTATAATAATGATTTGAAACAGTTAAAAGAGATGAAAGCGTGGATGAAATTATGAGGTTAAGATGCCGTCAATTGTTGTGAGTAAAAAGGTAATGGATGAGTTGATTGGAAAGAAACTCTCCGAGGATGAGTTTAAAGATAGACTTAGTTATCTTGGAACTGATTTAGAGAAAATTGAGGGTGATGAAGTTCATGTAGAGATATTTCCAAATAGGCCTGATATGTTAAGTGAACAAGGGTTAGCAAGAGCAATGTCTAGTTTTATTGGTGTGAAATGTGGGTTAAGGGAGTATAAAGTTAAGAAATCAGATTATTTGTTGAAAGTTGAAAAGAGTGTTAAGGATGTTAGGCCTTATGCAGCATGTGCTGTTGTTAAAGGTTTAAGATTAGATAATGAGAAGATAATTGAGATTATGCAATTGCAGGAAAAATTACATGTAACTTATGGTAGAAAGAGGGAGAAGGCTGCAATTGGTGTTTATCCTCTTGAAAGGATTAAGTTTCCTATTGTTTACAAAGCTGCTGATCCAAGGAGTGTTAAGTTTGTTCCGTTGGAAGCAGATAAAGAGATGGACGGTTTACAAATATTAAGCAAACATCCTAAGGGAAGAGACTATGCACATTTATTAGAAGGAAAGAAGTTATTTCCTTATTTTATTGATGCAAATGATAAAGTGCTTTCAATGCCACCAATAATTAATTCTCATGATGTTGGTAAAATTATGGAAAGTACAGAGGATGTTTTTGTTGAGTGTACTGGTTTTGATTTGGGTGTGTTAAAGACGTGTTTGAATATTATTGTTACAACTTTGGCTGATATGGGTGGGAGTGTTTATTCAATGGATATGAAATATGAACATGGAGAAGTTGTTACTCCAGATTTAAACCCATCAAAGATGAGGTTGAGTTTGAATTATGTGAATAAAAGGTTGGGTTTGCAGTTAAAAGAGGATGAGTTAAAAGAATTATTAGAAAGGATGGGTTATGGTTATCAGAATGGAGGGATTGTTTTGGTTCCTGCTTATAGGGCTGATATTTTACATCAGATTGATTTTGTCGAGGACATAGCAATTGCTTATGGGTATGAAAATTTTGAACCTTTGGAGATGGATGCTCCAACTGTTGCGTCTGAGGATAAATTTGAGAAGTTTAAAAGAAAAGTTGTTTATTTATTGGTTGGTTTAGGTTTGCAAGAGTTAAATACATACCATATCATGTCTAAGAATGATTTATTGAATAACATGTGTAGTGATTATAGTGGTGTTGAGTTAGCTAATTCGTTATCAGAAGAGTATAATGTGTTAAGAAATTGGATGGTTCCTAGTCTAATGTGTGTTTTAAGAGCAAATAAAATGAATGAGTATCCTCAAAAGATATTTGATATTGGAAGAGTGTTTAAGAAGAATACAAAGATGGAGACAAGTGTTGAAGAGTTTGAGAGACTTGGTGTTTTATTGTGTAGTAAAAGTTCTGATTTAACTGAAGCAAGGAAAGTATTAGATTATTTATTTAGAATGTTGAATATTAATTATGGTGTTGTTGATACTGAACATCCAAGTTTTATTAAGGGGAGAGTTGGTAGGGTTGAGGTAGATTATAAAGGAGAACTTATAAAAGTTGCATATATTGGTGAGATTAATCCTCAAGTGTTAAATAATTTTGGAATAGAGATGCCTACTTCTGGTTTTGAGTTGAATCTAACAGAATTGTATAATATCTTATGATTTCTTTATTAGTGACTTGTAAAAATCATACGCATATCTGGTAAAGAATACAGATGCAGGCAGTAGAAAGACTTCAAATGCGTAGACGAATAGTAGAAACAAAGGTATTCCAAATAGAACTCCTAAGATTATCATTAGGATTAAGAGTGGTGGGACCATTATTGAGATTATTATGAATGGTGCTGCCAATAATCCTCCTGCAATTAGGAATATGAGTAATAATGGTAGGAGAATTACTAATGCAATCATTGCTACAACCATTGACATTCCTATTTTTAGTAGGATGTAGACGATAACCTCTCCGATGTTATTTTTTACTACTTTTAATGATGTTTTGAATGATGGTAAGAACTTTGTGTTTTTTATGTACATGTCTATAATAGTGAAATTGAAAATTATTACATTTAGTATTATTGTGATAAGTGCAACTACTGCTATTGCACAGATTAAGATTAGTATGTAAATAATCATTGATCCTACTGTAAACATGCTTAGGTCAAAATCAGGGATGTTTTTTATTATACTAATTATTAATGGGAGACCAGACAAAGCAATTATTGATAATCCTATCAGGCCGATTAATAATTTCCATAGGAATACTGATGTTCCTTTTGATGTATGTTTATTAAAATATTTTTTTATTAATGTTTTCTTAGTTATTATTGAGTCAATGAATATGAATGAGAAAATGTGCTTAACCCAGCTGTATGCGATTGCTAGGATAAAAACAATTAATCCTCCTCCTATCATAAACGGTAGGAGTGCTTTTAGACCTCCTAATTTATCTGAGAATCTCCCAATGTTTCCTCCAATCCTACTAATTGGGTTTTTGTTGTTTCTTGCAATGAATGAGACTAGTGCTAGTTTTAACCATGCTTTGTATTTAATTGGAAATAGAAGTTTTTTTGTTTTTTCAATTGCAGGGTTAATAGTATCAATTGCTTTCATAAAAAATAAGTAAGAAAAAGAATATATAAATTTATTCCTTTTTTGGTGTTTCTTCTGCTTTTACTTCTTTAGGAGTCTCTGTTTTAGGTGCTTCTTTTACTTTAGGTTCCTTTTTTTCTTCAACCTTTGGTTTTTCTTCTTTTACTTCAGGTTTTGTTTCTGTTTTTCTCTCTTCTTTTGGCTTCTCAACCTTTTCTTCTGTCTTCTTTGCCTTTTTTTCTACTGGTTTCTCCTTCTTTTCTGCTTTTGGTTTAACCTTCTTTTGCTTTGTTGGTCTTTTTGTTTGTTCTTTTTTAGTTTTCTCTTTCTTTTCTATGCATTCAATCTTTAGTTCTTTCAAAGCCTTTACAACGTCTGCGTTAGAAGCTCCTTTGCTAATATTTGCTTTTTTAGAAGTTGGTTCTAAATGTGTCATGTTGCACTTCTTTCTTCTTGTTTGTCCATCTATAAGAACATAACCGTTGTCTAATTGTTCAACAACAACACAATACTTATTAGAATCTCTACCTGCTATTTTTATACATACTGTTCCGATTTCCATTTTAAATTCCTCCTGTCTCTTAACTACCTCTATAGTCACCTAATAGAGAAGAGATTACTCTGCTCTTGCTTTGGCAATCATTAATTTTCTTGAACATCCTGTGCAAAGTACGCCACCGTAAGGTCTTTCTGGTCTTTTGCTGGTTTTTGGCATATTTTGCATCTTAAATGGCCTTGCTCTTGGCACACCAGCTAAATTCTTCCCGCATTCGCCACATTGAGCCTTTGCAGGACTTCTTTTCTTATAAACTAGCTTGGTTTTGCCTCCTGGCATCTTTTTATGTATTCTTCTTAATGATCTTGATCTATGTCCTGGTTTTGGCATAATACCCCTCCGGTGTATTTTAATTTTCACGTTCCGCGAAAATTTATATTGTCTGTGTATATTCCACCTTCATATATTTATTTGATATATGTGGTTGAAACCAGGTATTTAAAAAGGTTGTGGATTAGTGTGGGCTATCAGGTAATATTTATAAACTGATTTCTGTTTCCTTTTGTGATGAAGAATCCAATAATTCTGCTTTCTGGAGGCACAGGGGTGGGCACATCTGCTGTTTCTTTTGAGTTAGCTAAATCACTTCATATTCCTAATATAGTTAGTACTGATCAGGTTAGGGAGGTTATTAGGGCAGCCATTAGTTCTGATATGAATCTAATGTTAGGAAAATCCACCTATGTTGCCGGACAGACTGTAAATTATGACAGTAAAAAAGATAATGAAAAAAGGTTAGAGGTTATCAGGGCATATAAAACGCAATGTACTGCAGTTAATGCTGGGATCTGTGCTGTTGTTAGAAGAGCAATAAATGAGAATATTCCTTTGATAGTTGAAGGAGTCCATATGGTTCCTGGAAAGATAAGGGATATGGGTGCTTATTCACAACATAAAGATAGATTCATGGAAGTGTTATTATATATAGCTGATCCTGAAGTACATCGTGCTAGATTTGAGCAACGACAAATAGATGCTCCAGAACGTCCTATGGATAAGTATCTAACTAATTTTAGAGAGATTAGGTGGATCCATGATTATCTTGTAGGTAGGCCCGAGAGATATTGTATTGATGATATTTCTCTTGTTGATAATAGTGGGGCTCTTCGTACTAGTGTTGATGTGGTCCTTAAGGCATATTATAGAAGAGGTAAAGATTAATCTTTCATTATCTTTACTCTTTTTTCTAGCTTATTTTTTCTGCACTTCAGAATCATATGGTGAGTTGTTTTCATGTTTATGTGTTTCTGAAAGTTTTCATTTTTAAAATATGAATAAATCGCTCTTAGACATCCAGAATGTGTAACTATAAGTATATTTTTATTCTTGTTCTCTATTTTTTTTATAAATCTTATTACTCTCTTATACATATCATCAAAACTTTCTCCTTTTGGATGTTTAAAATATATGTTGTTGTGGTATTGGGGGTATTTCTTTTTCATATTTTTTTTTGTTTTACCTGATAGTGTTCCATACCTTACTTCACCCAATTCTTTCTTTGTTTTGATTTTTAGTTTATTTGTTAACTCATTCTGTATTATTTTTGCAGTATTCTTTGCTCTCTTTAGATCACTTGAATATACTTCATTTATTTTTAGTTTATCTAATTTTGAAGCGAGTTTCTTTATTTCTTTAATGCTTGACTTTAATAATGGTGAATCTATTGTTCCTAGGATAATGTTGTTCTTATTCATTTTTGTTTTTCCGTGTCTCACAACATATATATTCGCCATATTGTATGTTGTATTTTTGAGGTTTATATAATTTGCTAAGGCAAATTATTTAAACTTCTTTGTCTTGTAATTGTTCCATGCCTCTTAAAAAACATATGAAATTAGCTATTGAAGCTGCTAAAAAGGGTGTTAAGGGTGGACAAACTCCTTTTGGAGCGGTTATAGTGAGGAAAGGGAAGGTTATAGCAGCTGAGCATAACGATGTCTGGAAGGATGTAGATAGCACAGAGCATGCTGAGATAGTTACAATAAGAAAGGCTTGTAAGAAGTTAAATAAGGTCGATCTGTCTGATTGTGAGTTATATTCTACATGTGAGCCATGTCCTATGTGTTTTTCTGCAGCTGTGTGGGCTAGAATACCTGTTATAATCTATGGGGCGAGGATTAGTGATGCAGCAAGGTATGGTTTTAATGAGATCAATATTTCTGATTATGTTATGAAAAAGATGGGTAAAATAAAGGTTAAATTAGTCAAGGATTTTATGAGAAAAGAGTGTTTAGAAGTCTTTAAGTTGTGGAAGAAGTTAGGTGGGAAGTCATATTAGGTCAATAAACTTTCATTATCTTTCTTAATCCCATACTAAATATCAATGAGAATAGAATATAAGTTGCTAGCCATCCTGGATGCCAGCCGAAGATTGAGAAGTTACCAAATGGAGTCATCTTTTTATTTGATGTTGTTATTGAGTTTAGGATTCCATCTTTGAATCTTGAAACTGGTGCGGCGTATTCTTTGTTATATGCATCTTCTGTGATTATGATATTCTTTTGGTATTCTTTGTCGTTATAGGAATAATAAATTGTGTAATCTCCTACATCCCCTGTCATTGTCCAAGAAACTTTGTTTTCAAGGATTGTTTGTGTGAAAGATCCATCTGATAATGTTAATCCATCTGGAAGAACAATTCCAACATCTCCTGTAAATCCTTCTTCAAATTCTAATGTTGTTGAGAATTCTTGTCCGATAATTATTGGTGCGAAAGCCATGTGGGCGTTAAGCCACCCAAAGATTATGATTATCGGTAAGAATGTTACTATTGTTGGTTTAAATGAATGCATCATATACTTCATATTTGTTTCCATTGCTTTTTTCTGGACAGCCATCATCTCGCTAGGTTTATCTTTTAGCTGTTTCATTTCTGCTTGTAGCTCTTTTATCTCTGTCTTTAACCTTTTCATTAGATCTTGGTCAGTAAAATATTTGTAAATAACGACGATAATTACAGAAATAATTAGAGAGATAACAATTATTGCTAGAAGTGATGGTAGATATAATAGGTATTTCATTATTGGATGCAATAAATTTTCAAAAACCATTAGTTAAACCTCTCTTTTTGGAGTAAAAACTACTCCACCATCATCACTCCATCATTTTCCTAAGCATCGGATGCATGTCCATCATGTGTTGCTTAGCAATCTCTTCGTATAATCTATAAATAATCATAACACAAAGTAATAATCCGGTTCCTCTTCCTAGTGCACCGGTTATGTCAGCAAATGATGCTAAAAATCCTATTGTTGCACCACCCATTATTGTTAATGGGTTAATATATCTGTTAAGTAATCTTTCTAATATTCTTTCATCTCTTCTAAATCCTGGAATTTGTAAACCAGATTTCATAATATTTTTTGCTTGTGATCTTGCATCCATTCCAGATGTTTGGACCCAAAAGTATGAGAATAACATACAACCTGCTATCATTATCAACATGTACATGATTGTTTGGAAATAAGGCCTCCATCCAACTAGTAATGAACCTTGGTTAACTATCATTCCCACTAGTCCTCCAGATCCACCTGGAGCGTAGAGCCATGAAACTAAACCTGAAGTTGCTTGTCCGCTAGCACTTACTGTTCCTAACCATGGGTGTCCCCAGTTTTGTAGTAATCTTGCCCATAGTTGCATGTTAGCTAATAATGCTGATACTAAGATAACTGGAATAACATTTGCATATGTAAAGCTTAATGGCCATCTTATTCCGTGTCCTCTTACTCTTCCAAATGATAGCGGAATTTCTATTTTCATTGCTTGAACATAAACTGCGATTATGAATATTAATATTGTAGTTACTATTGCTGCGCCTGCTACAAGTGCTGTTTGAGGATCTCCATTGTACAAAGATTGGAATAATTGAGGAACTTTACCTGCTGAGTATGTAAATTCTCCAATAGCTCCATCTGGTCCAGACATCCAGCTGAAGGCTCTAATAAATATGGATTTTGAGACTCCTGCAGCAATAAATAAAGAAATACCAGAACCAAAGCCCCATTTGCTAACAACCTCATCCATTAACATGATTAGGAGTCCTCCTAATGTTAGCTGAAATATTAATAGTAATTTTAGACTTAAGATCATTGTTGTTGAGAGCGAAATAACTCCTGCGACAGCTTGTGTTGTGAATTGTTGTGTTGCAGGGTTAAAAAATGTACCCGGAGCAAGACCCCCCATAGCCACATAGATAAATGATTCGAATACTATAAAGAATATTGCTAATACTTTTTGAACACCTTGGAATGTTTTTTTCCCTTCTTGAGAGGATAAATCAAATTTTACTATTCCTGAACCGTTTAAAAGTTGTAATACGATCGATGCTGTAACTATTGGTCCAATACCTAATGATATAATTGAACCGAATTCAGCTCCAAGAATCATAGAAAGATATTCAAATTGTGCTAACGCGTTTTCTCCCAGACCAAATAGCGGAATTATTCCTAATACAAAGTATATTACAAGAATTATTCCTGTCCATTTTAATTTTTCTTTAAAAGAAAGTCTTTTTTGTGTTGGACCGGCAACTTCTGGTAGGTTAAACAGTAAATTCTTCAATACAGACATTTTTTATTATTCCTCTTTTTGTTCAACTGGTTCTGGCTTTTTAACTTCTTTTTTAGCCTTTTCTACGAATGTGAGTATTACTTCTCCTCCGGCCTTTTTAATTTTTTCGATTGAACCTGCTGATGCATAAGGAACAGAAATCTTAAATTTTTGAGTTACTTTACCTTTATTTAGTAGTTTATCATACCCTAATTGTTTTAAATCTACTACTATAACTCCATTTTCTTCTTTCATCATACCTTTTTTTATTAAATTTATGTATGAATTTTCTAAAAATTGAATATTACATGATTTGATTATTTTTTTGTTAATTGATGTAAATCCATGTTTTCCAAAGTATTTTTTATTACTCCAGACCTTTGGTTTATTTGCATCTCCTCTTTTACCTGTGCCTGCGTTACCTCTGCCTCCTCTGTTACCTGCTCCTCGGTTCTTTTTCATTGATCCCCATCCATGGGTCTTTGATGCTCTTTGTCTGTCGTTCTTTTTTCTTTTGAATTTCATGATTATCATCTATAACATTTTTTTAATTAAATCGTTTATTTTATCTCCCCTATATCCTAATGCCCCTTTTACTGTAAATGGTTTTTTTATTCCAGCTTTTTCAAACCCTCCTTTTGGTGGATGAAGTCTAAAAAATGGTTTTAATTTGTTTTTATCTTTTGGATCTTTTTCTCCTCTCTTTTCGATAAGTAATTTTAATGTTTCATCATTTATTTCTCCCCAAGTAATATAATCCTTTGCTTTTATTAACATACCTGAGATACTAGGTGTTTTTTCATAGATTGAGCAGACGTTTTTCCTGTGAAGTCTAAGCATTTTCATAGTGTCATTTATTTCTCCCTTTACTCTAACTGGCCCTCTAATTCTAATTACAGCTATTTTTTCTTTTGTTTTTGGGTTTTCTTCACTCATCCTTCTTTTCCTCTTCTGTTGCTTTTTTAGATTTTCCTTCAGTAATATTAAGTATTTCGTTATGTGTTGGAAGTGTTTTAGTTCTCATGAGTTCTTTTAGAGCTTCTTCACACGCTTTTACTGTATTAATTTTTGTTGTGGTTCTTCCAAGTGTTTTTGACCATACATCTTTTATTCCAGATGCTTTTAATATCTTTGCACATTCTCCTTCAATACATAATCCTGTTCCTTTTGGGGCAGGCATTATTTTTACTATAACTGAACCGCATTTTCCTTCTACTGTAAAAGGTACTGAGTGAGGATCTTTACAGTTACATTGCCATGAACCACACCCTCTTCTGATCATCATTATATTCAATTTAGCATTTCTGATTGCTTTTTCTCTTGCAGGTACTGTTTCTTTTGCTTTTCCATAACCTATTCCAACCATGCCATCATTGTTTCCCACTAATGCATATGTTGCAAATTTTGGTTTATTACCTTCTCTTGTTTTCTTTTGAGTTTGTCTGAATACTCTTCTCTGTCCACCACCAAATTTACCTTTTGATTGTCCAATTAATAGTAAATCCGTTTCCATGTTAGGTAATAACACATCGACAATTTCTGGTTCTAATATTTTATATCCTTTGTTTAGTAATTCTTGAATATCATTAATTGTTCCTTCTTTAACTAATTTTCCTATGCTTGTTTTTGGTTTCCATCCTTCTTTATCGAATTTTTGAACAGGAGCTTTTCTTCTATTTTTAGACTTTCCTTTATTTGTTTCTTTCTTGGTTACTGTCTTAACTTCTTTTGTTTCTTTTACTTCTTCCTTAGGTTCTGTCTTAACTTCTTCTTTTGTTTTTTCTACCTTTTGTTCTTTTTCTTCAGCCATTTTATTGATTCTCCATAATCTTCTTTTTAGTAGTTTCAAATTTTTGAGTTATGTTTTGAAGTTTAGGATTGTTAATCTTTTTCCCATACTCTTCTATGTGTTTACCGCATATTCTTTCTTCTTTTGGAAATACTTTTTCTGAACATGATATTTGTACTCCTGCATCTCTTGCTCCTTTTACTGCAGCATATAGTTTTGATCCTTTTACTGAGTTATTTAATCCTATATCCAATACTGCTTCTTTTATCTTTTTACTTAATGCTTTTTTACCAGCGATAAGTCCAACAAGATATGCTGATGGTGTGTTGTTTTTATTTGAATCCCACCCTTGTTTTTTTAATTCATTTGAATGTGCCGATACTATGATTTTGTCTCCTTTTGAATTGAATTCAACTATCTGAATAAGTATGTTGTTTAATGATCTTCTGATTACTAATCTTGGTTTGTGAGATAGTAAGAGTGTTAATCTCTTTTTATAATCTGTTTTTCCGCTACTTTTTCTCCTATATTCTACTTTTCTAATTCTTTTTCTTGCCATCTTTCTTTTCCACCAATTTGTGTTCAGTTAGGTAAAGTTTGATGTGCCTCTTACTTCTGAAGAAGCCTCCTTTACACTTTAAGTATAATGATCTGAATGTTTTAGTTGATATTTTTTTGTTCTTCTTTAGTTCTGTTAATAATTTTCTTTGTGATCTTATTAGGTTGATCCATACTTCTTTTCTTGATAATCTAGCATTAGCTGTCCCTTTTCTTTTTCCTTGTCCTCTCTGCCTACCTTTGCTTCTTTGGATCTGTCTTTTTCTTGCTTTTCCTCTGGAAATACCTTTTTTCGGAATAGCTGAAATTGCTCCTGAGTTGATAAGGCCTCTTATATCTGCTTTAGTTATTGCTTCTTTTATGTCGCTGATTCTATCATTGTCTATCCTAACTCTTTTTTGCGAACATTTAAGCAATTCTGCTGCAAGCCTTTTTTGTAGTGTTAGTCTCATCTTGTTATACCTTTATTCATTTCTAGCTAAAAACCTATCTCTTTCTTTCTTCTCTTCTTTTGCTAGTTCTTCTGTGGTTTTTTCTGATTCGGATTCTGCTATTTTGTCTATTGTTTCTTCTTTAGTTTTTTCTTCCTTCTTTTCGTTTTCCTTCTTAGTTTTTTCCTTCTTCTCTTCAACTTCTTTTTTCTTCTCTTTCTTTTTCTTCATATTGTCTTCAATTTTTTTTATGAATCCTGGAATATCTTTCATATTGCCTATGCTGATTTTTAATTTTTCAGCTTCTTTTGCTATTTCTACTCTTTTTTTAATTCCTACTTTTGCTCCAATTACTGCTATTTGTGTTTTTGTATCAATAGTCTTTAATTGTGATATGTTTGAAACGATAATTTCTTCAAATCCTTCTCTGTTAAGTCCTTTTATTTTAGTTGGTGATTTGTACCCTTTTGATACACATGTTCTATATCCTTTTTTACCTAGCCTCATCTTGCTTTGTAGTCCCCTTGGTTTTCTCCATCTATCTCCAAGCTTTGGTTTTTTATGGGAGTCTTGTTTACTAAACTCAGGCTTCTTTTTCTTTATTCTATTTCTTTGTTCTAGTAGTTTTTTGTCAACCATTTTATACCTTTTTCCCTGCTTTTTCAGTTATGAATATTCCTTGTTGGAATATCCTTTTGTCAAATCCAGGTCTTCTACACAATAATTCTATTGAAGCTGCTGTTTGACCAGCTAACTCTTTATCATTACTTGTTACTGTGATTACATCTCCATCCACTTTGAGATCTACTCCTTTTTTTACTTCTAATTTTCTTGGGATTTTTTCACCAATGAAGTTTTTTACAGATAATACTTGATTTGAGTATGTAATATTCATAGGGAAGTGACCTGAACATATTTTTAATTTGTAAACATAAGGTTCTGTTACTCCTTGCATCATATTTTTTGTATGTGATTTGAATGTTCCCAACAATGTTTTTTCTCTTTTGGTCATCTTTTCTATTTTGAATACAACCTTGTTTTCTTCAACACACATATTTATCACTGGGCTTTTTAGTTCTTTTGTTAGCTCTCCTTTTTCCCCTTTGATAGTTATAATATCATCACTAATTGAAACTTGTATTCCTTCTGGGATTTCTAATTCTTCTTTATGTTTTTTGAATTTCATCTTTGGTTTAATAGCAATATGCTATCAGTTTTCCTCCAATTCCCTTTTTTTGGGCTTCATTAAGTGTCATCAATCCTTCTGATGTTGAAATAATTATGATTCCAAACCCTTTTGATGGTAAGAATCTTTTTTCAAATTTAACAAATTCTGTTTTCTTTATGTTAAATTTAGGTTTTATGACTCCACACTTATTTACTTTTCCTATGAGGTTGATATCTAATATTCCTCCTCTTCCATTGTCTGTTTCTTTGAACTCTCCAATGTATTGGTTGTCTTGAAGTATACTAAGCACATTCTTAATCACTTTTGATGAATTTTTAGTGCTACATGTACTTTTTCCAAGTTTTTCTGCATTTAACATCTTTGATAATACATTTGCGAGTGGATCGTTTAAAACCATTTGTTTAATCACCTATATTTCTTAAACCCTAAATTTGGGGCTATTTCTCTAAAACATTGTCTGCATAATTCAAGGCCATATTTTCTTATTACGGCTCTGATTCTTCCGCATCTCCTACATTTATATTTGCTTATTCCTACTGATCTTTTTTTTGGCGAATTATGTTTTAAATACTTCTTTAACTTTGAAGGTTTCGCTTTCAATTGTTTCAGTGGTTTTTTATGATTGCTATAAGACAATTTTATTCCTCCTCAATTTTTAGTTGGAACTCATTTTTCATGAATTCAACTGCTTCATCCTTTTTGATTTTGTGTTTTTCTGGAATTTTTCTTTTCATCATTCTTCTCTTTTTTATTCTGTAACCATCTCTTCTCAATGTGACACAAACTTCAAATCCCATTATTCCTACATCTGGGTTGTATTTTATTTCGGGCATATCAATGTATTCATGAATACCAAAAGCGATATTCCCGTTGCTATCAAATTGTGATTTTTTTAATACGCTGTTTTTTGCTTGAAGCATTTTTGTTAATAAGTCTTTTATTAAAGCTGGGTTTCTTATTGTGAGTTTACATCCGATAGGTAACCCAATTCTTAATCCCCATGCAGGGATTCTTTTATTAGTTTTTGTTTTAATTGCATCCATTCCTGTAATATGTTTGATTAGTTTTAGACCCTTCTCTAGTTTAGCTTGATCTTTTCCTGCACCCACATTGAGTGTTATTTTCTCTATTTTTATGTTTCTCATTACATTCATTTTAATGTGACCTGTGGTTTATCTTTCCCTACAATGATTAAGTGTTTTTTGTCCGCGACAAATTTCTTTTCATTACCTTTTATTGTGAATAGGTTGTTTTTTTGGTCAATAATATTTCCTGTTTGACCTATGTGTTTTCCTCCAATTAGGTACGCACATGCTCCTTTTTCTAGTTTTATTGACTCTTTTATTTTTAGATTCGTTATGTTTATTACTACTGTGTCTCCAACTTTGTAATCATCTTTTTCTACAATGATATTTCTGCCATCATCCATGTTAAGTTGCATTTTATTCTTTTTGATCTTTGTTTTATCAACAATTTTGCATAATTTTATCTTAGCTTCATCGCCTTTAATGGATATTGCTTTTAATTTGCCTTTTTCACTTAGTATAATTCTGTATGATTCATTTATTTCTTTTAGTTCTACTACATCCATCAAACCAACTGGTCTTCTGTGCTCTTTTACTTTTTTCCCGTTAATAAGTACTTCTTTGTTATTTAGTATGTATTTGATATCTTTTGTAGTCTTAGCTGTCTTAATCATTTCTTTTAGTAATGTGCTTATCGATACTGTGTGCTCCAATTTGTGTCCAGATGGGAATGGTCTAGCAATAAATTTGTTTGCTTTTCTTTTTATGTCCCATGTTTTTGGAGCCGATATTCTTTTAAGGTGTCTTTTCATTTTTTAACCTCTGTATTATCAATTTTGGATTTTGTATCTTGGAGTTCAGTCTCTGGTTTTTTAGGCTTTTCAAGCTTTTTTGGAGTTTGTAACTCTTTTTCGCTATTACCTGGAATTTTTTTAACTGTTTTTTTCTCAGTTGGTTTTTGTTCTGATCTCTTTAATCTTTTTTTATCACTTTTATCTAATTCAATGATCATTAAATTTGATGGTTCTAGTGCGTAAAATGATTTTGATCCATCTTTTTTTACTCTTTCAATTCCGTCTACAAATACTTTTATTCTTGATAAGTCTACTCTATTTACAACTCCTTCTTTCTTTTTGAATTGACCTTTGATTACTTTTATTCGGTCTCCCTTTCTAATTGGAATTGATCTTGTTTCATGTTTTGTTCTTAATTCTTTTGAAAGATGAGTACTAAGGAATTTTCTTCTTATGTGTGTTGGAGCATTAAATCTATATTTTCTCTGTTTTCTTGGTTGTTTACTTGCTTTCCATTTACTTGAATAATCTTTTTTCATTTTGATACCTTTATATGATTATGCTTGCTATTTTTGCTATTCCTGGCCATCTTTCGCATGCTTCTTTTGCGATAGCTCCTTTGAACATTGTTCCTTGTGGATTTCCTTTGTCGTCTTTTACAACAACAGCTGAGTTATCTTCGAATTTTATTCTTGTTCCATCAGGTCTTTTATATTCTTTCTTTTGTCTTACGATTACTGCCATCACTACTTTCTTTCTCATGTCTGGTCTTCCTGATTTTACGTTTGCTAGCACCATGTCTGCAATTCCTGCAGCAGGTAGTCTACCTTTGACAGTTTTTGCTCTTTTTACTGAAAATATCCTGATTATTTTAGCTCCACTATTGTCACATGTTTCCATACAACATCCTGTTGGAAGTGGTTTGGTTATTTTCGACTTTGATGCTAACATTTTATTTCTCCATTATTTTTTCAATGATTACATAATTTTTATTCTTACTTATTTTTCTTGTTTCCATTATTTTTACTTTGTCCCCTTTTTTTGCGTTTATACATGTAGGATTGTGAACCATTATTTTTGTTCTTCTTTTTTCGAATCTTTCATATTTTGGGATTATCCTTTGTCTTTCCCATGATACAATTGCATTTTTTTGTACTTTTGCACTTACAACTGTTCCTGTCCAAGTTTTACCTCTAACACAAACTTCTCCATGGAATGGACAATGTTTGTCTCCTTCACATGCTTCCTTTGGATTTTTAACATCAATTCCGATGTTTCTTACTTCTTTCATTTTGATTTTCACCTTGTCAATATTATGCGTTCGTGATGTCTTTTGTTTATTTTTTCTCCGTTTATTTCATATGTTTTTCCGTCGATGTTGGTTGTGAATGTTATGTTGTTTTTCATGAGTGTCTTCTTGTTTTCTTTTGTTTTTATCACCAATGTGTTTTTTGTTTCGTTAATCACTTTTCCTGTGATTCCGATATTTGATTTATTTTTTGAGTCTATGATTTTAATTTTAGAGCCAATGAACTCTTCATTATTCATTGTCTTTTTTCCCATTGTCCTTTTCTTCTATCTTATTTCTATTGTTTCCGGAGTGAACCCAATCGAGACGAGAGCTTCCATAACTTTTTGTTTATGGTCACCTTGGAGTTCAATTCTTCCTTCTTTTGCTGTTCCTCCACAGGCAAATTTTGACTTAAGCTTTTTTGAAAGCTCTTTAAGGTCAATTTCTTTCTCGTCCATGCCTTCCACAATCGTATACAGTTTTCCGAATTTTTTCTTTATTGTGTATACTTTTATTTTTTGGCTTTCCTTTGCGATTGTCTCACAAACGCAAAGTTCTTTTGGTAGTCCACATGTTGAACAAATTTCACTCATGCTTTTTTACCTTCCTTCTCCTTTAAGACAGTTTTAATTCTTGCTACTGTCTTTTTTATCTGTTTGATTTGCCCAGGACTTTTTAATTGTGTTCCTGTAGCTGATTGAGCGTTAAGTTTAATTAATTCACTATTTAATTCTTCTAATTTCTTATCTAATTCTTCTTTATTCTTTGCTCTTATTTCCTTTATCTTCATTTTCTGCTTTTTCCTCTACCTTCTTTTTCGGAGTTTTTTTCACAGTCTTCTTTTTCTTTGGCTTTTTTTCTTTTTTTGCAGGAGTTTCAGTCTTTGAATCTTTTTCACTTTCTTTTTTCACTTCTTCGACTGTTTCTTCAACAAATTTAATATCATCAGGTAACCTTACATCGGGAGACATTATTCTTACTTGAATCCCAATTGTTCCTGTTTTTAGTTCAGCAGTTGTGTAAGCTTTTTTTACTGCTTTTAATGCAATATCTCCGCTCTTTTTTATATATCCTTGGTAAAATCTCCATCTTTTAGCTCTTGAGCTTGGAATCTTTCCTGATAAAAGGATTTCTACTCCTAGTGCTCCAGAATTCATCACATCTTCCATTACTTTATGTCCTATTCCTTTGAATCTCATTGATCCAAATCTTTCTAATGAGTTTGAAATTCTTTCTGCTACTATGTCCGGATCTAATCCTAAGTTTTCAACTTCATTTATTTCAATTTGTGGATTTTCAAGATTAAATTTTTTCTTAAGCATATTTGTTAGTTTTTTTATACTTTGACCTTTTCTTCCAACTATTAACCCTGGTCTTGAAGCAAATATTACTATTTTTTCTCCTAGAGGCGTCATTTGTAGTTTTGAGTGACTCAATCCTACCTGTTTAAGGTTTTGTTTAATAAACTCTTGAATTTGAAATTCTTTTATTTTTTGTTCAATAAGTTTTCTTTGTATCATTTTTTCTCCTCTTGGATTTTTGTTTGTGAGTTTTCAGTTTTTTCTAGTGGTTTAGGTTGTTCTTCAACGTTTGCTCTATCATCTGTTTTTACTTGTTCAGGTTTTTTTGTTTCAGTAACTTCAGGTTTTGATTTTTCTTCTTTAACCTCTGGTTTTGGTACTGATTTAGGAGCTTCTTTCACTTTTTTTTGAGTTTCTGTTTTAGGTGTTTCTTTTACTTCGGGGTTTGTTTCTTTTTTTACTTCAGTCTTCTCTGTTTTTTCTTTTGTTGTCTTTTTTTGTTTCTTTTTTATTGCTTTTTCTTCCATAACAACTTCAATATGTGTTCTTTTCATTCTTTGTCTTCTTTGCCTTCCGAAGTGCCATTGTCCTTCAGCTCTGTTTGCACAGATTGTTGTAATCACAAGATTTTTTGTGTTCAATCCTTTAAATTGTGCGTTTGCTTCGACGCTTTTTATCAATTTTAGTATTTCTGTACATGCTTTTATTGGATATCGACCTGGACCTATCCCTTTTTTATGGCCAGTATCTTTGTTGAATCTTGTATGTGGAACAGCTTTTTTCATTGTGATTACTTCTTCTAACATATTTTTAGCTTTTTCAACTGTTTTATTTCTAACATATTTACATATTTCAATTGATTTTTTTGAGGAGATTGGAAGTGACCTACCCATACCTCTAGCCATATGTTCTTTTCTGTATTCTGATGAATAATTTGTTCCTGTCATTTTTATCTCACTGAGACTGCTGAACTAGATCTTGTAGCTCCAACTCCTGGTGCGCTATGGGAGACTCTGTTCCTTGTTATAACAAACTCTCCAAATCTGTGTCCTATCATCTCGTCTTGTATCATGATTGGTATATACTCTTTTCCTTTATGGATGAGTATTGTTTTTCCTACCATGTTTGGAAGTATGATCAAATCTCTACAATGTGTTTTTACATTATTCTTTTTTTCTATTTTCTTAAGGAATGTTTTTTCTGAATCAGTAAATCCTCTTTTTATTTTCCTTCTTTCTTTTGATGGGAGTAGTTCTGCAAACTCGTTTATGCTCATTTTTTGAAGTTCTTCCAAAACTTTTCCTCTGTATGTGAATATTTTTCTTGCCATTTTGTTAACCTTAGTCTATTTTCCTTCTTTTTCTTCTACCTGTTCTACTTGCTCTAATTTTACCAACATTTGCTCCAGGCGGTGCATTTCTTCTTATTGTATCTGGGAAATTCTTTTTAGATGAGTTCGATCCACCGAATGGATGGTCAACTGCATTCATAGATAATCCGCAAACATGAGGGAATAATTTGTTTCTTGCTCTCATTTTGTAATATTTGTTTCCTGCTTTTACAAAAGGTTTTTCAGTTCTTCCTCCTCCTGCAACAACTCCAACAGTTGCTCTACAGTTAGGATTAAATGATTTTTTCTTTTTTGATGGTAGTATTACTGTCACATCTTTTTTTGTATGTGTTACTATTTTTGCACATGTTCCTGAGCTTCTTACAAATTTTCCTCCATCTCCTGGGATGGATTCAATATTAAATATAGCTGTTCCTTCTGGGATATCTTTTAATCTTTGTGTGTTTCCTACATTTACTTCTTTTGAATATGATTCAATTTGTGTGTTTACTTTTAATCCTTCTGGAGCTATCATTAGACTATAATTGCCATTTTCATATTCTATTGCTGCTAATGGTGCGCTATGTCCTGGACAGTTCATAAAATCTTTTACAACTCCTTTAACATTATCATTTGAAAATGGGGCGTGTTTTGCTCTACCGACGAATCTATGACTAGCTGACTTATATGGGCCTGAGCCCTTTCCTCGTCTTTGTGTTATTAATCGCTTTCCCATTTAATTTTCCTCCGGAAAATTGTAAAATTTCATTGCATAAAATTTTTATATTGTCCGTTGAATTACATTATACCTAATCTTGTTGCAATGTCAATTGCCGGTGTTTCATCTGATAACTTTACAAAAGCTTTCTTTTTTCCTTTTGGAGTTATTAATGTGTTAATCTTTGTTATTTTTACTTTGAACATTTTTTCAATTGCTTCTTTTATTTCTTCTTTTTTTGCTTTTCTTTCTACCATAAACACTAATTTGTTCTCTGCTTCCATTAATCTTACTGATTTTTCAGTTGATGATGGGTAGTTTATTACTTTGTTTATGTCCATTGTTATCACATGAATAGTTTTTCTTTTTCCATTAATTCCATTGCTGAATTTGTGAAAATTGTTAATCTTCCAACAGCTGTTCCTGGTGCAAGTAGTTCTGAGTTTAGATTTTTTACTTCAACTATGTCTACTCCTGGAATATTTTGAGATGCTTTAAGAGCGTTGCATTTTTTAGATACAACAAGTAAAGGTCCTTTTTTCTTTTTGTATTTCCTTCCCCTCATTGTCCCTCTTCCAGCTCTTACTGTTTTTTGTTCTGATCTTTCTAGATCTTCTTTTAATCCTATTTTCATCAATACATCTTTGATTTCTTTTGCTTTATTTAATGATTCAAATTTATCTTCAATAATGAATGGGTATTCCTTTGGAACTTTGTGTCCTCGTTTTTCAACGATTGCTGGGATTACTGTAGCAGATAACGCACTTCTTATTGCCTTTCTTTTTTCTTTTTTGTTTATTTTTTGTTTCCATACTTTTTCAGCTTTTGGTGCGTGAGCTCTTCTTCCACCAACTGTGTTTGGTGCAACAGCTCCTGTCCAGTTCATATTTGTTCCTCTTCTAGACATTATTTTTCTTGGTGTTCTTGAAATACCGTGGCCATAACATCCTCTGTACTTTCTTCTTCTTTTAGATATCTGTGCTGAAGCTCTCAGACCAGCTTTTGGGTCTGCACCATAAGGTTGTCTTTTATTAGCTTGAATAACTACAACTGCTTTTTTTATAAGATCTTCTCTAACTTCTTCTCTAAACTGTACTGGCAAATCTTTTTTTCCTATTTCAGTTTTTGTTAAGTTCAGTACATTTAGTTTCATTTTTACCTACCTTGAGCGTTATCTAGTGAAATAAAATTTATTGAAGGTGCTTCGTTATGGATTAGTTTGTTTGGCCTTCTTGCATATACTAATCTGATTAATCTTTTCTTTGGTCCTTGGATAGAACCTTTGATTAGAATTGATGTGTTTTTTACGATTCCGTAATTTACAAATCCTCCTTTTGGATTTACTTCTTTAGGATCTTCAATTATTGCTAACATTTGTTTGTTGTATTCTGTTCTTGTGTGGTATCCCATCTTTCCTGCATGTGCAATTCTGTACATGAAATGACCTTGTCCACACCATCCTCCTAATGATCCTGGTCCTCTTATTGTTTTTTCTGATTTATGTGATCTTAAACCTATTCCAAATCTTTTTACTGGACCTTGAAATCCTTTTCCTTTTGTAATAGCAACTGTGTCTAGCTGTTGTCCTGGTTTTAGAATGTCTTGAATTTTTATTTCTTTATCAATGTTTGATTTTATAAAATTAAGTTGGTCTTCTTTTGATCCACCAAGTGCGGTTTCGAAAACTTCTGGTTTTTTCTTTCCAATTCCTGTTAGTTTTGGTTGTGTGTAAATATTAACTCTTAATTCATCAAAATCTTCTGGTTTTATTTCATCTATATTTCCTTGGTTTTTTGGTATTGTTTTTCTCTTTTTTAGTTCTTTATCAGTTTTTAGATGAATTTCGTTGTTTAATTTTAGACCGTATGATGTTTTTTTGTATAATCTTATAGAAGCAATTTTTATAGGTGGACATTCGATAACTGTGACTGGGAATGAGACTTCCTCCCCTTTTGTTTTTGAGTTTGGTCTGTTATCTGTGAATAGGATGTGGGTCATTCCTGCTTTGTATCCAGCGAATCCCAATATTGAAGGTTCGTCTGATTTAGCCCAAGATCTAACTCTAGGTGTCTCTTTTTTGGCTCTTTTTCTTGGCCAAAATTGCATACTTCCGGATCTTGGTTTTCCTGTTTTCATTCTTCTATCTAGAGCCAGAGTTCAATTTATAGTATGAACCTATTGATACCGCTCTTCTTCAGAAGGAGTTATTAGCTTTTTATAGCTTTTTTGAGCTATTTCAGCCAAACTCTGTACTGAAAAACAGTTTTTCAGGCTCTGTTTGGTTTCTTACTGCATGTTTAAGCTTATATTGTTATTTAAACACTTGTTTGTTATTTTTGAATAAAGATGCGAGGTATTTATAAATATTCCCTTTTACAATGGGAATATTAGACATTCAAAATCCAATTTAGCCGACAGAGTCGACGAAATTGTCTTATCAAATGTATAAATATTCCCTTTTATAAGGTAATTAGACACTCAAATGCTTTATTTCTTTCCTCCAGGCAGCAGGTGTAATACTGTTCCTGGTTCTTTCATTGGTTGTTTGTTTCTGTATATTCTTCTCCTTTGTTTGCCTTCTGGGGGTGTTCTTTCTTGAGGGGGTTCTTCTGGTCTTCCATGTTTTCGGTAGATCATCTCTTGCAAACAATGCTTTAGTCTGTCTAACATTGATTCTGCTGTTGTATTTTCGTATCCTCGAATATTATCTTTGCCAAATTCACGTTCTATGTTTAGTTTGTCTCCTCTGTGTATACCTATTACTGAGCTTTCTGTACATACAAATTCGTATCCTGTTACTCTACGTAATATTCTTGATTTAGTCCCTCTAATTTCATAGGATCTACCATATTGTGTGCCACTCTCGTTGAAAACTAGGTTTCCTTCTAGGGTCATATATAATGATTGTCTGTCAGAGCTGTTTCCTACTAAGTAGGCTCTTTGGTTTGTTCCTTTATATTGATGTAATGCATGTATTAGTGTTGTGTCATTTATTAGATTTATTAGTAATGATTCTATAGAATCTACTCTATCTTTTTCAGGATCTTCTGTTGATGTTCTTGTTTGTAATCTACTCCTATGTGGTTCTAGTAGCTCTGTTAGGTATGTCGGACTGTATTCTGCTGATTTTTTCATATTTGAAAGTAATTTGGTTGGGTTTATATGTGTTTTTAGAGTAAATGTTATATATTCACTGTTTTTATTTAATTTATGAGAAGAAATCTGGATATTTTCTTATTTGTTGGTGTTGTTATTCTTTTGATACTTATTGTTATTTTGGGTGTTTTTTATGCTTTTCTTCCTGATAGTTCAGATAATTATGTTGTTGAGTTTAGTGTTGTTAAGAAATCAGTTGATTGGGCTGTTGAGGAATCTGTCGATAATGAGTATATCTTTTTTGATGATTTTTCTTCTTATAATTATGACTGTTTAGATGGCGGAGATTCTTTTGGAGAATGGGATGTTATTTATGCTGGTTATGGTTGTGTTAGTCTTGATGGAGAATTAGTTGAGGAACCGATGAGAAGTACTGCTGAAGATGAAACGCATGCAGCAATGGTTGTTGGGCCAGAGTTTAGTGATCTAATTTATGAAGTTGATGTGTTTACAGACGAGCATTTAAGGCAAGAGAATCCAAATCCTTGGGAGGTTGGGTGGATTGTTTGGCATTATATAGACGATGAACACTTTTATTATTTTATTCCTAAACCAAACGGTTGGGAGTTAGGCAAAGAAGATCCTGCTTATCCTGGAAGTCAGAGATTTTTAGCGACTGGAAGTGATGTTTTGTTTCCGATTGATAGATGGTATGATGTAAAGATTGAGCATAAGGGTAATATGATAAATGTGTCTGTTGATGGTCAACTCTTAGTTGAGTTTACAGACGAAGAAAGACCTTATTATTCTGGAAGAATTGCACTTTATGATGAGGATGCGTTGGTTTATTTTGATAATGTAAGAGTTAGTTAATTGGTTGAGGGTTATCTATATCTTCTACTAGTTTGTACCCATATATTCCTAGGATTACAATTCCTCCCTCTCTTCTTGTACAATATATTGTTGTGGTTTGATTGTCTATGCAGGATGTGTGAATGTGACCAAATGATAGCATTTCTGTTCCTTCTAGAATCCTTCTTGCTTCAGTTGGATCTGTTACCACTCTGCTTGTATGGTATTTTCTGTACATACAACTAGCTCTACTAGCCCATCTTTCTAATTCTTGAGCAAATTTGTCTAAATCATATATATTATTAGAATCATCTTTTTCGACAGTTATCTTTCTTGGATGTTCTAGGACTGTTTCGATCATGTGGGTGGTATTTATTATTTCTATATAAATGTTTTGAGTATGTGATTACTATTGAGTGATTAACTACTTGTTTGAGTATGTGTGGTTTATTTGTTATAATAATAACAGAAAGTTATTATAGTATGTTGATCTACTATATATTCAAGTAGAAAGAGGTATGGAGGCTAAAATGGAAGATGAATGGGAAGTATATTTAACTGCCGGAGATTGTGATAATAGTTATGAAGTTCAGCTTTATGACACAGAACCAGATGATGTATCTTATGCGGATGCTAGTCCAGTGGATGAACCTCGAGTAAATGGAAGAGTTTATGATTTGCCAGAAAATACAATCGGAGCGTTGTTAGTTGGTGATGAAGCAGGTATTCATGATCCTAGTGCAGGTGATCCTGTGTTTGGGATTGATGAAGAGGTTGATGATGAAGACGATATAACAGTGAGTTATGTGTCTATGGATTATTCAATGGGAATAGAACAAACATTGTAATTTATTTCTTATTTTTTTGTAAAAATAGAAAAAGCGGGAGCTGGGACTTGAACCCAGGAATAATCGGGATCTACTAATCACAGCATGATGCTCATCATCCCGTATTGCAGCTTCGACTTCTTGAAGAATAGACTTTCAAGAAACGATCGCCTTAGCCGCTTGGCCACTCCCGCTTCAATGTAATTAATCTCTCTGCCATTGATAAATAAGGGATATAATGCCCTTTTTTCTTGTAAAATTGATACTTACTTAAATTCTTTATGGTATTGAATCCTATATCGTTATGCCACTTTTCCAACATTTTCTCTCCACTTAGTAAAATCCTATGTGTTCTATCTGTATTTGATCTTATAATATGTGGATTAAAACCATTAGAAGATAAAATGGAAAGTAATTGTTTAAGAAGAACTTCACTAGATGACTTAATTTCAAGTCTAGGATAATTAGGATATTTGCCTTTTTTAGACTTAGAAAAATATAAACTACCATCTGTCTCAAACAAGCCCCTGATAATATGCTTAGAATAATTCCAATCTAAAAACTTTTTTGGGATCCTTGTTCGAAAGGTCTTAGGACTCTTTTGAAGACGTAAATCATTCAAAAGAAACTCAACAAACTTTTTACAATTGATCATTAATCTCAAACTTCTTCCTAACTTTTCGTATCTAACCCATATTTTAGGTCTCCTTGAAGCTAAAGAAAATATCAAATCAGATATCCTATCAAAATATTCCTTGTGTTCATCAACGTCACCAACTAATTCAAAGGAGTATACTCTTTTCTTAGTACTGTAACGTATACATCCATCTCCCATAATTATTCCAATAAACTCATATAGGTTGATTTTTTCCATATATTTCACCTCAAAATTCTCAATACCAAAGAAATTTTGAGAAGATAAATAATTGGGACATCTAATGAAAGATAGAATAACTTATTTTTGTGTTATACAATATAACCAAAAAGAAGATTATTTTAGCTTTTATAGTCTCAATTTCAATATTATGTGCAAAAATGGCCGCTTGGCCACTCCTGCAACGGGCCTAGAGGGACTTCCGTAACCCTTTCAATCGGCGAAAGGATTGATTCGAACCCTCGGTCTACAGCTTAGAAGGCTGTCGCCCTATTTATCTAAGCTAGTCTTAGCTTTCCAGACTAGGCTATAGGCCCATGAAATATTATGAATGAAGAATGTATTTATATATTTAATGCATTATTGTGATTTCATCCTAACATTTATATATGATAGATTGTTTTTAACAGATTATGAAGATATTAGCGGCAGGCGATATACATGGAGATCAGGGTTTAGCTAAAAAGCTAGCTGAGAGAGCTGATAAGGAAAATGTAGAGTTAGTCATCCTTTGCGGAGATATAACTAATTTTGATCAATCTACTGATAATTTAATCAAACCTTTTGTTGAGAGAAAGAAGAAGGTTCTTTTAATTCCTGGGAATCATGATAGTTTTGCTACTGCAGATTTTCTTGCAGAAGTTTATGGTGTGAAAAATATCCACGGGTATAGTGTGAAATATGATGATATTGGGATCTTTGGTTGCGGCGGTGCAAATGTTGGTGTTGCACAGCTAGATGAAGAAGAACTTTTCGATACTTTGAAAAAAGGTTTTGAAAAAGTTGAGTATTTGAAAAAGAAGATAATGGTTACGCATGTTCATCCTGCCGAAACAAAGATGGAAAAGTTTACGCAATTCTTTCCTGGGAGCCAAGGTATAAAGAAAGCTGTTGAAAAATTTAAGCCAGATATTAT